>CANMVX010000004.1 GCA_947501115.1 Haliscomenobacteraceae bacterium
CTCTACGATAATTTTGTACAAAAACGCTATCTATCATCTGTGAAATCTTAAAATCCTATAAATCCGTGATTCAGAACCAGGTGTTAGTGGTAAATATTAAATGAAAACCTATCGGGGAGAAGACGCGAAGCATCGCGTCTCTACGATAAATTTGTGCAAAAATCTAATGTACATTGGGCATAATTTTAGAAAATCAATCATTTTTTATCCTTTGCAAACACAAAGGCCTATTAGCCCAAGGTACCAATTAGCAAAAAAAAAGGAGGCTACCTTTTTAGACAGCCTCCTTTTTTGCGTTGGAAAATCGAATTAACGATAAATTTTCTTTTCGCGAATACGTGCTTTCTTACCAACAAGATCACGTAAGTAGAACAATTTAGCTCTACGTACCTTACCGCGTTTCAATATTTCAACACTTTGAATATTTGGTGTAGCGAATGGAAAAATTCTTTCAACACCAACGCCGTTAGAAATTTTTCTTACCGTAAAGGTTTTGGTTGGTCCTTGACCACTAATTTGAATGACATCGCCACGAAAAGCTTGAACCCTTTTCTTATCACCCTCAACGATTTCGTAGTTTACTACTACGTTATCTCCTGGGCGAAAATTTGGGAAAGTGCTACTCGGTGTGAGTTGTTCGTGCACGTATTTTATTGCGTCCATCTTAACTTAATTTTTTTTGACGTGCAAAAATATATAAATAAACTGGTAAATACAATTTTTACACATAAATACTTACAATCCTTATAAATTAACGTAAAAGGGTTACGAATCCTTTGATTTCCACTGGAACGCCCCTGGGATCTTTATAGGAAATCAAGGTAATATATACGCCTTCAGGGGATGCTGAACCGTTATTCAGGTGATTTCCGTTCCAACCCTCGTTAATATCAGCGGTAGAAAAGACTCTTTCTCCCCATCGGTTCCAAATTTGAAATTTAAAATTTGTGGCACCCGTCATTATGCCTACCCCCCTGAAAACATCATTTTTACCATCATAATTTGGCGTAAAGGCATTGGGTAAAAAATATCTTACATCTGGCCTTACATCGAGTAGTGCCTGAGCGGTATCCAGGCAGCCACTTGGGTGTGTTACAACGAGGGTAATGGTAAACATACCGGTATCCTGATAAAGATGAATGGGGTTTCTTTCCTCTAGTTGAGCTTTATCACCGAAGTCCCATCGCCAGCGCACAGCATTAATAGATTCATCTGTAAAGACAACTTTATTATCGATATTGGTTATTTGCTTCGGTGCAAAATCAAAAGCTGCTTCGGGGGAAGAAGATATTTTAATAAGATTGTTAAAAACGGTATCTATTTTACACCCTATGGGCGAGGTTACGGAGAGACTTACTGAATAAATACCTTCTTTGGTGTAAGTATAAGTAGGATTTAATTTAGTACTTTTACCACCATCCCCAAATTCCCAGTTGACCTTGTAGCTTTCATCAATAGGTTTTGACAGATTATCAAAAACCATATTGACGGGAGCGCAACCTACTGCCTGTGAGGGTTTAACAACTAAAATGGCTGGAGCTGGAAAATAGCGTACTTTTTTTGTCACCGTTTCTGTACATTGATTTAAATCTTTTACTGTCAGGGAAACAGAGAACTCACCCGCTAAGTTATATTGGTGACCTATCAATTTACCGGACCCTTTTTGACCGTCACCAAAAACCCAGTTATAACTACTTATTCCTCCACTTCCGCTCACTGACAAATCAGTGAAATTAACGGGTTGGGCATAACAAGTATCATATTTATAGGTAAAATCTGCTGTTAACTCCGGAAAAATAAGGACTTCGATATCTGCGGAATCTGCGCAACCTGTGCCCGGATTTAATAAAAGTTTGCCATTATACTTTCCAATACCAGGAAACTTCAAGGTTGGTTCCCAATCAGTTGATGTTATTTTGGTATTTCCAATAGGGAATTCCCACTTTTGACTTTTAATAGAGGCCCGTTGATAGCTGTTATTTACAAATTTCACATCGGTAATGCCGCAAGAAATTACTTTATACTCCTGATCTGTAACGGCAATGGCATCGCCCAGTTTAGCAAAAACCAATGGGTCACAATCGGCAACGTTAAATTGAAAATCCCGGTTTGATTTACTTATTAAAATGCCGTTTCTATATTCAGCAATACAAACCCCTACCACAAACTGTCCTTTTGCAGTAGGTTTTCCCGTTATCAGTCCTGTTTTTGAATCTATGCTTACAATGGGATCCCCGGCCATGGGCGTCGATGAAGTAATATTTCCACCACGAAAGGTAACCAGTGAATAGGGAGGAGGACATGCAGGCGTAGGATATGCGCCTTCACAAGTTCTATAAATTACATTATTCGTAGCGGGGCCACCACCGTTAAAAGGGGCACAAAAAGAATAAACTAAGGAATCTCCATCGGCATCTTTAGCACTATGATCGTATTTTAATTCATTATTAACACATATAACCGTAGGAGGGAAGGTTTTAAATTCAGGACTATTATTGCATACAGCCTGGGCCTCCGGGGTAATTTCTATGCCATAAGTAGATCCCACCTGATCAGGATTAATGATATTGGTGATGGTATTATTTCGACAACATCTTTGATAAGACACGTGATATGATACATTTCCAGGTGGGAGACGAATGCCGTAATTACTTAGCTTAAATTCATAAATACCCTCTTCAACACAGATATTAGGGGGTATTAAACAAGGATAATCAGGACGTTCTACATTCCTTTTTGACGTTAATCTTACCTGAACTCTGGAAAAAACGGAATTTTGCCGCAATCTTCCGCAATCTGCATCCCCATTACAACGATAAATACCAATTTCTGCAATATCGTCTAACTGCGCACAATCTGTACAATTACAATCCCTATACACTTTAAGAGTGAAAGAATAGTCTCCATTTCCGAGGCATTTATACGTTAAATTACCACCAATAAGGTGTTTTGCCTGTAAGTTAACGCCCAAAAAACAAGAGATGCTGAGGAGGAGAATGTACGGAAGAATGCGTAGATAGTTCATAATCTTATCTCATTAGTAGAACGGTTCCTGAAAAATACTGTTTTTCTCCCTTATTATCTGTATAACTGATCATATAAATGTAAGTATCTGCGGGTGCACCCTTACTAGCGTTTGTCAGACTGCCATCCCAACCTACCCTTGGATCGGTGGATATAAAAACAGGATTTCCCCATCTTGAAAATAACTGCATTTTATAGTCCTTTAAAATTTCCAAATCACCTGAAGCGATAAATTCATCGTTAATACCGTCAAAATTAGGCGAGAATGCGTTAGGAATATATATTCTGACTTGGGGTTTAACATATATGTCCTGTGAAATAATGTTTGAACATCCTGTTAAAATATCGGTGACTTGCAAACTGATAGGAATAAAACCCGTATCGGGAAGCGCAAACGAAAAATTCAGCGTGGAATCTATTCTTTTATCTCCATTTTTCCACAAATGCTTTAACTGGTTGCCTGAATTACTCGTAAAAGTAACCAGTTGTTTTAGCGAAAGATCCTCTTTTGGGGAATATGAGAAGGAAGCGGTTGGGGCAATTCGAATATTCAGTTCATTGGTCAAATCTATTTTTTTGCTACATACACCATTGCCAGTGGTTAGGGTTATACTAACTTTATAAAGACCCTCCTTAGTATAGGTATGGGTTGCTGGTAAGGTGTTGGAAGTCTTTCCGTCACCAAAATCCCATTTTACAGTAAGTTCTTCCTTTGATATGTCGGGGTTCGTCGAAAATTTGATAGGGGTTCCCAGACATGCATCAGAAGGAGTTACATCAATATTTGCAAAACCTGGTATCGGATAATAAGGCACCTTAACGATGGTGGAATCCCGGCAGTTTCCTTCTCCTACCACCAAAAGCTGGATAGTATAACTTCCAGATCTTATGCCGATGATGGGAAAGGTGTCTGTGCCAATCACCCAACCTTTCAAACCATTTGAGGTTGCACTGAATCTCTCCCAATCCCAACGGATGAAGGTTGGCTTTACCAAACCCTTGTAGGTAATGTTAAGGGGAAGTGCAACACAAGAATCGCCTTTGACCTGAATTTCGGCTTTAACTTTTTGAGGAATAACTACCTTGAAAGACAATGAATCTTTACAGGTTCCCGTCGGATTAAGGACTAACTTACCATTATAAGTGCCCGGTGTTAAAAAATCAATGGTGGCATTGCGTTGATTAGATGTAAATATCTGGGTTGGGGCAGCTCCGGTAAACGTCCAGTTATAAGAGGTAATGGCGGAGGTGTCCTGACTGTCATTTTTGAAGGTCACTTTAGTCTCACCACAATTTTGAAAGATACTTTCACTGGTTCCGGAGACATTTGTGAGGGGTAAATTAACTTTTACTTTAGCGTCGCAATTTCCTACATTTATTTGAAAATCTCTTCTCAGCGTATGGTACAAAATACCATTCCGATAGCGTTTTACCTCAATTCCCAGTACAAACTGTCCTGTTAAAGCTGGTTTTCCCTGAATGAGGCCCGTTTGGGGATGGATGGTAAGAATACTGTTTAACCCCAGGGGCTTAGCGCTTGTGAAAGTTGGACCAACATACTGAACCTCATTGTATGGAGGAGGGAGATCCGGATCGGGGGCAACTCCATTGGCACTTTTTGCATTAGTATTGTCGGGCCCACCGCCGGTCGTTGGATTAGCCAGCGAATAAACTAAACTGTCGCCACTGATAGAAGTGACAGACTGGTCAAAATCAAAAGACTGTCCGGCACAAAGAACGACGGGAGGGAAGTTTAAAAATTCCGGACTGTCTAATTTTGCTTTTTGTGCCGCAGAACTTATTTCTACAGAAAACGTCGCTCCGGTTAGCGCTGGATCAACAATATTCGAAATAGAAATATTCCGGCAACATCTCTGATAACTAATTACATAAGCGGCGTCAATAATGGGTAAATCGGTTTCCAATTCATAAATTCCCTCTTCAACACATACATTAGGAGGTACTTTTAAGCATTCATTTCCCGGATTTGGATTTATTTTTACGACGCTTGGTAAAGGGAAAATAATAGTTTTTACAGGTATATTTCTTTGATCCAGGCGGTAAATAGTAGCATTGGCAGCAAAAGTTCCCGGAGATGAATCAAAATTTGCCCCTGATCCCTGACAATCCCTATATATTTTTAACGTAAATTTGTATCGCCAACTATTAGAAAGAGGGTCATTGTTGGTATATCGAAGTATTTTGTAGCTCATTACCCCGCCAATAATGTGTTCAGCAAAAAGAGGGGTAGCGAAATTATAAAACATTAAAAACAAGAAACTCCTATTTAGCGTTAATAGGATTAATTTTGACTTTAACTTAGTTGTAAAATTTAACATGATTCAAATAAATAGCATTGATTTTCAAAATATTGATCCTAAAATCTTGGCTGCAGCATTAGCTTTGAAGGAAGGAAAGATCGTATTAATTCAAACGCAAACGTTGTGGTCTTTAATATGTTTACTCGACGATGAGAAATCTATAGAACGTTTACTATCATTTAAACGCGATAACTTTCATTTTAATTATGAATGTCTGGTCGATTCCATAGAACTATTTAAGCAATATGTACCAGATTTATCCCCACGGGTAGAAACCTTACTTTCTTTTCATTCCCGTCCCCTCAGTATTTTATTGACCGCTGATCATTTACCTGAAATCATAAGAAATTTATCTTCAAAAATAGCTTTCAGGATGGATAATTCTGTGGGAATTGGCACCATTATCCAACTTGTGAACCAGGGTCTTTGGGCTACCTCTGCATTTATCGGCGCTGAAATAAAATCCAACGCATTTGATTCAATAGATGAAAGTGCCAAAGCCCTTGCTGATGAAATCGTCGAGTTGAAAAATAGTAAAAATATTACTGGAGAAGAAGCTGTTTTGGTGGAATTAGACGAGGAGGATAACCTGGAGTTTCTAAGGGAATAAGTGAGTAGTCAGTTAATTTCCTCGAAGATTCCTTCCTTTTTGTTTTTACGGACGTTATCCCATTTAAAATAACGCCCATTCATCGCAATATAAACCCCTGTGGGTAGCGTTTGAACAAAAGCAAAAGCGGTACCTAAGTTAAAAAAACCATCAGAACTACTAAAAGTGTAAGGAACCATTGCACCAACCAGCACAATGGTTTTGTCCTTTACAAGCTGGGCAATTACGCTGGCTGTTTCAACCATAGTATCTGTGCCATGTGTAATCACAATATTTTTTTCAGGTGTTGAAATACAGTGTTGCGCTATCGTATGCCTGTCGCTATCTTTCATATCAAGGCTGTCCATCATCATAAGGGTAGTCCAATCAACCGGAACTTGAAACCGACCTCTTGTAAGCATTTCCGGTAAATGAGAATCTTTGAAATGAAGGGAACCGTCGAGTTCGTTATATTCCTTATCAAAAGTTCCACCAGTAACAAAAATTTTAACAATCATGAGGTTACTTTAAAAAGATTTGGTCCAGATGTTTCCTGATGGCACATACTAATCATTGATTTTTATCAATTTGATTAACTTAACACCATGGTAGGGGATTTTTGTTGTAAATAAATGAGAGAATTCACCTATTCCTTTTTGTTTCCAAACATCGCGAATCAACCATTTTCCGGGTAGATTGAATTTGTCAAGATTAAGATTAAAAAGGATTTCTTTTTCGTCACCCCATCTGAAATAGGATGCCGGATGCTCACCGTAATTCGCCATATTGAACATACCTAAAGCATAAGAGCCGTCCTTTAATTCTTTCAGCCATATTTGTACCCCGTTGTCAAGGCCCATAAATCTCGCAGGTTTACCAAGAGGGTCCTGATTTATGTCAAGAACTTCATGATTATTTAGCAAATTAATGGTAAAAGGATCCAATCGTTCAAGCGGACATCCAATAAGCATGGGTGCTGAGAGTAAGCTGAATATACTGACATGGCTATATTGCTCATCGGGTGTCAATCGGGTAGGGTGTAAAACAGGACCTATGGACACATCACCGATAATCATCATATCAGGATCTGCCCAATGCCCGGGGCCGGAAAATGGGGCCCATTTGTCTAAAGAGAAAGAAGTGTGATATAAACTCGTCCAACTATCTTTAATATCTGGACCTGTCCTGTACATCTGTGCCCATTTTGCCCAATCTGCCGCTTTATCAAAAGGGGCGTTATTTGATAAGCTGAATACCACATCACGACCTGATTCTCTCAGTGCCTCAGCCATTCTAATGGTTGAAGTTAGGTCAATTCTCCAATCATATTTTAAAAAATCTACACCCCACTCAGCCATCAGTCTGGCATCTTGCTTTTCAAATTTAAATGAAGCAATACGATTAAAAGAAGGTCTGTTTACTATTATCTTTTCATGAGTTTCGCCTCCTTTTGGATAATCAGAAGATGCGCCAACATAACCTGCATAACTTGAAATATATGGAGTAGAATAGAGGCCAACTTTTAGTCCCAGAGAGTGAATGTAATCGAACATCCCTTTAATGTCAGTAAATTTTTCATTAGGTTGAAGAGCCAGAGAAACGGAATCGCGATAGCCTTGCCAGGCATCGTCTAGATTAACGTAACTCCAGCCATAATCCTTCAATTTAAAGTTAATCATGGCATTAGCAGAGGCCATAACCTTCTCCTTATCTATTTTTTGTTCCCAGGCATTCCAACCATTCCAACCCATTGGGGGAGTAAGAGCAATGTCCTCTCCAACCCTGATTTCAAGTGCTGCGGTGGCTTTACCTTTGTTATTTTCGGCTATCAGAGTTACATTATGATTCGTTTTCTCCCTTAGGATACCTGTTATCTGACCCGTTTTTTCATTTAGCATAAGGCCGTTCGGTAAATTTAATGCTTTGAATATCATCGGTTTGTTACCAGATGCGGCGATATTATATAAAAATGGATTTCCAGGACGAACCCCAAAAAGTTTTGGAGAATTAATTCTTGGAATGGCGGCACTTTTGGGAGTAAGTATATACTTTTTGCCCTTATTTTCTACATATCCTATAGATGAATTTTCAATCATTTCTACTCTTGCATCCAACCAATTTGCATAAGTCCGTTTATTATTAATACCACCAACTGTATCCAAAACTAAAAGTCCAAGTTGTTTGATACCTTTCAACGACACATCGACATCAATGGGGTTATCTCCCATTTTCATGTTTTTTTTCTCAAAAAGGATTTTTCCATCACCTAAAACATAATAGGACAACGGTAACGCTGGATTTCCCTCGTCATCATTCCCAATTTTAGCCTGAAATCTTAACGCTTTTTTATCTACATTAAAAGCAAGAACACAGGGTGATTGTGCCCCAACACCTCGCTGAAAGGACAATTTATTAACCTTTAAGGTATGAGATTCGTAATTTTTTTTAGCTTTTACAGGTCTTAATCCTTCAGAAAAGGTTTGTATTTCTAAATCATCCAACCAAATTATACTGGTTTTTTGAGCCAATGCAGGAACGGTAAATAGCAATAAAAAGAGTAAATGTTTCACAGGAGTAATAGTTTATTGTTTTTAAAACAGCGACAAATTAGAAAAGGTACGCTGAAAAAAAGTTTACCCTAATTAGGCTGGAAAAACCTCAATGACCATGGCAGAGGCACCTCCTCCTCCGTTACAAATGGCAGCGAGACCATAGCCACCTCCATTTTGTTGCAAGGTATGGATTAAGGTTACTAAAATACGGGAACCAGAGGAACCTAATGGATGTCCCATAGAAACACCTCCGCCCCGAACGTTTAATTTATCGGAGGGGATAGAAAAAGTTTTGGCAAAAACCATGGGAACGATGGCAAAAGCTTCATTTACCTCGACAAAAGAAATATCCTCCCAGGTTAATCCTGCCTTATTTAGCGCAAGCGGGGCTGCTTTAACCGGAGCAATGGTAAACCATTCAGGCGCCACTTCGGCATCGGCGAAAGAAACAATTCTACCTATGGGTTTAATACCTGATTTTTCACCTGCTTCTTTTGAACCGAGTAATAAGGCAGAAGCACCGTCGTTTAAGGTACTTGCATTGGCTGCAGTTATAGTTCCTGTGGGAGAAAAGGCAGGTTTAAGGGAAGGGATTTTAGAGAAATCTACCTTTTTGAATTCCTCATCTTCCTTAATCACTAGATCACCTCCTTTTCTTTGAGGAATGGTAATGGGTACAATTTCGGCATTAAAATAACCATTTTCTGTGGCTAATGCTGTTCTTTTATATGACTCAATGGCAAAATTGTCTTGTTCTTCCCTTGAAAAATGATATTTTTCTGCGGTCGCATCACCGCAATTACCCATGGCAGCGCCATTGTAGGCATCCGTTAAACCGTCTTTTGTTAAACCATCCAAAACTTCAGCATTTCCATATTTATTTCCCCATCGAAGGGACGGTAGATAATGAGGTACATTACTCATACTTTCCATTCCGCCGGCAATCACCCAATCGTTTACACCTGCTTGAATAGACATGGCTGCTAATTGGGTTGCTTTCATTCCAGAAGCACACACCTTATTAATGGTAGTACAAATAACGTTTTCGCTGAGTCCGGCACCTAGAGCTGCTTGTCTGGCGGGCGCTTGACCTAAATTTGCAGCGATTACATTTCCCATGTAAATTTCCTGAATTTCCTCTTTAGCAGGACCTTGCTCTGAAAATAATCCGTCGATGGCTTTTGATCCAAGGGCAGTAGCAGAAAGGCTTGATAATGTTCCGCCAAAGCTTCCAATGGGTGTTCTTTTTGCACCATAAATAAATGCTTCCATTCTCTTTTTATTAATTAAATAATCTTTTTTGTAAAATAGTTGACCCAATGTTAAAAAAAGGTGTATATTTGCAGAACGAAATCGCGGTGTGGAGCAGTTGGTAGCTCGTCGGGCTCATAACCCGAAGGTCGTAGGTTCAAGTCCTGCCGCCGCTACAAAAATAAAAGGGAATCATTCATGGTTCCCTTTTTTATTTTATGGTCATCATTGGTTAAAATAATTGTAATCACCAAAATTGACAAAGAACCTCATATTCCCGCAATAGGTAGCACAATGGCGACCGGATTATCCACTATTTATATAAATCACCTACAGGTGGTGAAAAGCTAAGAACAATTGATTCTCAAATAATCTATCGAATTAATTATCCTTCTTATTTGAACTCTCTTGATATTGTGAATTTTATCTGAATTATCAAAAAGGATCCTTAATGCAGATGAAGGAAGTTTCGATAATAAAGGGAATATTATTGGACAATGCTATTCTAACGGTAGAGAAAGCAAAGATGCAAAAACAGTATTTGACCGACACAATTTGCGCAAGAATTTTAAACAAATACACCCTTATTTAGATTCTCTCCATACATTTTGTGCTAAAAATAATATTGATTTGTACTTCATAGCAATGCCATACTCACACGATTACCGAACATACACAAGTGAGGCATAACGTTTTGCAAGCAGGCGTTTAGCTCACTTTTCTTAAAATAAACCTTAATCTTTAAAAACGAATTGTTATTTCTAAATAAGATTTGGGCTGGCACTTACTTGCTGATATGCAGCGCTTCCTTCAATGGGTTTGATATTATTGAATTCTTGGTCTTTTTGATTTTGCTCTTCTTCCAGATCATAATCATCTTGAAGACCTAACCAAAATTTGGCGCTTGTTCCGAAATATTTGCTGAATCGTATCGCAGTATCAGCAGTGATTCTCCGATTACCCTTTATAATTTCAGAAATGCGGGTTTGAGGGAGAAAAGTTTCCTTTGCCAAACGATAGGCAGAAATCTCCATAGGTATTAAGAATTCCTCAAGTAGGATTTCTCCCGGGTGAATATTTTTTAACTTTTCCATAGCTGTTTTATTAATGATAATCCACAATACTTATTTCATAAGCATCATTATTGATCCATTTGAAGATGATTCGCCATTGATTGTTAATCCGAATACTATAGTATTCTTGCAAAGCACCTTTTAACTTCTCAAGGTTGTTAGCGGGCGGAATGCGAAGATCATTAACATCCAGAGCGTTATTGATTATCCTTAATTTTCGACGCGCAACATCTTGAATCTCGTTTGGCAATTTTTTCGACCGAATACCATTCCAAATTTTCTCTGATTCTTTATCGCCAAAACTCTTGATCATTAGTTCTGATTTACGTTACTAACGTCAAAAGTAAGTATTTATTTTTTCTTAGGCAAGTTTTTTCGCTAATAAAATGTTTATATTCTTCCAGCATTTTGGGTGCTACCCGAAGTGCTGGACTTTTACCACAAAACTGTCTTTGGAACAATGGCATTCGTTATTTATGCTATAGGTGTATTCGCTTGTAAATTAAATGGATATTTTTGGAAATGGTGAATAGAAAGGAAAATATCAGAGTCAAAAAGAAACTTCGAGGTTTTAGGCAGCTTTGACCCTAATAAAATTAATGTTACAGAAACACATTTTCTTGATGGGTTTCATTTAAAGGAATTTGCAATTAACAAAATCTTCGCTTATTCTAGCTCTTCCAAATAAAATTAAACTCATCAGGATTCAAATTAATCTCCTTTAGGATATAGGACGCACCGCTTTTATTTAGGCTGAAAGGTTTGAAAGGGAATCATTCATAGTTCCCTTTTTTATTTTATACAAATTGCTTTTCAATGATATATTCCTTTAAAAAGCAAATATTCCAATCTGTTAATCCTTGCTTTGCTTAAGGAATTCTTTAGGTGTGGTTTGGGTGAATTCCCGGAATACCTTATGAAAGGTAGATTTATTTTTGAATCCACATTGTTGCGCCATCTCAAATAGGTTGGCTCCCTTGTTTTGAGGGTCTGTTATCACTTCTTTTAATTTGTCAATTCTAAACTGATTGATATAATGTTTAAAATTATTGCCAAATTGGTTATTCACCACCTGGGAAAGGTATTTAGTATTGCTTTTGAGACCGACGGCGACTAGTTTTATATCTAAATCAGGATCCAGGAATAAATTTTTACTGATAATTAAAGTGTTTAATCGTCTGAAAAGGGTTACCTCATCCATTGGTTCTAAGCTGCTTGCTTTATATTTTTTTTGAATCTGAAGCATGCTATATTCACTTTCAGGTGATTTATTACTTTCATCTATTTCAAAAGCAATATAGTTTGTAAGCATTTTTTTATCGTTAAAAACGGGGTGAATAGCTAAATGACAGGAATAAGCTTCACCCGATTTTCGATAGTTTAAAATTTGGGTTTCAACAGGTAATTGTTTTTTTAACGACTTACTTATTAATTCAATGGTTTCTTTCGACGTATTTTTCCCCTGTAAAATACTACCGGGTTTTTTGCCGAGCACTTCGAATAATGAATACCCTGAAATAGCAAGAAAGGCATCATTTACCCAGATAATACTTTTCTTTTCGTCGGTAAGAATTACCGCTACTTCAGTAGATTTGTTTTCAGTCATAATATTTTCGTAAGGAAGAATGAAACATTATTTTTTTTAAACGGTTCATTCACTAAATGTTTTTTAAACGGTTTCGATATCTATATTTTATTATATTTGTAAACAAATTAATGTATTACCTTTTAAAATTAAGTAGTTCATTTTTAACGTAAACGTGCAATTATATCAAATAGTTCGTTTCAGGTTTGGGCAGTATGGGAAATGAAAGGTTAAGAACAAACGAAAAAGCTTTAGATATTTTAGCACTTTCAAAAGATATAGATTTTTTGAGGTGGGTTGCTGACTCCGGACATTTAATTGCGCCGTCCAATCTGGTTTTTAATACGCTCTCTCCCGCGCTGACCTGGGAGATTTTTCATAAGCAAAAATTGTTTTACTCAAGATTTGGAACGCCTTCCCTTAAAGTCGGATACCCCTTATTAATTTCAATGCAGGGAAACGAGGTTAAAGCTATACCTTTTTTTATATGGGATATTTCATTGACGCCCGTTGATAAGGTGGGGGTAAAGTGGATGTTTTACCGGAATGTTTCCTTGTTGCCTGTAGTAAATCCAGTAATTTTAGCCCTTCCTTCCTTCGATAAATTAAAAGCGGTGATTTCGCCATTTTTAAATAAAAATGGAATAGATCTCGATGATTTTAGAGCTATAAATCAATCTGTTGATCCTCTATTTAATAGTAATGATGTTATTGTTCCTTTGTCTGGCGCAGATAAGGTAGAGATCAGGAAAAATGAATACAAAATTTTAAATTCGGTTCAATTAATGGTTCTTAAATCACAATTTGAACAAAAAGAAGAGCCACTTTATTTTGCTAAAAACCAAAGTGTTACCTTGCCAGGACATTCTTTTGGTTTGCAAGTTTTACTGCCTGAACAGGCCACAGCATATCAAAAGACCCTGGAAAATACGCATACTATTATTGAAGGAACAGCAGGAACAGGGAAGAAATTTTTACTTTTTAATATGGTTTCTAATGCCTTATCGAATGGTAGATCTTGCCTTATTATTTCAGAAAATAATGGATTTTTTACATCCATGGACCATTTTTTTTCTTCAAATAATTTGGAAAATCTGGTTTTATCACAACATGAGGGCGAACATTTAAGACAACTCATAAAAAGACTAACTTTTATTATTCAGCAGGAAAAAAATTCTCCCGTGTTTGCCGGAGATAACTTTAAAGAAATTTTGGCTTCCTGCCAAAGGCTTTTCACAAAGTTATCTATGGCTTATGGTGCGTCCAGAAAAAAAATATTTGACCAGCTGGATTGGACAGAGGTTGTTACCCTTTTTTTACAAAGCGTTAGTAGGGATGAAATTAAATTAGTTAATATTAGAATCCCTACGGATAATTTTAATTTTATACCCTCGGAATTTTATTCCTTATTGTCAGAAATTGAACCATTACAAAAAAGATTTGAAGCGATTAATACGCTCCAACATCCTTTAAATGTTTTAAATACCAGCCTTATAGACCTTTCTGATTTTGAAGAAGGAGCAGACCAGTTTAATTTACTTCTAAATGAAGAAAGGAATAACTTTCGATTTATTCTTGTTGAATATTCAAATGGTCTGGCACAGTATTCAGATTCCTTAAATATTCGCTTGTTTAATGAAATTCAATTGATTTTAGAGCTTATAGAGGAGTTGAAAAATAAATTTGATGGATGTTTTGATCTATACGGTAATGATTTTATTTACACGAAAAGTTTTTCTCTCCTTTTATACAGTAAAGTGGCCGGTCGGGGAAAAAAAATTGTAGAAGCGCGCGAAGAGCTAAATGTTTTATTTCAACAGTTAAGTAATAAAATTCAAAACCAGAATATCTGGATTTTTCCTGAAATACCTCAGGATTTTGGTGTTTCCCATTTAGGAGATTGGATGGTGTACATCGACGCATTGAAGGAAAGTGCCGTAGAATGGCAGTCCCGGCTTCCAGATTATGTGAATGAGGAAGTCCTTCGTGCCTCCAGTACCAATATAAATTCTTTTGGGAATACGAAGGATTTATTTGTCGAACTTGAATCCTTAATGGATGAAGCTATTCAGCGTTTTAATGCTAAGTCATTCTTTCTCGAAAAATTAGAACATCATTCCCTTACCTTAGTAGCCCGTCAAAAATGGCTGGAATCTCTGGTTAATAATTTGGATTTGATTCTTATAAATTTTCGTGACTTTCCCGTCTTTTATCAATGGCAGTTAAGTTGGAAAAATCTTTCTAAAGGAGCAAAAACAATTATTCAATCTTTTTCGACAGTTAACCCGGAAGATTGGTTAATGACCTTCAAAAATTGGTACTTACACCAGGTCTTGTTGCGACACTACCATCACCAACTTCCCGATTCATCCCTGCCCCTGGAGACTTTTGAGGCCGATTGGGAGCTATTTCATAGCATGTTACCCCGGCAGATACAATCTCTTTGGTTTCAAAAAAGGAAAGAACGTATTAAACAGTTAAGAAAAGAAGATAAACATACCATACAAAAAATTATTAAATGGTTTGAAAAAGAATCATTGAATGAAGTAGATTATTTATTGTTCTTAAAGGACATTAATCCTTTGTTAACAGACTGTTTTCCAGTGGTATGTATGACAGTTAATCAGCTAAATGAGCTATTTGAAGATAATCCATCTCTTCATTTTGACCATATTTTTTGGGGCGATGCATCATATCCATCTCCCGCCATTTTATCGAAATTTCAATCGCTGGCCCCTCGGGTGACTTATTTTTATAACCCTTCATTTCCTAATGAATATATTGATAATGAGCTAAAACAGAGGTATCCAGTTTCTCTACTATCCAAAATTCATTGCTTTTATCCGGGAAATCCATGGCAACAGTGGCAGGGAGGTCACCCTACTATTCATGCAATTAAAGATGCGAATGTTCATTTTCATAGAATTAATGGTGTCCTTCAGCCGAATGGGATAAATGAGGAAGAAGCCACTTTTCTCATCGATGAGCTATCAAAAATTCGCTACTCAACGCCTGAAAATATACCAACCATAGGGGTTGTTTGTATGACGGAAACCCAACGGAATTTTATTTCTACACTTATTTTTAAGATTCAACACCAGGAATCAACGCTGAATAATCATTTTACTCATCTGGTAAAATATGGTTTGGAAATTCTAACGCCAGATGATATTCAATCTAAACATTTTCATTCGGTGTACCTTTTAACCACCTACCATGATGTAAATGAGTATGTAAACGAGGGTTGTTTTACCCCTACTGATGTGGAATTAATAGCGCAGTTACCTTTGGATAATCTGACGGTCATAACTTCCTTTAGTAGAGCACAAATGGTGGAATTGGAAAATAAAGATGATTTATTTATTCCTTACTTAAAATTATTAGAAGCCATAAGTGTTAGAGATATCTATTCTTTGGATTATGAGTTTCAAAAATTTAAACCCGAAGTAGAAGAATCGTTTAAAGCGCATTATCCTTCATTTTGGTCGGTATTGTCGTTGAAGCTCGAGGATAAATTGCCAACCCATGATATTCAGAAAAACATCTTTTTCAATCAGGACTTTTTTCCATTTTTTATAAAGAGAAAAATGGCTCAGTCCAATTATATATTTTTTCTGTTAGATGGATTTCATGCTAATGAAAGCCACACTGACTTTATTTGGGAAGTAAGACAAACGAATAAATTAAAAAAGTATAATATTGAATTATTACCTGTCTGGACCGTAAATTGGTGGAAAAATAATAGCTTAGAAATCAAAAGGTTACTTTCAAATATCAACGATCTGGACTAAGTGGTTTATTTTACGCCATCGAAAAGCCAGTTGGCCAAAGCCTGTCTGTTGGAAGGCAAAATAAATCGCTGTTGATCGAAGTTATTCCTCAAGTTGCCGAGTTCAATATAAATAGCTGGCATGGGCGCATTTTCAAGAGAGTATAATTCGCGGCTCGATAAGGTCCCTTTATAAACACCCGTTGAGCGGTTCTCCTTGTATTTTTCGCTGAATGTTTTATGAATATTATTGGCCATTTGATGTGAAATTTGACTGTTCGCCTGATGGTATAGAAAAAGGTCAACCTGTTGTTCTGTATGCCTTGAATCAACATGAATTTCTAAAAGATACTGACCATTAGGTGCTATTTTTTTATTTTTTTCGTACAATGATTTTACTACATCTATCCGCTGTTCCAATCTTTTTAGTTGACTCAGAGGGATTTTTTCACCGCCCCATACCGTTTCATCTCTATCGCAAAGTAATATTTCGTCATCTCTGATACCATCATTTCCATCCCGGGTAATCATGTAGGACATAGCTCCTTCCTGAATAAGTTTCCTGCAGAGTCGCAAGCCAACATCATAAGCATATTCGTCTTCACAAAGCGTATGACCATTTTTCACCACCTGAGCACCAGGATCAGGCCCGCCGTGGCCACTGATAATATAAAATATTTTACCTTTTAAAACATCAGAGAGGATCGGCGTTGATTCATATTTTCCAAAAATTGGGAACCCCTTTTCATTGGAGGTAACAGAGGTAACTGGTAAATTACATGGGGTAAAATGGTGCGGAATCCATAGCATTTTATCCGTTTGAAATGACTTTGGTTTTATGCCAGCTGAAACTAGTTGTTCATTGTATTTTTCAATTTCCTTTGCTTTCTCAAACTCCGTGATCCCTAAGCTTGATCTTATTGATTTACCGTCAAAGCCAACCTGTTTAATAGGCAAAAGGTAAGTTTTATCAAGGATTAGATTAGCCTCGGAAGATAAATTATTTAGGGAAAGAAATTTTTCCTCATTACATGAGTGGGTATCTAAATGGTAACGGACTAATAATTTTTTTATCCCATCTCCTTGTTTTGCCTTCACCGTTAACCAGTCTTCCTTGATATTTGCAGAAGATAGCAGCATAACTATGGCAAAGATTGACGATAGTAGTTTATATTTGTGTTCATGAATAAATCTAGGAGGAGTTTTCTTTTTTAAGAAATTGAATATGAAGGATTTACATTTCATTTTATTGTTGTTGCGAAAAGAGTTTTTGTTAGAGTTCAGAACTCGTTCTGCTATCAGCGGTATATTTTTGTATGTAATTTCCACTTTATTTGTTGTTTATGAAACTTTTATCAAGATACAACCCAATGTATGGAATACCCTTTTCTGGATTATTCTATTGTTTGTTGCCGTTAACGCCATGGTCAAAAGTTTTGTTCAGGAAAAAGGAAACAGGGTGCTGTATTATTACAGTTTATTGAACCCATCCCATGTTTTAATAGCAAAGATAGTTTATAATACCTTGTTACTATTAGTATTAAGTTTATTAATATGGGGTTTATTTATATTTTTCGGTGATAATCCTGTAAAAGATATAGGTTTATTTCTACTTATTTTGTTTTTAGGAAGTTTTGGATTTTCGGTTACTTTCACCTTTTTAGCCTCATTAGTGGCGGCGAGTAATCAAAGTTCCACGCTGCTAGCCGTATTAAGTTTCCCATTAATAATACCGATTATATTGATGTTAGTAAAAATATCGGCGCACGCATTAAGGCTTATACAAGACACAGCAGTTAGCGGTGACCTTGCGATATTAGTAGCCATAGACTTATTATTATGTGGGGTTGCATTGTTGTTATTTCCATTCATCTGGAGAGATTAAATGAATTATCATGATTGAAAAGGGCAAAATTTGGAAATTTTCAGGGGTTATTTTAATCGTTTATGTCATCATAGCGGGTTTATTAATTCCCTTAAAATCAGGTATTGAATCTGTCGAACCTTCTTATGGAAATGCGGGAGAAACTTTAAAAATTCAAGTAACAGGTTACAATACGCATTTTAAAGAAGCTGGCAATTCTCTTCGAGCCTGGTTAAAATGGGAAAACGGGAAAGCTATTGCGGCTACGGAAATGGTCGCATTAGATGAAAGGAGAATGAATTTGACCTTTTCCATTCCTAATAATTTACCTGAAAATACAGAAGTTCAGGCAGTTACCCTCTTAATTGATAGTGAGGCAGACGGCACCTCCGTGTTGCCCTCAGCGATTTTTTTAACGCAGACAGAGAAAGTATTAGCTGCAGAGGAAGTTCAATGGGTTAAACCAGGTGATTTTTCAAATAATGGACAGATAACTTTTCCGTTCAGGAATATTTTGGGCGAAACCATTCGGAACACATATTTTCATGTGCCGCTCTGGTTTGGTATGATGTTCCTTTTTTTATTTGCAGTTATTCATAGTATTAAATATTTGAGAAAGGGGGACGCTGAATCTGACTTAAAAGCAGAAGCTTATACCCAAACGGGCATATTTTATGGATTACTTGGTCTCATAACCGGTGCTCTTTGGGCAAAAAATACCTGGGGCGCCTATTGGAGTTGGGATATAAAACAGAATATGACAGTGGTTGCCTTATTAATCTATGCTGCCTATTTTATTTTAAGAGCTTCTTTTGAAGATCCTGAGAAGAGAGCGAGAGTTTGTGCAGCTTATGGGATTTTTGCGTTTTCTACCCTCATTCCCCTGATATATGTGATTCCAAGACTTACCGATAGCCTTCATCCGGGTTCGGGGGGAAATCCAGCTTTTGGTTCCCAGGATTTGGACAATACGATGCGCATGGTTTTTTATCCGGCAGTTATCGGTTTTACTCTGTTTGGATTTTGGCTAAGTTCTCTCCAATTCAGGTATCTAAGACTTCAAAAATTAAGGGAAGATGTCGATTAGGTGATTTTTATCATTCTTTTTATGAAAATAATCAGTCATTTTACCCTCAGTATGAAACAATTTTGTACTCAATATTTTTTAAAATATAACCTTTAACCTTAATTTCATGAGCCGATTTCTTCTAATAGTTTTTATGTCGTTCATTTCCATTTTTTCAGCTTCAGCAGCTAACGCTGATTTTATGAGAAGTATTGGAAAAATTTATGTGGTTGTCGGGGTAATGTTGTTATTGTTTATAGGAATAACCTTTTACTTAATTTTAATTGACCGCCGCCTTACCAAATTTGAAAACCAAATAAAATCAGATGAGTAACCAGTTTAGTTTTTTTGACAGCGTAAATGTCTATTTTGACAGAGCAGCTGAGCATACAGGCTTGCCTCCAGGGCTTTTACAACAAATTAAAGTTTGTAATGCCGTATTCCAAATTAACTTCCCAGTTAAAATAAAAGGAGAAGTAAAGGTTATTGAAGCCTACAGAGTTCAACATAGTCATCATAGGACGCCAACAAAGGGAGGTATCCGTTATAGTAACCATGTTTCTCAGGACGAAGTGATGGCATTAGCTGCATTGATGACCTATAAATGTGCTATTGTCGATGTTCCTTATGGTGGTGCAAAGGGTGGTGTTAAAATCAGTCCCTGGGAATACACAGAGGAAGAACTCGAAAAAATTACCAGGAGATATACTACTGAGTTGATTAAGCGAAATCTTATAGGTCCGGCGATTGACGTTCCTGCACCAGATTACGGCACAGGCCCAAGAGAAATGGCCTGGATTTATGATACCTACAGAACCTTCAAAGGGGACGAATTGGATGCAGCAGGTTGTGTAACAGGAAAACCTGTAAATCAACAAGGTATTCGGGGAAGAACGGAGGCAACCGGTAGAGGTGTTTTTTATGGCATTCGCGAAGCTTGTTCTTTTGCCGAGGATATGGAGAAAATTGGATTGACTCCCGGTGCCGCTGGTAAAACCATGATTATTCAGGGAATGGGTAATGTTGGTTCCTATACAGGTATGATTTCTCAGGATGAGGGGCAAATTAAAATTATAGGTATTGGTGAGGCGGAAGGGGCAATCTATCACCCTGATGGTATCGATGTCCATGCTTTATTAGCTTATAGAAAGGCAAATGGTACTATTATTGGCTTTCCCGCATTGAAAACTTTTGAAAAGAAGGATAGGGAATTAATATTGGAACAACCTTGCGATATTCTGGTGCCCGCCGCTTTGGAAAGTGTAATCACAGCAGATAATGTTGACAATATAAAGGCTAAGATTATTGCCGAGGCTGCAAATGGTCCTATTACGGCTCCCGCTCAGGAAAAATTGCTAGCAAAAGGTACTATCATTATTCCCGATGTTTATTTAAATGCAGGGGGTGTTACCGTTTCTTACTTCGAATGGTTGAAAAATCTATCTCACATGCGTTTTGGTAGAATGGAGAAAAGATTTAATCAAAATCAATTAACTCAGGTGATTCATCTGGTAGAGGAATTAACGGGTAGAAACGTGAATGAAAAAGAATTTGCCTTAATTGCCAGAGGGGCAGATGAAATCGACCTCGTTCGGTCTGGTTTAGAGGAAACTATGATCAATGCTTATCGCGAAATAAGAGAGGTCATGGTAAATAATCCAGCTATTCCAGATCTTAGAACCGCCGCATTTGTCAATGCAATTAATAAAATAAGCAGTGATTATAATTCATTAGGTATATTTCCTTAATATACTCTTTTTGCCATACGCTAAAATTTAATTGGGAATTAACATTTAAATTTTAGCGTATTTGTAATATTATTTGTTCTTTTGCGTTTATTTTTTAAAAACAACGAGTAACCCATGAATAATTTACCTGCACAAGAGTCTTTAGAAAAGTTAGATAAAACTGATTTAAAAATTTTACATATTCTTCAGGAAAATAGTAAAATAACTAATCTTGATTTGTCTAAAAAAATTGGGTTGTCGCCAGCCCCAACCTTGGAAAGGGTTAAAAAACTGGAGAACACAGAAATCATTCAGAGTTATCATGCAAAAGTGAATCAGCAAGCCATTGGTTTGAATGTAAAGACTTTCGTTCAGGTTTCTTTAGCTTGGCAAAAAGACAATGCCCTAAATAATTTTATGGCAAAAGTGCAAGAGATCGACGAAATTGTAGAGTGTTATATTATTACCGGAGAAGCTGACTTTTTAATGAAAATTGTTTGTAAAGATATTCCGACCTACGAACAACTCCTTTTTAAAACCCTTTCTCAAATAGAGGAGATTGAAAGACTCAAAACGTTAATGACGCTTTCTACCATAAAGGATTCTTCCGTTCTACCTTTCAAATACGATTAATTCTCTTCTCCCTCAAGGAGGACACGAGTCAGCATTAACAAAAATAGAAGACGATTTAAAGGCAAAGTAAGGCAATAGCGTTACTTTGTCTATATATTTCATAATCACATATATTTCATAACGTCCCGGCCATGGAAGTGGTATAGCTCTCTGGTCTATGGGAGTATGCCAACTCCTGAATCCTTCCTTATGGATGGCATACCAGGTATATACCGTTCCTGCATTTTCCGGTATTCTTATGTTGGGTACAGATGATATTTTGACCTGAGCCACGTTTTCCTGGCCAAAACCCGCGCAAAATGGTTTGTTTTCAACTAGTTTTATTCTAACTACTTGTGCATCAAGTTTAAGTGAGAAAATAGATAAACATAAAATAGGAATAAATAATCTGTACATATCATAATATATATAGACAAATATATACAAATTAAAATAAAAACATATATTAAAGTTTGTTTTGATGTGTTCTCTTTTTTAATTGAAAAGGCTATATTGGGACAAAATAATAATGGATTTATGAAAACGAATTTTCCTCTTCGGGTTAATCTGATAGTATCAGTCTTATTCCTGTTCATTGCCTCCTTTTTATCAGCACAGAATAATAAAATTCAAGCCCTTGATTTAAAAGCTATTATGTCTGGTGAGAAATATATAGGTTATTCGCCGGAGGGCATTTTCTGGCACCCGAACAGTAAAGAAATTTTCTTTTCATGGAATCCTGATAATGATTCATTGAGAAGTACCTATCAGGTGAAGGCGCCATTTTCAACTGCACCAGTCAAATTAGCCGCCGATAAGTGGCTGGCTTTTCCACCAGGAGGTGTAATATCTAAAAATAAAGGGCTAAGGTTCATTTTAAGGGAGGGAGATATTTATAAACAAATTTTGCCCGATGGGCCGCTCACTCCCTTTGTTATTTCTTCGGACAGGGAATTGAATATAGCTTTTGCAAAAGGTGATTCTATGTTGACTTTTCAACGAAATAATAATCTTTTCGCTATCCATTTATTTGACGGTTCAATGCGTCAACTCACTCATTTTACAGAAGTAAAACCTGCTACTCCTGCTTTAAAAAACACGGCAGAGCAATGGCTTGAAAAGGAACAGCTCGATTTATTTGATGTGTTGGAGGACAGAAAAGCGATAGCAGATAAAAGAAAGAGGGAGGAACCCAAATCTAATCTTTATTTGCCTAAACCTTTTTTTCTGCAGAACAAAAGATTGGTGCAAATGTCCCATAGTCCTGACTTAAAATTTGTTGCTTGCAAATTGGTAACAGAAAATGCGGGTAAAGAAACTCAAGTGCCTGATTTTGTTACTAATTCAGGTTTTACAACCAATCTCCGCTCCAGAGAAAAAGTTGGCTTTCCTCAGCCTACTTACGAGATGGGTGTGTTCTTAACAGAAAAAGATTCGTTTTATACGCTGAATGTTAAGAAATTATCAGGTATTTATAAAAAGCCGGAATATCTAAAATGGTATCAGGATCCAAAAAATCCTTTTGTCGATACCTTTCCTGAGCCAAAACCTGTCGTTATCAACGGCCCAGTCTGGAGTAGTAAAAATCAACCCCTTTTTGTAGTTCGTTCCTTAGATCATAAAGATAGATGGTTGGTTTTATTAGATCCTGCCAGTGGAAAATGGGAGGAAATCGATCATCAACACGACACTGCATGGATTGGCGGCCCTGGTATTGAAAGTTATGACCAGGCGGTGGGTAATATAGAATGGTTGCCCAATGGGGAGCAATTTTACTTTCAATCTGAAAAAACGGGATTTTCTCATCTCTATTTGTACGATGTAAAATCTAAATCTGTTACACAGCTAACTTCAGGTTCTTTTGAAGTCTTAAATACCCGTTTATCTCTTGACGGACAACATATTTATTTGACTGCCAATGCGGAAGGACCTCATCAGCAACATTTTTATAAACTCAATATTGCGGGTAAAAATCTGGTGAAATTGACCTCCGGGGTTGGAAATGCAGAGGTAACTATTTCGCCGGACGAAAAATATTTAGCTATCAGATTTTCTTCCTCCAATACACCCTGGGAACTTTTTGTTCAAGAAAATAAACCTAATGCCAAAACTATTCAAATTACGCATTCTACGTCGGATGCCTTTAGGTCATATTCCTGGAGAAAGCCTGAAATTGTTTGGTTTAAGGCCCAGGATGGTGAAAATGTGTCTGCTCGATGGTATAAACCAGAGGCAAAGGTAAGCCATAAAGGTGCCGTTATTTTTGTTCATGGCGCGGGGTATCTACAAAATGTTCATGAATGGTGGAGTACTTATTACCGAGAGTATATGTTTCATAATCTTTTAGTTGATAAAGGATATACCGTGCTCGATATTGATTATAGAGGGAGTGCAGGTTATGGAAGAGATTGGAGGACAGGTATTTACAGATATATGGGTGGTAAAGATTTGTCAGATCAGGTAGATGGTGCCAAATTCCTTATCGAAAAACATAACATAGACTCTTCAAGAATAGGTATCTACGGTGGTTCTTATGGCGGTTTTATAACCCTTATGGCGCTGTTCAATGAAAATAATACTTTCAAAAGTGGAGCTGCTCTGAGATCAGTTACCGATTGGGCACATTATAATCATGGCTATACCTCCAATATATTGAATGTTCCTTCTCTAGATCCTATAGCTTACAAGAGAAGTTCGCCGATGTATTTTGCAGATGGATTAAAAGGGAATCTGCTCATGTTGCACGGTATGGTGGACGTAAATGTTCATTTTCAAGATATTGTGCGCCTGTCTCAAAGATTGATTGAGCTGGGTAAGGAAAATTGGGAACTGGCCGTTTTTCCGATGGAGGATCACGGTTTTGTGGAAACAACCAGTTGGCTGGATGAATATAGAAGGATTTTACAACTATTTGATAAAACCATAGCAAAACCTGAAAGTGAGAAAAAGTAAAATATATAACCACTTTTCTAATAGAAAAAGTAATCTGTTACTTTCTTTGGTATTCGTTACTTTAATGACTTCTTTGAGTGCTGTTGGACAATCAGATACCTTTGAATTACCAGCCGTTCCAATTACCGCTTCAAGAATATTGGTAGAAAGCCGTCGTATAAATCAAGCGGTAACTACCTTAACGGAAGATATTTTGTTAAAGGGACAGGCAAGAACATCGCTTCAGGATTATGCCGCTTACGTTCCAGGTGTTTTGGCTCAAAATGCTGAAAATTATGCTCAGGATGTAAGAATATCCATTCGTGGATTTGGTTCCAGGTCTGCCTTTGGTATTCGCGGTGTTAGAATTTTAGTCGATGGTATTCCTGAAACAACCCCCGACGGACAGGCCAATGTAGATAATATCGATCCAGCTTTCATTCAAACGATGGAGGTTATCAGGGGGGTGAGTACCGTTCTTTATGGTAATGCGGCCGGTGGCGTTTTGGCCCTTTATACAAAAGATCCAACCTCTTCATTTTCAATGAATTCAGGTTACCTTTTAGGGAGTAATGGCATGAAGAAATTAGATATTTGGATGGGTGGTAAAAATACAAAAAGAGAATGGAGTGTTTTTGGAAGTAATTTTTCTCATACAGGATTTAGGGACTGGAGTCAGACGAAAACAAATTTATTTAATGGTAAATATGTTATTCATCTGCCAAAGGGTAAGTTGAAATTTTTATTAAATTGGGCTTCGAGCCCGCTGGCTAACGATCCTGGGGCTTTAGTTTCTTCTGAGCTTAGTTTATCGAGAAAGTCAGCATTTAGCAGAAATATTCAGTTTAAGGCAGGGGAGGAGTTAGTTCAATACAGAATAGGCAGTACCTGGGATCAGCAATTAAAAAATAATAAGCAAATTCAGGTATATTCCTTTTATTCAAAACGTATTTTTGATAACAGACTTCCCTTTGAAGCCGGTGGTTATGTTTCATTTACCAGACAATTTTGGGGTGGAGGTGCCTCATTGCAGCAGTTAAAACCTACTTTTCAATGGTTAATTGGCATGGAAGCATCCAGTCAGGTTGACAATAGACAGAGATTCGCTAATAAACTCGGGGTAAAAGGTAATCTGAATTTAGACCAGAAAGAGTTATTCCAGGGTGGAGGTATTTATGGCCAGTATCGTTATTTTTTCAGTAAAAAATGGGAAGGGGTATTGGGCGCCAGATTGGATAAAATTAATATGGGCGTAGAAGATCTTTTTTTAACAGACGGTAATAATAGCGGAAATATCGACTACCTTAGGCTGAATCCTTCCTTAGGTTTCGTATATAAAATGTCCACATCGTCCAGTATTTTTGGGGATTGGAGTAAACATTTTGAAACACCGGCACTTACAGAGCTCAGCGCAAATCCAAGTAATCTGGGTGGTTTTAACCCTGATTTAAAACCCCAGACTTCCTCACAATTCTCACTGGGTTATCGATATAAAAAAGTAAAATGGCTTACATCAGAGGTGTCGATATATCAAATTGATTTAAAAGATGAATGGATAGCTTATGGATTAGAGGCTTTTCCCGGTCGAACTTTTTATAAAAATGCAGGGGTTTCCAGAAGAAATGGATTAGAAATATTTACTCATTTTTTTCCTGAAAGTAAAGTAAGTACTATCATGTCACTTACCTTGGCTGGTCACACCTTTAAAGAGTACCTCTCAGGTTCACAAAATTATGCAGGCAACTGGGTCCCTGGTTTCTCCCCTTTTCAGTTGTTTACAGAAGTAAGATCCCAGTGGAATAAATCACTCTTCTTCTCCGCAAATATGAGGTCTATGGGCAAACAATTTGTCAATGACAGTAATACTATTTCTGTTCCCGGATATATTTTACTAGGGGCAAGGTGCCAATATATACTGCCAGTTAAATCATCTGGAATTGAAATTTTTGGTGGAGTAAACAACTTGCTAAATGTTGATTATTTTTCAAATATTAGAATCAATGCAGCAGCCAATAGATTCTTTGAACCAGCGTCAGGCAGAACTTTTTATCTTGGATTGAGATTAAATGTTAATCCGGTAAATAAAAATGGATAATCAACAAAGTACCATACTATCTGTCGATTCGGTAAATATCAGCCGTTTTTTCAATAATGGTTCGCAGGAGTCAATGGTTGATTCCGTCGTTGTGGAATCACCTGTTGAAATATATGTAAAATACGGGCCTATAGAAGACAGGAAAATAAAGAAAATAGCCATGATAATGAGATCTCCCGGAGAAGATTTGGCATTGGCTGTTGGCTTCCTTTTTACGGCGGGCATTATACATCGGAGAGACGATATTTTGCCTACTCAGAAAACTACGTATTTTCAAAAAATACAATTGGTTGAGTTAGCTTATCATTTTAATCCTATTTTTCCAAAAGATGACAGAATATTTATAGTAAATGCTGCTTGTGGTGTTTGTGGCGCCCCCAATACAGAGGCTTTACAAGGAAATATCCCATATCCTTCCTGGGGAAAATCGAAAATAGTCAAAAGAGAAATAATCTTTGGATTAGTGAACAAGACGAAAGCATTGCAGCCACTTTTTAATAAAACGGGAGGGTCTCATGCTGTCTGCTGGTTTAATAATGCAGGGGAATTATTGCAGGTTGCGGAAGATATTGGCAGACACAATGCGCTAGATAAGGTCTTAGGGCATGCTTTGTTAAAAGATAAAAATATTCGCATGGAAGGATTTTTATTCTTTAGCGGAAGGGCAGGATTTGAAATGCTACAAAAAGCAGCCAGAGCAGGTATAAATCTTGTCGTAGCCATTGGTGCGCCAAGTAGTCTAGCCATAGAGATTGCAGAAGAAAATGATATTACGCTGGTTGGGTTTACTAATAATAATTCTTTCAATGTTTATACTCACGATCATAGAATTCAATAAAACATCCTTTTTTTTTATTTTTTTGGCACCTATTTAGAACTACTTTTCATTTTGTTTATTTAATAGGTTTATAATCATTACATATCATTGCTTTTATGTTAAAAAATTATCTAGCGCTTACCGTTGCTTTCACCTTTTTATTTCTTAGTCAGGTAAATGGACAAACAGGCATAATAAAGGGAAAAATTACTAATAAATTGACCAATGAAGCCATTGGTTTCGCTACGGTCGTTATTCCTGAAATAAATAAAGGGGTCACCTCTGATGAATCGGGGAATTATGAAATAACAGGACTTACTCCGGGTTTGTATAATGTAACAGCCAGTTATTTAGGATTTAAAGACGGTTCTGCCTTTGAAATTCAGGTTACCAATGCAAGGCCTGCTCAGGTAGATTTTGAATTGGAAGAATCTATTGAGGAACTTACAGAGGTAGTGGTTCAGGCATCTCCATTTAAAAAAACGGAGGAAAGTCCTGTTTCCCTAAGGACAATAGGTATAGCTGAAATTCAAAGAAACCCGGGAGGAGCGAGAGATATATCCAGAGTTATTCAATCTTTGCCCGGTGTGACTACTACGGCATCTTTCAGAAATGATTTAATCATCAGGGGAGGGGCACCAAACGAAAATCGTTTTTTCCTAGATGATGTAGAAGTACCTAATATTAATCACTTTGCGACACAAGGGGCATCGGGTGGGCCGGTGGGCCTTATAAATGTAAATTTTATTAACGAGGTGGATTTTTTCTCGGGTGCCTTTCCTGCAAATAGAGGAAATGCTCTAAGTTCTGTGTTTAATTTTAAACAAAGAGAGGGTAGAAGTGATAGAATTGGAGGTAACTTTATGGTGGGTGCCTCTGATATTGGATTAACTTTAGAAGGTCCTATTGGTGATAAAGGCACTTTTTTAGTGTCGAGCCGCAGATCGTATTTGCAATTTTTATTTCAGGCTATCGGACTTCCATTTTTACCTACCTACAATGATTTTCAGGCAAAAATTAAATTTAAACTGGACGAAAAAAATGAGTTGACCTTTATTGGACTGGGGGCCATTGATCAATTTGAACTCAATCTGGAGGCAAATGAAACCGAAGATCAACAGTTTCTATTGGATCAGCTTCCAACTACGCCTCAATGGAATTATACGAATGGTCTGGTATGGAAGCACTTTACTCAAAAGGGCTATTGGACTTTCGTTTTATCAAGAAATATGCTTGATAATAAGGCAATTAAATATGCTGGAAATGATGATAGTAAACCTGAAAACAAAATATTAGACTATCAGTCACAAGAAATCGAAAATAAGTTACGGATTGAAAGAACACTGAGAACGGGTGATTTTAAACTAACTTATGGGGGCGGCTATGAATTTGTCAAATACAATAATAATACCTTCAATAGAATTTTTACGGGTTCGGGGGCTCAAACTATCAATTATAGTTCTGCCTTTAATATGGGTAAGTATAGTCTGTTTTCTCAGGCAAGTCAAAGCTTTAATAACGAGAAACTGGTTCTTTCAGCGGGTTTAAGAGTAGATGGTAATACCTATTCTAAAGATATGTCCAATCCTTTAAATCAACTCTCTCCGCGTATTTCTTTAGCTTACTCGCTTACAAAAAGATTGTCGGTGAATTTCAATACCGGAATCTTCTATCAATTACCGCCTTTTACTATTCTTGGTTATCAACAAAATGGTGAATTTGTAAATAAGACAAATAACATTAAGTATGTAGGTAATAAGCAAGTGGTTCTGGGGCTTGAGTTTAATACAGATTTCAACGCCAAGATTACCATTGAATCATTTTATAAGTTTTATAATAATTATCCATTTTTACTCAGAGATAGTGTGACCTTAGCCAATTTGGGGGGAGATTTCGGTGTTATTGGCAACGAACCTGCCATTCCAAGGTCAAATGGTAGAAGCTACGGATTTGAGTTTCTTTATCAGCAAAGATTATACAAAGGGTTTTATGGAATTTTTGCCTATACTTTAGGTTGGAGTGCCTTTGAGGATAAAAAAGGCGACCTCGTTTCTTCTTCTTGGGATGCAAGGCACATCATCAGCACAACCTTAGGGAAAAAGTTTAAGAAAAATTGGGAAATTGGTATGAACTGGCGCTTCCAAAGTGGTTTACCATTTACTCCTTTTTCTCCCGCTTCCTCTCTCGTCGCCAATTGGTCGGTGAATAACAGGGGTATTTTAGATTTTAACCAAATCAATACCTTGCGTCGGGAGGCATTTAATACGGTGGATATTCGCGTCGATAAAAAATGGTTTTTTACAAAATGGAGTCTTAATCTTTATTTAGATATTGAAAATATTACGGGTAATGCTATTCCAAGTAATCAATTGATTTTAGATAGAGCAAAAGATGCCGATGGAAGACCTGTAGGTGGACCGGTAATTATTAATCCGACGGCACCTTTAGCTGAGCAAAGATATTTGTTGAAAACAATAACTGATGCACAGGGGACATTGCTTCCTACGATTGGCATTATGATTGAATGGTAATTAAAAAAAGTATATACATGGAACATACGCAACTTAACCTCTCTGAAGAACAATTATTTCCCTATAAATTTCCCGTTGGGAAGTTTATACAACCCGATACTATTTCTCAGGCAGACCAGCAAACATGGACGGCTTACCTGGGAGAATTTCCAGCCCTGTTAAATAAGGTAGTGGCTGGTTGGACAGAAGAAAAATGGGATACTCCATACAGACCAGGTGGTTGGTCTGCCAGACAACTAGTCCATCATATCGCCGATAGTCACGCTCAGGCTATGTTTCGAATTAAACTGGCCTTAACAGAAAATGAACCGACCATAAAGCCTTATCATCAGGATGGTTGGGGTAATTTATCGGATAGTCTTAAAGCCCCGGCAGAATGGTCCCTAAGTATGATTGAAGGGGTACATGGCAGATGGAGTTTTATGTTGTCTCAACTGTCAGCAGAGGAATGGCAGAAAACCTTTTTTCATCCCGATATGAAATACCTTTTTACCATCGAACGGGCAACAGCGCTTTATTTTTGGCATTCCAGGCACCATTTGGCGCATTTGTCCAAAATGAATGATAAATAAAATAGGTTAAATCTTATATTTGCCCTGTAAGAAAAAATTATGGGGCAAGAAGCATTCGAAACGATTATTGGCTTAGAAGTTCATGTGCAATTAAGCACGGAAAGTAAAGCCTTTTGCAGAGATAAAACTGAGTTTGGGGGTAGTCCTAATTCCCAGATAAGTGCCATTTCATTGGGCCATCCAGGCACTTTACCCTTTATGAATAAAAAGCAAGTCCAATATGCCACAAGGCTTGGACTTGCTTTAAATGGTGTTGTCAATGCGATGAATACTTTTGACAGGAAAAATTATTTTTACGCAGATCTTCCTAAGGGTTATCAGATTACGCAAGATAAAAAACCTATCAGTGTAGGCGGTTATCTTCCCATAAAAATGGGGGATGTCTGGAAAAATATTAGAATTCATCATATTCATATCGAGGAAGATGCGGGTAAATCTATACATACCCTACATGATTCAAAATCGTTTATAGATTTAAATAGAGCTGGTATGCCTCTCATTGAAATCGTTACTGAACCAGATCTTCGTTCAGGTGCTGAGGTAGATGCTTTTATGACAGGCATCAGGCAACTCGTTCGTTATCTGGAGATATCCGATGGAAATATGGAGGAGGGTTCCCTTCGTTGTGATGTGAATATTTCCATAAGACCGAAAGGAACAGATATTCTGAATAACCGCTGCGAAGTTAAAAATGTGAATTCAATGAAATTTGCCAGACAGGCCATTGAATTTGAAGAATTAAGACAGCAAAAAATAGTAGAAGAAGGGGGGACTGTCGCCCAGCAAACCCTTAATTTTGATCCTGCTACCGGAGTTACCTCTCCGTTAAGGTCTAAGGAAGATGCTCATGATTATAGGTATTTTCCCGAACCAGATTTACCACCTATCCAGTTAAGTGCAGATTTTCTTGCTACCGAAAGAAAAAATATTACGGTTCTTCCCTGGGAAGCCTTCCATTTTTTACATAATGAGCTTGGATTGCCGGTTCAAGAGGCTTCGATACTCTCGGAGTTGAAAGAGATCTTTATTTATTATAAAAGTTTTTTGGAAAAGGTAGAAGACAAAAAATTACTTACCAATTTTATGGTGAATAAGTTGCTTCCTTCCCTTCACGAAAAGGGTCTTTCATTAGCCGATTCGCCGCTGTCTAAAGAAGGAATTTTACAATTTCTTTCCTTAATATCGTCAGAAAAATTAAGTCATTCCATTGCTTATCAGAAATTATTCCCCCTTTGGATGGAAAATCCATCGCTCCATCCCTTAGATTTGGCTGAAAGTCAACAATGGTTACAAGAAAAAGAGGAGGGTAAAATTGAACTTATTTTCAAAGAAATTATCGCAGAATATCCTCAAAAATGGTCGGAATTTACCTCTGGAAAAAAAGGCCTTGCTGGATTTTTTATGGGGGAATTAATGAAAAAAACAGGCGGAAAGTCAAATCCTAAAGAAGCTATGGATATTTTAATCTCCTTGCAGTTAAAAAAATGATTTTTAAAAAAGTTAAAACAGTTTAAAATGGCCGATATTTCAAATTTCACACAGCATATTCTGGATGGTTATACTTTTTCAGATGATTATATCACCCTCGGCGGTGCCATGGTCGATGGACAGCCGGTAAAGGGTTTACACATTAAGGCGCCTTTAAGAATGTTTAATAGACATGGCCTTATTGCTGGTGCGACAGGAACTGGAAAAACTAAAACCTTGCAAGCGCTGGCTGAATCTTTAGCGTCTAATGGGGTTTCTTGTTTATTAATGGATATTAAGGGCGATTTAAGTGGCATTTCTCAAAAAGGTACAGAAAATCCTAAAATAAAGGAACGCGCAGATAAAACAGGTATTGATTGGTCGCCAACGCAAATTACCACTGAGTTTCTAACAATAAGTAAGGAAAATGGGGTTAGGCTCAGGGCAACTATTTCAGAATTTGGTCCTGTTTTGCTATCTAAAATATTGGACCTAAACGAAACCCAGGGTGGTCTTATCGCTCTCGTCTTTAAGTTTTGTGATGACAAAAATTTACCTCTCTTAGATATCAAAGACTTTAGAAAAGCGTTGCAGTATGTTTCAAATGAAGCAAAGGCCGAAGTTGAAAATGCTTATGGTCTGATTAGCTCGGCAACGGTGGGTACCGTTATGAGGAAATTACTTGAAATAGAAGAACAAGGTGCAGAGGTCTTCTTCGGTGAAAGGAGTTTCGATGTCGATGATCTTGTAGAATTGGACGAAAATGGACGAGGTAAGGTGTATGTCTTAAGACTGTCTGATATTCAAACCAAACCTAAATTATTCTCTACTTTTATGCTTTGTCTTCTGGCTGAAATTTATGAGAAATTTCCTGAAAAGGGCGATAAGGAAAATCCTGAACTAGTCCTTTTTATTGATGAAGCTCACCTGATTTTTAATGAGGCTTCGGACGCTTTATTAGATCAGTTGGAGTCTATCATTAAACTGATTCGTTCCAAAGGGGTAGGCGTTTTCTTTTGTACACAGAATCCTACCGATGTTCCCGATGCTATATTAAGCCAGCTAGGTATGAAAATACAACACGCTTTGCGTGCTTTTACTCCTAAAGATAGAACAGGAATCAAGAAAACGGCTGAGAATTACCCGGAATCAATCTATTACAAAACAGATGAATTACTTACTCAGCTAGGTATTGGTGAAGCTATTATTACCGTGTTAAACGAAAAAGGTATTCCTACGCCGTTGGCCCATTCTATGATGATAGCGCCAAGAACCCGAATGGACGTTATTACCAAAGAAGAACTAGATGCTAACGTTAAAGCATCAAAACTGGCTCAAAAATATAATGAGGAGGTGGATAGAGAATCCGCTTTTGAAATGCTGTCGGCAAAAATTAAACAAACAGATCCAGTTGAAAAAGAAGCGTCTAAAGTCTCGCCTCCTAAAAAAGCGGAGAAATCCGATTTTGAAAAAATTTTAGAGAGCAAAACAACTCAGGTCATTTTAAAAGAAGTAACCAGGGGAATTTTAGGCATTTTAGGCGCGAAAACAACAAGAAGGAAATCGTCATCTGGCGGTCTCGGAGGTATTCTGGGTTTTTAATTTCAATCTTTTTAAAGGCTGTTTTTTATAAAAATGTTGTGGGTATAGTATTTAGTTGTTATTTTCATTACTTTTAATGAAAAGCAACCTACTATGACTCTAAATTTAAAAATGTGTATAAGCACCATCGCTTGTTTATTCACTCTTTCTCTGCATGCACAATCTGTTTCTACCAAGCCAAATTCAAAATTTGATGGTATTCAGATTGGTGTAATTACCTACTCTTACCGGAGTATGCCACATGATATAGATAAATTAATTGAATTTTGCCTGGCTTCGGGCATCAGTGCCATTGAGTTGATGGGTGATGCAGTGGAAGAATATGCAGGGAAGCCAAAGGCTGATTTTTCATGGAGGAGTGGTCCACGTCAGCCTATGACCGATTTGCAGAAAGCGCAAGTTGCTACTTATAATAAGCAAGTAGCCGATTGGAGAGCAACCGTTTCGATGGATAAATTTATGGAGGTTAGGAAAAAGTTTGATGCCGCCGGTATCAAAATTTATGCCTTTAAACCTAATGCCTTTAGTCCAAATAATACCGATGAGGAGGTTTCTTACGGTATGCGTGTGGCTAAGGTTTTGGGTGCAAAATCAGTTACTCTGGAATTACCAAACGATCCAATGCAATCAAAAAGATTAGGAGAATTAGGTGAAAAACACAAAATGTTGGTTGGTTATCATAATCATACCCAGGCTACAGATGTTTTATGGGATGTTGCCCTCAGCCAATCACCCAACAACTCTATCAATTTTGATGCAGGTCATTATTTAGCCGCCGGAGGAAAAAACACCATTCCAGCTCTTCTCGCTTTTATTGAAAAAAATCATAAGCGCATAAGTAGCATGCATTTAAAGGATAGAACGACGCCTGAACATGGCGCAGGAAATTTACCATGGGGAACGGGTGATACCCCAATGAAGGAAATTTTTCAGTTGATGAAAGATAAAAAAATGAAATTTCCAGTTTCAGTGGAACTGGAGTATGCAGTTCCTGAAGGTTCCGATGCTATTAAGGAAGTGGTAAAATGTGTGTCTCACGCAAAGAAAATGATTTTAAGTGAATAAGTTTTTTAAGCTAATTAACAGGATATCCATCCTGGTTTTTCCTTTGTTGTGTGTCGTCTCATTGGGTTTTTCTCAATCAGATGGCATGCAGCGGGGTAAACTAATTATTGTGGGTGGTGGAAGTATGGCCGATTCTCTTTATCATATCTTTGGCCAGTTTGCCGGGGGGAAAGATAAGCAGATGGTGATTATTCCAACTGCTATGAGTGATGAGGATATCGCTGAATATAACTTTAAGGACAGATTTGAAAAACTTGGGTTTTCTTCGATTAAAGTGGTGCATACCAGAGATAAATCAGAAGCAAATCTTCCTGAAAATGTGCTTAAAATTCAGCAGGCTTCCGCTATTTACTTTACGGGTGGAGACCAATCAAGAATAGCGGATGCTTTCTTAGGAACTAAAGTTCACGACGAATTAAAACGTTTACTTGAGAGAGGAGGAGTAATCATGGGATCTTCCGCCGGGGCAACCATCATGGGAACGCTTTTAATTGGTGGGGATGCCCGTGCCTTTCCAAATATAAATATGCCCTATCCGCCCGCTTTAGATTTACTGCCTGGGACTGTTTTAGATCAGCATGTGTTAAAGAGAAACAGGCAGTTCGATTTAATTCCCGTGTTGGATTCTTATCCCCATTTACTGGGTATTGCCATGGACGAGCAAACCGCCATTATTGTTTCAAATAATCAATTCAGCGTTTGGGGTCCGTCATACGTTTTAGTGTACGATCCATTGGACTGGGCACTGCAGGTGAAAAAATTTGGGAAAATATATAAACCATTTATTATGTTGTCCAAAGGACAAAAGTTTGATTTAATGGCCAGAAACATTGTTAAGTAATGCCTTTTTTACCCATTTTCATTTTATTATTAAGTTTTAATGTAATGTCACAAGGAACGTATCCAACTACAGGATCGATTGAGAGATTAGATCCCAAAATGAACAGTCTTATAGCTCCCAATGCCGTTATTGAAGTGCTCTCAAATGGGTTTATCTGGACAGAAGGTCCTCTTTACATTGAAGACGGGGACTATTGGCTATTTTCAGATATACCCCAGAATAGTATTTTTAAATGGAATGAAAAAGAGGGGGTTCGCCTGTATTTAAAGCCATCTGGGTACACAGGAACAGTACCCCGGGGCGGTGAACCTGGTTCTAACGCACTCATTCTGGATCCTAAAGGTCAATTGGTTATGTGTCAGCATGGTGATCGCAGAATGGCCAGAATGTCGGCTCCATTAAAGGAACCTTCAGCTGTTTTTGAATCGATCGCCGGGCAGTATTCGGGTAAAAAGTTTAACAGTCCTAATGACGCCGTTTATGATTCGAAGGGGAATTTGTTTTTTACAGATCCTCCTTATGGATTAGTTGGAAATTCAGATGACCCCACAAAAGAATTACCCTTTCAAGGGATTTTTAGATGCAGCCCTCAAGGGGATATCAAGTTAATTACTGGTAAATTGGCCAGACCAAATGGTATTGCCTTTTCGCCGGATGAAAAAATAATGTACGTTTCAAATTCTGAATTTCCGGCAAGCTGGCATGCTTTTTCCTTAGATGAAATGGGAAATATACTGAATGAGCGCATTTTCTTTGTTCCCGGTGATAACGAAGGGAAAGGTGCTCCCGATGGATTGAAAGTTGATCCACAGGGCAATGTTTGGGCAACCGGGCCGGGTGGATTGTGGATTTTTAGTCCTGAGGCTAAAGTGCTGGGAAGAATATTGACTGGCGAAGCTACCTCTAATTGCGCCTTCAATAAGAATTTTTCCGTGTTGTTCTTAACCTGCGATGATTATATCATGAGAGTAAGACTTAAATAAAAATGATCCATAGACATGTGACCACAAGGGTTCAGGTATGAAAAGGGTAAACTTTTTTTAGGACGGGTCAGAATCCTATCATCCGTGAAATCCAGTAATCCTTAAAATCCTGATTCAAAACCAAGTATTAGAGGTAAATTTATATTGAAATCTGATGGCGTTGGATGACCTAACAGTGGGACAGGTCAATGTGAATGAAAGCAAAATAAGTGGTGCTATAGCGCATACTAAGCTGGGAAGAATTAATTTTATCATCATAGGTGTGGCTGTTAATTGCCCTCCTATCCATAGCATAGTTGTGGTAACATCCCCGATTTGGCTCCAGGCACCACCCGCATTGGCAGCCAAAACAACCATACCTAAAAAAAACATTCTGATTTGCTTATCGCTGATTAATTTCCTCAGCAATGAAACCATTACAATAGTGGTTGTAAGATTATCGAGTACTAAAGAAAGAAAAAATGTAAGAATGGAAATTGTCCAGAGTAGCTTGCGTACATCTGTGGTTTTTATTTTTTCCGTAATTACTTCAAATCCATCATGTGCATCAATGAGTTCAACAATAGTCATGGCTCCCAATAAAAAAAACAGTATTCCTGATATTTCTCCTAAATGTTCAGGCAGTTGCTCAGAAACCAGGTGTACATCGGCACCACCCATAATATAAATAGTCCAACACAATACCCCTGTAAGTAATGCGCTGGCGGTTTTGTTGATTTTGATTGAATGTTCATTATTGGCTATGGCGGCATAGCCAATAATGAACAAATAGCTATAAGCAAATTCATAAGTGTATTATATAGATTAATAAATAGGAATAATTGTTAAACATTATCTGTTAAAGTAATTTCCACATCCTTAATTTTCCAATACCTTTTTGCGAGGTAAAAAAATACGGTGCCGCTGAATACTGCAAAATTCAAATCAACCAATGCCGTTGCAAACATGGTGTACAGAATAAATCCTAGCTGAATATTGCGGCTTTTATTAAGATACCATTTTCGTTTTAAATAAATAGTGAGGAACTCTCTTTCAAAAACATCCCACGCTGCCTTCAGTAACACTCCGATAAAAACTGCGGAGGTAACAATAGTCACATAGTCTTTAAATACCATAAACAACAAAAGAGCAATTACACCAGCCGATACTGCACCAAGCCTTGTTTTTGCCCCTTCTTTAAATAGCAATACCGAGCGGATTGTTGCCTGTGCACCGGGTATTCCCATTACAATAGCAGAAGCTATATTCGATAACCCCTGTCCGAAAAGCTCTTTGTTGTAATTTGATTTTTCTTTAGTTAGGTTGTCCATTATCAAAGCTGTAAGCAGGGAATCGAGATATCCCAATAATAAAAGTTGAAGGGCATACGGCAATGCCATCATGATGTACTCCCATTTTAAAATTTGCATTGAAGGGATATAGGAGATTGCAAGTGTTGCTAAATCAGAAATAGAACTACCATCACTGCCAAGTTTAATATGACCTAAATTCATATTGAATACGGATGTAATTACTGTCATTATAATAATTGCAGAAAGCGTAGGCGGAATAAAAATCCTTATATTGTGCGGCAGTTTGAGTTTTTTCAAAATAACGGGAATCAGAAAAATAAGGAGCACTGTAGATAACGCAATCACAATATTTGTTATTACTTCTCCATCTGGAGCAACTTTTCCTCCAAGCCCAAACACTACTTTGAACTGATCTATCCATATCAGCATTGCTATACCGCTCATAAATCCGAGTATAACAACTTGCGGAACATAAGAAATGTATTTTCCCAATCGCAAAATACTGGCTAATATCAGAAAAACTCCAAGCATTATAAATACGAGCGTAATAAACTGCTCTGCTAATATTTTATCCTGAAAACTTTCATAAGCAAAAGCAACAACTAATGACGAGACAGCTGTCATTGGACCTGTCGGGCCTGATACGCTCAATCGTGTGCCTCCAAATAGCCCTGTAATAATTGGAATTACAGCAGCGGCAATCATCCCTGCAAAAGCGCCACGTCCGGACATAATTCCAAATGCAGCGCCTAAGGCTAGTGCGGCAAAGCTTACGGTTAAACCCGCAAGTAAATCGGTAATAATTATTCGTTTATTCATAAAAATAAGTTTTTGTAAATTTTTAAAAAATTCAGGTTATCCTAAATGAGGAATTTGTTTTAGGATAATAATAATTCCTATACCCGAAAGCATTCCAAGTATTACGCTATTGGGGAAAAAGTAGCCTATAATGCCAAATCTTAAAATACCAAACACTATTTGAATAATACCGGCTAAAACCACAGCAACAAGAAATACCTCAAAGCTGCCAAGATCTTTGATAGCCACAGCAACAATTGCTGCAAGTCCTGCTGCCAGACCCGATACTCCTAAATTTGAACCACTGAAGAGTCCGACGATTACGCCTCCTATTATACCTGCTATTAAGCCCGACAAAAGTGGTGCACCAGAAGCTAATGCAATACCTAAACATAAAGGTAAGGCTACAAAAAATACAACGATACTAGCAGGGAAATCGTTTCTTAGATTTTTAATCATATTTCTTATTTTATTTAAGCAAGAAATTTGTTTCCTCATAAAAACTTACCTGTCCTGTTGATAATTCATGCTTTCCGCCAATAATGCCAATTTCACCACTTTGTATCATGTGTTCAAGAATAGTACTTCTTTCCATGATAGCTTTTACGGTTCTTTTTACATTAATGGAAGCAACATTTTCTACAAAATCAGCATTTTTAGAGTTGCGATTATCTTTAGTTTCCACTTCGTCATCTACTGCGGGTCTTATTTTGGCAAGCAACGCAGTTAAATTACCCATTTCGGCATGGTCACAAGCTCCTTTTACAGCACCACAATTGCTATGTCCTAAGACTATTATTATTTTTGAGCCAGCCAATTTACAGGCAAATTCCATGCTCCCTAATATGTCTTCATTGACGATATTTCCAGCAATACGCACGCTAAAAATGTCACCAAGACCTTGGTCAAAAATAAGCTCAGCTGAAGTTCTGCTATCAATGCAGCTTAAAACCACAGCGAATGGATGTTGTCCATCTGATGTTTCATTTGCCTGTTGTAACAGGTTGCGATTTGCCTTTAAATTATTGACAAACCTCATGTTGCCTTCTTTTAACAACTTCAAAGCCATTGCCGGTGTAATAGCCTCTTGTAATTCTTTTGTTATTGTCTTCATTATTTTATTATTATTTTATCGTTGTCGTTTTTAAACTTGCCACTAACGATAAACTTAATTAAAATGAATTAAAAATTGAATGCAGATGACCGAATGTAATTGTCATCTTTAAAAGAATATAAAATAATTTAATTATTTGGAGGGGGGATAAATAAAGGAATGATATGATCAGAAATATAAATTAAAATGCGACTAAAATTATTTGTGGTATTGATATCTGTTGTCAAAAATGGAGCTTGTTTTTTACCCGAAAATCCCAATTTTTTAAACTCCGTTTCCTTTTCTTCCGTTTCCTTAGTTTCTTCTTCAATATCGTTTAACATATCAAAAGTAAAATAAGAAACCTCTTTGAAACCCCAAAGCGATGCCATATCAACTTTAGAGAAAGTTAGGTTAAAAAAGATCCAATAAAAGATAAAGATTTTATACATAAAATAAATAATAGTAAAGCTAGTAAACACTCTTAAATTAATTTAGTTCTAAAGTGTTTTTTTTTTGTAAATTTACTTTTACAATATATGCTTAATGATGAAGAAGTTTTTGATATCAATAATGATTCTATCTATTTTTATAGATAGTTCTTTCGCCCAAGTGGCCCTTAATTATAATCAGCTATTTCCTGATGTTTCAACTGTTTCCGAAGTTGGTTTTAATCAAGTCAAACTGCAAAGAATTGACGCTGGATTTCAGGAATTAATAGCAAGAGAACAAATACCGGGCGCAGTTGCGTTGGTAATCAGAAATGGTAAAGTGGTTTATGAAAAGGCATTTGGTATTTCTGACCCTAAAACAAATCGGGCATATAAAATAGATGATATTTTTAGAATCGCTTCTATGAGCAAGGCCATTACTTCTACAGCGGCCATGATTCTTTATGAACAAGGCAAATTTAATCTGGATGATCCTATTTCAAAATGGATTCCAGCGTTTAAAAATATGACCGTTTTATCGTCCTATAATCAAAAGGACACTACCTATACCACCGTCCCGGCAATCAAACCTATTACCGTTAGACAGCTATTTACGCATACTTCCGGTTTGTCGTATGGTAGAATTTCCGGCGATGTACGATTTCATGCCATTTCTGCTAAAGCTGGAATAACAGAGCTTTATACTACCGATAAGGTTTCTTTAGCTGAAAATATTAATAAACTGGCATCCATTCCGCTCGTGTCTCAGCCAGGTGAAAAATATAATTATGCCATGGGATTAGATGTTTTAGGTTACCTGATTGAATTATGGTCCGGGCAGAAATTTGATGTTTTTCTGAAGGAAAATTTATTTTTACCCTTAGGTATGAAAGATGCCAATTTTTATCTGCCTGAGAATAAAGCAGATAGATTGGTTCCCGTGCTTATGCCCGCTTCAAATGGAAAGGGGTGGGAAAAATATACAGGTACATATTACGATGCGGATTATCCAGTAAAAGGAGCTAAAACGTGGTTTAGCGGTGGGGCTGGCTTAAGTTGTACAGCTCGTGATTATGCGCTTTTTCTCCAGATGTTACTGAATAATGGCACAGCTAATGGAAAAAGAGTGCTAAGTCCATATTCGGTTTTTCTCCTTACCGCCGCCAATCAAACACCTGAATTAACGCCTACTGAAAAAAGTGAACAATTTAATAGCCTTGGTTTTGGAGTTATTACTTCTCTCGGGGAAGAACGTGGAAATGGTTACAAAGGTCGATTCTCATGGGGTGGTTATTTTAATACCAATTATTGGGCCGATCCTAAAACAGGAACGATTATGGTTCTCTTAAAACAAACACGGTTTGCTCCTGATGGTGGTTCCGCAAATCTTTTTACCAGATGGATTACTGCCGCTATGGAATAATTAATGTTTATTAAAAATTACCCTGAGTGATTTCAGTTTTAATTCCGACGTTCAATACTGATGTTTCTCCTTTGGTAGATTTTCTCCTGAGGCAAAATGACTTTTCTTCCTTCAAAATGGAGATTATCATTTGGGATGATGCCTCTAACATTGCATCTTTGGGTCTCTGGGATAATGAAATTGTCTCATTTTTTAAATCTCCCGTTAATATGGGTCGATCAATGACCAGAGAATTGCTTGCTGAAAAAGCAAAATATCATTATTTACTTTTTCTGGATGCCGATGTCTTGCCCGTTTCTACTCTTTTTTTAGCCAAATACCTCCAGCATGCTTCTGAAGATTCCGTTTTAGTCGGGGGTATTAAGTATGAAAACGATGAACCTGAAAGCAACCTATATTTTCGTTGGTTTTATGGGAAGGCAAGGGAGGAAAATTCAGTAGGAAATAGACTAAAAAACCCTTACGATCACTTTATGACAGGAAATTTCCTGGTGCCAAAATCAATATTTTTAAAGTTCCCGTTACACGATATTATTACAGGTTATGGACATGAGGATACCCTCCTTGGGTACAAATTTCAACAGGCAGGTATCCCAATAAAGCATATTGATAATCCCGTTTTTCACCTGGGATTAGAGGAAAATGAGGTTTTTTTTGCTAAAAGTAAAGAAGCAGTTTCCTCTTTATTGCAATTAAAGCAATTGGGTTATACTATTCCGTCGAAACTTATAAATGGGTATAATTTATTAGAAAGAATGAATCTCGTTACCTTTTTTTCCATGTTTTATCCTTTATTTGAAAGCGTATTTTTGAAAAATTATATTTTTTCGGGGAATATTTTTTCCTTGTTTTTCTTTGATCTATCCAGATTGCTCTATTTCTGCAAATTGTCCCTTAAAAGGGGGAAATAAGTTACAAATTCGGCGATAAGCTTCTTTTCTTCCTTTTCCCAAATGAAACTTTCCGCCGCGTGCTCCGCCGCATGCACCATGTTTTTATATTGGTTTTCATTTTCCCAGATATTTTTAATAATAGCAACAAATTCTGCGACTTCCAATTTCTCTAAAAGAGAGATACTTTCATTTTCATTGGCTAATATTCTATATTCTGGAAAATCGATATGAATAGCAGGTAATCTGGCTTGAATGTAATCAAAGGTTTTATTTGCTAAAGAATAATAGTAACTTAAACTGTTGTTTTCTAATAGATTAATTCCTATCCAGGCATTTTTTGCTATATCAATTAATTCCTCAGGTTGAATCATACCTTTGAAAATTACCTGATTTTCGAGCCCTAATTCTTTGGTTAAAGCTTTTAATTCGTCTGATATATCACCGTCACCTGCCAATATTAAGGTCCAGGTTGGTAGCTCTTTCATAGATTTTATTAAAAAATCAATACCTCTTCCCTGGTGAAGCATTCCTTGGTAATATATCCATTTATTTTTCCTTCTTTGGTCTGTATCTATGGTATCAATGGACTTTTTTAAAGGTACATTTCTTATGGTTACAAAGTTTACGCTATATTTTACTGATAAATAATGAGCGAGAGATTCACTGACAGTCAAAGAAAATGTGGCAGAGGGAATGGCAGTTTTACCAACCATTTCCCAAATCCATTTTTTAATTTTATGGTTTTGTAGTTCAGGTACTTCGGTGAATAATTCGTGAGAATCAAAAACAAAAGGTTTAGAATAAATCAGGTGATATAAGAAAGTAGCTGGCAAAGTATCAACATCTACTGCATAAATTACCTCTCTTTTTCTTGAACTCAAATGAAAAAAAAGACGAAGGTTAAATTCAAGGTAAAACAAAACACCAGTGGAAAAATAGCATTCTAAAAGATGAGTTTTAAAGGAATAGGAGGGAATTGTTTTATTCTTTTTTTGTCGGCCAACGAGAATAATATTATAGCCTTCCTTTTGTAGCGATGTGGCAATCCTTATCATTCGTTGATCGTATTGGATATCGTTGGAAACCAGCAGGGTTATTTGCATAGACTTTTACTTATTTAAAAATAATAATCCTTCTCTCTCAATGATGATTCCCTGGTCCAACCATTCATGTAGTTTTTGTAGTAAAGCTTCCCGAACTACACCATGATAAGGAGCTGATAAAACTGAAATCGATAAGGATTTTTCAGTCAGTCGGGTTTTAATAATACTATCTAATTGGTCAATTTGAGCGTTGATTTCAGGAGATTTTTCTTTATTTGAAAGACAAATATCACATATTCCACAAGGTTTCAGTCTTTTTTCACCAAAATACTCAACCAATGTATTCATTCTGCAAAGTTGAGCTTCAACGTATTTTAGTTGAGCTTCCATACGAAATTTGGCTCTGTTCTTTAAAAATGAATATCGTTCTGCGTCTATATAAAAATCATTTTGACCAGCTCTTTCTTTAGTAAATTGAAGTTGAGGTTTTTCTTTTTGAGGACGGTAGGCTAAAATCTGGAGCTTATTTAAATATTGAAGTTGCTGTTTTATTTTTTCTATCGTCATATTTAAAAAATCGCCGAGTTTACGTTCATGAACATAAACGTAGTCTTGAAACGCACCCTGATAGGTTCGCAATAAAATTCTTAAAATAGGCTCTAAATTTGGATTTTTAAGTTGGAAATCATACAGTTGTTCTCTATTTACTAAAATCTTGAAACTGGCAGGAACATAAATACTTTCAGAAAGATAAATCCAACCCTCCCTGGCAAGAATGGACAAACAATTAAAGGTGATAAGATTATCGAATTTATACACGCCACTAAAGTGAATTATATCAAAATCTAGAGATTCTTCTTGAGAACTTCCTGCCGCAAGCTGAAAATAATTGGCTAGTGCCTGGTATATTTTTTTAATAACATTGATTTCCGGATAGGTTAGTGCGAATATCTTTTCTAAATTATGTTTATCATTAGGCTGAAAAAGTAAAACGGCAAAAGATTTAAGACCATCGCGACCCGCTCTTCCTGCCTCTTGATAGTATGCCTCCGGATTATCAGGTAATTCCCAATGTATCACCAATCGCACATCTGGTTTATCAATACCCATACCAAAAGCATTGGTAGTGACCATTACTCTTATTTTATTTTGAATCCACAAATCTTGTTTTGTCGATCTTTCCTCCATACTCAAGCCAGCATGGTAAAAGTCGGCCGATATTCTATTAGTGATAAGAAAAGCAGCTAAATCTTTTGTTTTTTTTCTGTTCCTTACATAAATAATAGCTGAACCATTGAGTTTTTGTAATATTTTCAGACACTCCCTTTCCTTATCTTCTGTTTTCCTCACTACGAGGGAAAGATTATCTCTTGTAAATGAATCTTTAAAAACTTCAGGATTTTTAAAATCAAGCTTATGTTGAATGTCCTGGGCTACTTCCGGAGTGGCTGTAGCAGTTAATGCAAGGATGGGTACTTTGGGAAAATGGGTTCTAATGTCAGCGATTTTTAAATAGGCTGGCCTAAAATCGTAGCCCCATTGAGATATACAATGTGCCTCGTCCACCGCAATGAGGGTTAGGGGTAATTGTAATAATCTGATTAAAAAGCGTTCTGTAAAAAGTCTTTCGGGTGATATATATAGAAATTTTACCTGACCATAAGTGCAATTATCCAGTAATCTGTCCATCTCATTTTGTCTGAGTCCGGAATATAGGGCAACGGCCGAAATATTTCGCTTCACCAGTTGTTGCACCTGGTCTTTCATGAGAGCAATTAAAGGGCTAATCACCAGACATATACCTTCTTTACAAAGGGCGGGAACCTGATAGCACACCGATTTTCCCCCACCAGTTGGTAACAAAGCAAGGGTGTCTTTACCCTCTAAAATGGCAGAAATTATCTCTGCTTGTAAAGGTCGGAATTTTTGGTACCCCCAATGTTTTGATAATATTTCTAATGGCGTTGAAATGATATTTGTTTTTTACAAATTTAAGGCTTAAAATTAGCCCAAATCATTTTTTCTACAAGATTTCATTTTTTTTTAAGTAAGGCATGATAATTGCATTCAAAAAATTAAGATTAATAATGTTGTGTTTGAAATTACTATATTTCAGCATGAAAATTTAAACGGATGATACACAAACCTTCTTTAACGTTTTTTTCTGCTTATTTATTGATAATTAAGGTGATAATGGTCTTTTTACTGGTATCGCCCTCGATATTATTAAGGGCTCAGGAGACTTTCTTTATACCTATACAATCTGATATCAGAACGTCTGACCCATTGCTTGATAGTCTGGTAAATAAATCTTTATTTACCACTTCAAAGAATAGTATCAGAAAAATATTAGCAAATGAGCCTGATAGATGGGATTTAATTATTCCATTGGAAAATGAGGCTAACTGGGTATTAGCTTTAGAAAAGGTAAAAATATGGGATAATTTAGCCAGTATAGAAACAGCCTCGGGTAAAAAGATTAGTTTGCCGTCTGATGGTGTTCATTATCGGGGTACGGTGAAAGGACATAAAGGTAGCCTGGTATCAATGAGTATTTTCGATAATGGGATGACTGGTTTTGTTAGTTTCCCAGATAGGGGGAATTTTCAATTGAATCCAAATACCCATGTTTCAATGGGGGCTTTTGTTAACCATGTTCTTTATCCCGTGTCATCTTTGCCTATAAGAAAAACTTATGAATGTGCCGCTGCAGAAGGAGAACCTTATCGAGCGGAAGAATTAAAATCTTTTGGAACCCTGAGAGCGGAACCAAAATGTATAAAAGTTTATTATGAGCTTGATTATGATATTTTTCAAGATAAAGGGGGGATAGCGCCCTCGTTACAATTCTTAACGAGTCTTTTTAACCAGGTCAGTACGCTTTTTTCAAATGATGGCGTGCAAATAAGGCTCTCCGGAGTGAAAATATGGGATATTCCCAGTCCATACAATGGTGCCGATTCAGAGCAAATGCTCACCCAGTTTGGGGCAACAAGGACCTCATTTACCGGGGATATTGGTCAGTTGATTTCTTATAAAGCCAGTGGAGGAATCGCCTGGGTGCGCGGAGTTTGTTCGCCCTCTCGTTTTCGTTTAAGTTTTGCAAGTATTGATGACTCATTTCAAAATTTCCCAACTTATTCTTGGAGTGTTTTTGTAATGGCGCACGAATTGGGCCATACCCTCGGCTCAAGCCATACTCATGCCTGTGTATGGAATGGCAATAATACGGCTATCGATGGATGTTATTCTACGGAAGGTGGTTGTAATAGTTTTGGTTTGCCCGCCGCTGGTGGTACTATAATGTCCTATTGTCACTTGAGAAGGGTAGGGGTTAATTTTTCTCTTGGTTTTGGGGTTCAGCCTGGAAATGTTATTCGAAATACAATTGCTCAGGCTTCCTGTCTTACAAATTGTGATGCCACAGATTTTACATTAGAAGCATCCTCGCTGATTTATAATTTTAAAGCGGCGGGAGGAAAAAGAATCCTCAATATTACTGGAAATGCAGAATGGAATATTTCAAAAAATAGTAGTTGGTTAACCTTAAGCCAAAATACTGGAATAGGTACCACGCAGATTGAATTAGTCTCAGCTATTTTTAATGGCCCGTTAAATAGAAACGATACCCTGTTTTTGACGGGCGCAGGAAAATTAATTAAAATAGCCGTCAACCAGGAGAAATTTATTGCAGCAGAATGTCCTTCAGCCACTATCGGTGTAAATAATACTGTTTTTTGTGAAAATGCGAAGGTAAATTTTAATGCGAATACCCAAAATGTAGGAAGGTATAATTTACAATATGTATGGCAATCCAGGATAGACAGTCTCACCTGGAATACCGTATCTACAGGCATTGATAGTACCTATTCATTTATTTCTCAGCCAGGGGGTGATTTTACTTATCGTTTTCAACTCAGTGCCCCAGGGTCCGATTGTCCATTAATCACTCCTGCACCTGCTACCGTAAGAGTTATTATTCAACCTCAGGTGTCCATAGAAACAACGGATTCAACGACCATCTGTTTAGGAAATGCCGTTACCTTAAAAGAGAAATTATTTTCGCCCTGGACATCTACATTGCTTCGAAGACAGTGGTTTAAAAGCGTAAATGGTATCGCCTGGGACAGTTTGCCTGCAGCGTCAGGAACAAATCTGGTTCTATCGGGAAATGAACCAACGTCATCATTCTATCAACTCAGAGTTAGTGTCGATGGTCCATCATCTTGCCAAACAGCTATTTCTCAGGCATTCAAAGTTGATATTTTAGATACTACTTTAGTCAATGTGGTTGCTAATGATTCTTTAATCTGCCAGGGCAAACCACTTCAAATCATTTCCATAGCTCCAACGAGTGGAAGTATTGGGTTTGATTATCAATGGCAACAATTGAACAGGCAGACTCAAATATGGAGTAATATACCCGGTGCTAACTTATCGGCCTATAACAATAATAATCTGAATACAGGTTTTTATACTTTCAGACTAAAATATAAAAGGAAATTAGCTTCTTGTCCAGAGCTGATATCCAATGAATTACCTATAAGGGTAGATACGATTCCTTCCGTTGCCGTACTTTTCCCTTCTTCAAAATTATGCCCCGGGGAAAGTATTAGTTTAACTGCTACATCGACGCCAAATCTGCCAGGAAGTTTTATTTGGCAACAAAGTTCCAATGGAAATAATTGGAATAATGTGTCTGGATTTAATACGGAGGTTTTAACCTATCAAGCACCTGCCGCGGGAAAATCTTATATCAGAGTTAGATTCTTACCTTCAAATTATGCCAATTGCGACTCCATTTATTCAAATATTGGCCTTATAGAATCTGATACATCCAATTTGATCTCCTTGGTTTTATCTTCTCCAGCTGACACGCTTTGTTTAGGTGGTGCAAGTAAAATGACCTTAGTGCTGAAAAGTCTAACCAATTTACCCGATTCTATTACCTACAGATATGAGGTTAAAAGGGATACAGGAGTATGGCAATTATTATCGGAAACCAGAGATACCTCTATTCTTTATACAACAAATGGATTAGGGAATTATGCATTCCGTGTTTCGATGGAGATTAAAGGAATAACTTGTAACAGATTATTTTCCAATGAAATAAAATGGAATGTGGGGGAAACATCAATAGTTGCATTACCATACAGAGAAATAAATTTGTGTTATGGTAGCCCTTTTAATCTAACGCCAACGATAAATAGACCAGGGGTAGGGCGTCCGGATTTTCAATGGCAGCAAAGAAAAGATTTTTCCGATTGGACAGATTTACCCGGGGCGACTTCTTTGTCTTATAATGGAAATGATACCATAAACGGAGCGGTTTATTATAGATTAAAGTACTTAAATGCTGGAATAGGTTGTTCTCCCTTTTTTACCGATAGTGTATTAGTTCGTAAAAAAGGAAATACCATTGTACGAATAGGTGCAAGTACATTGAATCCTTGTTCCGGTGCGTCTGTTATATTAGCGGCTAATACTTTACAACCCGAAACAGAGCCGTTTTCATCTGCTTGGCAGGAATCAAATGATTCTATTTCCTGGAGAACCATTGGCAATAATTCCTTTAATTACAGTTTAACCTGGAATCAAAATACGCCGAAGTATTTTAGATTTATCTATAAAAGTAGCGTTTCTGGTTGTGATTCCAGCTTTTCAAATGTGTTAAAATTAGTTCCAAAAGCGGGTATTATAGCGACTATAAGGGCTGGAAATAATTTTTTATGTAAAGGCGATACTCTGATAAGAGAAGCAAATATAACAGGTATTGCAGGTACTCAAGGTCTTCAGTGGCAATGGAGTAAAGATGGTAATCGTTGGAATATTATCAATGGTGCATCAGGCGTAAGATTGCGCTGGGTTCCCGATTCGACAGGAACTATTTTTCTTCGACTAAAAGTTTGGGATAATCCTATTTCTTGTGACACCAGTTATTCTGTAAGACAGGAAATTAATATTTTTAATAATCCTGAAATTAAAATTATTCCTGCTTCGGGTACTTTTTGTCAAGGTCAGCCCATTTTATTAACGGCCCAATTATCAGATTCAACCGTATCTATTCCCGTGTTTTGGCAACAAAGCAGAAATGGAACAAGTTGGGTGAATATCCCTGGCGCGGATTCTACAAATTACCGCTTTCCGGCAAGAGATTCCGGTCTGTTTTATTTTAGAGTCATTACCGGCAGCATTGGCGGTAATTGTGCCACTGGTACTTCGTCAGTGTCTAATCTTTCCGTGATTCCAACCTTTGCCGTAAGTGGAATGGCTTCTAAATCTGAAGTTTGTCAAAATGATAGTGTTACTTTAAGGGCTAGTTGGAGGGACATACCTGTGCAACCCTTTATTCAATGGTATTCAAGCAGAGATAGAATTAATTACACGCTCATACCTGGTGGAGAGAAGGCAGAAGTCAATATAAAAAGCAATGAACCAGGTATTATTTTTTATAGAGCACAACTCACCGTGCCGGGTTATTCCTGTGGTATCGTTTTTTCTGAACCTATTCCTGTTTCATTTCAAGGGGGACTTTCTGTGTCAGTGAATGCAGACCAATCCATTTCTTGTTTAGGTTCACCGGTAGTTATAAGATCAGTGGTAACCAATGTGGGAAATACTCCCGTTCTGTATCAATGGGAATCAAGTACTGATAACAAAAGCTGGGAACCTATTCTGGGGGCTATTGCTGTTACCTATACTGTTCAAGCCAGTGTTCAGTCAGATAAATTTTATAGATTACGACTCATAAATAATACGTTGGCTTGTCCGCTAACTATTTCACCATCTGTAAGAGTTTTTATCACTTCCATTCCAAATGTAGTTTTAACAGCCAATAGATTGACGGTTTGTGCCGGTGAGGAGGTTAGATTACAAGGTGTCTCTAACAGAGGCTATAATTTACCCGTAACCTGGAGGTGGTTTAGAAGAGTGGGAACCGGTGCATTTACACAAATAACAGGAGCTAATGATTCTTTTTATGTCGCGCCCACCCAGACAGCTGGAAAAACCAGTTATCAATTGCGTATGCAGGTGGGTGATGCCATTTGTGCCAGTTCAACATCTACTTCCTTAGAAATTACAGTTAATCCAAACTTCACTCTATCCCTTCAACAAGATGCTGATGAAAAATGCGTAGCAAATTTCCATCGGATTTTCGCTGTGGTTACTGGAGCAAATCGCGATTCCTTAACCTATAAATGGCAAAGAAGTTTGAATGGTTCTCAATGGGAATTTGTAGATGTGCCCTCCTTTTTTCAGTGGTATGCTCCCGTTACTGATCCAGGTTATTTCTATAGAGTAGGGGTTCAAAATCTGGCAGGTTCTTGTGGGCTTTCTTTTTCAAATGCCATTCAGCTAACAGGTACAAAACTCCCATCTGTGAGTATTCAGTCTGCTATAAAATATGCCTGTAAAGGCGATTTTGTGCCTATTACTGCCACCGTTTCTGATAATTCCTTCCCCGTATTATATAGATGGCAATTCAGTAGAGACAACAAGTTTTGGAATACCATTGCAGAAGCCGGTTCACTCACCGAAAGATTTAATATAACTACCACCGGTATTTATTATTTCAGAGTGCAGATTCTGAAATTGGGTTCTACTTGTGTTGCTTATTCTAATACAATAACTATCAGGGGGGTACAAACTAATACGGCTACCTTGACGACCAATCAGGGTGAAAATCCTATCCTTTGCCCCGGCGTCACTACGACCTTGTCTGCTTCCATGGGCGCGAATCTATCTTTTCCCGTTAAATATAGATGGCAGTATGGCGTGGATGGTATTAACTGGACAAATATCAATAATGCCGTGGGTGATAAATTGGCAGTTAATCAATTAACTGGCGACAAAGCAGGGTATTACAGGGCCGTCCTTCAAGTAGATAGTAGTATATGTCCGGCCGTCACTACGCCTGCTATCTATATTAGGTCTGCCGGATTTGATGACTTTACTACGAATATTCAGGATACTTTACTTTGTTTTGGGGGCACTTCCTTGATTGAGGTTAAATCTCTTGGAAATATTCAAGGATTAAGATTTCAGTGGCAACAACTGGAATATATAGGTAATTGGTTAAATCTGACAGGTCAAACTGGTCCCACGCTTAAAGTTTCAGCACCTGATCCAGGGGTATTGACCTTTAGGGTTCGCGTAAGTTCAAGTGGTTCTTCTTGTCCTGAATTTTTCTCCAGACCTGTTGTTATTACACAGCTGGGTGCTACCAACGTGACGCTCAATCAGGTTAATAATACCTATTGTGAGGATGATGTACTGAATTTAACCATGAATTCTAATATTATAGAGGATAATAGGTTGAAATACAGATGGTTTGCCAGCGTGGACGGAATAAAATATGATTCCATCGCCGGTGCAAGTCAGCTTAGTTTTCGGGTGCCAACTTCTCGGGCCGGCGTCACTTATTATAGAGGTACTTTGCAGGCAAAAGGAGGAAATTGTCCTGAAACAAGCGCTACCCCTGTATTGGTTAATGTAATTACTCGATATCGGGCAAAAATCACTACGGTAAAAACACAATATTGCGCAGGAGAAGCCTTTGAAATGAGGGCACCTGTTACACCCAATTATGTTGGTACTATTCGATACGCCTGGCAGATAAGTGCAGATAGTGTACAATGGGAAACTATTCCCGAAGCTAATAGTTTCATTTACAGGTCATTTGTAAACCCTGGAATTAATTTTTACAGGATGATTGCGGTAATTCCCAATTACCTATGTGATTCTGTTATTACCCCTGGATTAAAAATAGCTGGGGTCAATTTACCTGGTGTATTTATTTCCTCACCAACGATAGAAATATGTGTTGGAGAATTTTTTCGAGTCACTTCCAATCAGACCACATTACCAGGTAGAAGATATTTCTGGCAATATAGCGTAAACAAACTGAATTGGTTTACCATATTGGAGGCAACAAAACCCATTGAAAATTTAACGGTGAGCACTCCACAACTGTATTATATCAGAATGGTTATAGAGGGCGGAACCTCTTGTGGTTTTATATATTCCAATAATATAGCAGTGCAGGGTCTTTTAGCGCCTAAGGCTACCTTAAATGCCAACTATAAGGAAGTATGTGTTGGTTCTACGAATGTACTATACACCACATTTAGGCCACAGCCATTCACAGATTCTATAAATTATCAGTGGGAAGTCAGAGATAGTTTTACAAGTTGGCGCCCCATTTCTGGAGCCGTTGGAACTTTTTATAATCATATTCCTGATACGGCCGGCGTTTATTTCTTTAGAGTAGCTGTCAGATCAAAATGGTTCAATTGTCAACCCACCTATTCTGATTCCCTTTCTGTTTTAGTTAGGAGAACACCCACTTTTTCAATCACTCAAACAGATACGGTAGTTTGTACGGGGGGTAATCTCTTCCTGGATGCCAGAAAACTAGGTGGTGGTAATCTATCCTTAATAACATGGGAAAGTAGTATAGATTCATCACAATGGTTGAGGTTGGCAGCATCTGAGAATGTTCGTTATAAAGTAAGTGCCGGACTTCCATCGAGATTGTTTTATAGAGCCAGAATGACAGATCCCGTATTTGGATGTGCTACATTAACTTCTAATACACTCCGAGCCACCATTTCGGAACAGCCAAAGATACAGGTAAGCGCAACAGATACCTTGGTTTGTTTAAATAAACCCATCCAGCTGAGGGTGACAGGTACTAATCCTTTTCATCCTAATCCACGGTTTGTCTGGCAGTATAGGATTCCTGGAACCTCTTACATTTATTTGCTTAAGGATACTCTGTCAACGTATAGTCCTCCTACCAATCGCTTGGGTACCCTAGAGTACAGGGTTCAATATACCCTGCCAATCTCAGGATGTTTTACCTCCTTCTCTACGCCTATTCCTATACAGGTTCAATTTAATTGTGACGCTCAAGAAGATGATGCCCAGGTTTTAAATAAAGGCATTTTTGATAATAAATGGCCAGAGGATAAATTATGGATGGATATTTATCCTAATCCTTCCTCTGAAAATACGAATATTCATTATTATCTGCCTCAAAAGGGGGAAGCTATTTTAACCATTACAGATTTGTCAGGTAAAAAAATAATGGAAACGGAATTGAATAATGAGATTGGAGTACATCAATTCCGATGGGAACCAACATTGGGTACAACCCGAGGTATTTATATAGCCGTACTTAAATTTGAAAATCAACAGATTACAAAGAGAATCATACGTATTAAGGAATAGATATATTTTATCTTTTATTTACACCTATTTGAAGAGGCTGTCTAAAAAGATAGCCTCTTTTTGCTACTTTATACATTGGGCTAATAGGTCTTTGTGATGGCAAAGGATAAAAATGGATAATTTTCTAAGATTATGTCCGATGGATAAAAGATTAGTATATAAAATAATCGTAGAGACGCGATGCTTCGCGTCTTCTCCCCGATAGGTTTTAATTTAATATTTACCACTAACTCTCGGTTTTGAATCACGGATTTTAAGGATTAGAGGATTTCATGGATTACAGCTTACGTTTTCGTTTTAATCATACTGTTTATTTGTCAACAAGCACTGAAAGGGCGACATCAAATAGGGGCATAGTCTTGCCATCTTTATATTTTTTTTTTTTAATGCATCCATGCTTTTTAGACAGCCTCCTTTTTATGTTTGATGCTATTTTAAAATAAAAAAGAATTCTTAGGTGGTTGTATTATATATTATGCTTTTAGGTTAATTTTACCTAAAAGGGTTTTGCGATATGGCTAATGTTAATATTGAGGAAAGTTGGAAAGAAGTTTTAGCGGAGGAATTTAATAAACCGTATTTTGAGGAAATTGTCTCCTTCATTAAGGATGAGAAACTAAAAGGTAAAATAATTTATCCTCCGGGTAATAAAATATTTGAGGCCTTTCGACTTACTCCTTTCCATAAGGTTAAGGTGGTGATTATAGGGCAAGATCCATACCATAATCCCAATGAAGCTATGGGTTTAAGTTTTTCTGTTCCGCAAGGGGTCCGAGTTCCGCCATCCCTTCAGAATATATTTAAGGAGTTATCTTCCGATTTGAATATGCCTATACCCAGTCATGGAGATTTAACTAAATGGGCGGAACAGGGCGTATTATTGCTAAATGCTTGCCTGACGGTGGAACACGGTGTTGCGGCATCCCATCAGGCCATTGGCTGGCAATCTTTTACCGATGTCGTTATTCAAAAGTTATCAAAACAAAAAAATGCCGTTGTCTTTATGCTTTGGGGTAATTACGCCAAAAGAAAACGTGATCTCATCGACCCAATGAAACATTTAATCTTAGAAGCTGCTCACCCTTCGCCTTTAGCCCGAGGTGCTTTCAATGGTAACAAACATTTTTCTCAAGCCAATACTTTTCTCGTTTTGAACGATCTTTCACCCATAGATTTTAATTTGAAATAAAATGGAAACATACGGTTTTGTTCTTCTTTTTGCGATTCCCTTTTTTCTGGTACTTATGATTATAGAATATGTCTATCAATGGAAAATAGGTGAAAAGTTTTCACCCTCCATGGATACTATTTCCAGTCTTAGTTCAGGACTAACCAATTCAATAAAGGATATTCTGGGCTTGAGTGTTTCTATTATTAGCTATGGATATTTGGTTGAACACCTTTCCCTATTTCATATCGAATCATCCATTCCAGCCTTTATAATCACTTTTTTGGTATTGGATTTTCAGGGATATTGGACGCATCGCTTTCAACATCGCATTAATATTCTCTGGAATAATCATATCATTCATCATAGTAGTGAGGAATTTAATCTGGCCTGTGCACTACGCCAAAGCATTTCTTCCTTTGTCAATTTATTTACTTTTTTCTTGTTGCCTTGTGCTATTTTAGGTATTGAGGTTCAAGTAATTGCAACGGTAGCTCCCTTGCATTTATTTGCCCAGTTCTGGTACCATACCCGCTACATCAAAAAAATGGGCTGGTTGGAAAATATCATAGTAACGCCCGCTCACCATCGGGTCCATCATGCAATTAATCCTGTTTACATGGATAAAAATTTTAGTCAGATTTTTATTTTCTGGGATAAATGGTTTGGCACTTTTCAGGAGGAGTTGGAAATGGAACCTGCGGTTTATGGCGTTTCAAGACCAGTAAGAACGTGGAATCCTATTAAAATAAATTTCCAACATCTGTTGCTGCTGATTAAAGATGCCATCAGAACAAATAATTTTGGGGATAAACTCACTATCTGGTTCAGACCCACCGGCTGGAGACCAGACGATGTGAAGGAGAAATATGCAGTGGAAAAGATTGAGGATGTCAATGATTATGAAAAATTTAACCCTCCGGCAGACCATCAGCTCATTTTATGGTCCTGGTTGCAGTTTGCTTTCATCTTGCTGAATACCCTGTTTTTCTTTGGTAGCATCTCCAAAATTGGCACGCCAAATATATTTTATTATGGTTTGTATGCCTTTATATCTATTTATGCCTACACGGAATTAATGGATAGAAATAAAAAAGCCATTTATTGGGAATCTATTCGTTTAGTTTTTGTGCTTCTGTTTTTATTTCAAACAGATAGTTGGTTTGGCTTAGAAACTTTTATTCCTTTCGGAAATGGAATAATCATTCTTTTTAGTATTATTTCCTGGATGTGTTGTTTATACTTTAGCCTAAAAACACCCTCTAATTTATATCAGGAGAGTAAAAAATTGAGTTCGTTGCGATTAAGTTGATGCGTGCCGGTACCACTTAAAATGTCTTCAGCAAGTTGACTTTTCTTTTCTTGTAAATGCAGTATTTTCTCCTCAATACTTTCTCTGGTGATGAATTTTAACGCCATCACTGACTTTTCTTGTCCTATGCGATGAGCTCGCGCAATGGCTTGTTGTTCCGTTGAGGGATTCCACCATGGATCTAAAATAAAAACGTAGTCTGCTGCGGTCAGATTAAGTCCCGTTCCACCTGCTTTTATAGAAATGAAAAAAGCTTGCACCGTTGGGTTATTTTCAAATAATATTATCTGTTTTTGTCTTTCTTCCGAGGTTAAAGAGCCTGTTAACCAGGCATAAGGGGTATTTGTCTGTTCAAAATAATCTTTGAAAATGCTCAAATGTTTGACAAAGGAACTAAAGAATAGCACCTTATGACCACTCTTTTTCACCTCTTCCCATTTTGCACAGATATCTTGAAATTTGCCACTTTCTTTAGTATAATCTTCATAAACCAGGACAGGATGATTTACCAATTGCCTTAATTTTGTAAGAGTCTGGAGCAATTCCATTCTAAAACGGGAATCATTTTCATTGAAATTTTCAAGTAAATAGTTTCTTGCCGCTGACTTTTCCTTTTCATATAATTTTTTCTGTTCGACAGACATTTCACTATAGAAAATCTGAGTTGTCAAAGGGGGTAAATCTTTTGCCACCTCCTCTTTCGTCCTTCTAAGTAAAAATGGACTTACCAGGCTTCGTAATTTTGCCTTTTTATCTTCATCACCTATGCGTTCTATGGGTAAAATGAATTCTTTCTTGAAAAAATTAAAATTTCCAAGTAAATCTGGATTGATAAATTGCATCTGTGACCATAAGTCAGATAAGGAATTCTCGATAGGTGTTCCACTCAAAGAAATCTTATGGTTAGCCTCCAGTTCATTGATATTAATAAATGCAGCACTATCCTTATTCTTAATCTGTTGACTTTCATCTAATATGATATACTCGTAGGTCATTTGAGACAAAAGGGTAGCGTCCCTTATAACCGTTTGATAAGTTGTTAAAATGACGTCATACCTTTTTAACAATCGGATATCCTTATGGCGTTTATTCCCTGTGTGCTTATAGACAAATAAATTGGGAGCAAATCGGGAAAGTTCTTTTTCCCAATTAAAAACCAAACTGGCAGGTAAAATGACCAGGGTATGTAAAGATTGAAGAAAACCGGCATCTTTTGCTGCGAAAATATCCAGTTGCCTACCTATATTATTTTTTTCAAATTCCTTTCCTTCCTCAATTTTTCTCTCTTTAGCGTACAATAAAACGGCAATGGTTTGTAGTGTTTTCCCCAAACCCATGTCGTCTGCCAAGCAAGCACCCAGATTATTATGATATAGATCTGCCAGCCATTTATAACCAGTAAGTTGATATGGCCGCAGTTCTGCCTTTAAAAATCGGGGAAGTTGTATTTCTAAAGTCTTAGTTAAAGAAGTTTCCGGCAAAGAAATGTCAGCCTCCTGTAATAATGTATATTGGCTTTTATTAATACGTAGTGACTGTTCGTCTGTCTTAGCAAATTGCGTAATGTCTTTAAATTTATTCATCCATTCCAGTGGAATTACAAAAACACTACCGTCGGGTAAGGGATAAAGCCTTTCATCTTTTCTAATGAATGGAGCGAGAAGTCTGAATGAAAAAGAATGTTTTCCTACGGTAACTGCGCCATCTATATCGAACCAATCGCCCGTTTGTTTAGTGTCCAGTGTTAGGGTAGGGATGTGCAATGAAAGGGGCATCCCGGATTCTATTATGTCGCCAATGACAAAACCCTGCTTTTCAAGAGATACCTTATGCTCGCTCAACCAATGAAGCATGGCAAAAGTATCACTTTTATCCTCTGATACCTTACTGGTAAAAACGCCAGTTCCCTCAATAACATGTAATCCGGCAAGGTGAAGTAAATCTATAAATTCCTTTTCGGCCTTTGCATCACGGGTAATTTGCGTAATTGTTACCTCTTCTCCCTGAAAGGAGAGACCTGCTTTTTTATCCTTTTTATCATACCAACTAAATTCTGTCTGTTCATAAATCATTTTGACCTCTAACACTTTCCCTTCGCCAAATAAATGATCTGCCAGATCTAAACGGCAACCTGTTAATTTTCCAGATTGTATGACCGCAAAGCCAGTAGCTTCGAAATCGAGTTGCGCTGCAATTTTTATAATAAATTTTTGGAAATAGGTTTTTACGGAACTTTTTGGAATTCGGACTTCATCTTTCTGTAAAAATGGCTTAACCATATTTCCATTGATTTGAGAAACCCTATACAAAACATAATCTACTAATAACCAGCCTGGATCATTTGAAATGGGCGTAACATCTTTATCCTTTATACGCCATATAATCCCATTATTTGATAATCTCAATTGATAGGTTACCCCTAAATCATCTCTATGAAAAGTCAGGTGAGGTTGTAAATAAGTGGTATCTAGTTTTACTATAAAATCTTTTACTAATACTCTCCGATCGATAGCCCAGGTAAGGGAAAAATTATTTTCAACTAAAATGGTTAGAAATTCATTCATCCTTCTTTGTACAAATTGAATGATTTTAGGTTGCACAGCCTCATCTTCCATTAAGGCTTCCAGTGATTTAACTTTCTTTTTTGGGGGAGAATATTTTTTTTCCAGCTTATCGGGTAATAAATCATTTATTATCTGAAAAAGTCGGTTTTGTGATTCATTTATAGGTAATTTGAAACTTACCACAGTTTCTGGGGTAGCTTTTTGTTTGATATGAGCTAAATTCCCTAGTTTATCTTTGCTAACAACGTAGGCGTTTGGCAAATACAAACCTGGTAAAACCTCGGCAATATTATAAACTATGTCAACATTTCCTTCCATTTCCCTCAATTCATTCAACATGCAGGTCGAGCTTAAATAATTTCGAAATTTTTTGTGTCATTACGTAGGCATGCCTTGGCACAGATTCATAAGATATACCCGCTAAATGTGGATTTAAAATAACATTTTCAGCCATTTTAAGGTACTGAAAAGGGGGTGGTAAGGAAGAAATATCAAGCGCATTAAATGATTGTTCTTCATATTCTATGACATCCAGTGCAGCCCCTTTGACCTTTCCTTCTTTCAAATGGTTGACTAATCCCTCCGTTTCTACAACGCCTCCACGTGCCGTATTTATAAGGAATATTTCTTTTTTAAACTTCTTTAAATAGGCATAATCAATAAAATATTTGTTAGCCTCATTTAAGGGAATATGGATAGTTAAAATATCCGTTTCACTAAAAAATTCATCTTCCTCAACCTGTTTAGTATATGTAGGAACGGAAAAAACGGGAGAAATATCCCGAATTAAAATTTCAACCTCGAATCCTGACAATCTTTGGGCGACCGCACGGCCCATATTACCAAATCCCAGTATTCCCACTTTTTTACCTTTTAGTTCTATGGCTCTATTGGCATTCCGATCCCATATATTTTGACTAACTTCCCGATCAGCTTTCCCCAATTTATTTAGCATCATCAGCAGAAGACCGAGGGTATGTTCAGCCACAGTATCTTTGCTGGCTTCAGGTGTGGTAAAAATAGTTACCTTATTTTTTCTTGCGCTTTCCTCGTCAATATGTTCAATACCTACACCCAATCTGCCAATAAATAAAAGATGAGGAGCAGCTTCGAAAAAGGTAGCGTCAAGTGTCCAGCGACTTCTAAGGATCACACCTTGATATTTATGTAGTTCCGATTGTAGTGACGCGAAAGAGGATTGAGTATCGAGTGTAACTGTAAATCCATGCTCAGTTAAAAAATGAGCTAGTAATGAATCGGCCTGATCCAGCATTAAAATATGACCTGGTATGTTTTTCATGAATAAATTAATACCTGTAAATATTGGAAATGATTTCAATGACCTTATCTAATTCTGATGAAGTATTCAGGTGTGAGAAGGAAAAACGAACGGATACGTGTTGATTTTCAGGATAAATAGCTCTGAGAACGTGCGAACCCGTATCAGTTCCAGAGGAACAGGCACTTCCTCCACTCGTACTTATGCCTTCAATATCGAGATTAAATAATAGCATGGTTGCTTTTGGATTTGGTGGAAATCCAATGTTTAGTATTTTAGGATGGCTATTTTCAAGACCTGGACCATTTATCTGAATCCCCGGAATGACATTTTTTAGACCATTAAATAATTGTAATTTTAGTTTTTCCAGGTGAGCAAACCTCTCTGATTTTTCTGACATGGCAAGATCGAGGGCAATAGCCATACCAATAATCCCTAATAAATTTTCTGTTCCACCCCGCATATTTCTCTCTTGGGAACCACCATGTTGAAAAGGGGGAATGGCATTTTCATTCCTTATATAGGCAAAGCCGACGCCTTTTGGACCGTTAAATTTATGTGCTGAACCAACTATAAAGTGTACAGGAATGTTTTGTAAATCAATGTCATAAAATCCTACAGACTGGACTGTATCGCTATGAAACAAAGCGTCATATTTCTGGCAAATGGCTCCGACATTTTCCCAATCTAGAAGGGTGCCCGTTTCATTGTTGCTATGCATAAGGGAAACGAGCACTTTTTTATTTTCTTCCTTAGCTAAATGTTCCTCGAGGGAAAGGATAGATGGATTTCCTTCTGTATCGAGGGGTAAATAAATTACCTTTATTTTTCCTTCTTTTTCTAAAATTTCAATGGTGTGAAGAACGGCATGATGCTCCGTTGCTGCCGTAATGATCGTTTGTACCCCTAATCCGCTGACAGCACCCTGAATAATCATATTATTCGATTCTGTAGCGCCGGAGGTAAAAAAGATTTCCCCGATAGAGCAATTGAAATGATTCGCCATCGTCTTTCTTGCTTTTTCAATCAGTGCCCGGGAGGTCCTGCCTTCTGAATGAATGGACGAGGGATTTCCATAATTATTAAGCATGGTTTCATGCATCAAATGTATCACCTGAGGATGCAATGGCGTAGTGGCCGCATGATCTAAATAAATTCGTTGTTGCATTAGAAGGGCGTTTCTAAACAGTGTATAACAGGATCTTCCTTTTCATTTGCTATAAACTGCTGATGAACAAATTCGTTTGTTTTTGGGTGATAATTATAATCTTTAGACCACTCCTCTTTATGTAAAACCACCGCTTCAATAGCATCGATAATAAAGTTAATTTCTTCATTTGTTTGCGTCGGGTGAATACTCATTCTTATCCAACCTGGCTTCCCTGTCAAATCTCCTTTATTTATTTTATCTGTTATGTTTTTTGAGTACTCATTTTCAACATGAAGTAAATAATGCCCATAAGTACCCGCACAGGAGCAACCCCCTCTTGTTTGGATACCAAATCGGTCATTTAACAGACGGACTCCCAGATTATAATGAAGGTTTTCGATATAAAAAGAAATTACCCCAAGTCTGTGGGTGTGTTGACCAGCTAAGATATGTAAACCCTTAATACTTTCTAATCTAGGCATGATAATAGCTAAAAGCTCTTCCTCCCGTGCCAGGATTTTATCGACCCCCATTTGTTCTTTCAATCGGATAGCCAGGGCAGCCCTTATGGTTTGTAAAAATGGAGGGGTTCCACCGTCTTCTCGGGCCTCAATTTCTTCAATATATTTATGTTCACCCCATGGATTTGTCCAGTTGACTGTTCCTCCACCGGGATCATCAGGAATTTCATTTTTATAAAGAGAAGGATGAAAAACTAAAATGCCGGAAGAACCGGGGCCACCTAAAAATTTGTGCGGAGAAAAATAAATGGCATCCAGTTGCTGCTTTTTATTTACCGGATGCATATTTATGTCGATATAAGGGGCAGAACAGGCAAAATCAACAAAAATAAGACCATCATGAGCATGCATAATTTCTGCCATTTCGTAGTAGGGTGTGCTGATGCCTGTTACGTTGGAGCAAGAGGTGACAGCGGCAATCTTTAGTTTTCGATGTTTATACTTATCTAATAAGGATAGTAAATTTGCCGGGACCACCAAGCCGTCTTCATCGGGAGGAATAACAATGACCTCTGCTACGGTTTCCAGCCAACTGGTTTGGTTAGAATGATGTTCCATGTGCGTAACAAAGACCACGGGTCTGTTTTCTTCATCTTCCTTAACTAATCTATCTTTGTATTTTTCGTGGATTTTCAGTCCTAAAATTCGTTGAAATTTTGATAAAACGCCGGTCATTCCAGAATGGGAAGCGATAAGAATATCCTTTTCATCGGCACCTACATGATGTTTAATTATGTTCCTCGCTCTTTTATAGGCAGAGGTCATGGCATTTCCCGTGTAGGTTGTTTCGGTATGGGTGTTGCCAATATACGGAGCAATATCTATTAATAACCTCTCTTCCAGGGGTTCATACAAACGACCGCTGGCAGTCCAGTCGGCATACACGATTTTCTTCTCACCGAAAGGTCCATGGAAATGATGATTATTTCCCAGTATATTTTTTCTGAACGGTTCAAAATAGTCTTGTAAACTCATTTTGCTAATTGATTTAAAAAGTCACCTTTTATTTTTTCAGCTAAGGCTATCGCTTTTTCTACGGAATTAGCTTCTGCATATATACGAATAATTGGTTCGGTATTGCTGGCGCGCAGATGAACCCAGGCATCGTCGAAATCTATTTTCAGGCCATCGATTCGGGATACGTCGGCCTCTGCGTAAGAGCTTGCAAGTTGGTCTAAATTTGCAGATAAATCAATCCCTTCAGGAATTGACATTTTACTTTTTATTATAAAATAGGTAGGATAGGTTTTTTTTATTTCTGAGACAGTTAGGTTTTTGGTAGCCATAAGCGAAAGAAACAATGCAATGCCAATGAAGGCATCTCTTCCGAAATGTAGATCGGGTACAATGATACCACCATTACCTTCACCACCGATCACGGCATTGGTTTTTTTCATTACCTCTACCACATTGACCTCACCTACGGCACTGGCAGCATATTGACCACCATGTAATAAGGTAATGTCTCTCAATGCCCTGGTAGAGGAAAGATTAGAGACAGTATTACCTTTTTTGAGAGATAATACATAATCAGCTACTGCGACTAAAGTGTATTCTTCTCCAAACAAATGCCCGTTTTCATCTATCAGCGCAAGTCGGTCAACATCGGGATCCACAGCGATGCCCAAAGCACCTTTATCTGACTTCACTGCATCGCAAAGATCAGTTAAATGTTCTGGTAAAGGTTCGGGGTTATGGGCAAAATCACCGTGAACTGCACCATGTACCAGGGAAAATGTACATCCTAAAGCTTTTAAAAGGGTAGGTACAAAAATGGCACCTGTTGAATTTATCGGGTCTATGACAATGTGGAATTTTTTAGACCTAATAGCATCTACCTGAACAAGAGGATGATTTAAAATAGCTTCAAGGTGGTAGTCAAAATGAGTCTCATTATAATGGGTCAATTTACCAAGTTGATCAATATTTGCATAGTCGATAATTTCTGGCCGGGCCGAAATATCCAACAATGTTTCTCCATCTTTTGCTGAAATAAACTCCCCCTGGTCATTTAAAAATTTTAGTGCATTCCATTCCCGCGGATTATGACTGGCGGTTATAACGATACCTCCAGCCGCATTCTCTTTGGTTACCCACATTTCAACCGTAGGCGTAGTAGATAATCCAAGGTCAACGACATTAAATCCCATGGAAATTAACGTATTATTTACTAATCCAGCTACCATAGAACCTGAAATTCTGGCATCCCGACCTATAACTACTTTACATTTATCATTTTTTTGCTTTAGCCAGTGCGCGAAGGCAGCGGTCATAACGACAATATCAATGGCAGTTAAGTTTTCACCTGGTCGCCCACCAATGGTTCCCCTGGTTCCGGAAATAGATTTTATTAAAGTCACCTTTTTTGATTTTGCAGCAAATATACAAAATAGCAAGCATCTCTTATCTTTGTAAAAAAAAGGCTTTGGAGAAATACCTGGGAATCGATAAAATGATATTCCTTTTTATTCAGGAATATTTGCGTAATCCATTGCTGGACATGGTATTGCCTCTATTGAGAAATAAATTTTTATGGATACCTCTGTATATTATTATACTTTTATATAGTTATCAGTGGGGTAAGAAAGTTTTTTTCAAATATCTTTTGTTTTTGATAGGCCTCGTTTCAGTATCTGATGTAGTAAATAGCCGGTTGTTAAAACCCTTTTTTAACAGATTGAGACCTTGCAATGATTTTCAGCTAAATACCTTGTTTGACCCTTTGGTGCCTTGTGGAAGTGGTTTATCTTTTCCCTCCAGCCATGCGGTAAACCATTTTGCCTTAGCTGCTTTTTTTTATTATACTGCCCACTTTATACCATTTAAATGGCGCTTTTTATGGTATGTTTGGGCCTTTTCTATTTGTTTTACCCAGGTTTATGTGGGCGTTCATTATCCATTAGATGTATTTGTAGGTGGATTCATTGGATTTTATTTTGGCAACATTGTTGCAAAAACGTATCTTCGCGTCGTGAATAACGAAAATGAAGTAAAAGGTTAAAAATGGGTCAATCTTGGTTAATTTATGTTGGGCTGATAATGGTAGTGTGGTTAGGGGCTATTTTACCTTTTATTTTAAAGAGAGGAGAGCTGTTTCTTTCGAGAATCCTACTGTTTAGTGGTGCCTATTTGATGGGTATTGCCCTTATTGTTTTTATTCCGGATATTATCAGGATAAGCCCTGAAAAAAGTCTCTGGATACTTATTGGTTTTTTTATACAGTTGATTATTCAAAAAATTTCTGGTGGCAGCGAGCACGGACATATTCATACTTCCACCTCATTGAATAAGCAAATGGCCTTACAGGTATTTGTCGGATTAAGTTTTCACGCACTGATGGACGGGGCTTCTGTTGGCAGTTATAATGAATGGTCTCATTTACATAACGAAACAGGCGGACACGAGCATGGTTTTGTATATGGCATCTTAATGCATAAGATAGGAGAGGGGTTTGCCCTTGCCTCATTATTTATGTTGGCAAAAACTAAGGCTGTTCATGCGGCAATGATCATTCTTATTTTTTCTTTAATGGCCCCATTTTCAGCCTGGATTGTTTCATTATTGCATTTAACGTCAACCATTATCACAATTTTGATGGCCATGGTTGCGGGCTCTTTTTTACATATATCAGCGAGTATATTACTGGAAAGCTGGCATAAGAAAAAGGAGAATGATACAGACCGTTACAAATGGTTAGTTATTTTATCAGGATTTATACTGGCCATATTGAGTTCCTGGCATTAAAAAAGCCACCACTGGAAATTCCAATGATGGCTTTACTATGGATATCTTAAAAACGATTACATCATTCCTGGCATTCCACCTCCATGAGGCATAGAAGGAGAAGATGATTCTTTTGAAGGTTTCTCGCTAATTACACATTCTGTAGTTAACACCATACCAGCAATCGAAGAAGCATTTTCCAATGCGATACGAGTAACTTTAGTTGGATCGATAACACCAGCGATTTTTAAATCTTCAAATTTGTCGGTACGGGCGTTATATCCCATATCACCTTTAGAATTTAAAACTCTTTGAAGAACCACTGAACCTTCAACCCCTGCATTTTCAGCAATGGTACGAAGAGGAGCTTCCAACGCTTTACGAACGATATTGACACCGATATTTTCGTCTTCGTTAGCACCTTTGAAGTTTCTTAGCGCAGCAATAGCGCGCACTAAAGCAACACCACCACCTGCAACGATACCTTCTTCAACAGCGGCACGGGTAGCACTTAATGCATCGTCAACACGGTCTTTCTTTTCTTTCATTTCCACTTCTGTTGGAGCACCAACATAAAGAACGGCTACACCACCAGCTAATTTAGCTAAACGCTCTTGTAACTTCTCACGATCATAATCGCTGGTAGAAGCTTCAATCTGCTGCTTTAATTGTTGGATACGCGCTTTAATTTGAGATTCTTCGCCTCCACCGTTAACGATAGTAGTATTATCTTTATCGATAGAAATTTTCTCAGCATTACCAAGGTGCTCTAACGTAGTATTTTCTAATTTATAGCCCTGCTCTTCAGAGATTACTGTACCGCCAGTTAAGATAGCGATATCTTCAAGCATTGCTTTACGACGATCACCAAAACCTGGGGCTTTAACTGCTACTACTTTAAGGCTTGCACGTAAGCGATTTACTACTAAAACGCCTAATGCCTGACTTTCAATATCTTCAGCTATGATTAACAATGGTCTTCCCATGCCTACTACTTTCTCCAAAATAGGGATAATATCCGCCATGTTAGAGATTTTTTTATCGTAGATAAGGATAAACGCATTATCATATTCACTTACCATGTTTTCTGTATCCGTTACGAAATAAGGAGAAAGATATCCTCTGTCGAACTGCATACCTAAAACTTCTTCCATGTAAGTTTCAGTACCTTTTGATTCTTCAACGGTAATAACACCGTCTTTAGAAACGCGTTTCATTGCCTCAGCGATAAGTTCACCAATCGCTTCGTCATTATTCGCTGAAATACCTGCAACCTGTTTGATACGGTTGAAATCAGAGCCAATATTTTCTGACTGAGATTTCAAGAAAAGGATAACCTCTTTCACTGCCTTATCAATACCACGCTTTAAATCCATTGGATTTGCACCAGCAGTAACGTTTTTAAGACCAGCGTTTATAATAGCCTGAGCCAAAGCAGTAGCGGTTGTTGTTCCATCACCAGCAATATCAGCTGTTTTGGAAGCTACTTCTTTAACCATTTGAGCACCCATATTTTCGATAGGATCCTCAAGTTCAATTTCTTTAGCAACGGTTACCCCATCTTTAGTAATCTGAGGAGCACCAAAACTTTTTTGGATAACCACATTACGACCTTTTGGTCCAAGGGTTACTTTCACGGCATTGGCCATGGCATCGACACCTGCGCGTAATTTTTCCCGGGCGTCTCTATTAAAACTAATTTCTTTAGCCATCTTTCGATTTCTCTTTAAGGTTTGAAATGAAAATAATTACAGAATGACCAAAATGTCATCTTCGCGCATGATTAAATAATCATACCCTTCGAAATTCAATTCCTGACCAGCATATTTACCATATAAAACGGTGTCGCCTACCTGAACTGTCATTAGGTTACCGTCTTTTCCTGGTCCTACTGCTACTACTTCACCTCTTTGAGGTTTTTCTTTAGCGGTATCAGGGATAATAATTCCTCCCTTCGTCTTTTCTTCCGCAGGAGCAGGCTTTACTACAACACGATCGTTGATTGGCCTCATATCTCTTTATTTTATTAGGTGGTTAAAAAATATTTAATTTTTATCTATCACTTTATGTGCCAATCTTCATTATCTGCCAAAATTTCATGTTTAATCCCTTTTATGTCAGATTTTAAGAACAAAAAGGCAGTTAGCACTTATTTTCCACCTCTTTTTGACTCAAAATTACGTTCTCCAGCCCTTATTGAGAGATTGAGATGATTCTCCTGTGGTGGAATCGGGCAGTTGAATCCTTCATTATAGGCACAATATGGATTATACGCTTTATTAAAATTTAAAATGATCTTCCTGTCCTTAACAGCACTTATCCTTACATCCATATAACGGCCCCCTCCATAACTTTCCGCACCGTTGGTGTTATCTTTAAAGGGTAAGAAAAGGTAATCTTTATACTGGGGTTGCCGTATTAATGTCATATTTTGGTATAAAAATACCGTTATTTTTTTCTGTCCATGGGTAAATGTTGCCGTGGCAAATTTTCGATAATCTCGGGTAATTCCACTGTAGGTAGGCATTTGAAATACAGGTTCTTTTTCTAAGGGAATAAATTCGGCTTCTACCTGCCAGGATTTTTTAAAGGAAAAATATTTTATAAGATCTTTTTCCTCAGGCGTAATAGGTTTTCTGGGGTCTGACAGTAGTTCGTCCAAATGTGTTTTTCTATAGGCAATAACTTCCTTTTTTGATTGGGAAATCAATGGACCCGTTATTTGCCAAAGCAGTAAAACGGTCAGGAGGTATCTAAATATATAAGTGTTTTTCATGTGTACTATTTATTGAGCTACTAAAACAAGTTTATTTTCACTTCCGTTAATTTCCATTCGGGTAATTTTTTTTATTGGAAAATTAGATAAATCTACCAAAAGTTCCCAATTAGCATTTTTGTCAGGGTGAAATTGATAAATTTTTGCTCCTTCTGCCATTATTAAAGTACCATCTTTTAAAATGCTAAAATCTTCCTGTTGGTTCAATGGCATGATGATTGGTATTTTGGGGCTTTCAGTGGAGTAAATGGCTTTTGTTCGATAAATGAAGGAGGGTTCTCCTGGTTTAGCCTTTTGAATATAGTAAAGTTCCCCATTTTCAGTGACCCGAAAACATCTGCCTGGTGAGGAGGTTATCATTGTAGAGGCCGTTTCATCTAAACGGCGATACCAAAGAGTTTGTGGATTTCCCAGTTCAAAGGTAATTACGCCTTGATCGGAAACCCATCTAAAATAACCAATATTCGTTTGATTTGCTAAAATGGGTTTTCCTTGATTTTGTCCGTCTAAAGGCAGTGACCAAATCCTTTGAAGGGTGTCCTTTGGCCAAAACTCCATTCTTAAAACACCAATGTCCCTTTTATTAGACATAGTTATGGCAGAATATTCACCTTCCTTTGTATCTGTGAATCGCACTAACTTACCGCTGGACGTGTTCAGTTTGTAAATGTCTGGATGGGAGGCTCCTTTTGCGGCACTGCTGTAAAATAAAAGACTATCTCCTACTAAATGGGGGTGATTGTTATAACCCTGTGTATTCAATGAGGTTAAAAGGGTAAGATTCTGAAGCTTGATGTTTCCTTGAGCATCTTTTTTTATTTCTAATTGGAAAATATTACTTTCGGGTAGTTGAGCCACTAAGCTGACCTTTATCAAAAACAGGTAAATGAACAGAGTTAATATTCGCATATAATCGAGGTTAGAAGGATTAAAAATTGATATTAATGCAATAATATAGCCATTAGGTTAAATTGTTGATTATTTTTCCTTACTTTTTTTGGAATATTATTGAATTATCCTATTTTTACAGTATTAAAACATATAGGAATGAATTTTTCAGTAGCATTTTATTTTAGTGGTTTCTGTTTTTACGTTTTGCCGTAAAGGGACGCTATGATTGCTATAAAATTATTTCTGCAAAATAGAGTCCCGGCATCGGGACTTTTTTTTTGGTTAAAAATGAATTATGATCGCTCAAACGTTACTTGAAAAGAAGTTAAAAAATACCCAATCGCTGGGCGTTGCCATACAAGGTGTGCCTGGTGCTTTTCATGACATTGCTGCAAGACATTGTTTTGAAGGTCAGTCTATTGAAATTATTCCCGCCATAACTTTCGACCAATTAGTGGAGAGTGCTCAAAGTGATACCAGAGTGGATGTTGCGCTTATGGCTATTGAAAATTCTATTGCAGGAACATTGTTACCTAACTACAAAAGGGTTCATGATTCTTCTCTCTCTATCGTTGGAGAGGTATATTTAAGGATTGTTCAGAATTTAATGGCTTTACCTGGACAGTCAATAGCCGATTTGAAAGAGGTTCATTCCCATCCCATTGCCATTGAACAATGTCGCGAGTTTTTCAGAAATTTTCCTTCTATTAAACTTATCGAAAGTGAGGATACTGCCCTTTCAGCAAAGTATATTAAAGACGGACAATGGAAGGGTATAGGTGCTATTGCCAGCAGTTTAGCTGCAAAAATGTACGATTTAAACATCCTTGCGCCAAGTATTGAGACAAATAAAGCCAATCATACCAGATTTTGGGTTTTACAAACTCAGAAAATGGCCATCATCGATGATCAGGCAAATAAAGTTTCCATAACATTTTCAGTGGATCATACTGTTGGTAGCTTGTATAAGGTCTTAGCTGTATTAGCTGCCTACAATATAAATGTCTCTAAAATTCAATCTACCCCCATTTTAGGTAAGCCATGGGAATATCAGTTCTATCTGGATTTTATTTCAGAGGGATCAGTTCCCATTCAATCTGCCATTGACGCTATAAAGCCACTGGCTAATAACATGCAGATACTTGGAATTTATAATCAAGGTAAACATTTTGAGGAATGAAAAGCGAGCCCATCATTTTGCCCGCCTCAAGAATGGGGCAAGTAGAGGAATACTACTTTTCAAGAAAGTTAAAGGAAATTGCATCTTTACGCGCGGAGGGTAAAAAAGTTATCAATCTGGGTATTGGAAGCCCTGACCAGGCGCCCGATGAGGAAGTTATTCAAACTTTAATCAGGGAAAGTAGTAAAAAAGAGGTGCATGGTTACCAATCTTATTTAGGTTTACCTGAATTACGGCAGGCTTTTTCAATATGGTATAAAAAATATTTTAAGGTTGATCTTAATCCAAATACTGAAATTCTGCCGCTGATTGGTTCCAAAGAGGGGATTATGCATATTTCTATGACTTATCTCGAACCAGGTGATGAAGTTCTTGTGCCCAATCCTGGTTACCCAGCTTATTCTGCAGTAGCTCAGTTGACGGGGGCAACCCTGCGCTATTATGCCTTGGAAGAGTCAAAAAACTGGCAGGCAGATTTGGATCTTCTCGCAAAAACCGATCTTTCTAAGGTGAAGTTAATGTGGCTGAATTATCCTAATATGCCCACAGGCGCTCCCGCAGATATGGATTATTTTACAGCGCTGGTTCAGTTTGCCAAACAATACCATATATTATTGGTGAATGATAATCCATATACCTTTGTGTTAAATCCTGAAAAACATAGCCTTTTATCTGTTCCCGGTGCCATGGATGTTGCCCTGGAGTTAAATTCTTTAAGCAAAGCACATAATCTGGCAGGATGGAGGATAGGTATGTTAGCGGGTAGAGCTGATTATTTGGCCGAAATATTACGATTTAAAAGTAATATGGATTCTGGCATGTTTTATGGGGTTCAAAAAGCAGCTATCACTGCGCTGGAACTAACAGATGCATGGTATGAAAATCTGAATAAGGTTTATTTTGAAAGAAGGAAGGTGGCTGAAAAGGTGATGGATTTATTGGGTTGTAAGTATGCAAATAATCAGGTAGGCATGTTTTTATGGGCAAAAATTCCGAATGCATTTGAAAATGCCTATCAATTGGCAGATAGACTGCTCTATGAAACCAATTTATTTATTACGCCCGGTGGTATTTTTGGCAGTGGGGGCGATAAGTATCTTAGAATATCTCTTTGCAGTCCCGTAACTGATTTTGAAGAGGCTTTGGAAAGAATTCATTTATCTGAACTAAAAGTTTAATAATGATTGTAGCCATTATTGGATTAGGCTTAATTGGTGGGTCTTTAGGAATTTCCCTTAAAAACAGAGCGGGAATAAATCATATATTAGGCATTGACAGTCACTCAGACAATGCTGCTAAAGCTTTAAAACTTGGATTGGCAGACGAGATAGTAACCTTACCTGAAGCAATAAAAAGAGCTGATCTTTTTATCGTTTCTACCCCAATGGATAGCATGGTAAGAATTATCCCCGAACTACTTTCAAGTATTACCGATCATCAAATAGTAATGGACGTAGGTTCCACTAAAATGCAATTATCAGAGGCTGTTCGCTTGCACCCGAGAAGGAATCGATATGTTGCTGCTCACCCAATGGCGGGCACTGAATTTTCAGGACCGGAGGCAGCTATTCCTCATTTGTTTGAAGGCAAATACACCGTTCTCTGCGACGTTGAACTTAGTGCGCCCGATGCACTCGAAACGGTTCGGAACATTTTTTCTTCATTGAATATGAAGGTATTAGAATTGGATTCGAAATCGCACGATGTCCACACGGCTTATGTTTCGCACATTTCGCATATTAGCTCATTTGCCTTAGCCTTAACGGTACTGGCTAAGGAAAAGGATGAAAATAGAATATTTGAATTAGCAGGTTCAGGATTCAGCAGTACGGTGCGTCTGGCCAAATCTTCTCCAGATACCTGGATACCCATTTTCAAACAAAACAGGGATAATGTTCTCGATGTTTTGGATGAACACATTAACCAATTATCGCAATTTCGAAGTTTACTTATAAAAAACGATTTTAATACATTTCACACACTTATCGAGGAAGCAAATGCTATAAAACGCATTATTTCCTGACTAATTTAAAGGAATATTCATGGAAATGACATTTAGCCCCGTTTTGGCACGTACGGAAAAACGTCCAATTATTATTGCCGGCCCTTGCAGTGCTGAATCAGAAGAACAAGTACTTCAGGCGGCGCGCGGTTTAGCTGCTCTCGGTAAAGTGGATCTTTTTAGAGCAGGAATCTGGAAACCAAGAACTCGTCCCGGTGAATTTGAAGGGGTAGGCGCCATTGGTTTGCCTTGGCTTAAAAAAGTGAAAGCTGAAACTGGTTTGCCTGTTACAACGGAAGTAGCCAATACCCAGCACGTTTTTGAAGCCCTGAAAGCTGGCGTCGATGTACTCTGGATAGGTGCCCGTACGACGGTAAATCCTTTCTCCGTGCAGGAAGTGGCCGATGCCTTGAAAGGAGTGGATATTCCTGTGTTGATTAAAAATCCGGTGAACCCAGATCTGAAATTATGGATCGGTGCTATTGAAAGGGTTTATAATGCAGGTATCAGAAGAATTGCCGCTATTCAAAGGGGATTCTCTCATCATGGGGAATCAAACTATAGAAATATTCCCCGCTGGCAAATTGCCATTGAGTTGAAAAGATTATTTCCAGATTTAGAAATTATTGTGGATAATAGTCATATATGCGGACGCAGGGATACCTTATTAGCAGTAGCTCAAAAGGGATTTGACCTTAATTTTGACGGCCTTATGACCGAAGTTCATCCTCGTCCCGATGAGGCCTGGAGTGACGCAGCTCAGCAAATTACACCTGAGGTATATGGCGCAGAGCTATATAATAAATTAAAATTCAGGCTCGCTACCACAGATAATCAGGAATTTCACAATAATATTGATCATTTAAGACATGAAATTGATGAAATTGACGATGAATTAATGAATTTATATGCCAGAAGAATGAAATTGGCCGAAGGTATTGGTAAATTTAAAAAAGACAATAATATTGCTATTCTTCAAACTAATCGTTGGAACGAAATTTTGGAACGAGGTCTTTCCTTAGGTACTAAAAAAGGATTAAGCGAGGAGTTTGTAGAAACAACGCTAAAAGCGATTCATCAGGAATCGATAAATCACCAGGAAAAGGTGATGCAGGGAAATTAAGCATTTCAAATCAAGAGGCTGTCTGAATAGATAGCCTCTTTTTGGTTATATAGGAAAAATTTACCACTGACTCTCGGTTTTGAATCACGGATTTTAAGGATTACTGGATTTCACGGATGATAGCGTACGTCTTCGGTTTTAATTTAAGGGTTATTTGTAGAGGATTACTTAGTACCCTTCTTTTCGCCGATGCGTAACGCATCGGCGAAAGGCCTGGCAATGAAAGCACCGTTTAATAATAAACTTCCCTCCTAAACCAACGACGTTATAGTTAATCCTGAAAATCCTGTAAATCCTGATTCAAACAACTGGCTGCTGCGCGCATAATTTCAAACGGAGATTAGGGTGCTTTGGAATGATATGTCCTGAAAATAATTTCTGAATCAGGATTTTCAGGATTTCACGGATGATAGCGTACGTCTTCGTTTTGGAGGTAAGGGTTATTCGTAGATTAGGTTTTTTTTACCCTTCTTTTCGCCGATGTGTTACACATCGGCGAAAGGCCTGGCAATGAAAGCACCGTTTAATAATAATCTTCCGAATCAAACCAACGACGTTATGGTTAATCCTCGAAATCCTGAAAATCCTGATTCAAACCCGGCTGCTGCGCGCATAATTTCAAACGGAGATTAGGGTGCTTTGGAATGATATGTCCTGAAAATAATTTCTGAATCAGGATTTACAGGATTTTCAGGATTACAAAGGAAGTCTTCGTTTTGGGTATGATGTTTATTTGTAGAGGATTACTTTATACCCTTCTTTTCGCCGATGTGTAACACATCGGCGGGAGGCCTGGCAATGAAAGCACCGTTTAATAATAATCTTCCGAATCAAACCAACGACGTTATGGTTAATCCTCGAAATCCTGAAAATCCTGATTCAAACAACTGGCTGCTGCGCGCATAATTTTCACCGAAGAATGGGTGAAAATGGGTCACACCTTAATTTCCAATTCCATACAGCCACACTTTTATAAAAGCTTTTTAGGTTTTATCATGGGCGTATGTGGAATGCCATCTTCCAGATATTCTTCGCCAGCCTTGTAGAACCCAAGGAATTCATAGAATTTAATTAAATAGGATTGTGCCGATATTTTAATTTCAATGTTTCCATACAAGACTTCCATCTCATCTATCGCTCTGTTAACAACCTGCTTACCAAGATTTTTTTGTCGGAAATCCGGATCAACAACGACTCTTCCAATCGATGCATATTCTGGAAAGACAATGCCCTTTGGGATAAGTCTGGAATAACCAATTAATTGTTCATCCCAACCGTAAAAAAGCAGGTGCCAGGCATTTTTATCAACATCGTCTGCATCTAAATAGGGACAGTTTTGTTCCACAATAAATACTTTTTGCCTCAATTTCATTATGTCATACAGCTGATTTAAACTTAAGCCAGCATAAGGAAGACAATTGATTTTTATTTGTACAGGTAATTCGAGAGACATTTTGGTTCATCTTTTTTAAAATGCAGTTATAAATTTAATGCTTTTTATTCAAATGATTTGTAATTTATTTGTTATCAATGATTTTTTAGTTGTTCTAAAAATCTATTCTCTTAATAATTCAATGAATATAAAAGCATTTTGGCAACAAATTCAATGCTTATTTTATACTTTTGCGCTAACTAATTAAATATAATGAGGTCATTTTGTTTGTCGCCATCTTTACTTGCCGCTGATTTTAGCCAACTTCAGGAAGAAATTTTGTTTTTTGACAACAGCCAGGCAGAATGGTTGCACCTTGATATTATGGATGGACATTTTGTTCCCAATATAAGTTTTGGATTCCCCGTTATAACCTCATTGAGGCCATTGACAAAAAAGATTTTTGATGTTCATTTAATGATTTCAAATCCAGACCAATATTTAAATTCTTTTCGTCAGGCAGGTGCTGATAGAATCACCGTGCATTATGAAGCTTGTCCTCATTTGGTAAGAACCCTTCAACAAATCAAAGAGTTAGGGGCTTCCCCAGCGGTGGCAGTAAATCCTCACACACCAGTTTCTTTACTAAAAGACATATTTCCTTATGTAGAAATGATATTAATTATGTCTGTAAATCCAGGTTTTGGAGGACAAAAATTTATTCCACAGACTATAAATAGGGTTAGAGAGTTAAGAAATTTATTAGATATTTCCTATCCGGAGATTATCATACAGATAGATGGCGGGGTAGATTTGGACAATGCGGCACAACTCATAGAAGCTGGTGCAGATAATTTAGTGGCAGGTACTTCGGTATTTAAAGCGTTACATAGAGAGGATACTGTGAATAAATTTTATGAAATAGCAAATAATGTTAAAAACGGGCAATATTAATGCTTAATACTATGTGGAAATGGCTAATTATTGTTTTATCGGTTTTTTTAGTAAATATTGGTAAAAGTATTGCTCAATCGTCTATCAGTGCTAAAATCACAGGTACGGTAACAGATGGATTAACCGATGTACCTGTTGAGTTTGTGACTGTTTACCTCAAGGGCTCCTCCAATGCGGTTGAAACTGATGCTTCAGGACGGTATAATATTAACGTACCAGCCCAAAAGGCGTTTGTACTTGTTTTTACTCGTATTGGATATAAAGAAAGCGTTGTCAATGCGGATGCTATGCCCAACGGCAGTAGCAGGCAATTTGATATAACACTGGCACCTACCACTTCTGATATTGAAATTGAAATTCGAAGTTCGCGTATTCAGGAAGCAGGGATGGTTAGAGAAGGGGTTGAACAACTGCGTCTGCTACCTAGTACCTCTGGTAATCTGGAAAGTTTACTTCCTCATTTAGCATTGGGTGCAAGCAGTGGAACGGGAGGGGAATTAAGTTCTCAATACAATGTAAGAGGAGGAAATTACGATGAAAATTTAGTCTATGTTAATGATTTTGAAATATATAGACCTCAGTTAATTCGTGCAGGACAACAAGAGGGACTGAGTTTTCCAAATATCGATTTAGTTAGAGATTTATCATTTTCATCTGGTGGATTTGAAGCTCGGTACGGTGACAAACAATCGTCAGTGTTAGATATAAAGTATAAAAGACCGGAAGCGTTCGGCGGTTCTTTTTCTGGAAGTTTTTTGGGGGCGACCGCTCATTTGGAAGGTAGTTTGCCCGCGGGTAAAAGTGATTTCAAAAAATGGCGCTATTTAGTAGGAACAAGGTATAAAACAAATAAATACTTATTGGGCTCATTGGATGTAAAAGGTGAATACGTTCCAAATTTCACCGATCTACAGGTGTATTTAACTTACGACCTATCCAAGTCTCTCCAAGTAGGATTTCTGGGCAATTATAACAATTCAAGTTATGAATTCAGACCTACCACCCGAAGTACGGCTTTTGGTCTCATTAATTATGCCTTACAATTATATAGTGTTTTTGAAGGGGAGGAAAAAAATGTTTTCACCACAGGAATGGGTGGAGTTTCTTTGACCTGGTTACCTGAAAACAGAAAAAATCCATTGTTTATGAAATGGTTGTTTTCTGGCTTTGGTTCCTATGAAAAGGAAGCTTTTGATATATTGGGTAGCTACAGCTTACGTCAAATTGAATCGGATATAGGTAGTTCCAGATTTGGCGAGGTTTTAGAAGAGTTAGGTTCTGGAACCCAACATCAATATGTGCGAAATTTATTACAAACCAGGGTAGCAAATATTGAATACAAAGGAGGTTTGGAAATACAAATGACGGAGGATGGTTCGTCGAATAATTTTTTGCAATGGAGTTTAAAATACCAGTTTGAATCCATTTACGATAGAATCAACGAATGGGAGAGGATTGATTCAGCGGGCTATTCTCTGCCGTATAGTGCCGATGAACTCCAACTTTCACAGGTTTTAAAAACAGAAAATGAATTGATTTCGTCAAGATTAAGTGGTTATTTTCAGGACACATACACCTACAGAAAGGCAGGCAAAAGAGAGTTGAGGTTATCCATGGGATTAAGGGCAAATTATTGGACGATAAATAAGGAATTTTTATTTTCTCCCCGTGTACAACTACTCTATAAACCTTTAGGTATAAAAAGCGATATTTCCTGGAAATTAGCTTTTGGTTATTATATGCAACCCCCTTTTTACAGGGAGTTGAGAAGACCAAATGGTTTGATGAATTTAGATGTTTTAGCTCAAAAATCGTTTCACTACCTGGCTGGTTTTTCTTATGATTTTTATTTGGGCAAGGATAATCCAACGAAATTTAAGTTGATCGCGGAAGGGTATTATAAAAATTTATGGGACCTGGTTTCTTACGAAGTTGAAAATGTTCGCATTCGGTATGCGGGAGAAAATAACGCCTCTGGATACGTAACCGGTCTGGATGTCAGGCTAAATGGTGAATTTGTCAATGGAGCAGAATCATGGATAAATCTCTCTTTTCTTAGAGCCAGAGAAAGACTGAATGGGGTAGAACATCTGGAACGGGAAGTTGGAAAGGCTGAGGCGACGGTGGTAAAAGATGTTCCCAGACCATCGGATCAACTCGTTACTTTAGCATTGTTTTTCCAGGATTATCTGCCTAAAAATGATAATTTCCGAGTTCATGTTAATTTTACCTTAGGAACGGGTTTACCTTATGGTCTTCAGGGTAACAATACAGTCTATAGAAATACTTACCGGCTAAATCCATACCATAGGGTGGACATAGGTTTTTCATTTTTACTCTATGACAGAGAAAAAAAATCGCTCATCAAACCTGACCATTGGCTGAGGTTTAGTAAAAAAACCTGGTTAAGTTTAGAGGTATTCAACTTGCTTCAAGTTCAGAATCAAGCAGGGAATACCTGGATTAAAACGGTTTTTCTGCAGCAGTATGCTATTCCTAACTATTTGACCAGTAGGAGGCTAAATCTTAGATTTCGTTGCGAGTTTTAAGGACGGATTTTTTTATTTTGATTAAGAAGTAGGAAATCCAGTAAAAAAGATTACTTTTGTGCTGTTAAAACCTACCTGGTTCCTTAGGGACGTAGGGTTGGCTGGCATTCACCACATAAATTTTGACAAGTGGCCGTAAAAATCAGACTTCAGCGTATGGGGAGAAAAAAATCTCCTTTTTACCACATCGTTATTGCAGATGCACGTGCTCCCCGTGATGGACGTTTCATCGAGAGAATTGGAAGTTACAATCCAATGACAAAACCTGCAACCATTGATATTGACCGCGATAAAGCTTTCGAATGGTTAAACAATGGCGCACAACCTACTGATACTGTTAATGCTATCTTAAGATTCAAAGGAGTTCTTTACAAGAAACACCTTATGAAAGGTGTTAAGAAAGGTGCTCTTACTTTAGAACAGGCAGATGAAAAGCACACTTCTTGGGTTGAACAGAAAGAAGCAAAAATTGCAGACAGAGTAAGTCAGACCAAGAAAGAAATTAGTGACTTCCATGCAATGGTGTCAGGAGTTGCTGCACCAAAAGTTTCTAAAAAAGTCGTAGTGGAGGAAACTCCTGCAGAAGAAACCAACGAGGAAACCCCTGCAGCTGAATAAAATTCTCCCTGAGGAAATTTAATATCTTTTAACCTGGTAATGCTGAAAAATGCATTATCAGGTTTCCATTTAAAATGATGACCATGTACGAATTAAACGCGGAATACCTTACACAACTTGAAGAGCTTGCCGTGGGAATTCAAGATTCTCCCGCACTCGCTGCTTATCTTAATTCAGAAGAAGAGGTCGATTATAACGAACTAAAGAGTAGTTTTGAGCCTTCTATTGCTGAAATTTATCAAGTCGTAGCTCAAAATTCACCCTTGCAGTTAATTGCATTGGAGCAAGTTTTGATGGATCCCGTGTTTGAAGGTCTGTTCTTACCTAAGTTACTTGGGTATGTCGTTTTACGTGGTAATGTTAATAATGATTTTAAATATATCCGACCACAAGAACATTTCAAAGATTTAATTCTAGCTATTTCCAGCTCACCTAATTTTGAGTTGTTAAGAAAAAGAATTGGAATGTCAGTACAGGTAGGATTTGCTTTATGCAGTGATATATGGATTACCAATGTTCTTGAATCCATTGAAAATAAAAGAGTTAAGCAGTTTTTTCAAAATCAGAAAAATGAAAAATTTGTTCATTTAGCTGAAAGAAAATTAGCTTATTCAAGGTTTTTAAAGCAATTCCAAAACGATATTTTCCTCTCTGCTGAATTTCCCTCAACTACAGGTGAATTAGCTGTGTTTTTTCCCCAACTGAAAAGATTTTTGTTATCAAGGGTTGATAAGCCATCGGCTAACGAAAGTTTGATTACGCCACTTTCAGAGTTTGTCATAAACGAAGATTTTTGGGGAACGGCGGAACATCAGGAAATTATGTTGATATTTGGTTTGTTTTTTGACACGCCAGAAATAGATAGAATTAATCTGCATAAAACCATCAACAAAATAAGAACAAAGAACACGGAGGTATTTTCTCAACGTTCTTTTTCCATCTTACTCGATTTACACCAGGATGGACAGGGTATCCTTACTCCTGAAGCGGATTTAAGATTATCAGCTATTCTTGATAAAACCATGAATGATGAACTGGCCGCTTATTATACAGTAGTGGATAAAATTCATAAGGCTGGTTATACCAATGAATCTGTTCAAGAGGAAATACGACAATTTCACTCAAAATATGACGGCTTATCTGATATTAATGAGTGTCTTAGATTAACCGTTTCTCAATATTTTTTAAAATTAATAAAGAATATTGAGGAACAAGATTATATGGAGTTTTTCGGTATTTTCACCCAGTTGTTCCCAACTTATCAGCAGATATTTAATAATCAGCACTTTAATATGCGGATTAGAGAAGCTGCCTTGACTTACATTGATCGTTTACAAGATACTTTTCTCGATAAAAGAGGAAGAGATTATCAGGAAGTTAAGAAGTTTGTTGGCCGTACTTTCGTTGAATTGGAGTTTGTTACTGAAAAGGAGTTTGTTGAGCGTTTCAAGACAGTTAGGAAGCCTAAGGAGGTTTAATTTGGCAGGTTAAAAATGAATTATGACTAGGCTGGTAATCGTTTCCAATCGTTTGCCTGTAACTATTCAGAAACAGGGCGATGTGTATGTTAGTTCAGCCAGTTCAGGCGGATTGGCCACAGGATTAAGTGCACTGCCCGATGCTATTGAAAAAATATGGATTGGATGGCCGGGTTCTCACTTCAGTGTAGCAGAAGAACCTGCCGTTACAAATCTCCTCCAACAAAAAGGTCTTATTCCTGTATTTTTGTCAGAAAATGATATAGATACCTATTATTCAGGGTTTTGCAATCGTACTATTTGGCCGCATTTTCATTATTTTACTCAATATACTTCTTATAAAGAGGAATATTGGGATGCTTACGTAAAAATAAATAATAGGTTTGCGCAAATTTTATCGAACTGCATAAAGCCTGATGATACCGTTTGGATTCATGACTATCAGTTAATGTTATTACCTGGAATTCTTAGAAATAATTTTCCTGATTTATCCATTGGTTTTTTCCTGCATATCCCATTCCCGTCTTATGAAATTTTCAGAACCCTTCCGTGGCGTTCCGATTTACTTTTGGGTATTCTTGGAGCTGACCAGGTTGGTTTTCATACCTACGGCTATATGCGTCATTTCTTGAGCGCAGCTTATAGAATTTGTGGTTTCGAACATCATATAGGTAAGGTAACTACTACGAATAGAGTGGTTAATGTTGATGTTTTTCCAATGGGCATAGATTATAATAAATATGCTGCCCTTCCCTCCGTATCTGAATTAGCTGACGAAACCATGAATATTGGTAATCTCGGTAAGGGAAAAAAAATAATTATTTCATTAGATCGCTTAGATTACACAAAAGGTATTCCCCAAAGAATACAGGCATTTGCCCGTTTTTTAGATCTTCATCCAGAATACATTGGGCTTGTCACCCTCGTTTTAGTCGTTATTCCTTCTCGTTCTCAAGTTACTCAATATAGAGATTTAAAGAAGACGCTTAACACCCTGGTCAGCGAAGTAAATAGTACTTATGGTAGTTTTGGCTGGATACCTATCCATTACTTATACCGGAATTTATTGCATACCGAACTTTTAGCTCTTTATCAAGTGGCTGATATAGCTTTAATTACACCACTGAGAGATGGAATGAATCTGGTAGCAAAAGAATATATAGCGAGTAAAAACGATTTGGGGAAAGGCGTTCTCATTCTTAGTGAAATGACGGGAGCTGCCACCGAACTTTCAGAAGCTATTTTGGTGAATCCTCATGATACCTATGACATTGTAAAAGCTATAAAGTCTGCTTTAATTATGCCTGAACAAGAACAGGCATTCAGACTTAAAAATATGCAGGCAAGGTTGAAAAAATACGCAGTGGATTATTGGGCAGCCAATTTTTTAAAGGAATTGGATAGACACCTCCACAATAGACGACAGTTTCACATCAATAAATTAGAAGATTCAATAAAAAAGGTAATCTTTGATGCATATCAGAAAAGTAAAAAAAGATTAATTATCCTTGATTATGATGGTACGCTGATGCCTTTTCATGTGGACCCCTTAGCTGTTTTTCCAGACCACCATCTTATAGATTTATTGTTGAGGCTCACTTTAGATCAAAATAATAAAATGGTTATAAATAGTGGGAGAGATAAACAAACTTTAGAAGATTGGCTGGGGCATTTAGGGATAGATCTTGCAGCGGAACATGGTGTTTGGTTAAAAGATTCAACAGAGTGGCGAAGAACCCCAGGTTTGTCGAGCGATTGGAAAAATGACGTTAGAGCCGCTCTTGAAAATATTGTCGAGAGGACTCCTGGCTCATTTATTGAAGAAAAAGAGTTTTCAATTGCCTGGCATTATAGACAGATTGACAAAGATTTAGGGGAGAAACGGGTAAGAGAGTTTAGAGATGTACTCTTATATCTTACGGCAAATACGGAGTTACATGTTCTGGAAGGCAATAAAGTAGTGGAAGTCAAACATGCTGGCGTAACTAAAGGTAAAGCCACCTTAAATTGGTTGCAAATGGATGATTGGGACTTTATTTTAGCTATCGGTGATGATAAAACGGACGAAGATATGTTTAGGGTACTACCCCCTGAAGCATTTTCAGTGAAAATAGGCATGGAAAATTCAGAGGCTAAATACCACCTGGTTAATACCTTAGAAGTACGTGATTTTCTTACTCAACTATCTCATTTGTAGGACCTGAAGGATAGCTGAATTTATAGCCAATACCTCGTATGGCATGGAAATGAACGGGCTCCCTGGTATCAACCTCAAAATTCCGTCGAAATTTTAAAATGAAATTATCTATGGTCCGGGTGCTGGGATAAACATCGTAACCCCATACAGATTGTAAAATTTGTTGTCGGGAAACTACCTGGTTTTTCCTGTCTATAAGTAACTTTAGAAGCATGGCTTCTTTCTTTGTAAGGATAAACTTTCCCTCGTTACCTATCGCTTCGAAGGTGATGAAATTTATCTGATTATTTCCAAAGGAAAAAACCGTTGCTGTATTTTCTGGTGTCCGCGCACTTCGTTTAAGTAAATTATTGATTCTTAAGAGTAACTCTTCAAAAACGAAGGGTTTTACAATATAATCATCCGCTCCATACTTCAGACCTTGTATCCGATCATTTGAACCATCTTTCGCCGTTAAAAAAATAATGGGTGTTTGAAGATCACTTAATCTGATTTGCTCACATATCTGAAAGCCGTCCATCTCGGGTAACATAACATCTAATAAAATGAGGTCGAAATGCTGACCAGTGGATAATTTGAGCGCATCCCGACCGTTTCCAGTGGCAATCACCTCAAAATTTTCAAGCTCAAGGTTCAACTTAACCAGATCTCTTATATTTTCCTCGTCTTCTACCAGTAGAATGCGCATTTTGATCAGGTTTTTTATTAATTTAAAGGTAAGAAAACATTGAAAATAGTTCCCTTTGGTTGATTTGAAGAAACGGTTATAGACCCATTATGGGCCCGTACTATTTGATCCACAATGTATAAACCTAATCCTGTTCCTTTTGTTTTCCTTTGATCCTCATTTCCAACGCGATAAAATTTTTCAAATATCTTCTTTCTCTCACTTTGATCTATCCCGATACCATTATCAGAAATCTCTATATTACATCGCTCATTGTTTGAAGTCAATCCAATATTTATTTCGGGTACACTGTCACTATATTTTACAGCATTTTCAAGTAAGTTAATGATTACGGAACGAATAGCTGAGTAATCAGCGAGAATTTCAGGCATTTCCTGTATTAAATTGACCTTTAGGATAGCGGTAGGAAATTTTTGTTTTAAGAGTTGAACGCATTCTTCTATTAAAATTTCTAAAGAAAACAATTCTGTATTTAGCTGATATGTCGATTCTAATCTGGCGGAGAGAAGAAGATCGGAAACCAGATTATTTAATCTATCCGTATCATTTATTCCATTTTTAAGTAAAACATGCGACTGTTCCTCAGATAATTTCTTTCGTTGCAGCGTTTCAAATCCTAATCTTATGGAAGCAATAGGAGATTTCAACTCGTGGGTGATGGATAACAAGAAATTACTACTTTGTTTTGCAGCGAGGATCTCTTTATGGTAACCTCTGTTTATAAAAACGATACCAATGAGCAGGCTTAACACGAACACAGATGCTTCGCCAAGAATCATCCATTCCTGGCGTTTATAAGCATCTCTTAGTTCAATATGAAAGGAATTCTTAAGGAACTCCTCCTCATTTTTTATTTCATTTTTCGCAATTAAGCTTAGTTTTAGTAGTTCATTTTTCGCTAAAAATGCGTCTCTGTTTTTAGTATGTAAAAGGACCGTCCACCAGCTAAAGGCTAGTAGCATGTAAAAAATAACCAAGTATGAAATGATACGCAACTGATTATTTAGCATATATTAAGTTAAAGGTCACCAAATACTTTATCCATGGCCCAATTGATTATCTCCGCTGCCTCATCTAATACTTCAATGGTATGTGCAGAACTGACAAATCCTACTTCATAGCCGGAAGGACCCATATAGACTCCTTTTTCAAGGAGGGCGGCATGTAACAGTTTGAAATATTTCATGGAAGCGGGATCAATTTGATCAGCCTTTTTTATGGTCTCTGTACTAAAGGCTATCCAAAAAATAGAACCTACTTTGGGAAAGGTAACACTGTATTTGTTTTCTGTGGCGTGGTCAGTCAGGTTTTTTATTAAATGGTTGGTTTTATGATCCAGCTCACAATAAAAATTGGGCATCAATAATTGTTGGCATGCGGCAAGTCCAGCGGCCATAGCGACAGGATTTCCAGAAAGGGTTCCTGCTTGATAAACTGGTCCGTCGGGTGAAATAAAGGCCATAAGTTCATTACTTCCGCCATACGCCCCGACGGGCATACCACCGCCAATGATTTTTCCGTAGGTAACTATATCAGGTTTAATGTCATAGTAACCAGCCGCACCAGCGAAATGTACTCTGAATCCGGAAATTACTTCGTCAAAAAGAAGAAGCACTTTATGTTCTGTTGCTTTTTGTCTAAGATATTTCAGGAAAGAATAATCTTGTAGTAAAAGTCCATTATTGGCGGGAATAGGCTCTATGATTATACAGGCAATGTTATGTCCATATTTTTCCAGGGCTTCATCCAGCGCAGCCCGGTCATCTAAAGGAATAACCAATGTTTCAGCGGCGAAAGACGGTGGAATTCCAGCGGAGGTTGATTCCCCAAAGGTAACTAAACCAGAGCCGGCTTTCACCAAAAGGGAGTCCAGGTGTCCATGATAACAACCTTCAAATTTTAAAATTTTTGATCTTCCCGTAAACCCCCGGGCCAGTCTGATGGCAGACATAACGGCTTCCGTACCAGAACTTACAAATCTTACTTTTTCTAAATAAGGATTGTTTTTAACCAGCAATTCACCAAGTTCCAGTTCATTGAGGGTAGGGGTGCCAAAAGAAGTTCCCGAAGCAACCGCTTCAAAAATTCTTTCCCTTATTTGTTCGTTATTGTGTCCCAGAATTAACGGTCCCCACGAGGCGCAAAAGTCAATATAGCGGTTGTCATCTTCGTCCCAAACATAGCATCCATCTCCCCGTTTAATAAAAAGAGGAGGGCCACTCACCGACTTAAAAGCCCTGACAGGGGAACTCACGCCGCCTGGAAATACGGCTTTTGCTCTGGCAAATAGTTCAGCTGATTTTTCTCGTCGTGGAAATGAGGTTGCTTCCTGCATAATAATTATTTGATGAAAAGGGTTATTATAGAACAAACTTACGAAACGAATTACCGATATTCCACTATATTTGTAAACATGACAAAATAATTACCATTTATGCAATTAGATCTTTATCCAATTATCCAACCTTTAATTTCCAGCTATCATCGATTATACGTTTCTGGTTTAGGTACTTTTTCTGAAAAATACATTGCCGCTAAAGAAGATTCTATCAATGGAAAAATATTGCCTCCAGATACTATTATTGTATTTGAACCAGGTGGAAACGGAGATAGTACGCTTTTTCATAATGAGGTAAAAAGAAGATTTTCAGTGGATGACGCTATGGCTTCAGAGGCTATAAGGCTTTTTTCTAAAAATATTCACGACGCTTTAGACTTACACAATAGTGTTGAATTGCCTAACTTGGGCAGATTGTACTATAATGTAGAACATAAAATAGCCTTTGTACCCAGATTAAAAGTTTTTGAAAATGATTCCTTCGGTTTACCCGAAGTGCCATTCGTTGAAATTTCACCCGTAGCTATTCAAGTTCCAAAAGATTCAGGTACCAATATGATGCCACCGGTACCACCGTCAAATCCGATGATGAAATTTGTTATTTTGAGCATCATTTTTGTTACTATGGCTGTCGGCATTTATTTTCTGGTTACTACACCATACATAGAAAATAAGTTGGTTAAAGTTAAGGAAATGTTTGAGGATTGGAATGATGATGCAAATGAGGAGAAAAAAAGTATTAATCCTGTGGTAGATCCAGTGGATACAAGTGCGGAAGTGGTAGATTTTCCTGTGAACGAAGATGAGGATGAGCCGGTCATTAAGCCAGAACCACTGAAAACTGAATCTATCGAGGAAACGACTTACGTTAAAATAGCGATTGGTGTTTTCGGTAATCCTGATAATGCTGCCAGGGTAGTAGATAAAATTAAAAAAGCAGGTTTTATTCCGTTTACCGAAAAGGTTGGGGCACTCACGAAAGTCGGTGTAAAACAGGAGTATAAGTCCGTAGCGGAAAAATTAGAGATTTTAGATAAAGTCAGATCCGACATTGAAAAAACGGCCGTAATAATAAATTGATTTATACCGTTTTTTTTTTAGGTATTTATCCTAGGAATCTATTTTTTACCTATATTTGTGCACGTTTTAAAAAAAAGTTCTTTTGACATGAAGGATTTAGTTCCCTATGATATTCGCCTGAAAGGCCTTAAAGATGGGGTACATACATTTGATTTCACCATCGAGAGTGATTTTCTTCCTTTTTTTGAAAATGCACCTGATGATGTTGTCACTGGAAGTGTTAGGGTATTGTTAGAAAAAAGGGTTGGGCTGATTATTATGCAGTTTAACCTAAATGCTGAGTTGCACGCACCTTGCGATCGTTGTTTAGCCGATATTAAAATACCTTTGCAAGGTGATTATAAGTTGTTGATAAAATCAATGGAGCATCCAGAGGAGATAGAAAACGAAGATGTTATCGTTCTTCATCCCGAAACACCTGTATGGAATGCAGCTCCTGTGATTTATGAAAATATTTTACTGGCTATACCAGTAATTAAAAGATATGATTGTGAAAGTGATGTAAATCCTCCTTGTGATATGGAAATGATTAAAATCCTTTCACAGGGAATAGTTGACGAAACTCCTGAAGATGAAAATTTTTCTCCTTGGAAAATACTTCAAAATTGGGATAATAAAAAAAATTCTTAATTCCTGTTGTTTTTAAAATAACAGATAAACGTTGAAAAATGGCACATCCAAAGAGTAGAATTTCAAAGCAACGTAAACACAAGCGTCGTACGCATTACAAAGCAGAAATTCCAACCCTTTCTACCTGTTCAGTAACAGGAGAAACCCATCTACGTCACCGCGCTTACACTGATGTAACTGGTAATCTTTATTATAGAGGTCGTTTATTTAGTGCTTCTGCAACAGAAGAATAAATAGTATCGTCTTCCTATTGAAAAACTGTTTCTATGAGTAAAACTATAGTAACAAGTAAAAATGCCCCCGCACCCATCGGTCCTTATAATCAGGCTGTTTGGTACGGGGATGTTTTATTTGTGTCCGGGCAGATTGCCTTAGATCCGGTAACGGGTGAATTAGTACTTGATTCTATTGAAATTGAAACAGACAGGGTGTTAAAGAACCTTGAGGGTATTCTGCACACCGCAGGATTAACCTTTGAAAATGTGCTTAAATGTTCTGTTTTTGTTACCGATATGAACGATTTCTCAAAAATAAATGCCGTTTATGGTAAGTATTTTAAAGAAGAAACGGCTCCCGCCAGAGAATTGGTGCAAGTCGCAGCGCTACCGCGTTTTGTTCATGTCGAGATTTCACTCATTGCGGGTAGATAGTAATTATCTATTCGTTTCTTTTTTATTGTCTTAATTCTTATTGTGGCTACAAAAACAGTCCTTTCTTGTATCCAGCCTACGGGTGATATGCACTTCGGAAATTATTTCGGAGCCGTAAAAAATTGGGTAGATATTCAACAAAAATATGATTGTTTCTATGGCGTTGTAGATTATCATGCTATGACCATGCCCTACAATCCAAAACAGCTTCAGGAAAATACCTGGGAGCTTATTTTTAATCTGATAGCTGCAGGAGTTAAAACGGAGAATCTTTTCGTACAATCTCTCGTCCCTGAACATGCAGAATTATCCTGGATTTTAAACTGTTTTGCTTCCTACGGACAACTTACCCGAATGACGCAATTCAAAGATAAAACCCAGCAAGTAGAGGAGGGAAATGCTGACGGTTTTATTTCAGCGGGTTTATTAGATTATCCTGTATTGCAGGCCGCTGATATACTAATATACAAAGCCGATTTCGTCCCTGTTGGAAAAGATCAGGAACAACATCTGGAACTTACCAGAAATATAGCCCAGCGTTTTAATAATCAGGTTGGGGAAGAATATTTTGTATTGCCCGAGCCTTTATTTACTGAAACGCCTAAGGTTATGTCTCCTGCAGACCCTATGAAAAAGATGAGTAAGAGTGCAGGGGAAAAGCACTATATCCCTGTTTTCAGTACGCCGGAGAAAATTAAAAAACAGATTCGATCTGCTGTTACCGATACGGGTGATACGCCCTCCGGAGAAATGTCCCAAGGTTTGATTAACTTATTTGAACTGTTAAAAGCAGCAAATAAAATGGATCAGCACCATTCCTTAATGTCTGATTATCAGTCAGGTGTCCTAAAATATGTTCATCTTAAGGACACGGTTGCAGAGGCATTAACGGAAATAAGTGTGGCAATGGTTGATCGTCGACAACAACTGGATGAAAATAAAGAGGAGGTAAAGGAAATGATTAGAAATTCCTCCGCTGACATTAGAAAAGTGGCTCAAAAGACAATGAACGAAGTCAAATCCTTAGCGGGACTCATGAACGTTAAAATGTAATTCTGCAAACATGAAAATAATTTGTATCGGACGTAATTATGGTGCTCATGCTAAGGAACTTCAAAATGCTGTTCCCGATGAGCCTATCGTTTTTATGAAGCCACCAACGGCTTTATTAATAAACAATAAGCCTCTTTATTATCCTTCTTTTACAAATGATTTGCATTATGAGGTAGAGGTGATTATTAAAATCGGTAAAAATGGAAGGCACATTGAACCTCAATTTGCTGCTGATTATATTGAAGAAATTGGGTTAGGTATCGATTTTACAGCTCGGGATATCCAGGCTAAACAAAAAGCAAAAGGATTGCCGTGGGAAATTGCCAAAGCGTTTGACCATTCGGCTGTTCTTGGTAATTTCAAACCACTTTCTGCTTTCCCAAATTCCTCTGCTTTTGAATTTCAGTTGTTGAAAAATGACGAATTAGTGCAACAAGGTAATACTGAGGATTGTATTTTTTCTTTCGAGACATTAATTGTTTACGTGTCAAAATATTTTAAGCTCCAAATGGGAGATTTAATTTATACAGGTACCCCGGCAGGGGTTGGACCTGTAGTCATTGGTGATAAATTAGAAGGGAAAATGTTAACAAACGAAGGATGGGAATCTTTCTTTACCTGTAACATTAAATAATTTAATTCCTATCTTTGATTATATTTTCAATCCATTATATAATCTATACAAACCTGTAATATGGCTTATCTTTTCACTTCAGAATCAGTATCGGAAGGTCATCCGGATAAAGTGGCCGACCAAATATCTGATGCACTTGTTGATCATTTTCTTGCTTTTGACCCTCAATCGAAAGTTGCTTGTGAAACCTTAGTAACTACGGGTCAGGTTATTCTTGCCGGTGAGGTTAAATCAAAAGCATATCTTGATGTTCAACAAATTGCTCGCGATGTTATCAAACGTATTGGTTATACCAAGTCAGAATATATGTTTGAATCTAATTCTTGTGGCGTTCTTTCTGCTATTCATGAGCAATCTCCTGATATAAATCAAGGCGTCGAAAGAGCAAAAGATGAAGACCAGGGGGCAGGCGACCAAGGTATGATGTTTGGTTATGCTACCGAGGAAACGGAGCATTATATGCCTTTAGCGTTAGATTTGGCACACAGAATTTTATTGGAACTGGCGGAAATTCGCAAATCGGCGAAGGCAACCGATGCCATGAATTATCTCAGACCTGACGCAAAATCTCAGGTTACCATTGAGTACGATGATAACCATAAACCTATTCGCATAGATAGTATTGTGGTATCTACCCAACATGATGATTTTAATGAGAATGAACAGGTAATGTTAGAGAAAATTAAATCTGATGTTATACAGTTACTCATTCCAAGAGTTAAAGCAAAATTAAAACCTGAATTACAGGCTTTATTTACCGAAACCATTACCTATCATGTTAATCCTACAGGTAAATTCGTTATTGGCGGACCTCATGGAGACACTGGATTAACAGGTAGAAAGATTATAGTTGATACCTACGGTGGCAAAGGTGCTCACGGTGGAGGTGCATTTAGTGGTAAAGATCCTTCAAAAGTGGATCGTTCTGCCGCTTATGCTACCAGGCATATTGCTAAAAACCTGGTGGCTGCGGGTGTTTGTAAAGAAGTTTTAGTACAGGTTTCTTATGCGATTGGAGTGGCTAAGCCTACCAATATTTACATAAATACTTATGGAACAGCCAAGGTAGCAAAAACAGATGCTCAAATAGCAGACATAGTTTATGGCATTTTCGATATGCGACCTTATGCCATTGAACAACGATTGAAATTAAGAAATCCCATTTATAGCGATTCAGCTGCGTATGGTCACATGGGGAGAATTCCCGAGGTTAAAACATTGACCTTCAAGGATGGTTCCGGTCAGCAAGTTACCAAAGAGGTGGAACTTTTCACCTGGGAGAAACTAGATTATAAAGATCAGGTTAAAGTGGCCTTTTCTTTATGATTTTATTTTTCTCTTATATTGTATATTATCATATATAATATTAACTTTGTAGTTCTAAACATCATTTTATGATTAAGCGCTTTAAAGCATTATTACCTAAAAGGATAATGTATTTAAAGCGCTTTTTTATTTGTCCCTAAGCGGATAGTAAATAATATTCAAAAAACGGTTCATTCTTTATCCATTGAAGTACTAATCATAGGGTATCCTATTCTGCCATTCATACCAACGAATCCTGCCAAACGAATTTTTAATACTAATTAACAAAGATCGTTTAGCAAATTTGGAGATTATAAGAACAGCATCTCTTATTTAGAAAAGCCAGGAAATTTAGAAAACCCTACAAATTGGGGTTAAAAAAATAATTCCAACAATTAAATAAAATGAATCGAACAGGCCTTTTTTGTCTTTTTTTCTTGTTTGCTTTTAGCCCACTTTGGAGTCAGGTGAACCTTAGTATTCAGGGGTCAATTCAGAATTCTTCGGGGGCAGCTATACCCGATGGTCAATATGAGCTCATCTTTAATATTTATGATGTAGCTACCGGTGGACAACCCATCTGGACGGAAATTCAACCTAAAGTAGAGATTATAGGGGGACTTTATAGTAGTATTCTTGGTTTAATTACTCCACTAAGTGAATCAAAGTCAGCTTTTAATTTTACAAAAACATATTATTTGGGTGTTACCATGAAAGGAAAGACCGAAGTAAAGCCAAGAGCGCCCCTGACCCCAGCTGCCTATAGTTTGTCAGTTTCAGGAAAATCAAATGTTCTGCCATCACAGGGTAGTGTTGGTATTGGTATAAAAAATCCTGACGCCAAAAACCAACTACATATCCAAAAAAGTAATGGAACCTCAAGAATACTGGTGGAAGGACGGGATACAGCAAGACTTAAGTTTAAAGCTGACACTGATTCCGCAACCATATCATTTTATGGTGGGAATGTTCATATTAGTAACTACGAAATAATCTTTGATGAAGGAATTAAATTATCCAGTGGTAAAACCGTTAGTTATTCGGGCGTTTCGGATTGGAGACTTATAGATTATGATGATTTTACGACCGGCAACGACGATTGGACAGTTGTTACAGCCTGGAATTCTACAAATTCTGGCACCTTGGAAAGACTTTCTCCTGGTACCCCCTTCAGTAAAGGGTTCTTTATACGTCCGACTACGAATGCAAGCAGTAGTGCAGCTCCTGTACTAAGAAAACAGTTTAATCTTACGAATATTCCGCATACGAGTGTAAAAGTAGTTTTCACGTATCATTTTTTTGATAGTTGGGATTATTCCCTTTCCATAAGTTCAGGTTCACGACACGAGATTGGATATGCAGCCTTTTCTAATGGAGCAAGTGCTACAGAAACAGGGGGGCAATTTCAGATTGGATGGAGGACAGCAGGGGCGACCACTGCATTCGATGACTTTTTTAGTAAAGCTGGTTATACCGACTTGACAGGATCCTCTACGAAATGGGCCGACCATAATGTTAGAGGATCAATGGTTGCCGAAACTACAGATAATCTAATCTGGATTTATTTTGGTTCAAATCTTGACTCAGCTATTTCCGATGAAAGTTTTGGAATCAGCAATATTGAAATTTGGGTAAAATGATTAATAATACTAATCCGCTATCCCATAACCCGAAATGTATAAAACACCCACAAATACAAGAAAGTAATGTTTAGGAACCAACCATTTTTGAAATACAGATATTTTGCCATATTGTTTTTTAGTGGTGCCCTTTGCTTGTCGGCTCAAACAACCTTAGTGATGCAAGGTTCACTCCAAAAATCATCTGGCAAACCCTTTGATAACGGATTTCATTCTATTACCTTCAAACTGTATGAAGTGGAAGATGGAGGTGTTGCTATCTGGACCGAAGATCAACCTAAGGTTTTGGTGGAAAGTGGGCTGTACGAAGCAACGCTGGGAAGTATTGTTCCATTGCGATTGCCTTTCAATAAAAGATATTACCTGGGTATTGCTGTAAATGGGGAAGATGAGCTATCTCCCAGAGCAATTATTGGAAATGCACCTTATGCTGCAGCTGTTACAGGAAATGATAATGTGTTTCCAACCAGCGGTTCCGTGGGTGTTGGAACACTTTCTCCCGACTCTAATATTTACATGCTTCACCTTCGAAACCTGTCCGGCAATGGAACTTTATTAATTGAAGGAAGTAAACGTGCTGAGTTATTATTGAAAAAAGGGAGCAATGGTTCCGTTGGAAGTATTAGTTTAGATAGTGCTACTATTTCAGTTAGAAATCTGGATATTACCGTTAAAAATAATCTTGAACTTCCAGCAAATGCCAGTATTGAATACAATGGCATTTCTGACTGGAGGCTCGTGGATCGTGATTCTTTTACGTCATCTAACTCGGAAGGTTGGATTTGCCGGGAATCCTGGAATAGTAACACAACTAAATCGGCTGCTACTATAAATCCTAATACGCCATTTAGCAAAAAATGGATTTTAAGGCCATACCAAAATGGAGATGATATTCTAAAAAAGGAGTTTAGTCTTTCAGGGATCCCACATAACATGATAAAAGTCGTATTCACTTATTATTTTCTTGATTCCTGGGATCCTGATGAAAGTGGTTTTGCCGCGTTTTCTTCAGTTGAGACGCCTTCAGTTTCAGAAACTGGTGGTAATCTGCAGGTTGCCTGGTTCAATCAATCACCTGTCGTTTTTAGTCAGGATGCTTTTGGAGGTGGTGTTCCGGGTATTTATAAAGGAGAGTCAGGGCCTTTAAAAAAATATACTGACGCTGCGGTTCGTGGTGAGATGACTGCTTTTCATTCTGCTAATAAATTTTGGGTAATCATTGGTTCGAATCTTAATGAAACTGCAGACAATGAAAGCTATGGTATTTCTAACATTGAAATCTGGGTAAGATGAGGAAAATAAGTTTTTTAAATTTAAAGTATAGCTTGAAAAATTATTTATACTTTTTATTGCTGGGTTTCTTTATTTGTTGTACAATAGACCTACAGGGTCAAGCTACACTGAATATCCAGGGAATTATTAAAAAGTCTTCAGGGGCCAATCTGGATGATGGGACTTACAGTATGAGATTCCGTATATATACGGTAGCTACAGGATCTACATCCATTTGGCAGGAAGATCATGTAAACGTTGACATAACATCAGGGGTATACAACGTTGTACTTGGGTTGATAACACCTTTTACCATTTCTTTTGACAGAACCTATTTCCTTGGTGTTTCCGTAGATGGTGGCGTTGAAGTATCTCCCCGTATTCGTTTGACAGGAGCACCATATTCTTTATCACTCATTGGTCAGAAAAATATTTTCCCATCCACAGGTTCTGTTGGCATTGGAACGGTAACACCTGATTCAAGTGCACGTTTGCATATAAAAAGTGATAGTGATACAACAGCAAGATTCTTGCTTGAGGGTAAAGATACAGCTATTATCGTTATGAAAACCAGGGCGGATACGGCATCTATTTCTTTTAATGGGACTAAAATTTCTATACCCGATTTAAGCATTAATTATGCTGCGGGAGTCTCTTTACCAAAGGGACAATCGGTAAAATATAATTCACTTTCTACCTGGCAATTGGTTCAGGTGGATACCTTACTGGATACAGGTTGGTTATGTTATGATGACTGGAAAACTACAAATTCGAGGACTATGGATCGAATAGGTTCTCAAAGCCCGTTTAATAGTTTTATCCTTCGTCCAAATCAAGAGGGAAATAATATTATTGGAAAGCGAATTGATTTAGGGGGTATTCCACATACCATGGTGAAAATTGTTTTTACTTTTCATTTTTTTGATACCTGGGATGCTGGTGAATTTGGCTTTGCTGCATTTGGAACAAATCAAAACCCTTATGATGCGGCTGGACAAACATCAGGTAAATTGCAAATTGGCTGGAGGCAATATACTCAGCCTAATTTTAATACCCTGTTTTCCTCATCTGGTTATTTTAAAGGGGATTCTGCATTAGCCACTTCTGATTATAATATACAGGGAGAAATGGTGGCCCAAAGTGATGCAAATACCTTCTGGGTACTTTTTGGTTCGAATCTTGAACAGGCAGCTACTGATGAAAGTTATGGCATAAGCAATATTCAAGTTTGGGTGAGGTAACTGATTTATAGAATTTATCAAGGTGAAAATATATGCGTAATTCAGCTAATCATTTATTGTTCCTGGTTTTATGTTTACTTGTTCCAACTGTCAAGGTTTGGGCACAGGCAAGTCCAAACTGTTCTACTTTAAGCGCAGAGGATTATTACACAGGGCGTACTTTTTTTAATTATGGCAGTGCTTCGAATAATGTCAATAACAAGGTTAAACTTAGTGCAACGGTTGGACAGACGGTTACTGGAAATTTCTTTGGTTCGGGTGTTAAGGGAGGTTTTGGCTTTTGGGCTGGTTTTACAATGCCGCCGAAACCACCAGTTGTCATTGCCAGTCAGGGAGATCTGGAAGATCGGATAGAAATAAAATGGACGGCGGATCCATTAAGCCCCTCCGCCACTTCCTATAAAATTTATAGAAATAGTGCTTTACTAGGGACGGTTGATGGGGAAACTTATTCCTTTATAGATTTCAATGTCATCGCTGGAACATTTTATACCTATGCTGTAAGTGGTATTAATTCGTCGGGAGAAGGGAATAGATCAACCGCTTTAGGTCATGTAAGTCCCAATGGCGTCGTTACTGGCAAAATTACTTCAGGTTCAGGAAATCCTGTGGTTAATGCCGAAATTACCTTGTCTCCTACGTTGGGTTCATCTGTATCCTTTACTGGAGATGATATGGCCTTCTCCGAATATAACCCAATTTTCCCAAGAACTAATTTTACTTTATCTGCCTGGATAAAACTAGATAGTACCAATGACGAAAATGCCATTTTTGATATGGGAAGCACCATATTCAAAAACTGGTGGTTACATACCCTTCCTTCTGCCACAGGCAAAGGTGTACGCTTTGGTGTAGGGAAAGGGAATAGTGAGAAAACGGAACTTGATTTTACTTTTACAGAAGGAACAGAGAATAGTTGGCATAATATTGCTGCCAGCTACAATGGATTTTCTCTTTTATTATATGTAGATGGAAATTTGGTTGGGTCAAAGGCTACATCAATTGCCTTAGATAGTATGCCTGTGTTTTTTGGTCAGGCGCCGGATGCTTCTCGCTTTTTTAAAGGGCACCTGGACGAAGTACGTTTTTTCAATCGCCAGTTGGCTCAGACAGAGGTGCAGCAATTTATGAAGCAATCTGGTAACGCAGATTTAAACGGTCTTGTTGCTTACTGGAAGTTAGATGAGGGGGTAGGAAGTAAAGCTTTTGATCTAACCAGCAACCGTTTTAAACTTTATTTTTGTGGGCCTCAATGGGATAATGCTGAAAAACCCAATGTCGTAAATACTGCTTTGAGTGATACTTCAGGTTTTTATAAAATTGTTGGAATTAATTATGGTGCTGGAAATACTTTTTCCGTCCGTCCTTCAAAGAATTTTTATTTTAATCAATCCCTTGAGTTTAATACTACAAATGCTGACTATGCAGACCTTACTATTTTTAGCCTTAAGGATAGTGCAACTATAACAACTACCGTTAATGCTTTCGATTTGAGCAGAAAACAAGCTATTCTAAGTAAATCAAGTACAAATGGCAATAATCAATTTACTGTTTTTCAGAATGCAGGAAATATAGAGGTAATGGTTGGTGCTAATACTGAATCTTTTGGTAGTTTGGGTCTTGGTTTTCATCATCTTGCTTTTGTTTTAGAAAAGGTTGGTACAACGCTGTCAGTGACTTTGCATATTGATGGTACTTTAGTTGGAACTAAATCTTTTGAGGCTATTAGTTGGGATGCTACCGGGCAGCTATGGAAATTGGGAGCACGTGCCACCGGTTTGAGTTCGCGAAGCGATTATTTTACAGGATTGATTGATGAGGTTGCTTTCTTCTCTCAAATGCTGTCCGTTGCCAAAATTCAAGAATATGCAAATGTAGGTACTAGCGTAACAGATACATCATTAACTTCCTATTTTAACCTGAATGAAGGAATGGGAACCTCATTGAGAGATTTGGGAACTGCTTTAACAGGTAATGGAATCATATATGGAGCCGATTGGAGTACCGTAACTAAGGTTATTCAGACCATTCCACATGATTTTTCACCTGCCAACGCTTTGGTTACCCTGAATCCCAGCAATACAAGTGTGGATAAAATTGACTTTATTGACCAAAGTACAATCCCTGTAAGCGGTTATGTTCGGTTTGAAAATACGAATTGCTTTCAGGGAAAAGTAGAAATTCTGGTCAATGGAAAATCAAATGTGCCGCAAATTTTTACGGATAGTGAAGGTAAGTTTTCAGCGGATTTTGAACCTGGAAAAAAAATAGTACTTACACCTAAGTTTGAAAATCACACTTTTTATCCTGCCTTTTGGGAGATTCCCTCCATTCAAGGGCCAGTTGCGGGTATTCTTTTTCGCAATCAGGTCAAACGTAAAGTTTTCGGACAGTTAGCGGGCGGCCTTTGCAAGTTATCTGTTATACCAGGAGGTGCTATAGCAAAGGTAAAAATTGCCACGCTCAATGGCTGTTTTGAAAAAGTTGTTCAGCTTTCTGGAAATGGTAAGTTTACTTTTGACGGGGTACCGCCAGATTCAGTCACCGTATCTGTTATTGAACATAGTAATCCCATAATCTACAATTTTTTCCAAAATAAAGGTGGAGAAACAATAAATCTCAAATCGGCAAATGATACATTGGATTTCATCTATTTAGCCCCTCCAAATGTGGAACTTACCCCACTTGACACAAATAGCTGCGGTGATCCTATGCTGGACATGCTTCAAAAAACAAAAACAACTATAAAAGTTTTTGAACAATATGACGGTGGAAAATGCTATTTGCAAAATGCATTGTTAACTATAAACAATGATATTGCAGGATTAAAACAATTTGACACTTTAATGTCAGCGGGAACTTTAGTTTATTCCTTTAAAGTGCATGGACCCAATATAGTGGCACCATTTAAAAGGAATCTTCAGGTTACGGCAAAATCAAACGGAATGCAGTCAACCTCATCTCTGGAAGCTGTCGTATTGGGCAGAAGACCAAGGAGAACCACTTTTTCTTCCTCTTCACCAAGTATTCCTTTTCTTATATTACGCGATCCACCGGGTGATGCATCCTATGCTTATGTAGAAGAAGGCCAAACGGTCTGTGAATCCTGGTCATTTTCAGCTTCAGATGCAAAAGACACGGAAGGTGATGTTACGTTATCTCTTGGTCCTGACATTGAGTTTGAGGTGGGCTTCGGCTTTTCAGTTTCAACTTCTATTGATGTTACTGCTGATATTGGTTATAATTTTAGTAGTAACGTTACAACTGGGGCATCTAATGAAATGGAAATGTGTATCACCTCAACTAGGACAATTTCAACCAGCGATGCAGATGTCATTGTTGGAGGTGAAATGGGAGGAGATGTCTATGTAGGTGGAGCAATGAACTTTCTATATGGAGTAACAGATGAACTTCTTTATGATACCGCAAATTGTCGCTTTTATCTTGATAAGGGAATGTTTATGTTTCCAGATAAATTTGCAACTACCTTTTTATATTCAGAATATCATATTAAAAACAAAATTATTCCTGCATTAACCCTAGCTGGGGATACAGCCAGTGTCAAAGCATGGGCAAATATGATTGCCGAGAATGAAAGACAGAAAAAAGAAGCTGTTTTTTCCAAAAACCTTTCTTTTGATGCAGGGGTTGTTTACGAAGAGTCCGAAACAACAGAGAATAGTAAATCCAAGACTACATCTTGGGTTCAAAGTTTTAGTGATGGCTACGCGCAGGAATTTGGAGTAACAGTCAATGGTCTTGGTGTAACTTCAGGACTTTCCATTAACTGGACTAAGGAGGAAAGCAAAGAAACTACAAATACAAACGTTGATTCCAGAACCGTTGGTTATGTTCTGGCAGATGATGATGTGGGAGATAATTTCACAGTCAACATCAGAAAAGATAAGACTTATGCTACACCTGTATTTGAAACGATCAGTGGACAGACCATGTGTCCGTTTGAACCAAACACTCAGCCCAGAGAGGGTGTTGAATTTTCCGCAGATAAACTAGTGGCCATCAATGTGCCTATGAATGAACCAGCTGTTTTCAAGTTGAAACTTGGAAATAAAAGCGAAGCAGAGGAACCAAAGAATTATTCGCTTGAAAGTGGACAGGAAAGTAATACTGATGGTGCCATCATTTTGTTTAATGGACAACCATCATTGAATGTTGGAGTGCCTTTTGGTGAAAGTGTTGAAGTGACCATGACAGTGAATCGTGGTCCTAAAACTTTTTCATATGAAAATCTAGTAGTGAGTTTCTTTTCCGATTGCGAGGCTGATCGAGCTGATGCATTGCAAATTGATATAGGTGAGGATTTTAATATGGATCTGGAATTTGATGTTTTTTTTCTGGAGCCATGTAGCCCCATCGATATTGGATTTCCATTACAAAACTGGGTACTGACTCCTGCTTCAGGAGATACCATGTTAGTTACACTAAACAAATTTGACCGAAATGATCCAGATCTGGAAATGATCAGAGTTCAATATCGCAGAAAACAAGGCGATGGGGCCTGGATTAATATTGCGGAGATTCCTAAAGCGGCACTGGATAATGATGTATTTAAGATGGTCAAATGGCCAACCACAGGACTAAAAGACGGCGAATATGAAATTAGAGCAATTACACAATGTATTGGTGGCCTGAACCCGGGAATTTCTACTGTGATTTCTGGTAGGATTGAAAGGCAGGCTCCTGAACTCTTTGGTATTCCAGAACCTGCAGATGGCGTTTTATCATCAGGGGAAGAAATTAGTATTACTTTTAACGAATCAATAAAATGTGATGGTTTAATTGAAGCGGATATTTTTAATAATAATAATATTGGTCTGTATGATGCAACTACCGGAGATCTTGTAGATGCCTTAATATCCTGCAGCAAAGATAAAATAATCATTGTCCCTAATGTTCCAAATAAATTTATCGAAAATAAAACGTTAAGAGTTGAGGTAAATAATATTCCAGATTTGGCTGGGAATAAATTCCTTGAAAAAAAATGGGAATTTTTTGTAGATCGAAACCCCGTTTATTGGAATGAAGATCAGTTAAATGTCATAAAGTTGGAAGAGGAAAGGGTCACTGTTACCCTTAAACTTATGAACAGCGGTGGCCAGGCACAGAATTATGATTTGAAGGGTTTACCTGGATGGGTAAAGGTACTGCCATTAGCAGGAACTTTGCAGCCGGGGGCTTTTCAAATTGTTACCTTTGAATTTGATAATTCTACGGCTCTTGGCCAATATAGAGATACTATTTATGCAGAGAGTTCCTTAGGTTCTGAACCGCTATATATTGATTTTAGAGTAGTATGTCCTGAACCTGACTGGGTCCTAAATAACAAAGGATTTAGTTTTTCAATGAATATGACGATTGAACTTAATATCGATGGAAAGGTATCTAATGATTCCAAAGATATTGTGGCCGCTTTTATCGGCAGGGAACTTCGGGGGCTTGGTCGGGTCCAATATAATCAGGAACTTAAGAAACACCTGGTGTTTATGACGGTTTATAATAGTGTTTCTTCAGGAGATTCCGTGAAATTTCAGGTATGGGATGCTTCAGCCTGCAAATTGTACGGTAAAACCTTGGAATCCTTTAAATTTGAACCAGATGGTTTGGTCGGTTCACCGATACAACCTCAATTATTGAGAACCAATAATTTATTACTTGTAAAAATTCCAATACAAGTTGGTTGGAATTGGATATCCTATAATGTTGGATTGCAAGATTCTACTGTTAACAGGGCACTTGAATCCCTGAGTAATCCTAAAGGTGCATTGATTAAAGGACAAACTGCATTTAGTTCTTATTCGAATTCTTTGTCTTCATGGGCAGGTAGTCTTAAAAATTTAACCCATCTGTCAATGTACCAATACCAATCAGCTTCTACAGATTCGCTTCTATTAATAGGCTCACCTCTAGATCCAGCTACACCTATTCCGGTGGTTAGTGGTTGGAATTGGATAGGTTTTCTGCCACAAAGGGGATTGCCCGTTTCTACAGCTTTAGCTTCAATATCACCTCAAAATGGCGATTTGATTAAAGGGCAGTTTACTTTTGCCCAATACGTTGCCGGAATAGGATGGTTAGGTAATTTGACATACATGAGTTCACCCAATGGTTATCTTTTAAAATTAAGTAATCCAGGGACGCTTGTTTATCCAAAATCTGGCGTAAATAATTTGCAGGTAAATAGATTGGAAAAAGCAAAATTACCAGTAGAATCAGGTAAGTCAAATCATTTTAATTATTGGCAGACTAGTCCTGAAAATTTTGAGAATAGTATGAACATCATCGCTTTAGTTGAGAACAACGGAGAAGGATCTTTGCTAGAAAAAGGTGATGAAATTGCTGCTTTTTTTAAAGACGAACTTAGAGGAAGCAGCCAGGTTATTTATGTAGAAGCCTTGGATGCCTACCTGGTTTTTCTTACTATATTTTCAAATTTTGAGGGAGAATCTATTAAATTTAAATATTTTGATGCCTCTGAATCAAAGGTTTTTGATTTAAAAGAATTGGTTCTTTTTAAGAATAATACTATTAAAGGCCAGGTTGAAAAGCCTTTTGTTTTTTCCATTGCCAGTCCTACAGCTTTGACTAATTTTCCAATAGCAAATAAACAACTTGAGGTTTATCCAAATCCAGTAGTTGAAAAGGCATATATTCAAATTAATTTACCAGAAAAGGAGTCTCTTTCTATTCAGGTTACAGATGCATTTGGAAGGGAAGTATGGCAATCTGATTACGATGGAAATACAGGTGCTAATAGTTTAGAATGGAAAGTTACTTCGAATCTTCCTTCTGGGTGGTATTTTATAACGGTAAAAGGAAAGAATGGACTAAGGATTTCAAAAATTGAGGTGCTCAGATAACTATTCTGGGGTGACAAAGGTTTGATTGTCACTCCGGAATTATCCGTTTGAATCTTTTATTTTTAGTAATACTTAACTTTTCTTAGGCTAATATTATTTCTGAAATGAGAATAGGTATAATTATTTTGATGCAATTATGGCTGATTACAAGTTATGGCCAGAATTTTTTGTTTCAGAATCAAAGTTTTTTTAAACCATACTTAACAAATCCTGCATTAGCAGGTAGTCAGGGAAAGGGAAATGTAGGTATTATTTATAAAAAACAATTGGTGGATTTTGAGAATGGTCCAAATTCTCAGGCTATTTCTATAGATTACCCATTTTTAAGAAACACTACTGGATTAGGTTTTAATATTTTAAAAGATCAGAATGGACCAAGTTCATTTCTGGGGTTTGAATCAACTTTTGCTTATCATGTCCTAACTTCTAAAAAAAATAGTAAAAATCCTGTTGGTTTTTCTTTTGGACTTTCTGCCAGCATGAATCAATTTAGTCTGGATAGACAACTTATAATAGGGGAAAGTTCAGATGATGAAATTTTTAAAGATGATTCTAAATTCAATGATATTAGTCCAAATGCCAATGCTGGATTTAATTTTTTCTCTCATGGTTTTAATTTAGGTGTCTCGGTTTATAACCTGATGTCTTGGAAAAATACAATTTATAAGGATGAAAATGATTTACAGCGTGCATTTACCGTTTTTATTTCAGCTGGAATGGAATGGGTAGTAAAGGAAAATTGGGTTATTCATCCTATGATGTTAATCAGAACTCAAGAAAATGCAGACTTTCAATTTGATATTATGAGTGAGTTCAGATACGTTTCTCCAAAAGGTTCCATTTTTAGCTTAACCCCATTCATTAGAAGTTTTAATTATCGCACCATTTCCGGTAATCAGTCACTGGGTTTAAATACCCTAATTTCAAGGTATCCCTTTTCTTTGGGTTACCAGTTTGACTTCCCGATTATAGGAAATAACAATGTCTATGGTGGTGATCATATTTTTTTCATTGGCTATCAATTAATTTCCAATTCAGTAAAAAAGAATAATAGAACAAATTGAATAATTTAATAAAAACCCTACAAATTATAATTTTATGTGAGTCATAAGATTAATATAATTTTAGTAAAGTATTAATAAAACAAATACATATCTGAATTTTTGATTTTTATATGCTATTTTTTCTTATTTTAAAGTACCATTTTATAAAATTTATGTATTTTCAACCAGAAATTTTAAAATATTATAAAATTAACTAATATTATGGATTTTAAATATTCATGGTAAATAAACTTTTTTTATGTACTCTTGGATATATACTATTTTATGTGGCCTATTATTATTTAATGGACTTTCACTTATTTCAAGGAAAGTGGCGGTGAATTTTAAATATCTTGGCCTATTTTATATTCTTTTTGCTTATCAATTATTTGTAACTCATTTTAGAGTAGGTGGTACCATGTATCTTTTACCACATTTTTATAAAACTGGATCTTTAGTTGGTTATCTATATGGACCAATATTCTATTTTTTTATAATTGCTACAGTTAACGGAGACTTTAAGCTTAGGTTAAGAGATTTAGTCCACTTTATTCCTTTTTCTCTTCATTTTTTGGAACTCCTCCCATTTTTTTTACTTTCAGGGGAGGAAAAGCGTATTCTTTATTCAAAAGATCCGCAAACCTATTTCATGGATGTGGATTGGGGGTATTTTTCCCAACGAATCCATACTATATTCAAATGTATCCTAATAATTACCTATTCCTTTGTAGGTTACAGGTTGATTTTACCATTTTTAAATAATATTCTTAATAGTGATACAACACAGAGTAGGATGTTCGGTTTGTTTTTGAAATGGTCAACCAGGCTTTTACTGGTTACATCGATATTAATACTTATTACTTATTCTCTTTATTGGTTATTTCCCCTAAATTTTCAATTATTAGGTCATTATACTTTTTTTGCAAGCGCCGTTTTTGGTGCATTGTTTTTAATGCTTTTTCCAGAAATAACAGGTTGGCGTATCCTTTCTTTTGCCAAAGAGACGGTTATAGAAGAATCTGATGACAATAATTTAAAGCAATTAAAGAAATCAGATTATTTATCCACACAAATTTATGAGGCTTTTACCAAAATTTTGGAGGAACATTATACTGATCCTGAACTTGATATAGGAAAAATGGCTCAATTGCTTTTTATGAGTGAGCGAACTTTATATAGAAAGTTGAAAGAAATATTTGGGAATTCACCAAATGAGGTTTTGCTTGATTTTCGTCTCAAAAGGGCTTACGGTGCTATTCAACTTGAACCTAATAAAACACTGGGAAAGATTATTAAAGAAAATGGTTTTTTGACCAATAGTTATTTTGCGCGTTGTTTCAAGAAAAGCTATGGCATTTTACCAAGTGATTTCCAAAGAGAATGTAGAATAAATAATTCCTCAAATAAGAATTAGTAACTAATACTGCCATTTCTAAACGACAATTCTGCCAATTCTTTCACAGGGCTACTTTTACCCTTCACTTTAATTGATATTTATATCGTAATATATATATAGTTTATATATCTATCTGTTAGTTTAAGCATTTGATTTACCCGAATACTGTTGTTGAAGTTATTTACCTAACAGAGAAAAGATTTTAAATTGTGCAAAAAGAAAAATATGCCTTTTGTTAAATGTAATTGCTGGATTTTCATCCAATTTATCCTTGTTTTTTTCTTTTCCGAGGCTTTGAAAGCACAAAAACCAGGTTGGCTACCACCTAATCCGGCATTATATAGCTTCAATACAAGTGTTACCGCGGTAATAAAATTTGATGGCGTTATATCCTCTTCTTTAGAAGATACCATTGCCTTTGTCGTGGGCTCTCAAATAAGGGGTATATCCATTCCTACAAAAGTTGGAAATGAAATTCGACATTATGCCAGCGTTTATTCCTCCTTAACATCTGAACCCATTGGTATTAAAATTTATCATGCCCTTTCAAATAAGGTTTATGAAGTGAAGGATAGTATGCCATTTATTGCCCAATCTCCAATTGGTGATTATGATAATCCTTATGAAGTTATCGTTTTCAGTAGTGGAGATGCACCAATTTCTATAGATTCTATTGATGAAAAATTTACACTGAAAAATATCCCATTTGATACTATTGATCTTAAATCGTTCCTAAATCAACCCGAAACTGATCCCGTAGCATGGTCCGTTTTACCAAATGCCGATTTTTTAACAAATATTACGGGAAGTAAACTACATATTACCCCAAGGAATGGGTTTATTGGTTCTGGATTAATTGAAATTAAAGCTGTTGAACAAACCCAAAATGCCAATTTTGCATCGCAATCTATTAAATTGAATGTCTTGCAATTACCTGTTCGACCAGGTTGGGATAGCATTCCAGGGCAAGGAATAACAAAAGGAAATGAATTTAAAATTTTTTCATTACCAGCATTTGAGAATAAATACATAGGTGATTGCCTGACATTTGAATATCTTCCTATTTTACCAGAAATAATTCAACCTGACACAATTCCAACATGGATTGTTCAACAGAATTTTTTAAATAGTATGACTTTTATTGCAAAACCTGTTTACACACCATTAATACGTTTTAATCACCCAGATGATAGGTTGGCAGCTTTCATAGATGGGGAGTTAAGAGGAGTTGCAGAACCTCAAGTAATTAATGGACAGGTATTATATTTTTTAGGTGTTGGTAGTCAGCAGTCAGTTGGCGTCATTTCCTTTCACTTTTATAGTGGAGCTCTTAAGAAAAAGTTTATCTCACCTTTAAAAATATCATACGTCGCTTCAGAGGTTCGAGGAAGTGTTGAAATCCCTTATCAAATTAATCTTTCACCTATACAACCAATTTTAGATAGCAATAATTTGGTCCAACTTCAAATTGTAGATACCTCTTGGGTAGGTGAAATTGATTTTCGATTTCTTGCAAAGGATTGTAGTATTCCTAATTTGAGTGCTGCTTCACAAGCTTTATTAGAATCTTTTACTTTTGTGAAATTTTGTGTTACCTCTAATATTTCTGATTTATTTACCTATTACAAAGATGAAGATGGGGATGGTTTCGGCGATGCTGCAAATAGCCAAACAATTTGCGAATCGGTGGCTCCGCCAAATTATGTGTCCAATAACCTGGATTGTGACGATAGGGATGATGCGATAAAAACCTATCCTACCGTTGCCAGCGTTCAGAATCTTACCTTTTGTAATGGTATATTATCGGATACGATTACATTTAAAAGAGGGGTAAACGGCGTTAATTCGGTGTCAAGTTCAACCATGTACAGATGGAAAAATAGTAATACATCTATAGGTCTGGGAGCATCTGGTAGTGGGGCTATCGCGCCATTCCTGACGGTGAATGCTAAAAATGTAGCCGATAGCGCACAGATTATTGTTACCCCTGAAATAAACGGTTGTATTGGCGTAAGTGATACTTTTATACTGTTTGTAAAAACGGAGAAACTGATAACCTATTATAAGGATGAAGATGGAGATGGCTTTGGTAATGTTGCGGATAGCATCAAAATATGTGAAGCAAATATACCTCCAAATTATGTGTCCAATAAACTGGATTGTGACGATAAAGATGATGCGATAAAACCATTTCCTACCGTATCAAAAATTCAGGATTTTTCTCTCTGTAATGGCATTTTATCAGATACGATTACTTTAAAAAGAGGAGTAAACGGTCTTAATTCATTGTCGAGTAAGACCATTTTCAAATGGATAAACAATAACTCTTCCATCGGACTTGGCGCGTCAGGTAGCGGGACTATCTATCCTTTCCTAATCACAAACACTAGGATTTTTAACGATAGTGCCAGAATCATTGTTACCCCTGAATTAAATGGTTGTATTGGCGTAAGTGATACCTTTTTTCTGTTCGTAAAAACGGAGAAACTGATAACGTATTTTAAGGATGAAGATGGAGATGGCTTCGGTAATGCTGCGGATAGCATCAAGATATGTGAAGCAAATATACCTCCAAATTATGTGACGAATAAACTGGATTGTGACGATTCGGATGATGCGATAAAACCATATCCTACCGTATCAAAAATTCAAGATTTCACCCTCTGTAATAGCATTTTATCAGATACCATCTCTTTAAAAAGAGGAACAAATGGCGTCAATTCAATGACGAGTAAAACTATCTACAAATGGATAAACAATAACTCTTCCATAGGACTTGGCGCATCTGGTAGCGGGACTATTGCGCCATTCCTGACGATGAATTCTAAAAATGTAGCCGATAGCGCTAGAATCATTATTTCCCCTGAATTAAATGGTTGTATTGGCGTAAGCGATACCTTTTTTCTGTTCGTTAAAGCGGAGAAACTGATCACGTATTACAAGGATGAAGATGGAGATGGCTTCGGTAATGCTACGGATAGCATCAAGATATGCGAAGCAAATATACCCCCAAATTATGTTACGAATAAACTGGATTGTGATGACATGGATGATGCGATAAAACCATATCCTACCGTATCAAAAATTCAAGATTTCACCCTCTGTAATGGCATATTATCGGATACGATTACTTTAAAAAGAGGAGTAAACGGGCTTAATTCACTATCGAGTAAAACTATTTTCAAATGGACAAACAATAACTCTTCCATCGGACTCGGGGCATCGGGTAGCGGTACTATTGTTCCCTTCCTAACTACAAATACAAAAAATGTAATCAACAGCGCTCAGATTATTGTTACCCCTGAATTAAATGGTTGTATTGGCGTAAGTGATACTTTTTTACTATTTATAAAAGCGGAAAAACTGGTAACCTATTATAAAGATTTAGATGGTGATGGGTTTGGAAATGCTGCAGATAGTATCAAAAAATGTGAAGCAAATTTACCACAAGGTTATGTGACGAATAAACTGGATTGTGACGACAAGGATGATGAGATAAAACCATATCCTACGGTCGCAAAAATTCAAGATTTCACTTTCTGTAATGGTATATTATCAGATACCATCGCTTTAAAAAAAGGAACAAACGGACTTAATTCACTATCGAGTAATATTATTTTCAAATGGACAAATAATAACTCTTCCATCGGACTCGGCGCGTCGGGTAACGGGACTATTGTTCCTTTTCTAATCACAAACACGAGGATTTTTAACGATAGTGCACGGATTATTGTTACCCCTGAAATAAATGGTTGTATTGGCCTAAGTGATACTTTTTTACTGTTTGTAAAAACGGAGAAACTGATAACCTATTATAAGGATGAAGATGGAGATGGATTTGGTAATCCTTCTTTCAGTCAGACTATTTGTGAAGCAAATATACCTCCAAATTATGTGTCCAATAAACTGGATTGTGACGATAAGGATGATGCGATAAAACCATATCCTACGGTTGCAAAGATTCAGGATTTCACCTTCTGTAATGGCATTTTATCAGATACGATTACTTTAAAAAGTGGAACAAATGGTCTTAATTCACTGTCGAGTAAGACTACCTATAAGTGGACAAACAATAACTCTTCCATCGGAATCGGCGCATCGGGTAGCGGGACTATCAATCCTTTCCTAACTACAAATACAAAAAACATAATCAACAGCGCTCAGTTTATTGTTACTCCTGAAATAAATGGTTGTATTGGCGTAAGTGATACCTTCCTTTTAATTGTCAAACCAGATACGATACCCAGGGTTGGGAGCTTGAATTGTTCTGCATATACAAGTTCTTCCTTAGTACTTCCCAATGCCAATGATATTTATCAAAACACCTTACGTATGCCCTATACTGGCGGAAATGGTTTGAAGTTCGACTCCATGACAATTAAATCGGAAGGTGTTAGTGGCCTTACCATGAAACTTAAAGAAGGAACCTTGATAAAAGGAGACGGATTTTTGGAATTTAATATTATTGGTATTCCACTTCAAGAAGGAATCGCAAAATTCACTATTGATTTTGGTAGAGCAGGTTGCGATTTAAGGCAGCCATGTGAGGTAACATTCAAGGTGGGCATAGAAAAATCAAAAGTAGATTCCATATTATGTTCAAAATCTTTTTATATGCCAAACAAAATTTATTCGAAGGTTCCATACCGTGGAAAACTAGATTTGCCCTATCTGGGGGGAAACCAAAAATATGAACCTTCTCAAGTATTTACAAGTGAAGGTATAAGAGGTTTAAATGCCAGATTTAACTCAGATACTTTAAAACTGAATGGAGGAACACTTAGTTTTAATTTAGATGGTTTACCTGAACAATTGGGTACTTCAAGTATATTAATTAACATCGGAGGTAAATCTTGCGAAATAAATCTTTTAGTAGAGAATCTTCCAGTCACATTGCCTAAGTTTTTTTCTCCAAATGGTGATGGTAAAAATGAACGTTGGGAAATTCCTTATTTTAACACGCTTTATCCTCAAGGGACAGTCATAATTTTAGATAGGAATGGGAGAAAACTATTGGAGTACAATGGTAATTTCGACGGTTGGGATGGAAATATAAACGGTTATAGTGCAAGTACAGGCGTTTATTGGTATGTTGTGCAACTTGATAAAGGATCTATTCCTTTAAGAGGAAACTTTACGCTTATTCGTTAATGGAGGTTAGACTTTAACCATATAAACATTCCTTTTAAATCACTTACCTGTACCCTGAAGGAGTACTACCATAGTGTAAAACATAATTTTAAAATCCAGCGCAATAGATCTGTTTTCCAAATAAAGGATATCATATTTAAGGCGCTGGATCATTTGATCCACATCTGAAGCATAGCCGTATTTGACTTGACCCCAGGAAGTTATGCCAGGCCTCACTTTTAATAGATGACGGTAGTGAGGCGCTTGCTCCATTATTTTATCGATATAAAATTTTCGTTCAGGGCGTGGCCCCACTAAACTCATCTCACCAATGAGCACATTCCAGAATTGAGGTAATTCATCGAGCCTCCATTTTCTCATAATAGCGCCAAAGGGTGTGCAACGGCTGTCTTCATCTTTAGAAAGTTGGGGCCCACCATGCTCAGCATTTTCATACATTGATCTGAATTTCAGAATAGTAAACGGCACCCCTTCCAAGCCAATTCTTTCTTGCCTGTAAAATACCGGCCCAACAGAAGATTGCTTCACTTTTAGCGACAGATAGGCAAAGAGCGGTGATAATAGAAGTAAAGAAACAAAGGAAACTAAAATATCCAGGAACCGCTTGAAGGCAATTTGCCAGGGAGGCATTATTTCCTGATTTATTTCAATGAGAGCCGTGCCGAATACCTGATTCATTTTAACACTTCCCAGCATGATATCATACATATCAGGAATAATCTTAACGTGTAAAATGGGCCTGAAATCAAATAAGGCAGTTATTAGCTGTTTTAATAGATTGTGTTCCTGCGTTTGTATGGCAATAATGACCTCCTCAATTTGAAATTCCTTAATAATACTGTCTAAGTCTTTTATATTTCCAAGGTATTTTAATTTGGCTTCTAAAGGAGATACTTTTTCTTTGTTACTTCTTAAAAATCCAATAAAATGATAACCGTAGGAACGTTTTTGTGAAATTATTTCTTCATATAAAGCCAGCGCATCTGAATTACCTCCGATAATGATGGTATTAAATTTTACCATTCCCTGACGGATTCTTCTAGATGCTGCAGTTAATAAAACCATTCTAGTAACCACGGTAAGTATAAAATGAAAACTGAAAAGGGCGAGAAATGATTGATAGTAAGTGGTATAATTAGAAACAAAATCATCAAGTATCAAGGTGAAAAACAGGATTAAAACGCCAAAAAAGGAGAGAAAAAAGGTTCTTGACAGCGTTTTTAACCTGGAATGTCTGTGTATATCGCCATATTGATCAAATAATGAATACACCAGAAACCAGCCAATGGGTATAATAATCAGTCCGTACCAGAAATTAATATCTTGAAAAATGACTGAAACGTTTTCTTCCTTTTCAATCATCATTTTTCTGTAAGCAAAAAAAAGGCCCCAGGCAATCATGGCACAAAAATAATCAGCCCATTTATAAACGAGGGTATGATTATTCAGGTTCCTTTGTTTTGTTTTGCTCATTAAAAAGAAATTAGTTTGATATTGTCAAAATGAACACTGGCATTTTCCTTTCCCTCTGGTAACGCGGTATTAAAAATAACTCTGTAATAGAGCGATTTTCTTAAGGCAAGGGTGCTTCCCAGGTTAAAATATATTTTTTTCCAATCTGCCGATTCTTTAAATCCTGCAATAGGAACTATAATACCTGCTTCCTCGATATTTTCAGTATCATAAAATTGAACGCCAATAACGCAAGGTGCCTCCCCTTTATAATCCATCTCAAGATAAACCGGTTGACCTGGATTAAAGGTATTTTTATATTTTGCGTTTGACCCCACGGTTACTATTGGCGCAGATTTGGATACCTGAATTTTCCCCGAAAATTTACCCTCAAAAACATTGTTATCGCTATAAGGTAAGACCCTGTTTTCAGGTAATCCGCTGACTAGAAAAGAAAAAAAAGAGGAGTTATTTTCAAAATTTTCTATAAAATGAAATTTCGACGTCGATAAATAGCTGGTTTCCAATTTTAAAGTATCTGTTTTTAAAGCTTTTAAATTAACTTTTACTTTGATTGGGTTGAAAAATGGATAATTCTCAGGCGTTGCTCCTATGCCATTTTCCTTTATGCCCGCTTGAATAGTTAAATTTTGTTCCCCATATAATAATAACGGAATTTTTGCCGGTAAGGGAAACATACCTAAAAATTCGGTATCGTTAAATAACCAGATATCAGTAATTCTTTCTGAAGTACTTCCCTGATTTGCCTGGGTTTTTAAACGAAATTCGCTTATGTAAAGATAACTGGGGGTAGGTTCGTTTTGATTTAAAAAAGAACATGACGAAAATGTCAGCAACAATAAAAAATAAAAAAGGACAAGTTTGTGTTTTAGTGATATCATTACATAAAATATTTTACAAAATTAACATGTATTAGGGTACTTTTGCACTAATAAAAACGACAACAACATGAAAAGAATATTTTTAGTAGCTTATCTTTTCGTACAAGCCAGTGTTTTTTCATTTTCCCTGGATTTGGAACTTAATCAATGGTACGATTTTACGGGCAAATTAGGAGACAAAAGTATTAAACTTTCTTTCTATACCCTAAAAGCTGGTAAACTTATTGGTAGTTATTGTTCCACTGCCAATGAACCCAAAGTACTTTTATCTGGCAATGTAAAAGGAAATGAAATTTATTTGACAGCCTCTTTAAATGGAAAAATCACAGATGAATTAATAGGTAAAATATTCACTGATGATCAGGACAGGCTTGAAGTAAGCTGGCAAAAAATGCCTAAGGGTGTAAAAAGTATTTTTAAAGCTGTTTTATTATCCGTTACCGCTGGAACAGCTGATAAAAGATATTCCCATATTGTAGGTTCAGATGCGGCGGCGGAAGAATTTGTATCCGATGTAAAAAAATCTGTGTTGATGGGCGATAAAATATGGTTGGCTAATAACCTCTTCTACCCATTAAAGGTCAGAATTTCTGAAAAATTGACTTTGAACTTGAAGAATAAAAATCAGTTTTTATTGAATTACGATAAAATTTTCACGGCTGATTTTAAAGCTGTACTTGGTAAAACATTCTCTCAAAACCATTTCAATAATTATCAAGGTGTTATGATTGGTGATGGGGAGATATGGATAAATAATACATTAAATGCCTCTGAAGCAAAACCTGTCTTTCAAATTATTGCCATAAATCCTTAACTCTTATAGCTTGATTTTTCCTTAGCGGCATTTTTTTCATTCCTTTGTTCCATGAAAAGAGTAAAATATTTAATTGTTGGTCAGGGGATAGCTGGTACTGTTTTGGCCCATACGCTAGAGGATGAACACCTCGATTTCCATATTATTCATCAACGTCAACCGGGTGAATCCTCCTCTGTTGCGGCAGGTATCATCAACCCCATCACTGGAAAGTATTTTATAAAATCATGGCAGGTAGATACCTTACTACCTTTTGCTGAAAAGAAATATTTTCAATGGGAACAGAAACTTAATAGCCATTTTTATTTTCCCCGAATTATTCTTAGGTCCCTTCACGGAGTATCAGAACAAAATGATTGGCTTGCCAAAACAGCAGATCCTTCAGTGAAACATTATATTGCTGACTTTGTGGATGTAACCCCGTTTGACTGGATAAATAATGAACCGCTCGGGTATGGTCAGACCATTGGTGGCGGTCAAGTTAAATGGCATTATTTTTTGACACAATCGGAGGATTATTGGACTAAAAAGGGGGTTTACACTAAAGCATTTTTTGATTACCAGGCTTTGGTAATTTCCGAAGATGGAGTACAATACGGAGATATATTTGCTGAACAAATTATTTTTTGTGAAGGGCATTTTATGTTACAAAACCCATGGTTTAATTTTTTACCATTAGACGGTGCAAAAGGGGAAGCGCTTTTAGTGCAAATAGATAAGGTTCATCTTGATATTATCTTAAAACATAAATTTTTTCTTTCTCCTTTTTCTGAAAATGTACTTTGGGCAGGTGCTACCAATAAATGGGAATTTTCTCATTTTCTGCCCGATGAAGATTCGGAAATTTTACTCCATAGTGAAGTGGCTAAAATGATTCGTCAAGAGTACGCTATTTTAAAGCATCTGGTGGGTATTCGGCCAACGGTTAAAGATAGAAGGCCTCTCATTGGTCGTCATCCCGTCCATTCCAGATTATTCATTTTTAACGGATTAGGAACCAAAGGAACCTCCCTCGCACCGTATTGGGCGAATCATTTTGTTGAATATTTATATAAAAATGGGGATTTAAGCAAAGAAGTTAGCATCAACAGGTTTAAAAATAAATAATCTAAACCTTTTCGTCGTTATCCATTTAATTCAAGTTGTAAAAAAAAAATATCATGAAATGTAATGTTCTCAAAGCATTTTTATTTATACTTCCAATGGTCGGATTGGCTTCACCTTCCAATTACGTTAGCCCTATTCATGAATTTGAAAAAACACCTTCAATGAATTATAGTGAACTATGGAAAACAGTAGATTCTCTCCATCAAAATGGATTGTACAGAGAAGCATCGGCCAAGGTGGACCTCATTTATATGCTGGCAAAGGAAAATAAAGAAACGGAGCAATTTATTAAGTCTTTACTATACACGGTAAATTATTTAAATGAGTTGGACGAAAATGGAAACATCCTTGGAATTAAAAGGTTAGAAAAAGAGCTTCTTACCATTGGGTTTCCGGAAAATGCTATCATTCACAGTATTTTAGCGGAACTTTATGGAAATTATTTACAAAGGGAATCCTGGTCTTTGATGGATCGGAAGGAGGCGGAGGGCGAAAGACCAGATGACCTCAAATTATGGTCCATCAGACATTTTGAAGATGTAATTTCTGAGCATTATTTTAAAAGTGTTTCATTTTCAAGCGCAAAAAATTTTGAACTAAAAAAAATAGACGGACTTTTTTTGAATCCAGCAAAAGAGCATTATTTTTTTAAAACGCTTTATGATTTTTTGGTCTTTCGTGCCACGCAATATTTTACTACTCAGGAGAGTAGATTAATAAAGCCAGATGATGTTTTCTATTTGCAAAATCCTGCCTCCTTATCCTCTTTAGAAACTTTTATAAATATTGATTTTTCAAGGGCAGATTCTACCTCTTTTGTTAGAAAAGCTCTTTTATTATTTCAGGAGGTTTTAACATTTCATCGTTTAGATAAAGATCCTACCATTTTAATTGATTTTGATCGTCAACGTTTATTATTTGTCCATCGAAATTTGATTTATGATGAGAAAGATGCATTATTTCAAAAGGAATTAGAACATTTAATAAAAAAGTTCCCCGCCCAGGCTACTACTGCTGAAACCTATTATTTGTTAGCAAATGAAAAGTACAAACAAAAATTATTAAACGAATCGGTGGCTTTATGCGAACAAGCTATTAAGAAGTTTCCCAAAACCTTCGGGGCGTTTAAATGTAACGAATTATTGCAAAGTATCAGGGTAAAAAATTTATCATTAACCCTGGAAGACAATGGGTTACCTAACCAGCCCATTTTATTAAAAGTTACTTTTCAAAATATCCAGTCATTTAAAGGAGGGGTCGTTCCTATTTCTTTTTCAAGCTTCCAGCAAAGTAAATTATTGTATAAAGAGGAGGACATTCAATTGTTTTTAAAGGATAAAAGGCCTGAAAAGGAGGCTGAAATAATTCTGCCTACCTCTACTGATTACCAGCAACATGTGACTGAAATTCCTTTAGAGGGACTTCCTGTAGGTCATTATTTGTATGTATTTAAAAGCGATGAAACAAAGTATTCCTTTCTATCTTTTCAAATATCGAACATCGGCTATTTTGTTAATAATGAGGGGTTTGAAAAGGTAGCATTTCAATTTTTCGATAAAAAATCGACGGAACCTAAAGGAGGTACCAGTGTTTTGGCTATCCCCGTGAGGACAGGTTATTTTTCGCCCAATGCGCCTGTCATTACCTTTAAAGAAACATGGAAAGAGAGTGATGACCAAGGTTTTCTTTCGTATTCTTTACCCCAGGGTGCTTTTAATTTCAAAATAGCGAATGGGGAAGATACCTTACTGACGGATGAGAATTTTTATATTGGTGAAAGGTACAGGGAAGAATTATCATTGGTTTTAAAATCAAATATTTTTTCTGACAGAAAGATTTACAGACCGGGACAAACTATTTTTTGGAAGGCCATTTTAATGGAACGCGATGGCATTGAAAAACCTAAAATTTCTGCAAATAAGGAGGTGACCATTTCTTTCTTTGATCCTAATGGTAGTTTGTTAGTCCAAAATACCCTGTTGTCTAATGACATGGGTTCAATCAACGGCCGTTTTGACATTCCATTGAACCTGGTAAAGGGAAATTATACGCTGGTTAGTTCCCATGGAGGTAATAGGGAAAGCATTCAGGTAGAAGAATATAAGCGTCCGCAGTTTGAGATAAATTTTGAAAAAGCTCCCGTTGGAATACTCGGCGATTCTTTAGAAGTTAAAGGAAATGCTGCCTTTTTTAATGGTATATTGATTGAAAATGCCATAGTAAAATGGGAAATTTATAGGAAATCGTTTCCCAATAATTGGCGGTCAATGCGTCGGTTCTATACGCGCGATGCTGGTAGTTTTTTAGCGTCAGGTGAAGGCATAACCAACGAAAACGGAGCGTTTATTATTCCTTTTTTTGCTCAGGCAGATGTTTCTATCGGGCAAGATAAACGCCCTGCTTTTCAGTTTGAAGTAAAGGTTACAGTAACTTCTCCGTCAGGTGAAATACAACAAAAGAACCTTACTTTTAATATTGGTTACTCGAAGGTTAAGCTGGATGTTCAAATACCCGAAAATTGGGATAAACAAAAGGGCACGCTTGATTGGTCTCTTTTTTTAACCGATTGGAATGGGGACAAGTTATCAGACGATGTGCATATTTCTCTGGTCAAATTAAAAGCACCCAGGCAACATTTTGTCCAAAGAAAATGGGCTTTTCCTGATTTACCTTCAATGAAAAAGGAGGATTACATTCGCTTGTTTCCTTACACCCCTGGTTTTAATGAAAATAATTTAGATTCTCTTGAAGTTTTAAAGACTATTTATGAGGATAAATTTTTTGTGAATGGGGAGAAAATGTTGGAAATACCCATGACGAATCTTGATCCAGGGTATTATGCAGTAAAAATAAAATGGAAGGATGGATCGACCGTTGTAAATACAAAAATAGATCAAAAGTTGTTTTATTTATTTGATTCAGAATCAGTTAGAATTGCAACACCCAAATGGCTGGATATTCATTTGGAGAAGGATGTTTATAATTTAACAGATACGCTTGACTTCAAGATTGCTGCGGCAAATGAAATTAAAAAGGTCCTCGTTTCTTTTACTTTAGGTGAAAAAATATACAAAGAATGGGTGAATGTAGATGAGGTAAATCGGTTGAAGATTCCAATAGCAGAAAAGCAGGAAGGCTTAGGTAAATTAGAACTAATGGCTTACTTTCAGAATGAACCCATTTTCATTTATAACATTGTAAAAGTGGTCATTCCTGAGGAAAAATTAAAAGTAACTTACCAACGTACGAAGGAAATAGTATCGCCGGGTGAAAAAGTTCGTTGGGAACTCAATATATCCTCTGAGAGGGGTGAAAAATGGCCAGTTGAAGCGGTAGCAACTCTTTTTGATGCTTCATTAGAATCTTTTATACCCCATGAATGGTTTTTTAATGGTTTTGAAAAAAGTAATTATTTACCATCTTACTGGGTAATACCTCAACCCGTTATAAGAGATATTTACGTATCATTTCAACCTAAAAAATTAAGATTCAAAACGATTAATAAATATTATCCTACGTTAAATAATTTTTCTTTTTTTCAGGAAAACAATTATCTAAGAGGATTGAGCAAAAGACACCTGTCTATGCCTGCAATGGCCATGGAGACTTTTTCTGAATCGGCAATACCAAACGAGAGGATGATTGAAAATGATAAGATGAATCCGTCGGAGGAAATGATGGAAATGAATAATTCAGAAGATGGGACGTTGATCCGGAATGATTTTTCTGAATCGCTGTTTTTTATGCCTGAACTTAAGTCTGATAGTCTTGGAAATATTAAGTTTTCATTTACCATGAATGACGCACTGACCCGATGGAAATTTATGCTCTTAGCGCACCGTTCAGATATCGCTTACGGCTATACTGAAAAATACATTGTTTCTACATTACCCGTTATGTTACAAACCAATGCGCCAAGGTTCTTAAGAGAAGGTGACGAAATTAAATATGCTGTTACGCTGACAAATACCACTAAAGAAGATATATCTGGGAAGGTTTTTTTTAAAGCCTTTCATGGTGAAACAGGACAGGATTGGACGACTAAGGTTGGCTTTAATGATGAATTTATTTCTGTAACCGTTCCTGCCGGTAAAACAGTTCCCATGTTTTTGCCATTTAAAATCCCAGCTAAAGTTGGTTTGAATAGTCTGAACCTGCTTATAAAATTTGCATCTGGTGATTTTGGGGACGCTATAAAAGAATGGATACCTATTCTACCTTCTCAAATATTAGTTACCGAGGCAAAACCATTTCTATTAAGAAAAAACGAAAAAATAAATATTGTCTGGCCAAATAAAAATGAAGGGAATCATTTAGGTAATGAAAATTTTGATTTACAAATTACTACTCATCCAGTTTGGATAGCCTTGAAATCGTTACCTTATCTTATGGAGAACCCTTATGACGGTAATGAACAATTATTCAATAAACTTTATGCCAATGTACTGGGAACTCACTTGTTATCTCAATATCCTACTATTTCAAATGTTTTAAATGAATGGAAGAATACTGGGTCTTTAGATGCTGAACTTGAAAAAAATGAGTCCTTGAAATCTGCCTTATTAAAAGAGACGCCTTGGGTCGACGAAGCAAAAAATGAGCGGGAACAACGACTTAAAATAGCAGAATTACTAGATGTGTCTAAAATGACGAAGCAGGTAAATGCTTTGAGTAAATTATTGGCAGACAGGCAATTATCCAATGGTAGCTGGTCATGGTTTCCAGGAGGTAACGGTCATTGGTATATCACACAATATATTTTAGGGGGATGGGGAAAATTAAAAAAATTAGGATTGTTAGACCCAAATAATCCCCAGCGTTTCATTGACAACGCAAATCAATTTTGTGACGATCAGATGCTTAATTATTATCGGGATATTGTGAAAACTAAATCCGACGAAGTCGTTTTATCAGATATTATTATTCATTATTTATATACGCAAAGTTTCTTTAAAGACAGGGTTGTAAATAGTCAGGTTAAGGAAGCATTAGCCTATTTTGATGCACTGGCAAAGAAAAAATGGTTGACTATGAGTCTTTTACAACAAGGTCAACTGGCACTTTTCTGGTATAGAAACGGTGAGATGGATATGGCAAAAAAAGTGATATACAGCTTAAATGACCGAGCCATTAAATCTAAAGATTTAGGCATGTACTGGAAAATGAAAAATGGCTTTCGATGGTATGAAAATCAAGTCGAAATTCAAGCGTTGCTCATCGAAGCTTTTGCTGAAACTGGCTTTATGAACCAACATTTAGCGGAACTTAAACTGGCCTTATTATTAAATAAACAAACAAATAGTTGGTCCACCACCAAAGAGACTGCCGATGCTGTTTATGCGTTATTGGGCGGTGGAAATGAAAAATTAGCTGAGGGTGAACCCTATCCCGTTAGTATTTCTTTTGAGCCTAAGCTTAATAAAGAAATGACGGAATCTATTGATTTGGCCATGAAAAGCTCGGTGGCCGCTACAGGATTTTTTCAAAAGAATTGGAAAAAAGGTGAACTTTCAAATGATATTAAATCTGTAAAAATTGAAAATAACTTGTCAGATGTGGTGTGGGGTGCCGCTTTTTGGCAGTATTACAAGGAGATTAATCAAATAGAAGCGTATAATTCTCCTTTTTTGTCCGTTTCCCGCGCTCTTTATGTAAAAAAAGTAGGGTCTTCAGGTGAGGTTCTATCCCTCGTGGATACTAAGAATACGGTAAAAATAGGAGATAAACTGGTGGTTAGATTGACAGTGAAAGCAGATAGGGATATGGAATTTATTCATTTGAATGATAAACGCGCCGCTGGCTTTGAACCCGAAAGCGTCTTATCGGGTTATGTCTTTAAAGAGAGTCTATATTATTTTGAGAGTAGTAGCGATGTAGGTACAGATTTTTTTATAGATTTTTTACCTAAGGGTACCTTCATTATTGATTATCCGGTAAAAGTAAATGCAGAGGGAGCTTTCTTGCTTGGAACGACCACGATTCAATGTATGTACGCACCCGAATTTGGCAGTCACACAAAAGGAGATAAAATTTATATAGTAAAATAATGGCAGAACGTCGAAATTTTTGGGAAAAAGAAAAGGGTAATTATATTTTTAAAGCTGTTAAAAAAGCAAGTGAAATATATATTCATGGTTTTTCAAAAAATACTAATATGAGTCAGGATTCGGAACAAAATAAACATGAAGATACCATTATACGCAATCATGTTATCTGGTCCATGGGTGCGGGATTAATCCCCGTGCTGATAGCAGATATTTTTGCTATTTCTGCCTTGCAACTAGATATGATCAGGCAGTTATGTAAAGTATATAATATTAATTTTGCAGAAACGCAGGGTAAAGCCATTGTAACCTCTTTAACAAGTTCTACCCTTGCCAGAATAACGGCGGGGAGTGTAGTTAAGATGATTCCTGGTTTGGGAAGTATTATCGGTGGTATTACGGTATCCGTTTTTGCAGGAGCTTCTACTTATGCGCTGGGCGAGGTATTTAAAAAACATTTTTCTTCAGGTGGAACTATCCTTGATTTTGATCCTGAAAGATTAAGGAAATTGTACAAAGAACAATTTGAAAAGGGGAAAAAAGTGGTAGAAGATCTTAAGAATGAAAAGCCTGCAGCTGGAGGTAATCCATCTACCGCAACGGATGTTGTAAGCCGCTTAAAAGCGTTAGCCGAGTTAAAGGAGCAGGGAATACTTACAGAAGAAGAGTTCACTGCTATGAAGAAAAAAATCTTAGAAGAATAATTTTCACCCCAAAGGAAACCGCGCGGAAGGACTAACATCCTGGTTTGAAAATTCTCCCTTTTCGTATTTGTAATGTGCCACAATGCCAATCATACCTGCATTATCAGTACATAAAGCGATATCAGGGACGTAAGCATTCCAATGATTTACCGTAGCTTTTTCTTTTAGTAAAGCTCTTAGACGACGGTTAGCTGATACACCCCCGGCAATAGCTATTTCCCTGATTCCAGTCAAATGAGCAGCTTTTTCCACTTGGTACAGGAGGGTGCGAACGATGGTTTCCTGAATGGAGGCACACAAATCATTTATATTTTCCTCTACAAAAGCTGGATTCTTTTCCTTTTCTTTTTTCAAAAAATATAAAATGGAGGTTTTAATGCCACTGAAGCTGTAATTTAATTCTACCAGTTTTGGTTCAGGGAAGGTGAAAATAGGCTTACCCAATGCTGCCAATTGGTCAATTAATGGACCTGCCGGGTAGGGGAGTCCCATCATTTTTCCCGCTTTGTCAAAGGCTTCTCCCGCCGCATCATCTAGTGTTTGGCCCAATATATTCATATCCAGATAGTTGTTAACCTGAATAATTTGCGTGTGACCACCACTTACCGTTAGGCACAAAAAAGGAAAGGAAGGGTAGGGCGGTTGGGCAAAATGGGCAAGCACGTGCGCCGCTAAATGATTAACTTCGATGAGAGGAATATTTTTTGCCAGCGCATAAGCTTTGGCAAAAGAAACGCCGACGAGTAATGAACCCAGTAACCCTGGGCCTTTGGTAAAAGCGACGGCTTCAATATTATTTTTATCTATCCCCGATGCGAGTATAGCCTCATTGACTACAGGGACTATTTTTTGTAAATGGGCTCGTGAAGCAACTTCAGGTACTACACCACCATATTCAATGTGCATCATTTGGGTTGACACAATATTGGATAATACTTTACCATCTTTTACAATAGCTGCAGAGGTGTCATCACAGGAAGTTTCGATTGCTAAAATAATAGCCATAGTAATTTTATAAAATATTTTTGTAAATTTGAACAAAGGTAACAACCTTTACGAACCGAAAAAATTACACGAAAAATAATATTTATTCGATTTTTATCATTTTGGTGTGTAATTTTTATAAAAAATAGTATAATTGCAACAAAACTGACCGACAAATGAGATTAATAATCAACCTAGCCCTTGTAGCCCTCGTAGCGTTACTTATTTATGCACTTTATGACAGCATCCGTGAACCTATCGCTTTCAAGGATGTAAAAGAAACGAGAGAGCAAATTGTGCAAGAAAAATTGACCAGAATTAGAGTTGCCCAGGAAGCTTACCGAGATATTACCGGTGTATTCGCTCCTTCATTCGATACCTTGGCAATGGTACTAAACACAGGCAATTTTACCATTATTAACGTAAATGGTGATCCAGATGATCCAAATTTCACGGGAGAAGTTACGTATGAAACTATTCTTCGCCCGGCGAAAGATTCTATGCTTAACAAATTAGGTATTTCCGATTTTGCCTCTTTGGCATTAGTTCCTTTTGGCAACGGCGCAAAATTTGAGATGGAAGCTCTTGAAATTGAATATCAAGGTACTAAAGTACCTGTTGTGCAAGTAGGAACTCCTTATGCAACCTTCATGGGTGATTTCGCTTCTTTAAAGTATTCTAAGTACGATCAAAAGTACGATCCAGCCAATCCAATAAAATTTGGAAATCTGAATTCTCCAAATCTTGCTGGTAACTGGTAAAATATGGTTGAATATATTTATCCTAACTGGGAAAAAGAATATTCTCCTAATGTAAAACTGTCCATTCTGTTAGGAGTGGACAGTTTTAGTTTAAGTATAGTAAATTTAAAAAATGTTATTCTTGCTTATCATCAATATGATTGGTCAGCAGAAAATCATTCTATAGCAGATGTTTTACACCTGTCCAATGAAATAAGGAAAGATGCTCTTTTTAAATCAGCACATCATTCTTTTTCCTATCAGGTGATTCCATCCGTTTTTTCTTTTTTGCCAACCAGACTGTTTAGGAAAGAAAATCTAAGTACCTACTTCGAGCACCTTTCTCCTAAGGAAGAGAATATCCCTGTAAACTATAGTATGGTTCCTGAATTAGAACTTGCCACCATCTATAAACTGAATTTTTTTCAGGAAAATCTGTCCAGCCATCTATATCCTGGGAATATTCCAACGCCTGTTTTTAATAAAACTTTACCTTTTTTAAGAAAACAGGAATTGTATGATACGCATATATTCTGTAGAATTTCAAAGAAAAGTGTTCTGATTTTTATCTATAGAGATAACTTTTTTCAATTTGCAAATCAGTTTTATTGTAATCAATTAACTGATTTTCAATATTATATCATGTTGGTTTGTACCCAATTTCAATTGAACCCAGTGCTTGAAACAGCCTATATTTGGGGCGATTGTGACGACGAGAACGAAGTAGTCATTAGACTTAAGTCTTTATTTAGCCGGGTTAAATTTATAAATGCTCAGCTAATTATTTCATCTGATGCCAAGACCCGAATAGTGTCAGAATCAAAAGTATTAGACCACCTAATCTAAGGGTCATTATAGAAAACAAGTCATTTTATGCGTATTATCTCAGGAAAATTTAAAGGCCGGCGTTTTAGCCCGCCGGCTGATAAATGGCCAACCAGACCAACAACAGATATTGCTAAAGAAGGACTATTCAATATGTTGGGCAATTTACTCGACTACGAAGAGACAAAATTTTTAGATCTTTTTGGTGGGACAGGCAGCCATAGTTATGAATTTATTTCCAGAGGATGTACTTCAGTAACGTATGTGGATAAATTTTCTCCGTGCGTGCAGTTTGTGAAAGGAATGGCTAAGCAACTGGATATTGAACCGTATATTCGTATCGAACGAGATGATATATTCAGATTTATACCTCGTTGCACAGAGAAATTTAGTTATATTTTTGCTGGACCCCCTTATGGACTGCCTACTTTGGACGATATACCTGACTTAATATTCAAGTACCCCATTTTGATGGACGATGGTTTCTTTGTTTTGGAGCATAACCCCAATCATAAGTTCAAAGATCATCCCCGTTTTTGGCAAATGAGGAATTATGGTGAAACCCAATTTAGTTTTTTTAGATGAAATAAGGGAAAATTTGGCTACTTTTGTCCCAGTTATCACTGTTTTCTACCTGAGTCTATGAAAAATGCCGCCTCGCTGATACAGCACCATATTACTTTAGCCGTAAAAGAACTTTATGGGTTGGATATTTCTGACAACTTACTACCTATTACACCAACCAGGAAAGAGTTTCAAGGGGATTTTACCGTCGTTACTTTTCCCTTAACTAAATTAGCGAAGAAGAAACCGGACATTATAGGGGAAGAATTAGGTCATATTTTAGTGAGAGATCTGCCCGAAATTGATTCTTTTAACGTAATTCAAGGTTTTCTAAATCTTTCTTTTGTATCCTCCTTTTGGAATGCTTTCGTTTTAAGCCTTCAGGATAATACTACCTTTGGAGAGCTTCCCGCAAATGGTGAAAGGGTTTTGGTGGAATTTTCTTCCCCAAATACAAATAAACCTTTACATCTGGGACATATCCGAAATATATTAATTGGCTGGTCTGTTTCTAAAATTTTAAAGGCTGCTGGTTTCGACGTTTTTAATGTCCAGATCATCAATGACAGAGGTATTGCGATATGCAAAAGCATGTTGGCAAGAAAAATATGGGGTGCCGGTAAAACACCTGAAAATACAGGCATTAAAGGTGATTTTTTTGTAGGTAGTTATTACGTTCTCTTTGAGCAAAAGTTTCAAGAAGAATATGCTGCATGGCAACTTACCACAGAGGCCAGAGAAGTATTCGAAAGTAAGAAAAAGGAAGATCAATCAGAGCTTGCTTTTTTTAAATCTTATAAAGATTTATATTTCAATGCCTACAGTGAATTGGGCAAACAAGCTGCTGAAATGTTAAGGAATTGGGAAGCTGGAGAGGAAGAAACCATCGCTACCTGGTCCAAGATGAATCAGTGGGTATATGCCGGTTTTGATCATACCTATCAGTTACTGGGTGTTCATTTCGATAAATTGTACTATGAATCAGAAACTTACCTTTTAGGAAAAGATATTGTTCAAGAGGGAATTGAAAAATCAGTTTTCTATAAAGAAGCTGATGGTTCTGTCTGGATTGACTTGACGGATGTTAAACTCGATAAAAAGGTAGTCCTCAGAAAAGACGGTACCTCCGTGTATATTACCCAGGATTTAGGTACCGCTGAGCTGAGATATGACGATTTCAAAGCCAATAAAATGATCTATGTTGTTGCCGATGAACAAAATTATCATTTTCAAGTGCTTTTCGAAATAGCTAAAAAATTAAAAGTTCCTTATGCTGAAGGCCTCCATCATTTGTCTTATGGAATGGTCGATTTACCTACAGGTAAAATGAAATCGAGAGAAGGTACGGTGGTTGATGCAGATGATTTAATTTCCGAGGTCGTTCTCGAAGCAAGAAAAAATTCGGAAGAGCGGGGTGTATTGGCTGATTTAACCGATGCTGAGCGTTCGGAAATTATTAGGAAAATTGGTCTCGCGGCACTTAAATATTTTATTATTAAAGTGCAACCGCAGAAAAGAATGACCTTTGATCCAAAAGAATCGGTGGATATGCAAGGGCAAACTGGTCCATATATTCAAAATGCTTTTGTTAGAATTCAATCTGTTTTGCGCAAAGCAGGCGATTTTGATGCCAACATAGCGGATAATTATCTTGAATTTGTATTGGAGGAAAGAGAAATTATTCAGCAATTGTACCAATATCCGAGTGTTATTGAGGAATCAGCTTTACAATATGATCCTTCAGCTATCGCAAATTATGCTTATGCCTTAGCAAAAAATTACCATCGTTTTTATCACGAACATTCTATTCTCAAAGCAAATGATTTGGCCGTGAGAAGTTTTAGATTATGCATGAGTAAGGCGGTAGGCAGTGTTTTAAACCACAGCATGAATCTTTTGGGTATAGAAATGCCTGAAAAGATGTGATTTATATATAAGTTAAGAAATTATTATGTCGCAAATTGAGGAAAAAGAAGAAAAATCATTACATTTTATCGAGCAGATAATATTTGATGATTTAGCCATAGGGAAAAATAATGGGCGATTGCAAACGCGTTTTCCCCCAGAGCCAAATGGATATTTGCATATAGGGCATGCTAAAGCCATTGTAGTTAATTTTGGACTCGCCGCACAATATGGCGGAGATTGTAATCTTAGGTTTGATGACACAAATCCGATAACGGAGGAGACGCTGTTTGTTGACAAAATAAGGGAGGATGTCTCCTGGTTGGGTTATCAATGGGCAAATGAATGCTATGCATCTGATTATTTCGACACATTATATGCTTTTGCACATGACCTGATAGATAAAGGTCTGGCTTATGTCGATGATTCCTCATCGGCCCAGATTGCGGAAATGAAGGGGAATCCTGCAACGCCTGGAAAAAACAGCCCGTTCAGAGATAGAACCATAGCAGAGAATAAAGCTTTATTCACGGCTATGAAAGATGGTTCTTTTAAGGACGGAGAAAAAGTACTGAGGGCGAAGATTGATATGTCCTCCCCAAATATGCATTTTAGAGATCCTATTATATATCGTATTAAACATGCTCATCACCATAGAACGGCTGACAAATGGTGTATTTATCCTATGTATGACTTTGCTCATGGCCAAAGTGATGCCATAGAAAATATAACTCATTCTCTCTGTAGTTTAGAATTCAGACATCACAGAGATCTCTATGATTGGTTTATTCAACAGTTAGGTATATTTCCTTCCCGTCAAATTGAATTTGCAAGAATGAATGTAGCTTACATGATTACAAGTAAGCGTAAACTACTGAGATTGATTCAGGAGAACTTAGTTTCTGGTTGGGATGACCCGAGGATGTCAACGATTTCAGGCATGCGCAGAAGGGGCTATCCAGCCAAAGCGATTGTTGCTTTTTGTGATCGTGCCGGGGTGGCGAAAAGAGATAATTTAATATCGATTGAGTTACTTGAATTTTCTGTAAGAGAGGTTTTAAATAAAACGGCGATAAGGGCTATGGCCGTTCTCGATCCTGTAAAAGTGACCCTAAGTAATTTTCCCGAAAATCAAGTGGATTGGTTACCTATGGAAAATAATCCGGAAGATGTAGAGGGAGGTACAAGATTGGTTCCTTTTTCAAATCAATTATATATTGAAAGAGATGATTTTTCAGAAAATCCTCCTCCAAAATATTTTAGACTGGCACCTGGCCAATTAGTGCGATTGAAAGGCGCGTATATAATAAAATGTGACGAGGTAATTAAGAATATGGAAACGGGCGAAGTTATCGAAATTGTTTGTTCTTATTTTCCGGAAAGTAAATCGGGACAAGATACATCTGGATTAAAAGTAAAAGGAACACTGCACTGGGTAGAGGCCTCGCATGCGGTAACGGCTGAAATACGCGATTATGAAAGGTTGTTTACTGTGCCTGAACCCACGGCAGATGAAGACATTGATTTCTTAAGTTTTGTGAATAAGGATTCTTTAAAAATTAATGTTTCCGCTAAAGTTGAACCGTCATTATTAGGCGCAGCAGCAGGCCAGACGTATCAATTTTTGAGACAAGGTTATTATTGTAAAGATAAGGATAGTAGAAGTGATTTTCCTGTATTTAACAGGACGGTAGGGTTAAAAGATTCTTTTGTAACGAAATGATTTCGATATGAGTGACGTGGGTCTTGGAAGATTAATCATGGATAAGGAGTTATTCTCTCTTACCATAGAACGTCTGGCACAAACGCTGATGGAAGAATTTGAACCCTTCGAAAATGTCTGTTTTGTTGCTATTCAACCTAGAGGCGTGGTACTTGCCAAGCGTTTAGTTCAACGAATTTCTATTGAACCAGGTATGAATGCACCCGTTTTAGGAGTGTTGGATATTACTTTTTATCGGGACGATTTCAGAAGAAGGGATAAACCTTTGGAAGCAAATTACACCGATATGCCATTCCTCATAGAGGGAAAAAAGGTTATCTTGATTGATGATGTGTTGTACACAGGCAGAACAACGCAAGCTGCATTAACGGCATTAAATCATTTTGGAAGACCCTCTGAAGTTACGCTATTGGTCATGGTTAACCGACGGTTTAACAGACACCTTCCCATTCAAAGTACTTTCACTGGTATTCAGGTAGATGCCTTAGATAAGGCTTATGTTAGTGTGGAATGGGAGGAGGAATCAGGCGAGGATAAAATCATATTATTTGCTGATAAACAAGAAATTAAGCATTAACAATGCCAATAGATAAGGAAGCGCAGCTGTCAACAAAAAGCTTGCTTGGTATCAAAGATTTGACTAAGCAGGACTTACGGTTGATTTTTCAAACCACAGAACAATTTAAGGAAGTTCTTAACAGACCTATCAAAAAGGTACCTTCTTTAAGGGATTTGACTATTGCTAATTTGTTTTTTGAGAATTCTACAAGAACCAGAATTTCCTTTGAATTAGCTGAAAAAAGATTATCTGCTGATGTTGTAAATTTTTCGGCTGCATCATCCAGTTTAAAAAAAGGAGAAACCCTGTTAGATACCGTTAATAATATCCTTTCAATGAAGGTGGATATGGTGGTCATGAGACATCCCGCCCCCGGTGCCTGTGTTTTTTTATCCAATCATATCAATGTGCCCATTATTAATGCCGGTGATGGAACGCATGAACACCCCACACAAGCGTTACTCGACGCATTTTCCATTCAAGAGAAATTAGGTGATCTGGCGGGAAAAAAGATCGCTATTATCGGTGATATTTTACACTCCAGAGTCGCCTTAAGTAATATTCTGTGTCTAAAAAAATTGGGTGCCGAAGTAGAAGTTTGTGGTCCACCTACCTTGATTCCCAATTATATTTCTTCCTTAGGGGTCAGTGTAAGTTATTCGTTAGAGAATACCCTGAAATGGTGTGACGCGGCTAATATCCTTAGAATTCAATTGGAAAGACAAAGCACAAGATATTTTCCCAGCCTTAGAGAGTATGCTACTTATTACGGAGTAAATAAACAGATTTTAAGTAAAGTCAATAAGGATTTGATTATTCTACATCCCGGTCCCATTAACAGGGGCGTTGAAATAACATCGGAAGTGGCAGATTCTCCTAACGCTATTATACTGGATCAAGTGGAGAACGGAGTGGCCGTTAGAATGGCCGTTTTATATCTCCTTGCTTCAAAACCATGATAATTTTAATACCTAAATGGATTTTATTTCGTTAAATAGTTTGAATCTTTAAAAACAGTACACTCATGATACGTAATTCATTGTTTTTATTTCTAATTTCTTTTGCTCCATTTTTTGCCCAGGCACAAAAATCAAATGGGTATGAGATAAGCATTCAAATTAACGGTTTTAGTGAGAAGGAGATTTATATGGCCTATCATTTGGGAGAGAAACAGTACATTAAAGATACTTTGAGGCAACAATCTAATGGTTCTTTCCTATTTAAAGGGGATACACCTCTCGAATCAGGTATCTATTTGGTTGTTTTACCTCCGGACAATAACTATTTCCAGTTAATAATAGAAAAGGGGGATCAATTCTTTTCCGTGGTCACAGAGGCTAAAGATCCATCGAAAAATATACAGATAAAAGGTTCTGTAGAGAATAAGCTGTTTTATGGCTACATGAATTTTTTATCAGAGAAGAGGCCACAATCTGAGGCTTTGAATAATCA
>CANMVX010000005.1 GCA_947501115.1 Haliscomenobacteraceae bacterium
ATATTTTGTTTATAAAAATAGGTAGAAATTTCATTTAAATCGAGGGACTCATTTTTATCAAGGCCAATTTGAACATCATTTATATTCTTACTTTTTAGGGTAAATCTTTTAGCCACATTTGGCTCTTGGAACAGATTAAGATGTTCTGGAAGAGAATTATGTTTATCCAGCACATATTTCAGCGGAGATCTGCCTGGGAAAAATCTGGTATTTAAGAGAGGATTATCTATCAATGCGGTATCTGTACCAACTAAAATAGCATCTACTACACTTCTCCATTTATGAGTTAAGCGTGATGTTATGGGTGAACTTAACCAAGTATTAACTTTTTCTTGCGATGCATAAAAGCCATCTTCAGAAATTGCTAACTTAAGAATGGTATAAGGTCTTTTTTTTGTGACAAAAACACTTCTTTGTTTCACCAGTACCTTTCCTTTTTCTGTTATAACATCCTGGATAACTTCAATGCCTTCATTTTGTAGTAAAGTAACTCCGTTACCATTCACCTCGGGAGAAACATCCTGGGTTGAAATAACTACTTTTTTAATTTTATTTTCTATGATCAAAGAAGTGCAGGGTGGTGTTTTACCAAAAATATTACACGGTTCCAGAGAAACATATAAAGTTGCATTTTTAACTCTGTGCAGATTTTCTTTCGTTACAGAAGAAAAAGCATTAACCTCCGCATGAGCTTTTCCATATTCCGAATGATAACCTTCGCCAATAATTTCATTGTTTTCAACTAACAAAGAACCAACCATTGGGTTTGGAGACACTTTTTGACCCCCATTTCTGGCTATTTCGATACACCTTAAAATAAAATGCGCGTGAGTATAATGTTTCATTAAAAAATTGATTTATATATAGTTCTCTTAAAAATATTTTTAGTTAATTTCGAAGTATAATTTAATTTCCCCCAAATCAAAACAGAAAAGTAGGGGGGATATTAAAATAAAATTGCTTTGAGTGCTTATTTTTTAGAAGGATATTTTATAACTATGGGAATAAATTATCACCAGGTAAAGATTAAAAACGCTGATGATTTCGTTATTTTGGATGATCAGGGTTTCCAATATATTACAAGTGACAAGGAAATGCTCTCATTGAACCTTGCAGAAAATTTAAGGGTACACTCAAGCGGTTGTATCTTTTTTCAAAAAACAATTAAAATATCTCCCTCTAATTACAAAACGACCACCATTTACCTTCATAAAATATTAGCAGAAACTTTTAAAATCAACGATAAGACTAATATAAACAATTTAGTTGGATTTGTCAATGGTAATAAACTGGATTGCAGATTAAATAATTTAATTTTCAGAAGTAGAGCAGTGGCAAGTAGAACCAGAAAAACAAGCAGTAGTACTGGTTTTACTGGTGTCTATAAAGAGCACAATAAATTTCGTTCAGTTATTTCAATAAACGGGAAATCAAGACATTTAGGAATGTTCAAAACGGCTGAAGAGGCAGCCAAAGCGTTCAATGAAATGTCGAAAAAATTATATGGAGCAGAGGGAAAACAAAATAAATTAGATTAATCGTTAATCATCTTTTGGTCGCTCTGGTCATTTCCCTTTTGCCTGGTGGGCCTGGCAGGGATTCTAAGGTAAAACCTATTTTTTTTAAAATTCTCTTTACCTCTCCCTTCGCACAATATGTAACCAGAACAGCTTCGTTCGTCATTGATTCATATATTTTCTCAAATAAGCTAATTGACCATAATTCAGGCTGTGATTCAGGCGAAAAGGCATCGAAATAAACAATATCAAAATAATTGTCTGGTAAGGTCTCTTCTATTATATCCTTATTATGTTTCGTTAAAGTAAAGTGGGAGTCAACCTCAATTAATTTATCCCATTCTGATATCAGAATATTTTTAGAGATGGTGGCAGGTATTTTCAAATGATCCTCATATACGCATGCGTTTAAAAGATCCTCTGGCAATGGGAAAACATCAAATGAATGATAGTCAACATGAACTTTTTCTTTGTCAACGATATTTTTCCATGTCAACAATACATTTAATCCCGTACCAAAACCTAGCTCCAGTATGGAAATTTTGTCCTGCTTTTTTAAAACAGGTAGTAATCCTGAATCTACAAAAACATGATTAGATTCCTGGATGGCTCCATATTTAGAATGATAGGTTACCCCATGATCTTTAGAATAGAGGGTGTAAGAGCCATCTTGTGTCATAACTAAGTCGGGAATGGAAAATATTGATTCCATGTTCTCAACTCAGTATCTGGGCAAGAGTAGAAATTATTTCACTTACCATCGACGAAAGTTTAAAATTTGTTGGACAACCGTAACCGCGGTTGCAGGAAAAGGTTGATATCAATACAAATAAGGAAAGAAGGGAAGGAATGTGAATATTTTTTTTGTTCTTTTGCATGAGTAGGATAATTAGTTTGTTATTTTAATTAACGGAAACACAAAATTAATATTTTATAGCGATAATCCATTCAATAGAATTTGTTATTTTTGCATCCGTTAAAGATAGTTTTTCAAATCAATCAGAAAATGAATAGAGAACTTGCACTGCGTGATGCCCTAAGAGAGGCTATTTTAGAAGAAATGAGAAGAGATGAAAATGTTTTTCTCATGGGAGAAGAAGTGGCTGAATATGATGGAGCATATAAAGTTAGTAAAGGCTTGTTAGATGAGTTCGGTGCCAAAAGGGTTATCGATACACCTATTGCCGAATTGGGCTTTGCTGGTATCGGTGTCGGTGCTGCAATGAATGGTTTAAGACCAATTATCGAGTTTATGACTTGGAATTTTGCCGTTTTGGCATTTGACCAAATAGTAAATAATGCTGCTAAGACTCTTTCTCAATCTGCTGGTCAGTTTAGTTGCCCTATTGTTTTTAGAGGTCCGTCTGGTGCTGCAGGACAGTTGGCACAGCAACATTCTCAAACTTTTGAAAGTTGGATGGCTAACGTTCCTGGTCTTAAAGTGATTTCTTGTGTTGATCCGGCAGATGCAAAAGGTCTGTTAAAATCGGCTATCAGAGATAACGATCCCGTTTGTTTTATGGAATCAGAATTGCTTTATGGTTTCAAAGGATTAGTTCCAGAAGGTGAATATACAGTGCCTATTGGATTGGCTGCCGTTAGACGCGAAGGAACGGATGTCACTTTGGTGTCCTATAATAAAATGATGCTCGTGGCTCTTGAAGCTGCTGATGAGTTAGCAAAAGAAGGTATTTCAGCAGAAGTTATCGATCTAAGAACCATTCGTCCACTAGATTATCATACATTGGTTAAGTCCTTGAAAAAAACCAATAGAATGGTGGTCATTGATGAATCGTGGCCTTTTGCCGGCGTTTCTTCTGAAGTAACTTATCAAATGCAACGTTATGCTTTTGATTATCTCGACGCACCCGTAATTCGTGTTAATGCAGCCGATACTTCTTTGCCTTACGCCGCTCCTCTAGTTGACGCCTATATGCCAAATGCGGCTAAAGTTATAAAAGCAGTAAAAGAGGTTATGTACGTAAAATAAAGCGTTAAATTTAGAAAATCTTGAAAAAAGGTGTATTTTATGCTATCATTAGCTAAAATATACCTTTTTTTATGAGTATTCAGTTTTTTCGCTTTCTTGTTATTTTTAGTTTCTCCTTTTCCATCTATACGCTAGTTGGTCAAAATGCCATACCTCTCAATGCTTCCTTTTCGTTTAGATCTTTAGGTCCAACCCGGGGAGGTAGGGTTACTTCGGTAACCGGTCATGCCGATGATCCTAATATCTTCTTTTTAGGTTCAACAGGTGGTGGTGTTTGGAAATCGTCTGATTATGGTCAAAATTGGTCGCCTGTCTCCGATAAGTATTTTAAAAGTCCTTCCATAGGTGCCATTAGACTGGCTCCTTCAAATTCGAAGATAATTTATTGTGGTACAGGGTCCGATGGTATAAGAAGCAATGTTATTGCTGGAAAAGGCATGTACAAATCGGTTGACCAAGGGGTAACTTGGTCATTTATAGGTCTTGAAAATACAGCCCATATTGGGGCAGTAGAAATTGATCCTTTAAATGCTGATATCGTCTATGTGGCTGCCATCGGTAATGCCTTTGCACCAAATGAGGATAGAGGTATCTTTAAAACAGAGGATGGGGGAGCTCACTGGAAGAAAATATTGTATTTAAATGATACTGTTGGGTTTAGTGATCTGGAATTACATCCAACCAATCAAAATATTATTTATGCCGGTTCATGGCGTGTTGACAGGAAACCCTGGACTATTATTTCCGGTGCAAATGTGGGGGGCGTTTTTAGATCTCTTGACGGTGGAAATACCTGGGAAAATATGAAAATTGGCCTTCCTGATGGACTCATTGGTAAAATTGATCTGGCTACTTCTCCTGCTTCTCCCGATAGAGTTTATGCCCTGATTGAAGCAGATAAAGGACAAGGTGGTGTCTATCTTTCAGAAGATAAAGGTCTTAATTGGAGTAAAATAAGCTCTTTTGCTCCTCTTTTAGATAGACCTTTCTATTATTGTAATATCGATGTTCATCCGGTAAATCCAGATTGGATGATAGTTAATTCTACTTCCCTCTTGTCTTCTAAAGATCTGGGCAAATCCTGGAACACACTAAATACGCCTCATGGTGATAATCACGATATTTGGATTAATCCTAAACAACCTGATATCTGGATTCAAGCAAATGATGGTGGAGCCAATGTGACGAGAAATGCAGGTCAAACCTGGTCTACTCAAGAGAATCAATCTACTGCCGAACTGTATCAGGTAGATATAGACGATCAATTTCCCTATTGGTTATATGCTGGTCAACAGGATAATACAACCATTGCCTTACCTGTTTTACCTCCCTACAATGCTTTAAACAGAACAGATAATTTTTGGATGGAAGTAGGAGGGTGTGAAACTGGTCCTGTGGTTCCAATGCCAGGAAATCCTGACTTGGTTTATGCGAATTGTAAAGGTAGATTCGGTGTTTTTAATAAAAAAACAGGCCAGGAAATGCAATATTATATAGGTGCCTCAAATATTTATGGCCATGAACCTGATAAATTGACGTACCGCTTTCAACGGGTAACTCCTATAGAGGTTTCTCCGTTTGATCCTAAAACAGTTTATTACGGCTCGCAATATTTACATAAAACCATGGACGGTGGAAAATCCTGGCTTAGGATTTCCCCCGACCTAACCGCCAGAACACCTGAAACACAAATTATATCAGGTGGCCCAATTACAAGGGATGTTACAGGGGAAGAATATTATAGTACTCTGTATGATATTGCGGTGTCGTCCATGGAGAAGGGGGTCATTTATACGGGCTCGAATGATGGGCCTTTATTCTTAACCAAAGATGAAGGCAAAAATTGGAAAAACATAACGCCAAATTCTCTTCTTCCAGGGGGTAGAATTGATTGTATTGAGCCTTCCGTCCATCAAAAGGGAAAGAGCTATTTTTCTGTTCTAAGGTATCAACTGGGAGACTGGAAACCCTATATATATAAGTCAGCTGATTATGGAGAAACCTGGCAGTTATTAACTACAGGAAAAAACGGTATTCCCTCCGATTACCCAGTGAGAGTCATTCGTGAAGACCCGCAAGTACCTGGTATTTTGTACGCCGGTACTGAATATGGTCTATTCCTATCCCTAAATGATGGGCAGTCCTGGTTCCCCTTTCAGCTTAATCTTCCCATCACCCCAATCTCCGATGTGAAAATTAAAAATAACGACCTGGTGTTGTCAACCATGGGCAGAGGATTTTATGTTTTGGATAACATTCAGGCCATTAGAGCATGGAAAAATCTGGGAAATATATCTGAGTTTACTTTTCTAAAACCAAATCCGCAATATAGAATGCGCTATCAGCCTAGTTCTTCAGCTGATTTGACTAAATACCCTTCTCCCTCTGTGTTTTTTGAGTATTTTATTCCAAATCAAAAAGATACCGTCCTATCGATAAAAATAACAGATGATAAAGGAAGATTAGTCAGGGAATTTTCAAGTGCGGATGAAAAAACGCCTGAAGATCCATCTTTAAGTAAAGTGGATATGGCTACTGGATTCAGAACGAAGGGATTTAAAGCAGATCTAAAAATAGAAAATGGTATTCATCGATTTTCCTGGGATATGAGATATACCGGATTTAGCGCAAATGGTAAAAACGGGGTCTTAGCCGCTCCGGGTACTTACCTGATTGAGTTTAATTATGGACAGAAGAAATATTCTCAATATTTTCAATTATTAATAGATCCCAGGTTACAAACGAACCAGATAACGACAGATATATTAAAACAACAGGTTGAATTGTCCTTACAAATTCGCGATTTGGAGTGGCAAGCAAAAGATTTGGCTGCTCAATTAAAAGAATCGGTACAAATTGTAGATAAATCATCAAAGGCTTATTCTTTTTGTACTGATATGGAAAAAGAGTTAGTTACTTCTAAATCAGTTGCTTACAGTCAACCAATGTTGATAGATCAGATTTCATATTTACGGGAAATGTTGAATACAGCAGATCAACTTCCAGGTAAAGATGCTTATGATAGATTTAAATCATTGAAAATGGAGGTTGATAATCTCCTAATGAAATGGAAGGATAAATCAAATATCCCCGGTTTCACCCATTAATATAAATGGTGCCCAAAAATAAGGCATTTTATTCATCATTTTCTTTTTGGTGAATTGAAGTGCCTTATTTTTGGTGTATCCTTTGGATAAATAATAATAAAAGATTTCCATAAACTGAGCAGTACTTCTATCATCCACCTGCCACAAACTGGTAACTACAGATTTTGCGCCCGCATTTAAAAATGCCTGAGCTATACTATTCATTCCCTGAGTAGGTGTATATTGTCCAATGGAAGATTGACAAGCAGATAAAACGACTAAATTTGCCCTGATTTTAAGAGAAATTATCTCATTGGCATAAAGAATCGAGGGTTCATTCTTGTGTATATTTTCAGAAAATATAAGCGCTCCTCCTTCTTCAGAATTTAAATTTGGATCACTATGTGTGGCTAAATGAATCCATTCGTAGGCCGGAGCTTCTTTTATGAAATTTTTTACACTCGCGTCATCTTTTTTAAATGCCACTGTTGGATAGTATTCACTTATTTTTTTAATTTCAGTTTCATTATACTTCAAATTGGCAAAACCTCTGGAATCCTTTTGAAAATCGGGAGAAAATGCTAAAATTTTTCTTCTTAATTCTTTCTTAGTTTTATGAATTCCTGGAGATGTAATGAAATGATAGGAAATGGAATAATTTTCTATCAATCGTTTTTTAGGGTCTTTCGGATGCACGAGGATTTCAAAGGGCAATATTGAAAGTATCTGATCAGGGAAAAACATGATACTTTCTGTTTCTAAAGGAATGTCAGGTAATAGACTTGAACTTAATTTCTCAATCATAACTCGATAAATATCCTTGTAATTTACCTTAGATTTTTCCCCGGCCGAAGGCATTTCTCTTATGGCGTTCCTAATGGATAGGATAGATTTATCTAATGGATTAGCCATTTTCCTAATGAAAACATCCTTTTTACCATTGATTTCCGACCAAATGATTATTTTATCCTGAGCAACCTTATACCTTATAAATAGGGAATTAGGTTTGCTTTTAGGGTATTTATTTTTATTATATGGGTAATACAATGAACTGAGCAGGGCTTTTTTATCATCTGATTTTGCAATGAAATAATAATCAATGAAGGATGATTTGAGTTCATTAATTATTCTATCCTTTTTTAAGAATGGCTTATTTGATTGCATATAGTCAATCCACTGGTAATTGTCGTTTGCCTTTTTAGAGGCTATTGAATCCTTTTTTTCTTTCAAAAAGCATTGAATTTCTAATAGCTCACATTTCAATTGATTTCGATAATAATGAATATCGTTTTTTATTGATAATTCATTCAATAATTTATTTACTTGATTATTTATATACCTTGCTTTTCCAATGTCATCCAGGTTTACATAAAATGTCGCTATTTGTAATTTTATTTCTATTTGTTTTATGAGATTATCAAAATTTATCTGCGATTCAACTTCCAATATTTCTTTTAATTTGATTTTTGCCTCACTATACTTTTTATGATTTATTAAAATGGAGGTGTTAAGCAAAAGAGCTTCTAATTGTAGTAATTCAGATCCAGTTTTATTTACCTTTTTTAAATAAAACAATCCTTTAAAGGTATCCCTGAATGGTGGCTGCATATATAAATTTGCAAGCGTCAAATACCTGTTACCACTTTCGCTAGAAGGAGTATTTAATATGGAATCATGAAGAAATTGAGATTGCTCATACGATTTTATTGCTGATTCAATGTCAAACCTCATTACATGATATTGCCCAATTATTTCTTCTATATTTGAAAGAGCCAGCTGGTTAACAGGATTACTTTTAAGGTAATATTTTTTTGCCTGTTCGAAATGGAAGTAAGCCTTTTCCAATTCATTTAGCTTTATATATGATGAAGAAATATTTGCATGTATTTCTCCCAACTCATTATTGGTGATATTTGGAATAATTTTTCTAATTTCAAGGGCTTTTTTATAATACAAAAGTGCCTTAGTTTCTTGATTGAGGTTACTATAGGCGTTACCAAGGTTATTAGCTAGTTGTGCTTTTCTTATTAAATTTTTATCAAATAAAGGATATGCTTTATTAAAATAGTGTATAGCCTTGTTAAAGTCTTTTAAAGAAATATAACAATTGGCTTTTGCAAGATAAATATTTCCGACATTTTCATCTTCCTTGTCAAATGATAAGCTATTTAACAGAGTAATGGAGGTAATAAAATTTTTATCCAAATAATAGTTGTTACTTAAGTTCAGCGTGTATTTTAAGTATTCTTTTTGATATATTTGGAAATCCTTAACCAAAGAAATAGCTTTTGTAAAATATGCTTCAGCAGTATTATATTCTGAATATCTTTGAAATAACAATCCTAAATTATTAATTGATTTTGATGTTTCTGGATGGTTTTTACCAAAATATAGAAATCTGTCCTGATATGCCATTTTGTGATAAATTAAGGCTGAATCAGGTTGATTCATATCTTCAAAATAAAATCCCATTAAAGTGTTTGGTAAACCTACCATAGTAGAATCAATGTCTGGTGGTGGAACAGGGAAGAATTTTTTAATTTTCAACAAATAATAATAGGCTGAATCCAGCTGATTATTATCATAGTATTTTTCAGCCAAAACTACAAAGCCTGTATAATTTTGAGGAAGTTCTTCTTTATCCAATAATTTTTTTTCACAACTGCTTGAAAAGCAAATCAAATTCAAAAGAAGGAGGAGATTTACCCAGCTTGTTTTACCATAATAAAGAAAACATCTATTCATGTTTAGCGATTCAACCCTATAAATTTAAAGGGATTAACTATTTAAATAGTATAAATGTATCAAAAAAAGATTAACAGAATTATTATATTTTTGTAATGTGAAACGGAACATTATTTGGTCTTAAAAACATATTAACTATGAATAGTAGTTTAGAAACAATGGATTTAGCCGCAGCCATACGTTCTGGCGGTTTAAAAAGAGAGCAAGCATTGTCAAGCCTGTATAACGTTACAGGATTGTTTTTTAAGATTAAGCAAATGGTTACTAATCATGGCGGAAATGAAGAAGATGCCAGGGATGTGTTTCACGAGGGTATTATAACGTTGGATCGAAAAATTCGACAGGATGAATATGAAGACCGTGGGACCATCGAAAGTTATCTTTTTGGTGTTTGCCGTTTCATTTGGTCAAACCAGCAAAGGAAAAATAAACGGGTGGAATTAAAAGATGATTTTACCCCTTATGACCAAACTACGGGTGAAAATCCGTTGGATACCATGCTTAATAATGAAGGACAAAATATGGTTGCGACCTTATTCAGCCAGTTAGGCGAAAATTGCAGTAAAATATTATCCTTATGGAAACTTTCCTACTCCATGAATGAAATAGCGGAGGAAATGGGACTACCATCAGGTGATAATGCCAGAAAGCATAAATTTCGTTGTTATCAAAAATTACTTGGACTTATTGATAATTCGCCAGAATTGGCAACCAACTTAAAAAATTTAGGACAATGAATACTTCTGAGTACACAGAAAAACTGATGGCATTGGCCAATAAGGAATTATTTGGCGACGAAAAAATGCAACTTGAAAAGGAAATTCAAGAAAATCCTGTATTAGCTGAGGAATTTAAAAAACACCTCCTTGCTCAAGAACTGCTGGAGGCTTTTATTTCCCAGGATTTGAAAAAGAAATTAAGTGCTTTTCCATTGCCTCAAGAAAAACCTGAATCTTCAGATGCGGTTATTAAGAAACTAAATCCTTCCAGGTACAAATGGTCTATTGCTGCTTCCATAGCCTTAATTTTAGGGGTATCCAGCTATTTATTTATAGGTAATGAATTCTCATATCAGCATCTGGCTGATAATTATGTTCCACAAATGCAGGAAGTTCGTGGAACGAATATGGTTGCTGATGATATATTAGAGAAAGCTACTTCCTATATCTCAAATAACAAAAGCGAAATGGCCATACCATTATTAACCTCAATTACTTCAGACGATGATCGTTTTTTTATCGGGCAACTTCTGCTTGGAAATGCATATTACCAAACAGACAATTTTTCAGCTGCTTCCAATGCTTTTATTCAAAGCTCAAAGTCAGGAGATGAGGAGATTAAATACCAGGGGCAATATGGTTTTTTGTTATGTGAATTAAAGTTGAAGTCTTGGTCGGAAGAAAACCAACGTTTGTTAATAGAACTCTCTGAAAATGAATTTTTTATTTATAAGAATGAAGCAGAGGCTCTTTTACAAAAATTGAAGATCGCAAAATATTTCAATTAACTTTTAATCAGTAAACATTATGAAAAAGGGAATCTCCTATATCATACCCATTTTTATTTTCTTATTGACGAATCCTTTTGTTGGATTTACTCAGAAAAGGGAAAAAATGGACGGAGCTTTAAGGGCCTTTATTGAAACCCCTTTTATGCAAAAATTTAAGGATTTACGATTGGAATCTGAAAATTTGGTGCTTACTTTCAAGGAAAACAAACAAAATTATTCTGCTGCAGATATCAATAGGGTAAAAACTGCTTATCAAAAAACGGTAGATAAATTCAACGCCCAACTACTTGATATCAAAGCTGATTTCATGAATGAAAGAAAGCTTCAATATATTCAGGATTTTCCAGAGGATTATACCAGTGGATTAACTTCTGACATCAATGATTTGACCTCGTTCTATCAAAGTAATCTTCAACTTACTATCCAGGATGTGACGGATGCCACCGTTGATGGAAATTCTTTACTTTCTCTCGTTGCAGAACTTGCCAAATTAGTACCTGGTATGGTGACTAGTATCTCAGAATTAAGATCATCAGTCAAAAAATTTGAAGATACTTATTTGGAGGAAAAGTTAATTGGCCCCTATAAGTTTAAAACCTGGGAAGAAATCAATTATTAATCAAGTTATTAATATAATATCATGAAAAAGATCCTCTGTTTTCTCATTATTTTAATAAGCTACGTAAATCAATCATTTACAATAGCACAAGGAACAGCCACTTCCAATAAGCAACTGGATCCCGCTCTGAGGAAATTTGTTCAATCTGAAATTATGATTAAATTCAAAGATTTGAAAAGAGAAGCAGAGAATAGTGTCTCTTCTTTTAAATCGGAAATGAATAATTATAAACCCGATCAAATTCAAAAAGTTAAAACTGGCTACGATAAAACGGCTGACAGGTTTAATCAGGAGCTTGAAAATATGAAGTTGGATTTTGTCAATAAAAAGAAACTCAAATACATTTTAGAATTTCCAAAGGATTATTCTCGTTCCTTAGAGCTGAATTTTAGGGAATTAGCTCAATATTATGCTGAAAACTTTCAACAACCTTTACAGGATGTAAGACAATCTAAAGAAGACGGCGGTATTGTTATTGCTCTTTTTATGGAGTTATTTAAATTAGTTCCAGAGGTCATCAACCATTTTAATGAAATGAAGGAAATGGCAGCCCGGTATGATGATGCCTATCTTGAAAAATGGTTGATTACCCCTTTTAAGTTTTTAACCTGGACAGAAATTCAGGCAGAAGCTGGTTATATTAATATGAATAATTCCAATAATTTATACAATAATGGGCTGAATACCAATCCATATCCTTATCCCGCTACACCAGATCCGAATACGACATACCCTCCTGTATCGAATCAACCTGCAACCTCTGTTGCTGATTCAATTAAAACAAATGCACAAAATTGGTGGGAAACAAATACGACCATGCCTGTTCCAACTAATGTGGATGGCTCAGCACCCGTAAAAAATACAAATACAAAAACTACACCTGCTAAAACTAAAGCACCTGACCCTTTTGCACCTGCTCCAGTTCAGAAAGATACCACAAAGTTAAAACCTTCTTCTGTTAAGGTAAATTGATATGATTATGCTAAGGTTTTATTTTTTCTCCACCCTTTGTTTATGCTTTTCTGCATTCCTAAAGGCTCAGGATTATCCTACAGGACTTGAATTTGAGGATGATCGCTATCAAAAGCAACCTTTGGTTTCTATGCAAAATGGGGGAAAATCAATCCCATCTTCCGTAGATTTGTCGGTTTATGCTCCTTTTCCCAGACATCAGGGAACTATTTTTAGTTGTGTCGGTTGGTCAGTGGGATACGGTGCCTTAACTATGGAAAGAGCTATTCAAAATGGATGGACAGATCGTGTAAAGATCACAAATGAATCCTCATCAGCTCTATTTTTATACAACCAAATTAAAATTGGAAATTGTTCCAGAGGTGCCAGGATTTCTGATGCATTGGTATTTTTGCAAGAAAAAGGAGATTGCCTCGCTAAATATTATGATAAAAATCTGGATGATTGTGAACAACCAACCACACCAGAATTATTAAAAAATGCCAGTAATTTTAGAATTTCAGATTATGCTGCTCTTTTTGATGGTGAACTGGATAAAAATGACAAAATAAATAGAATTAAAAGAGCACTTGCTCAAAATAAACCCGTCGTTATCGGTCTTCGCATTAAGAATAATTTTTACAAATTAGAGGATGCAGCTTTCTGGCACCCTGATTTAGGTGATACCACTTATGCAGGTGGACATGCTATGGTCGTTGTAGGTTATGATGATAATTTGGCTTCTTTCCGCATTTTTAATAGCTGGGGACCAAAATGGGGAAAAAATGGTATGATATGGGTTAAATATGCTGAATTTGCAAAATATTGTAAATACGCCTATATCATTTATGTTGGACAAAATAAACCGATTCAAACCTCCGCAAGTCAGACCATAAAATCTTCGCCTGTAGTTGCTTCATCGAATGAAGCATTACCTGAAAGAAATTTAAATGAGTTACCCCTGAGAGATATATCTGGAAAATTTAATTTTTTACGATTTACAGGTCAATTTAATGCCTATAGTGAACCTGTTTTTGAAGAGGCGAAGGTCCTGGGTGAAAAGAACATTTATACATTGTCCAACAGATTATGGAAAGTTGGGGACAAATTTCAATTACAGGTAATTCCTTCCTTTTCAAATGGTTATATCTATGTGTTAAGTGTGGATCCAACTAATAAAAAAGAAGTTCATTGGCCAAAAAATGAAATGTTTAATGAAAAATTCAGGAATGAATATCAATCGGGGCTTTCCCCTTTTTCAGAGGGTGTAATTAAAATTCCAGATGCTCAAAGTGTTTTAAAATTGACACATCCTGGTTCAGAACATTTGATTATTTTATTTTCAGAAAAGAAGATTAATCCTCCTTTTATGAAATATTTGCTAGATAATCTTCAATATAGTGCATCTGAAAATTTATACCAATCCTTAACAGAAATATTAGGAGAACATCAAATTCCTACCTCCGATGTGCATTTTGATAAAGAATTGATGCAATTTAAGGCTATCACGAGAAATCCTGGGGCAATTATCCCGATGGTATTGAAAATTTCCGTAAATTAGAAAATGGATACGCAAAATTATATTTGTCATGAAGAATAGTTGTCTTTTCACTTTCTTACTTATTTTAAATACTTTATGTGCACAACCAGCTCTTATAAGCTGGGAAGTAAAAGATGGAAATAAAGGGGAGGATTTTTTTACCAAATCCATTCAACTTTCAAATGGTAATATCGCAGTTATTGGGAACGTTTCATCTCCTGATGGATCAAAAAAATATGGCTCATTATCTCTTATTGATTTTAGTACGGGTAAAACTATTAAAAAAGTTACTTTCGGAAATCAAAATGATATTCAAATTCTTGATCTGATAGAATTACCTGATGGTAATATTTTTATGGTGGGTTATTCCAATTTTAATAAAGTTATTTATCCCTGGCTGATAAAGTTAGATGCGTCAGGTAATAAAATACTGGAGAAGGTTTTAACATTGCCAGAGGGGGCTATTTTAACATCCATACATTCAGATTTTGAAGCTGGATTTTATTTGACTGCCAAAATTAATAATGATGATATTTTAATTATTCATATCAATAAAGACGTCGATATTACTTGGAAAAAAGAGTTCTTTTTAGGATCCTATGGTGATTTGAAAAAAGTAACTATTGGCCTGAATGGTCATATTTATCTTGGTGGAAATTCAAAAAAAGGGGATGGACAAAATTTAGGTGATGTTTGGATCACCTCGCTTGATAAAAATGGGAATGAATTATGGCACAAATTTTTTGGAGGCAAATTATGGGAAGAATTAAATGATCTTATCACTCTTCAAGATGGGTCTATTCTTTTTTGTGGTGAAACCAATTCCTTAGGAAATGGGAAACAAGATTTTTGGCTTGTAAAGTTAAGTCATACTGGTTTTTTACAATGGGAAAGAACCTATGGTGGGAGAGAAGCTGATGTTGCCAGAACCATTTTACCCCTTTTTAATGGCAATATTTGGTTGGCAGGGTCCAGCTTGTCCTTATTGAATAAAAAAGGGGCTACAAAATTTGCAGCAAGAATCATTGAAATTGATGGCAGTGGAAACCTACAATGGGAAGCAGATTATGGTGGTGACAACAATGATGACATTAATTATTTAAGTCAAATTCATGACGGAAGTGTTCTGTTTTCAGGTTGGACTGAGTCAAATACCCAAAGTCTCAAAGATGCCTGGATGGTTCGTTTTCCGGCTCCTGAAATGAACAGATTATTGGCAAAAGGTAATTTAAGGATTAATGAATCCAAAATTTGGTTAAATACGCCCGATGGACTTTTAAAGCCTAATAATCAATCTTATATATCTTTGCAACTCAATAATCAGGAAGCGAATCAAATTGAAAATATTAGGGTGGATATCAATATGATAGATGGACAAAAGGGCATTAAGGTTAATCAATCTGTATTTGTTCAACCTTTACTGCCAAATACCAATAAGCAAATTAACATCCCAATTACCTCAGATGTTAATATTGAAACAAAGGATAATTTACTTGAAATAAAGGTCTATTCTGGTTCAGACTTAATAAAGACGGTTACGGGGGCAGTAAAATCTTTGAATCCAAAGGCTGCAACACTTCGTTTTGTAAATACGAATACCGAAAAAGAAGGAGTGGATGAATTCAGCCCGCAAACGCTCTTTGTTGACATTCAAAATGATGGGGACCTGCCAGCTACTGAGGTACAAATTAATTTTGTTCTTCCAAAAGGAATCTTAGCTTTAACTTCTACTGATGTTAAACTGGGCACAATTAATTCCAAGTCTTTAAAAAAAGCATCTTTTAGATTTCAAAAAACAGTTCAATTTGAAGGGAATGAAGTAGCCATTCAAATGAATGCACTTGATAATCAACTTACCAGAATTTCTAAAACAGTAACTTCCCGATTTGATGTCATTACAGCTAGTCAATCCTCAAATATTATAGTTTTTAATAATCCTAAAGCCTCTCAAAAAAGGACAGATTGGAGTAATCCAACGTTTAAACTTGAAGCTATGTTTGGAACCAGTAGTAATAACCTTAAACTAGGTGATGCCGTAGTTAAAATTAATGGAGTCATTCCTGAACGTTCTAAAATGGATGAGGAAAAGCTAACTCCTCCTGCTTCAAACAGTCAAGGAAATGCCATGAATTTTTATGATTATGAAAATGTAATCTCTCTGATGGAAGGGGAAAATAGAGTGCTGATTGAATTAGTTACGCCCAATGGCGTCATTCAATCAAATGAAATGATTATTAACTATAAACCTAAACAGCCTAATCTTCATGTTTTAAGTATTGGTATTCCTCACAGAGATTTAAAATTTACTACCTTAGATGCTGAAAATTTTGCTAATGCCTTTCAAAATCAAACGGGTATGGATAAGGTATTTAATAAAATTTATGTTGAAAAAAAGAATACAAAGGAAAATACGCGTAATCTGGATATTCGTGCTGCCATGGAAGATCTTAAAAGGAGGTATAATACTGATTTGATTGGTGGAAAAATTAATAGAGAGGATGTTTTGATTCTTTTTATTTCGTCACATGGAAAGACAGATGATAATAACGATTTTAAAATATTAGCATCAGATTATGATACTTATGGTGATGTTTCAAATATTGATTATAAAAGGGATATTCTGGATATTTTAAATCAGATAGATTGTAAAAAATTTGTTTTTATTGATGCTTGTCATAGTGGTTCCGCTCAGGGGGCACGATTGGTTAACCAGGCCAGATTTGCACTGGAAGAAATAAACGCGGCATATCCTGGACTTAATGTGTTGACCAGCAGTCAGGTGGACGAATTGTCTTACGAGGACGATTCCTGGGGAAATGGCGCTTTTACAAAAGCCATTCTGGAAGCATTTTCCGGAAAAACTTTAGCGAGTGGACTAAATCCTGATCCAGATGGGGATAAAATCATTCGTTTTGGTGAGTTATATGATTTTCTTCAGAAAAGAGTTCCTGCCATGGTTATGGAAAAAAAGAAAAGTAAGCAAATGCCTGCAAAAATGTCAAAAGGATTGGGAGATAATATTCCGTTATACCTACTTTATTAATTTTGGAAAATGAGAGCCTTTCTACTTCTAATTTCTCTTATCATCTCAGGATGGAGTTTTGAAATAAAAGCTCAGACAACCTCATGTTTTTCTGCCACATACGTTGCTAATCCAACTTGCCCAGGGTTAAAAACGGGTAATATTTCTTTAAATATTACTGGAGGCTCTGGTTCTTATAATATTTTTTTTAATGGAAGTACCATAGCAACTACACAAACCACCTTTTCAAATTTGTCAGTGGGAGCTTATTCCATTAGAATTATAGATACGAAGAACATAAACTGCACCCAAACAATTTCTGCAATCATAAACAATTATCTCGTTCCAACAGTCACAATAAATGGAAATAGTTCCTTTTGTTCAGGTCAAAATATTTCATTAACAGCTAATTTGGATAAATTTTATTCAACCTCTTATTCTTATACCTGGAGCAATGGTAATAAAGGTTCTACCATAAATATTGTTCCCACTTCAGCTGGTTCCTATTCAGTGTCGGTAACTGATGCCGCAGGTTGTATTGTTACTTCTTCAAAATCAATTACTCAGGTTTCTGGTCCAAGCGTTAGTTTTTCTGGTAGCTATACAAATTGTTCAGGTAAACAGGTGACGCTTGTCCCAATAATTAATGGAGGAACAGGCCCTTATACTTATTCATGGGATGGCGTTATTTCATCTACCGCAACTAAGACTGTTAATCCAACATCACCTCAAACTTATTGTCTTACTGTAAGAGATGCCAATAATTGCTCGGCACAAGCCTGTGTAGTCGTAAATCAGAGGTTTTTAAACGTTAACCTACCCACAGGCATATCAAAATGTCAGGGAGAAAGTTATACGATAGTACCAACGGTTTCCAATTTTTCCGGGGCCTTAAGTTATCAGTGGAGCAATGGTGCTACAAGTTCAACCAATCCTGTGACCATTAATGCTACACAGTCTTATGTTGTGACTGTCTCAGATGCAACGGGTTGTATTGGTACAGCATCTACCTCTATAGGAATGAATGCTAATCCTTCGGTTAATTTGCCAGCTACTTTAGATGTGTGTCAATTTAATGCAGTGACGCTTGATACAAAATTAAGTACCACATCAAATACCTTCGCATGGAGTTCGGGAAGCACCGCTTCAGCAATTACCTTAATACCAACTACCTCAACGAATATTTCAGTAATTATTACTAATGCCAATAACTGTAAAGCAGCAGCTGCCGTTAGTATCAATGTAAGATCTAATCCATCAGTTTCCTTGCCTACCTCCCAAATTACTTGTGCAAATACACCATTTACTTTAACGCCTGCTGTTAGTGGTGGAACGCCTGGATATACGTATTTGTGGAGTAATGGTTCAACAAATGCTACGTTAACCACCTCTTTATCCGTATCTGGTGCCATTTCCCTCAGAGTGACAGATCAAAATGGGTGTGCTGCAAATTTGACGACAGCCATAACTGTTCGAAATAGTCCGGCAGTGAGTATTTCCGGAACAACCCTAATTTGTCCCGGACAAACTATTTCTTTAAATACCAATACAACAGGGGGAACCAGTCCTTATACTTACCAATGGAATACAAATTCCAATAATCAAAATATATCAGTTTCTCCAACATCCGTAACTACTTACACTGTTACGGTAACTGACAATCTGGGTTGCAGCAATTCTTCAAGTATATCTATTTCTCCAACCAAATCCTTAAACGTTAACCTACCTACAGGCATATCAAAATGTCAGGGAGAAAGTTATACGATAGTACCATCGGTTTCCAATTTTTCCGGGGCCTTAAGTTATCAGTGGAGCAATGGTTCTACAAGTTCAACCAATCCTGTGACCATTAATGCTACACAGTCTTATGCTGTGACTGTCTCAGATGCAACGGGTTGTATTGGTACAGCATCTACCTCTATAGGAATGAATGCAAATCCTTCGGTTAATTTGCCAGCTACTTTAGATGTGTGTCAATTTAATGCGGTGACGCTTGAAACAAAATTAAGTACCACATCAAATACCTTCGCATGGAGTACGGGAAGCACAGCTACAGCTATTACCTTAACACCAACTACCTCAATGAACATTTCAGTAATTGTTACTAATGCCAATAACTGTAAAGCAGCGGCTGCCGTTAATATCAATGTGAGATCTAATCCATCAGTTTCCTTGCCTACCTCCCAAATTACTTGTGCAAATACACCATTTACTTTAACGCCTGCTGTTAGTGGTGGAACGCCTGGATATACGTATTTGTGGAGTAATGGTTCAACAAATGCTACTTTAACCACCTCTTTATCCGTATCTGGTGCCATTTCCCTCAGAGTGACAGATCAAAATGGGTGTGCTGCAACAGCTATATCGGGTATAACACTGATTCCTAATCCAACCATTTCTATATCAGGTATTTTTGAAATTTGTCCAGGGCAATCAACCACCTTAACAGCACTGCCTTCAGGCGGAACCTTACCCTATTCATATAAATGGAATACGGGTGACACCAGCAAATTAATTACAACAATGCCTTTAATACCAACTACTTATAAAATAACATTGACAGATAAAAATAATTGCATTGGCGAAGGATCAATTCTGGTATCAACAACAAAAAATATATCAGTCACAATACCTTCCGATTCAAATATTTGTCTGGGTGATTCCATTACTTTAAAACCCATCATTGGAACGAATGGAGGAGATTTAAACTATTTATGGAACAATGGAACCAGTGCAGAATCATTATTAGTGAAGCCATTAAGTAAATCTAAATATTCCTTACTCGTAAAAGATAAACTTGGATGTTCAGGATATGCTGAAACAACGGTGAATGTAAATACGCCACCCAAAGCAACCTTACCTGCACTCATTAATGGTTGTTTGGCAGATAGCCTAAATATAAATTTAAGGGATATTTCAGGGTCAGGTCCATTTAATTTCAAATGGTCAAATGGAAAAACAACTGCGGAATCGACCTATTTTGTTGATTCAGATAAAATTATTTTTACTACAATTACAGATGTAAATCAATGTAAAAACATCATTTCTTCTAAAATTATAGGGAATGAAAAACCAGTTTTGGAACTAAATGCTAAGCATACTTTTTGTCTCAATGAATCTGTCAGAATAAATCCAAAAGTTACAGGTGGATTGGCTCCTTATTCATATATTTGGAGTAATGGCAATACATCCGTGGAATTTAATGCTCCTTTAATTGAAAATACAAATTTAACGTTGGTTGTTTCAGATAAAATGGGTTGTACGGATAAAAAATCTACTTTTATTGAATTGAAAAAAGAGATTCCCCAAATATTTCTTCCAGATACAATTCGACGTTGTATGGGTGACGAAGTGTTAATTAATCCAATTATTCAGGATAAAGTGGGAGTCAGCAGCTATCAATGGTCAGATGGACAGACTAAATCACAAATTATTAAAAAGGTACTCAATTCATTCACGATGAAATTGCAAGTAATGAATCTGATAGGTTGCATGGCAATTGATAGTTTATTAATCTTGCCCTTTAATAAGCCAAATATTGTTTTGCCTTCTATATTTGAAGCATGTAAATCAGATAAAGTAATCATTGAGATTCCTTCTGACCCTGATAATAGAACAACTTATCAATGGGGTACAGGTGAAAGATCTAATAAAATTGAAGTTTTTGCGAATGAATCAAAATTATTAAAAGTATGGGCTACTAATTATGAAGGATGTAAAGATTCAGCAACCTCTCAATTAAAAATTTTTGAAAATCCAATAGTTAATCTTATTGGGAAGAAAGAAAATTGTAGTAATACTCCTTCTTCATTTTCAGTAGATATTTTATCAGGAAATTCACCGTACCAAATAAAATGGGCGAGTGGTGAAACCACAAGCAGGGTAGATTATCCTACGGTTGATTCTATTCAGAAAGTGGGTGTTGAAATTACTGATGATAAGGGGTGTCGAGCTTTTTCCTCTTTACCCCTTACATTGTTAAAAAGCCCTGATATTCAAATTCTCAGTGAGTTTTTTGTATGTGAAAATGATGAAAAAACTTTAAACCCAATGGTGACTTTGGGAAAAAAACCATATATCTATAAATGGAATACCAATCAAAGTAGTCCGGGTATTATTGTTAAAAATGGCTTATATACTTTTTCTGTTACAGATGCTAATGGTTGTTCGAATAGGAAAGATATTAAAGTTATACCTATTAAACCTCCGGAATTATATGTTTCTTCATTAAACCAACCTTCTTGTAATTTGCCAAATGGAAAAATTGTTCTTCAGATTAAAAGTACTTCTCCAACAGAGGTAACCTGGTCTAATGGGAAAAAGGGTTTAATGCTTGATAATGCTTATGCGGGCAAATATATCGCTGCAGCCATTGATAGTAATAATTGTTTTGGTGAATTATCGCAAAATCTTGTTTGTAATTGTGAAGGTAAAGTAGGGGTAATGGATGGGAATATGGTCTCTATTTGTAAAAATGAGGTCAGACAATCTAAATACGATGCAAGTAATCAGAAGTTAGGTCTTAATAATGGTCGTTGGTTTATTTTGCATAATAGTCCGGGTATAAATTTAGGAAATCAGATTTTAAATATGGATACCACTGGAATTATAAAGTATTATCAGGGAATGATAGTGGGAGAAACTTATTATTTATCAGCTGTTATAGGTAGAAAATTATCTGATGGTTCACTAGATTTAAATGATCCATGTCTTTCTATTTCTCCAGGTACTCCCGTTAAAATTCTGGCAACACCTGAAACGCCTATTAAGATTGAAGTATCTGACACTTTGGTTTGTCCCGGTAGCAGCATAATATTACAAACAAATAAACAGGATAATGGCTTCATTTATATTTGGCAAACGCCTAAAGGCTTTATTAATACATTAACTCCTTCGCTCACTATTCCGAAATTTGAAAAACAGGATATTGGCAATTATTATCTACGTATAAATAGTGAAAAATGTACGTCAAACGCATTTGGACCTATACCAATTAATTTTTCTAAAGAAATAAGTGAAATTTTTACCGAACCGGATAAGTCCGTTTGTGGGAAAGATTCTGTTTTCATTAGTGCCAATATGCCTTTAAATGCCAATGGAAAATGGTTGACAGGTAGCTCAGCAATTATTGGCGATCCACAAAATGAAAATACTTGGGTTAAAGGATTAATACCAGGTAAAAATGAGTTCTTATGGACCGTTGTGACAAGGAATTGTATCATTACTGATACATTAAAAATCTATTATGTTCCACGGCCAAAGTTAAAAAATGATACAGTATATCTGGATGATAATAAAAACACGGCATTGTTTGATTTTCTTGAAAATGATGAATTAAGTAATATTCCACCTTCATTTTTAAGAATAAATTTGATATCTAAGCCCCTTTCTGGAAACCTTTTCATTAATAAAGAGGGTTATTTTACCTATTCGCGGGACCCTAATATTTCAGAAGACCAGTCTTTGGCTTTTGTATATGAAGTATGTAATACTGATACTACTGGAAATTGTACTAATAACTGTAATCTGGCTGAAGTTATTCTAAATGTGACTTTTAACCCAAGAACCTTGATATACCCAACCATTGGTTTAAGGCCAAATTTTAATAATCCTGTATGGAAATTTGAAGCGGCAAGGCCTATGTACAGTGCTAAATTAAACATATTGGACAGATGGGGAAAAGTAGTTTTTAAGGAAGAATTTTTACAATTACAAAAGGGAGAAATTGTTGGAAATTGGAATGGTTTATCTCAAAATCAACTTAAATTACCAGCAGGTGCTTATTATTTTTCCTTAATAGGAGAAATTGAAAATAATGAGAAGGTAGTACAAAATGGAATCATTTATTTGATGGAATAATTATTATGATAAAGGAATTATCAAATAAGTATGTTCGCATACTTTTCATCTTTTTTTTATTCTTGGCATCCGAAGCTGATGGTCAACAACTTACGCCATTCACTTTATATAGAGATCATTGGAACCTTATAAATCCTGCCGCAGTGTCAAATAACAATATCCTGGCTGAATATCCTTTTACAGTTTCAGCAAGTTCCCGTTTTCAATATCTGGGCCTTGGATTAAATGTAAAAGATGCTCCAAATACGAATGTTCTAAACGCTGAATGGGTAAATAATAATTTAAACAGCACTTTTGGATTACAGCTAGTTTCTGATAAAATAGGTTTATTAGGAAATAATGGGGCTTATCTACAATATGCCTATAAACTTAGGTTAAGTCGAAGAGAAGAGAAATTTTTAAGTTTTGGCATTTCTGCCGGAGCGATTAATTATTATTCAAAAATAAATGGCGCTGATTTTCCTGTAGCAGAACCTGATATTATTCCAACATCTACTTATTTACCTGATCTGAATATTGGCATTTTTTACAGAAATGAGGATAAATATTATTTAGGTCTTTCTTTTCCCCAATTTTTGAATCTTACCGCTAAATATAAATCACTGGACTCAAGTAAGGAATTATTTACCATTAAGAGATTCAGACATATATATGCTGTTGGGGGAATATATATACCTTTTGATTTTTTTGGCTTAGGTGATGAAACAGCCATATTGGATTTATCCACATGGGTTCGTTATTTGCCAGGTCAACTACCTGTAATAGACGGAAATGTAAGGTATCAGCACAATCAGACTTTTTGGTTTGGTGCCGGTGTTTCCTCTAACGCAACTTCTCATTTTGAGGTTGGATTTCTTGCTGGAAAAACGATTGGATTGTTCGATAATCAGATTAAAATTTCCATCGCTTATGATGTACCCTTTGGTAAGTCAATATATCAATTAGGAAGTTCTATAGAGGCTTCTATAGCCTATAGCTGGTATTAATAATATGGAGATAATAGATGATATCATCTCCATATTATTAGAAAAAATTACCAGAAAATAGTGTAAATAAATGCCAGGACTAATAAAATAATGGCTGAACTTATATTAAAAGATTCAGAGGTCTTAAATATGCCTGGTTTTAAAATTATCTGCTTTTCATCAGGTTGTCCTTTTCCTTCTATTTCACTTGCAATAACAATGACAGCTATAGAAGCCAAACACGTTATCATCATTTGATGCATGAAAGGTAAAATCACAAAAATGGGGGAATCAGACCAACCGTTTGGACCAACCTTAAAAAACATGGCGATGGGAATAGAGGCAATCACACCAAGAATGGCCGATTTATTCTTTGTTTTCTTCCAAAACAATCCAGTTACAAACACAGCAAGAATTCCCGGACTTACAATACCTGTATATTCTTGAATGAATTGAAAGGCTTGACCTAAGTTCCCAAGCATGGGTGCAATTAAGATGGCAATAACTAAAGCTATAGCAGCGGAAAGACGCCCAACATTAACCATTTGCTTTTCAGTAGCCAACTTATTAATAATAGGTTTATAAATGTCCATCGTAAAAATGGTGGCAGTAGAATTTAGCATAGAGGCTAATGATGATACAATAGCAGCCGCTAAAGCAGCTAAAACCAATCCTTTCATTCCAGCAGGTACAAATTTTTGAATTAGCCATGGCGCTGCATTATCATTAATAATGGATCCATCAGGTCTTTTAAAAGAAGGATCCAACATTTCTGGAATGAGAACACCTTCAGGACTGGCATTCAATACAAAAGCGATGATTCCAGGTAAAACAACAATAAAAGGTAGAATCATTTTTAAGAAAGCGGCAAATGCAATGCCTTTTTGAGCTTCTTTCAAAGATTTAGCTGCGAAGGTTCTTTGTATAATATATTGATTAAATCCCCAGTAATATAAGTTTGCAACCCACATTCCGCCCACTAAAACAGCGATGCCGGGTAAATCCCACCACGCATCTTTTCCATCGGGTGTTATTATTTCACCCTTAGAAATGATCATTGAAAATTTTTCAGGGGCAACGGTAACTAAATGGTTTAAGCCATCTATAATTCCTCCATCAGGGGTAAGTTGTTGTAAACCTATAATGGAAGTTACCATACCTCCTATGATTAGCAAAACTACCTGAACAACATCAGTCCATGCTACGGCCGATAATCCACCCCAAAGGGAGTAAGAAGCTGCAAATAATCCAAGACCAATAATACTAATCATAAATAATGAACCATCGCCATTACCCATAATAGTATCTAATGCTTTTGCGCCTAAAAACAATACGGCTGTGAGATTGACAAACACGAATAAAGCAAGCCAAAAAAGGGCTAGAATAGTTTTTAGCTGGGTGCTGAAGCGTTTTTCTATAAATTCAGGAATGGTATAAAGACCTTTTTCGATAAAAATAGGAAGAAAGTATTTTCCAACTATTAATAATGTCAGCGCAGCCATCCATTCATAAGAAGCAATAGCTAAACCTATGGCAAAGCCTGAACCTGACATACCAATAAACTGTTCAGCGGAAATATTTGCTGCAATTAAACTTGCACCAATGGCCCACCATGGAAGTGATTTACCAGCCAAAAAATAATCTTCGGAATTCTTTTCATGTCCTTTTTTATCCCTGGATACCCATAATCCAATGGACATTATTAATACACCGTAGGACACGAAAATTACCCAATCCAATAAGGTTAATTCATTCATACATTGAAATGGTTAATATTTAACAAACAATTACAATCAATAGTAAGGAATTTTCCTTAAAAAAAGAAACGCTTTGACAGTTATCAAAGCGTTTCTCTAAATAAATAACAAATTAATAGATTATAGGTGAATCACCTCACCATAAGCGGCCGCAGCGGCTTCCATAATTGCCTCACTCATGGTAGGGTGAGGATGAATGGTTTTAATAATCTCATGCCCTGTTGTCTCTAATTTTCTTATGGAAACAAGTTCTGCTACCATTTCCGTAACATTTTGTCCTATTAAGTGGGCACCTAAAAGTTCTCCATATTTTTCGTCAAAAATAAGTTTAACAAATCCACTTTTATCACCTGCAGCAGAGGCTTTACCTGAGGCAGAGAAAGGAAATTTACCAATCTTTAGCTTGTAACCTGCTTCTTTGGCCGCTTCTTCGGTCATACCCACGGAAGCCACTTCAGGTACACAATAGGTACAAGATGGAATATTTTGGTAATCAATAGGTTCCGGATGATGTCCTGCCATTTTCTCCACACAGGTGATGCCTTCAGCACTTGCCACGTGGGCTAAAGCGGGTCCTCCTGTAATATCACCAATGGCATACACGCCAGGTATATTAGTTCGGTAGAATTCATCTACTTTTACTAAGCCTTTTTCAAGGATAACTCCTACCTTTTCTAAACCTATATTTTCAATATTAGGTGTTACACCCGCCGCTGAAAGTACTATATCACAGGCTATTTCAGAAAAATTTCCTGTTTTTCTATCTTTAACTTTTACTAAAACTTCTTTTCCCTTCGTATCTACTGACTCAACAGAGGTGTTTCCAAGAACTTTAATTCCCTTTTTAGTGTAAATTTTAGAAATTTCCTTTGAGATTTCAGCATCCTCACGTGGTAACATTCCTTGTTCAAGAAATTCAACTAATGTAACTTCGGTACCTATGGTATGATAAAAATATGCGAATTCAACGCCAATTGCCCCCCCTCCAATAACCACCAATCTTTTGGGTTGAGTTGGTAATGTCATGGCTTTTCTATATTCTATTACTTTTTCTCCGTCAATGGGTACATTAGGTAATGCTTTAGCTCTTCCTCCAGTGGCTAAAATTATATTTTTTGCCTCATAATTGGTAGCTTTTCCGCTAGCATCAGTTACACTTACTGTATTGGCAGAAACTAAACTTCCGTCACCTGTTAAAACGGTGATTTTATTTTTCTTTAGTAAAAATTGTATTCCCTTACTCATGCCATCGGCAACCCCTCTGGACCTTTTGATCATTGCGGGAAAATCAGCTTTAGCTTCATTTAGTTGGATACCATAATCCGAGGCATGTTGGACATATTCAAATACCTGGGCACTCTTTAATAAGGCTTTTGTAGGAATACATCCCCAGTTTAAACAAATACCACCAAGGTTTTCTCGTTCAACTACAGCTACATTCATGCCAAGTTGTGAAGCTCTAATAGCAGCAACATAGCCGCCTGGACCTGTACCAATGATAATTAAATCGTATTTCATTAATCTGTTTTTGAAATTTTCTGTTCAGTAAAAGATTCTGCAAATATAAAGACTCTACACTAATAATTTAAGTTTCCTTTCATAACATTATGAACCTTTATAAGAAGTGAATGTTTTCTGTTTTTATCATTTCTTAAAAGTCCAAAAATGATCGATCAGGATTTAAAAAATCTGAATGAACCACTAAAGAAAAATGGATCAAACCATCCTTACCTCGTTGACGAGAGTATTTGGTTAGATGAATTGGGAGATTCCCACCAAACTACTTCGATAGAAACACCTGTAAATACTGAATATTTAAATAAATCAGATGCTGAAAAAATGGTGAAAATTCAACACCATTTTAAGGAAATTATGGAAACTTTAGGCATGGATCTTTCAGATGATTCTCTTAAAGGTACGCCAGGTAGAGTAGCAAAGATGTTCGTTAAGGAGATATTTAGTGGATTAATCCCTAAAAATATGCCAGATATGTCTCTTTTTGAGAATAAATTTGGCTACAAAGAGGTTTTGCTCGAAAAAAACATAACAGTTCAGTCTTTTTGTGAGCATCACTTTTTACCTATTATCGGGAAAGCCCATATTGCTTACAAACCAGGGGATAAAGTTATCGGTTTATCTAAGTTAAACAGGATTGTCGATTTTTATAGCAGAAGACCTCAGGTTCAGGAAAGATTAACCAGACAAATTGCTGAAACATTAAGGCAGGTTCTTGAGACCGACAGTGTAGCAGTTTATATTGAAGCGGTTCATTTTTGTGTTCAGTCAAGGGGTATAGAGCATCAGGGATGTACGACCGTGACATCTGATTTTGGGGGTGATTTCAAGAAAGAAAATGTAAGACATGCTTTCTACCAGTCTATTCAAACAAAAATATAAATGGAAACTTTATTAAATAAAATTGTTCTTGTTGTTGGTGGAACAGGTGGTATAGGTGCAGAAACATGTAAACTTTTACATCAATCAGGAGCTAAAGTTTATGTTACCGGTAGAAATTCCGAAAATCTTAACACTATTTGTGACTCAATAGGTATTCCTGTTAAAAATAGATTTGTTATTGATCTTAAAAATACGGACAGTATCCATCTTATGGTTGAGGAGATCCAATCTATGACAGGTGCTCCTATTGATATCCTCATAAATGCAGCGGGTATAGGCATTATTAAATCTTTTGAATCATTAAGTATTCAAGATTTTAAAGATTCACTTGATGTAAATCTTGTAGGTGCTTTTAGTTTGATACAAGCGGTTCTGCCAAAAATGAAAGAGCAAAAGAAGGGACTTATCATTAATATCCCCGGTGTCTTAGGTAAAACACCTATGGCAGGTGCAGCAGCTTATGCAGCGTCAAAATATGGTCTAAATGGTATGTTAAAGTCACTCAGAGAGGAACTAAAAAGAACTGAAATAAGAATTACTAATATCTATATGGGGGGCGTTGATTCTCCATTTTGGGATAATATAGACTTGAAGGTTCAACGTGATAAGATGATTGCGGTAAAGGAAGCAGCAAAATCCATTTGGTTTCTTTGCCAACAACCTTCGTCGGCTGTAGTTTCTGAAATGGTTATTCAACCGTTTAATCATCAAGCCATTTAATTGATAGTAAGTATGTTAAGATTAAGGTTATTTGGTTTCTTTTTTGCCATTAACCTTAATCTTAATTTTTTGTACGCAAATACTTCTTTGTCAAGTACACTTGCATCTATTGATTCCTTTCCAAAGGTATTTTTAGATTCTGTACATATAAGGGTTAACAATCATTTTGATATCAGTTTGTCACCAATGTCAAACGTTTTCCTTTTCAATCCTATAGATGGTTTTTTGTTGCAAACTGGATTCAAATCTACGTTTAATACCAAAAGACCTATGGCATTTTCTTTACATCCAAGATATGCTATCCAACGTAAAACTTTATATGCAGAAGCTGAATTTTCAGCAGTTATATTTAAAGATGAAATTAATTCATCCCAGCTTTTTTTCTCAGCTGGAAATTTTTTAACTCAGGTTAATCAACCATTTATAAAAAACGAACAAATTATTTCTGTCATAAATGTTTTGGACGGATTAAATCCGTTGTTGTTTATTGAAAAGAAATTTTTAAAGGTTCAATTGAAACAAACTTTTCATTCTAAGTTTATTTTGCAGGCATCATCGGAATTTACTTACAGAAATTATCTTGAAAATTATAATTTTCACCGTTGGAATTTCAAGAGGAATGAGCCCTTAGAATCATTTAAGTTGAGAGACAAGGCGCTAATAAATACTTTTTCATTGTCTTACTTTCCATTTTTAACTATTAATTATAAAAAAGGAATGCCCGGCTTTTTAGAAAGTGAGTCAAATTTTGATTATATAGAATTGGCTTTTTCTAAATCATTTTATGGAAAAAAGTTTGGGCGAACTGATGTTAGTTTAATTTCCGGCAAATTTATGCAACAAGAATTTCTTCATTTTAATGATTTTTATCATTTTCCAACAGGAAGAACACTGAAAACCAGTCATCCTGTTATTTCTACCTTCAGACTTTTACCTTATTATGAATTTAGTACGAATAATTATTTTCATCGAATACATATTCAGACCCAAACTTCTGATTTTTTATTAAGTAAATGGTCATTTTTAAAAAAATCAAAGGTATTAGAGAATCTATTTATTAATCTTGCTATCACTGATAAATTACAACCATTCTTAGAAATGGGTTATGCTTTAGATAATATTTTAAAAAATTTCCGCTTAGAAATTGTGTCAGGAAGATATGATGGAAAATGGCTGGGACCTAGAATAATTTTAGGACCTACGTCTTTGTAATTTATCTGCAATAAATTTTTCAAGTTCAATAGGCGAATTTTCATCTTGCCATTGTAAGTATGTATAATCAGCCTGTTCATAGAATTTTTCCCTTTCTGTAATTTTCATTGAAATGAAATGTTTAAGTTCGTCATCTGACATACTACTTATTAATGGCCTTCCTTCTTTTTGATTATTTAGTCGTTTAAATAATAATTCTTCTGATGTTTTTAGATAAATGGAAATTCCATGGTCTTTGATCCATTTCATATTATCATGGAAACATGGGGTACCTCCTCCACAGGATATGATATTTTGGTTAAAATCGACCGTCTTTCTCAATAAATTTGCTTCGGTTTTCCTAAATCCTTCTTCGCCAATACTATTAAAAATTTGTGGAATACTCAAATTCATCGTAGCTTCAATGAATTCATCCAGATCTAAATAATTCAAATTGAACTTTTGGGATAAACATTTTCCAAAGAATGATTTTCCACACCCCATGAATCCTAGCAGGTAAATATTTTTCATAGATAAAGAGGAATATTATTTGGATTATTTATTGCATTCACCGCTTGAATTAGACCAGCATGTGAATAAGTTTGGGGGAAATTTCCCCATTGACTACCCGTTTTTGCATGAACGTCTTCGCTAAATAAACTCAAATGATTGCTGTATTCTAATATTTTATTCAAATTAGCTATGGCTTTGTCCTTATAATTCATAATAGCCAGTGCTTCTACATGCCAAAAGGCGCAAATTAAAAAGGTAGCATCTGGCTTACCAAAATCATCTTCGTGTAAATATCTATAAAAAAGACCGTTTTCCGCGGATAATTTATCCTCTAAAGTTAAAAGTAAGTTAGTAGCTCTGGGGTCATCGGGTTTCAAGTAATGCATGGTAATCAGTTGAAGAAGACTGGCATCGAGATTTTTATTTCCTATGGCTTGATAGTAAAGACCTGATTCCTCGTCGAAACAACACTCAATTTTATCGATAGCTTTTGATAAATTGGTTGTAGCCAGATTAAACATTATTTTATCATCAAAAATTTCAGCTATTTTTAAGGCAGATTTACAACCTGCCCAATGAAACAGGTAGGTATAACAATGAAATTGTTTTATGCCTCTAAATTCCCATAAACCGTTGTCAGGTTCATTCATTGTTTTTTGAATCATATTTAACATGTTCCGAATGAGAGGTAGGAATTGCATTCTGGTCTTCAATGGAATTTCATTATTGGCAAAATAGGGTAGAAGGGTAGTAATTACCTGTCCATAAATATCATTTTGAATATGTTCAAATGCTTGATTTCCAATTCTTACCGGCTTTTCATTTAAATATCCGGGTAAATTCAATTCTATTTCTTTGGGATCTCTGTCCAGGGAAATAGTGTGCAATGGTGGCCATCTTTCATCATATTTTTCATTTATGAGAGATAAATAATGGGCATAATTTTGTATAATTTCTTTATTATTAAGAAGGTCAAACGCCAGGAGAGTGTAGTAGCTATCTCTCATCCAGCAAAATCGGTAGTCCCAATTTCTTGTTGAACCTAAAAATTCAGGGAGTGAAGTAGTTGCTGCAGCTATAGTAGCTCCGGAGTTAAAAACATGCAAATGTAAAGTTAAGGCAGAACGAGTTACCTCGTGTTTATATAAATTTGGAATGGCTAAGTTATCGATCCATGTTTTCCAATAGTTTTGCGTTTTTATGAATAAATCTTCTGCTTCAATTGCTAAATTCTGCCAATGATTTTTTTCATTGGTCATCACTAAATAAATGGGTTTATCCAAAGCAAAAAATGAGTTTTCGTCATTAAATAGATGAATATCAGAGCAATAAAGATATATAGAGTTGTCATTTAAATGGTAATGAATGCCATTTTCATTAACTATAGGATTGTATTGTTGTTCTCCATATTGGTAAGTAGGGGTGCATTGTATTTTTATGAAATTAACTCCCTTTGTGGGCGTTATTTTCCTTATAAAGATATGAGGTCTAATTAAATCCGATGAGTTATAAAATATTGGAGCGAAATCACTTATCTCGAAAGTACCATCGTTGGTTTCTATAGTTGTTACTAGAATATTTGTATCGTCTTGGTATTGTTGAGAGGTATTAATAATATCAGATTGAGGTATTATTTCGTAATCTCCACCATTTTTAGGATCGAGAAGATTGCCAAAAAGAAAACTGCTGTCAAAATGAGGCCAACAAAGCCAGGTAACGTTTCCAAAATTATTTATGAGAGCAAGCCAGGAACCATTTCCAATAATTCCCATGGCATATTTGTGAGGCATAGTACGTATTTAGACCTAAAGATTATAAAAAAATGTAGTATTTAACAAGGAACTTAATTTCATTGTTACAAAAACCTTATTTTTGAGCTTTTAAATCAATAAAATGAGTAAAATTCTGGTATATATTTCACTGTTAGTATTTTTTTCAATGTTGAGTTGTCAAAATAACGCGACAAATGATAAAAAGGTGGAAGAAATACGGTTAGGTAGGGAACTATCTCCCTCTGAAATTATAAGAAATCCACTTGGTGAGCAAGGACTAGATACTTCACAAGTGGCTGAAATAAAATTTTCAGAGACTGAAATTTCTTTTGGAAGAATAAAAGAGGGAGAAATCGTTGAAAAATCATTTCAATTTTCAAATTCGGGAGATGTTCCGTTATATATATTGGATGTTTATGGTACTTGTGGTTGTACGGTTCCAGAATGGCCGAGGGGTATGATTGAACCAGGTAGGGGAGGTTTTATTAAGGTAAAATTCAATAGCGAGGGTAAAACAAATGAACAAAGAAAATTAATTACGGTAGTTGCTAACACATTTCCTGTAGAAACATTACTATATTTAGACGGAATTGTCACATCAAAAAACTAAATTATAAATCATAAAGCTATGTTTTTTTTACTACAAGCCAGCGCAACAGGTTCATCATCATGGATTAACCTAATTTTCATTGTTTCAATGTTTTTAGTATTTTGGTTGTTAATGATACGACCACAAGCAAAACGTCAGAAGGAACAAAAATTATTTCAGGAAAGCTTAGACAAGAACAAAGATGTGGTAACAAGTAGTGGAATACTTGGTAGAATATCTAAGATTGAGGACACTATTGTAACATTAGAAGTTTCACCTAAGGTTTACATACGCGTCACTAAGAATGCCATTTCGAAGGAACTTACAGAAAATATTAATGCAACTATAGAAAGTTAATATTTTTAAAAATCAAAAAATCCTCCCGGGCGCTTGATACGTCTTGGAGGATTTTTTAGGATTCTTATAATTCAGATAATTTACATTATGTTAAGTAATATTTCCTAAAATAGGAATTTTTGTTTCATTTGAAAAAACTAAAATTTGATGTGTTAAAATAACCGCTGAATGAATCTCTTATTTTGAGTAATGATTCTGGCCATACCTGAAAGTTCTTTCTTTGTTGAAACCTTGTAACCCGTAGTCGTAACTAATCCGTTCTCAAAATAAACAGTTACCGGCGAAACTAATTTTTCGTCTTCCTCTAACGCTATACTTGAACTTGAAGCTACTTTTCCATGTATGATACCATATTTAGATGATGGATAGCTATTTAATCTAACTAATACTAACTGATTTCTTTTGATGTTACCACTTTCATTAAACGGAACGTTCATTATTCCTTTCATCTTATTTGATTGTGGCGGAATAATAATTAATAATGGTTCATCTTTATTGACATATTGACCAGATTTGAGAAATTTATTCGTAACCTGTACCATACCATCTGTAGGTGAAATGATCAAATGTGCAGAAATCCACTGAGATACATTAGATTTAAATTGCACAAATGCTGCATTCATTTCTGAAAGTGCGACTTCCCTACCCTTTTCACTACTAACACTTAAATTAACTAAATCAGACTTTAAATTACTGATTTTAAACTGTTTATCTTTAATTTCAGCCTCGGTAGCATTTAAGTTCGACGAAAGAACAGTTAATTTATCTCTTGTTTTATTTAATTCAGATTGTGATAATTTATCCATTTTAACCATAGCTTCCTCATTCTTCAACTGAATTTGTGTATTTTCAATCTGTACGGCTAAATTATCCCTCAGATTTGTAGAATACTCTATACCATTCTCTAAAGAGCTGATTTGTTTCTGTTTGTCACTTTTATTCGTTACTTCAGATATCCCTATTACCCTTAAACTATATTGATTTTGTTTATCCAGAAATTGAAATAAATATTTCTGTAATTCCCCAATACTGTAATTTTCACTAAAGGACAATGATAAAATAGATGATTGATTTATTTGTTTAACTTGTAGTAATTTTTCATAAAGAGATAGAACATCTTGATAATTAGCCTCTGAATTATATGAAATCAATAATTGACCTTTCTTTACCTTCTGATTATGAACGGCATGTAACTTATTCAGGTATCCAGACTTAGGAGATATGAGCTTTGATGGTGGATCATTAAATGAAACAATTATTTCACTTACAACAACGTCAGGATATTGTATCCAATAGGATAACCATATTAAAACAACGATAACAATAAAAAAAATTAAAGTACCAAATCTAAGTATCCACCTAGGGGGTGTGCCAAGAATTTCTTGAATTTCTTCGTTGAGAACCTCTATATTATTTTCATTCTTCATCTAGTATCCTAATTCCAATGTATTTTTAACTAATTGATAGTATGCACCTCTTACAAAAGACAATTCCTCATGGGACCCAACCTCAATCATTTCACCATCTTCCATAACAACGATTTGATCTGCTTTCAACACCGTACTCAAACGATGTGAAACAATAATGATGGTTTTGTTTTTAAAAGCAGCCTTTATATTTTCCAAAATCAACATTTCATTAAAGGTATCCAACGCTGAGGTAGCCTCATCAAAAAAAAGAAAGTCAGGTTCCTTATAAACCGCTCTGGCTATAAGAATTCGTTGCTTTTGACCTTGACTTAAGCCCAGACCTTCAGGACCAATCATTGTATTGTAACCCAGCGGCAAATACTCAATGTAAGATTGTAAATTAGCTATATTTATGGATTGTTGAAGTTTACGCTTATCTATAATTTCTTCGCCTAAAGTAATATTTTTTGCAATGCTATCACTAAATAGGTGACCATCTTGCATAACTACACCAATTTTACTTCGCCATAATCTGGGATTTACAGATAATAGATTCAATTCTCCTAATTTTATATTTCCTTCGGTTGGCTTATATAGATTTAATAAAATTTTCAATAAAGTAGTTTTGCCACTACCACTTGGACCTAGAATAGCCGTTATTTTACCATTTGGAATACCTAAATTAATATTTTTAATATTGGGGGTGGCATTTAAACCTGCATAACTAAAGTTTACATTCTCCAAAACGATATCTCCTTCAGAAGGAAAAACATTGTTATTTTCCTCTATAACTGTTTCATTTTCTTTAAGATGGATTTCACCGATTCTTTCTAAACTAATTTTAGCATCTTGCATGGATTTTAAAAATTCAGTTAATTGATTGATCTGCATATTCAGCTGGCCTATAATATATTGAATGGCTACTAACATACCCAACGTGAGTGTTGTATTTAGAACACCCTGAGCAACCAGATATATAATTAACAGATTTTTAGTTTCATTGAAAAACAAAGCACCAGCTCTTTGAACTTGTTCCAGTTTTAAATTTTCTGTTTCAGTATTAAATAATTTTGCCTGAACCTTCTCCCATGACCATCTTTTTAACTTTTCAGCATTAAATAACTTAATATCTTGCATGCCGGTAATCATCTCATTGATGCTATTTTGGTTGTCACTATTATATTCAAATCTTTTTATATCAAGCGATTTCCTCCACTTCATGAAACCTAAAACCCAAACTATATTTAACAATGAGCCAATGATAAAAATGGTAAAAATGGCTTTATTCCAAAATAGCAGGACAACACCAAAAGCAAGAAGATTCAATATTGAAAAAATAGAAATAAGCGAAGTAGAACTTAAGAATTTTTGTACCCGTTCGTGATCATTAAACCGCTGAATTAAATCTCCTGGCAATTTAGTATCAAAAAATCTAAAGGGTAGTTTGGTTAGCTTTATAAGAAAGTCAGATAATAAACTAATATTTACCCTACTTCCTACATGCAGTATATTCCAATTTCTAATAAATTCAACTGATATCTGGCTTATAAATAAAATAAATTGCGCAATCAGGACTAACGCTATGAAAGATAAGTCATTGTTATTAATACCAATATCAACGATACTTTTTATAAAAAAGGGAAAAAGTAGCTGAAGAGTACTTCCCAAAAATAAACCAATAATAATCTGAAAAATAAGTGCCTTATACTGTTTAAAATAATTAGAAACATATTGCCAACTACCCTTTTGAGGTTCTTTGCCATTGAAAGTATAAAAATCAGGCGTACTTTGACATATTAAAACGATACCTGAACTATCGATATCCGCTTCTTCACCTATCCATTTTTGGATAAATTCATCATTATTTAGTTTATATTTTCCCTGTGCAGGATCGGCAATCCAGACCTTAGATGAATCTTGGTGATAAACGACAACAAAATGATTATTACCCCAATTTATTATACATGGTTTAGGGATAACATCTTGTAATTGAACAATATCTGCCTCTACCGCTAAAGTTTTCAAACCAATAATTTCTGCCGCCTCACTAAGATCTAAGAGAGAAACGCCATCTTTTCCAGTATTACTAATCTCCCTTAAATACTCTAATGAATAGAAACGACCATAAAATTTGGCAACCATGCGTAAGCAAGTTGATCCGCAATCCATTGCCTCAAGTTGTGGATAGAAAGGAAACCGTTTCGGCATGATACTATAACCCGTTTTTATTTAACCAATTACAAATATAATTAAATATTTCTATTTGTTCAGGTTCATTATGTAACTCGTGGTAAAGTCCCTTTACGCCATGATAATCAATACCTGTTCTGGCAGCAAAAGCCTCGCTTGCAACGGCGTCTGTTATTTTATCATCCAAACCATGGATAATTAATACCTTATCACTTATTTGCTTACTATAATTATCTAATATTTCTGCCCGTTGGAAAAGAATATTAGCGGCCGACAGCGTAATTTTATTATGAACTAAAGGGTCTTTTATATACCGTTCAACGACCAATTTATCTCTTGACAACCAATTAGGATCTAATTCATTACTTTGACTTAATGCTGGTAAAATACCACTAAGCCATTTCATTAGAGATATTTTCCATGTTGGAGGAACGAGCTTAAGTCTAATCCAGGGAGCTGATACAATGACGTAATCTACTGATTTTTCTTGTTCAAGAATCCAGGTAAGGACTATATTTCCACCTAAACTATGCCCGTATAATAAAAGCGGAATTCCATCGGCTTGGTCATCAATCATTTTTTTTAACGCCGTAATTTCGTTAAAATAAAGGTCATAATTAGTTAAATGTCCTCTGGCACCAGGGCTATTACCATGTCCATAATGATCAACGCCGTAAACATTAATTAGCTGATTATTAAATAATTTAGCCCAGTGATCGTACCTCCCAACATGTTCTCCAGCACCATGAACAAGGATTAAATTAGCTTTTGGGTTATCTATTTCCCATTTTATGCCAGATAAAGTAATTTCGCTTGACAGCGGTAAAGTGAATTTTTCCATTTTTATCGTAATATAAGAAAGAGTATAGAACTAAAATTTATTAGCTTCGTTAAATTATTAAATTTAGCCAAAAAAAATGCGCATTATATTTATGGGTACACCGGCATTTGCGGTCCCTACCCTATTAAAACTTCATGATTCAGGTTTTACCATCCCGGCGGTAATAACAGCACCTGATAAACTTGGGGGAAGAGGGAAAAAGGAATGGTTAACTTCAGCTGTTAAAGAAGCTGCTTTAGCATTAAATATACCTATTCTCCAGCCTACTAATCTGAAAAATGAATCGTTCTTACAAACGGTAAACGATTTAAAACCCGATCTATTCATTGTTGTAGCTTTTAGAATGCTTCCTGAGATCCTATGGAATTTACCTCCCTTGGGAACTATAAATTTACATGCCTCTGTATTACCTGATTACCGAGGTGCCGCACCTATTAACTGGGCCATTATAAATGGGGAAAAAACTACAGGAGTAACCACATTTTTTATAAGAAAAGATATAGATACCGGACCTATAATACTTACTAAATCTATTGAGATTCTACCAGAGGATAATGTAGGTTTTTTACATGATCGCTTAATGTTAGTAGGTGCAAATCTTGTGATTGATTCTTTAAAAAATATCCTTGATCCAACTTTTGTGTCTATTCCTCAGGAAAAAGGTTCTACTAAAATAGCCCCCAAATTACAGCATGAAACAGGAAAAATAGATTTATCAAAAACAACGAAAGAGGTTATCAATTTAATTCGCGGATTAAGTCCATTTCCTGGTGCCTGGTTAACAACAACGTTAGGAGAAATAAAAATTTTATCCGCTAAAGTAGTTGAAAACAGGGTAGATTTTATGCACAAACATTATCTTAGTGATAACAAAACATTTATATATTTAAAGACTGGAGACCATTACATTTCTCTGGATAAATTTCAAATTCCAGGTAAAAAACCAATAGATGTAAAGTCATATCTTAATGGTAATAAAGCAGATACCTGGTTCTAAATAACTTTCTATGGTTCATATTATTGATTTAAAATTTCAAAGAGCTACTGAGTCTATTGCTGCCTTTTTAATGGATTCTGAAGTAGGTCCCATTTTATTTGAAACTGGACCGTTCTCTACATTTGAGACACTTACCTTAGAAATAGAAAAAATTGGCTATGCTATAACCGATATAAAGCATGTCTTTATTTCTCATATTCACTTTGATCATGCAGGTGCAGCATGGAAATTTGCAGAACATGGAGCTAAAATATACGTGCATCCCGCTGGTTTACCTCATTTAAATAATCCTGAAAAATTATGGGGATCTGCCGTTAGGATTTACGGTGCGTCTATGGAAAAATTATGGGGAGTAATGAAACCCATTTCGCAAGACAGACTTGTTCCACTAATGCATTTAGAAAGCATACATTTAGGAGAATTTGAAATAAAATCACTGCATACGCCAGGACACGCTATTCATCATATTGCTTTTTCTGTAAATAACATCGTTTTTGGTGGTGATGTAGCAGGCGTTTGCATTGGCACTGGTCCCGTAGTCCCACCTTGTCCACCCCCAGATATTCATATTGAAGACTGGTGTAAGTCTATTCAGTTACTTAGAAATATTCATCCGAAATATCTATATATAACTCATTTCGGCTTAGTACAATTGCCTGTGCATGAACATCTTAACTCATTGGAAAACACCTTATTAGAATATGCTGACTGGGTGCTGCAGAAAATGAAAACCGAATCGGATATAAGCAAAATTATAGATTCCTTTCAAGATATGGTTGAAGAACTTTGGCTGAAAAACAAAATGGACGAACAGGTGATTATGAGATATAGTTTAGCAAACCCAAGTTTTATGACAGTAAGTGGACTCGTCAGGTATTGGACAAAAGTAAAGGGTGTAGAATGGAACTAATTAACAGGTAACCATTCTTTTATAATTTCGATTGATTTTTTTATGATTTTTTGATCAATAAAATCAACAGATTTAGATAAATTATTTTTCTCTTCCTCTACGCTAATAGACAGCTCTAATGAAGTATTTAGATGGGCCTTATTGGGCTGTGACTTGTTTTCATATAAGTACCAATAACTGCACATACTTAAAAGTATTAGTACAATTAGCATCCATGTTTCCCCATTAAATTCTTTTTTCACTTTACAATGCTTTAATTAACACAAATATACAATCAAAGACTAAGTAATTTCAAAAAAGGTTGCAAGAATATAGCTAAAAATGAGCTAGAAGACTTTTTGTAACTTCAGATTTTGGGTTATCCCTAATCTCAATAGTTTTTCCTGATTCTACAACGATCCCTGAAGACAAAACATAGATATAGTCACACACTGCCATAACCATATTAATATCGTGGGATATAAACAACATTGAAATATTGATTTTTTGCTTTAATTCATTCAGTAAATTCACAATAGAAACCTGTCTTTCAACATCTAAACTTGCCAGTGATTCATCTAATATTAATAAACTTGGATTCACACAAATGGCTCTGGCGATGGCTATCCTTTGCTGTTCACCGCCGGAACATTCCTGAGGGAATTTGGATAAAAATGATTCATCCAAACCAACTAAATTCAGAATTTCAATAAGATTTTGCCTTCCTACCAAATGTTTATTCTTTAAAGTCTTCAGAGAAGAAATTAATGTTTCGTCCACACGAAATTTAGGATTTAGAGAAAGAAAAGGATTCTGAAAAATCATTTGCCCTTTATCCTTTGGATTAGTGAAAATGATAGTACCATCATAGTGTGGAATCAGGCCGCAGATTAATTTTGCCAATGTACTTTTTCCTGAGCCAGAAACCCCAATAACACCAACACATTCTCCCTTTTTGATGGTTAGGTTAATATTTGACAACGCGTTAAAATAAGTTGGACGAAACCATCCTTTTTTAAATTTTACTGATACATTTTTAAGGCTTAATAATATTTCCTGGCTAAAATCCACTTTAACTTGCTCTGTGGGTTTTAACTGATATGGAGGGATATAATCAACTTTTTTACCCTTATCTAAATAAATCAAAGTATTCGTCCATTTTGAAATAAGTTGAACATCGTGACTTATAATTAGAACACCTGCCTGAATACTATCTGCCAGGGTAAAGAGTAATGTAAGAACTTGATGCTGAAGGATTGGATCAAGTGCCGTTGTGGGTTCATCTGCTAAAATAAGGGACGGCTTTTGAATTAGGGCCATAGCCATCGTTATTCGCTGTAATTGTCCGCCAGATAATTCATGTGGATATGAATTAAAAATTCTGACAGCATCAGATAGACCTACCTTTTCAAGCCAATTTATACATTGATCATATCTCTCTCTTTTAGTGGACAATGTACTAACCAGATTTATCGATTCAAGTAATTGATTTCCACAAGTAATCAGGGGATTAAGATTTAATTGTGCGTTTTGAGGAATAAATGAAACTACTTTAGCATCATCCTTTTTATGAAAAATAATTGGATTATTTTGTGATATAAACAAGTTTTCTGGAAGTATATCCAGAATAGCTTTCATGGTAATACTCTTTCCAGATCCAGAATGTCCAACTAGTCCAACTCTTTCATTTTGAGAAATGGTAAAAGATAAAGGGTGTAAAAGAAGCAGATTTTCTTTGTCCTTCTTACGAAAAATAGATAAATTATCGACGGTTAAAATGGGGGAAACTACTTCGTTTTTCACAATGAGCCCATACTTATTCAATAATTATTTTACCGTTCTTAAAAATTACATTAACTGATTTCTTTTGAGTTAGCATTTCATTAAATTCCATACCAAAGAATGATGATCTCCAGCCGTTAGCAAAACCAGCATGCAAATTGTCATTTTGTCTCATGTTCTTTAACATATTTTTAGGGAATGCAATGGAGGCTGAAATACCATTTTCCATACAATAATATTTAATAACACCGTATATTAAATCTATTATTGCCTCTTCCCTCAGGTCTTCCTCAGGTTCCTTTCCTATGTTAGAAAGTAATAATAATTCATTTTCCCTAGGCTTTTCCCTATAAAAATCATCAAACAGTTTCCAATAATCATTTGAAATATTGATTGGAAACCTTCTATTATCTTTGAAGTAATTTTTTCCAGATTTAATACCTTTTACCAGGGTATGAATATATTTTGCCGGAATGACCATATCCTTATTTACATTCCTTTCTTTTGCCACATTTTCCCTCCAGACCATCAACCTAAGATAAAATATTCTTTCATTTAAAGAAAGTGAATAAATTATAGGATTGCTGACTACTTCACTTTCGACCAATTTAGCATAAGTACTTACTAATTCAAGTTGTTTAAACTCTTCCTGTGCCCAGGATAATCTGTCATTTTGTATTAGTCTTTCCGTCAACCGTTCATATAACTCGATAAGAGGCAATACATCATCTAATGCATATTGCAATTGATCATCCGTCAAAGGCCTATGATCCCATTGAGTAACTGTATGTGATTTGTCCAAATGATAATTAAATTCGGTCTCAACTAATTTTTTAAAGGAAATGGGATATTTGACATCTAAAAAAGCGGAGGCAATTTGGGTATCAAAAATATTCTTTGGTAGAATGCCAAAATTTTGATAAAAACCCCGATAATCATTGTCGCCGGCATGCGTAATTTTTAGAATATTTGGATTCTCAATCAATTGAAGAAAGGGAGACAAATCTGAAATAACCAAAGGATCAATAATATAATTCCCTATTTCAGAGGCTGTTTGAATAAGGCAAATCAACGGTTTGTACCTTTTTTCACCAACAAATTCAGTATCTATACCAATCTGTTTAACCTGCTGATGAGCGTCAGCAAATAACTTTAAATCTCTGTCATTCTCTATAAGAATGAAATTATTATTTTCTTTCACGATTGACTTTAGCGGAAATTATAAAATTCTAGTAAAGATACACATGAAAGTGTGTTTAATAAACTAACTCTTAAAAATTATCGTTAGATATGTGTTATGAAGTCAATTTTAACCAATTTTAAGGTCAAATTAGTCAATCTTACAGATATTTTCAAAGAGTGGATAAGGCTAAAATGGGGTAACCCCTATTATAGATATTCAACTTTGGCCTTTTTGTTTTTCGTCCTGTTAGGTTCTTCGCTTCCTGTCTTATTTAGAAAACCCTTAGCGCTTCGAGTAATTAATTCTATAGATATTGACATTATCGAGCAAGTTAATTTCTCCAGTGTCGATTTTTCATTGTTTAGATCTTTTCCATTCCTTAACGTTAGATTTTCCAATTTCACCACCCTTGGAAGTAAAGCCTTAGGAAATTCAGAACTATTAAGCGTAAAATACATCGATATTGCGGTTGATATATGGTCGGTTATTGATAATTCAAGGCCCATTTATATTCGATCTATAAGATTTTATGAACCTAAATTAACATTATTAATTTCCTCCTCAGGCCAGAAAAACTATGAAGTCCCTCTGGCTGAAGAATTTAATGATTCAAGAGATAGTTTTTCAACGGCAAAAGTAAATTTTAATCTGGCGTTGCAATCTATAGAAATCATCAATGGATTCTTATTACTGGAAGACGAAAATGCTAAAGTTAATATTAAGGCAGATGGTATTTCTCATAAAGGCTCAGGCGATTTAAGTACAAGTTTTTACAATTTAAAGACTAAAACGAGAGCAAATGAGGTAAGTATGTCCATTGGTTCATCACAAATAATGGAAAAAGCAAAATTATCATTTGATGTAGATTTCAATATAGACAATATAAATAAAATATATGTTATCAAAGAAAATGATATACAGATTAATCAACTATCCTTGCAGATAAAAGGGTTAATAAAGAAAAATCCAACAAACTATTATTACGATTTAAATCTCTATGCGCCTGATAACAAATTCAGTGAGTTGGTTCAATTACTTCCTTCGCTGGAAAAAACATCCTTCAGACAGTTAAAACAAATTAAAGGAGATTTTAACTTAGGTCTAAGTATTAAAGGGCCATTTCAAGTTTCGCCCAGAGCTTATCCGGGTTTTAATGGTTTTCTTCAGATTAATAACGGAAGTATTTTAGATTACTTTAATTCAGAAGGTATTTCAGATATTCAGTCCTACCTATCCATTTGTAATGACTCTAATGATTTGAAAAATCTTGAGATATATATTCCCAAAATGGAGGCTTGTATGGAAGGGAAAGATTTTAATTTGGCTCTTTATTTAAGAAACCCATTTTATGACCCTTATGTAAATGGATTTATTAGGGGGGAGCTACATCTTAGTTCTCTTCAAAAGTATCTTCCTGTATTTTCAGGTAGTGATTTAAAAGGATTAGTTACAGCAAATCTTTTTATGCAAGGTAAAATGTCGGATGTTGATGATAAAAATTTCGATAATGTAAAAATGGACGGGGAATTAACATTAAAGGATTTTAAATGGACTGAATCAGATAAGTGGGCATCTATCAAAACGCTGAGTGCCGTTTTATCCAGAGAAGGTCTGACATTACCTTTGGTTAAAGGGAACTATAATGGTAATCCTTTGACTATTTCAGGAAAAATCACAAATATCCTGGCATTTTTTAGTCCATTAAAAACATTAAAAGGTTCATTTATCGTATCCGCTGAAAAAACAAACATAGATTATTGGATAGCTTCAAACAACTTGCGACGGGAAAAATTAACATTAAAACAAAATAATTATAATAAAGAAGTTCAAGATGACCCTGAAATCAGTTCTCCCGAATTAGTTCCTTATGATGTAAACATCCAATTCAAAACATCAAAACTCTTATATAAAGGTACTTCTTTCGATAATTTCAACCTTATAGGAAATTATAAACTGAACAGCCTGTTGATTAATAATCTACGTTTTAAATACCAGAATTTAAACATAAGAACTAAAGGAAGTCTGTTGAATCTGGATAATTATTTATTTGATAACGGAGTGCTGAAAGGTACCTTAAATATTTGGGCTTCTCAGTTTCCTTTTATATTACCCTCCTCAGATTTATTAGCACAAAGTGCTTCAAAAGTTGTAGTTGAAGATGCTAAACCGAGTTTAATTAATAAAATCATACCAATTATAGGTAAAAAAGTAACACGCCCATTTCAATCGCTAATACCTGATAGAATCGAAATGTCTGGCAAAGTTTATATGGATAGCATAAAAAGTTCCGATCAGGTTTTTAATAATATTGCCTTTCAAATACGCTTAAAAAAGGAATCTGTTACGTTGAATAAAGGGATTGCCTATCACAAAAATATGCCTATATACTGGCAAGGAAATGTAAACAAACAGAATAATTTTGTGGTGAAATTTGATTTTAGTAAATTTCAAATGAACCTCTTTTCTTTGCCATACCAATCTCCGCTACAAATCTTTAATTATACAACGGTAGATAAAAAGAATAAACCGGCTGGGCTTAAATTAACGGGAAATATTGGAAATGCTCCTGATTACCCTTTTTCCTCCTTAAAATATTTATTTTATTTCAATATGAACGGCATTATTTCTGGAACTCAGATTAAACCTTTTAATGGTTTACATGCTAAAGATATTGAAAATAGCAAGAATGATTTAAATTGGTGGATAAGTTATGAGGATAAAAAATTTATATTCTGGCCTATCTTCCTTACTTTAAAAGATATACCCTTTTATTTTACAGGGTTACAAAGTGGTGATAAAGATTGTTATTTTAAGGTGAAAGGATTAATTCCGTTATCTTACATTAAAATGGAAGAGTTTACTACTACGAATATTTTAAATAGCTTTCCCGACGGAATTGAAGTAACTATTGATATTGAAGATTGTATTTCTAAGAATTTTATTGTGACCCTGCAAGTTCAAAATAGCTTAAATGAAACATTGAAACTAAAATTGGAAAAATATTTAAAATATGAATTAAATAAAGAATTGAGAAGGATTTATGCAGAGGACAAACTTAGAAATACACCAAAAAAACCTATAAAAGATAGATACAATTATCTACCTGCTGTTTACCAACAGAATAACCAAAATGCATGGGTTGAATTTTACAAATTAAATGATAGTTTACATTCTTCTTTTAAGTCTATGAAACCATTTTTCAAATAAAAGCTTAGAGGGTAGTTTCTTGAATTTGATATTCTCTTAAATCGACGGCTGCTATACCCGATACTCCTTGTTCTTCCATAAAAACGCCATAAATGGTTTGTACCGAAGCCATAGTGAGTTTATTGTGTGTTACGATAATAAATTGTGATTCCCCTGAGAACTTTTTTATAATCTTATTAAACTTTGAAATATTGGTGTCATCCAAAGGAGCATCGACTTCATCAAAAATACAAAATGGCGCAGGTTTCAGCAGATATAAAGAAAATAATAAGGCAATAGCAGTAAGGGTTTTTTCCCCGCCCGATAACTGACTAATAGATTGTGGTTTTTTACCCTTAGGTTTTGCAATAATTTCAATTTTTGAATCCAATGGATTATTAGGATCAACCAAGACTAAATCACAATTATCATCGTCAGTAAATAAACTTCTAAAAACCTCAATAAAATGGGTTCTTACCTGAGTAAAGGCTTCTAAAAATCTTACCGTAGCAGTTTGCTCAATCTCATTTAAGGTCTTTTCTAAAGATAATTTTGCATCTAATATATCATTCTTTTGAGTTAGAATATCGGTATATCTCTGTTGCATTTCATCAAAAGCTTCAATAGCTAATGGATTAACTTCGCCATAATTATCCAATTTGGCTTTCATTTTTTCTACCTGAGGTATAAGTTCTTCTATCGATCCTAACCCTTTAGGTTCAATATTAAGTATATCATTTACATTCACCTCAAACTCAATTCTAAGTCTTTGAGATAGCGAACTAATTTCAAATTTAGTATCACTAAATGATTCTTTTAAAATATTTACTGCAATCTGTTTATCTTGTCTTGCCTTATTTTGTTGTCGAACAAAATTTTCGAGGGTAACAATTTGATTTCTTTCCTCAAAAAACTGAGTTTCAGCTTCGGTAATATTCAATTGTCTTGACGATTTAACCGTTAGTATTTCTTGTATTTGATCTGTAAATTTTACCAGATTTGCCGTTAAATAGTCATTTTCCTGCTTAGATTTTTGCAGAATAATTTTATTTTGGGAGATAGTGTTCTGTCTTTCAATAATTTGCTTTTCTTTATTATTTAACTCCCGTTGAAATCCTTCTACCTTATTTTCCTGACGTAAAAACTGTATATTTTTTTCATTAAAAAGAGTAGAAACGCTACTTAATCTTTCTGCTAAACCCCTAAAATTGCCATCGGTTAACGCTATTTTCTCTTTAGCTTTATCGAGAAGAGACCGTTCAATATCTAAAGAACCCATTATTTTTTCCAGTTGACTGGATGCTGTTTCAATTTGTTGTTGGGTATTTTCCATTTTAATTCTCAGGTCTTCAACAAACTGTGTAATACCATCTTTTCTAGACTGAGTACTCATTCTTTGCTGAATAATTTTCTGCAGTTTTTGTTTTTCGTCAGAAAGCTCCTTTTGAATATTTAAGGATTGAGTTGCGCTGATTTCGTTTTTTATCTGAAAAATAATCCCTACTAACCTCTCCTCTTCTTTTTCTTTTTTATTAATAGATTCTTCCAGAAATACCAGGTTTTTCTTTCTTCCTATCTTCTTACCTTCAAATAAGCCTATTGACCCCCCGGAAAGACTATGTTTTCTATGAGTAAATTGACCATTTGTGTGAAGAAAAATTAAATTACTTTCAGGAAGCTGAGCTATAGATTGATTAGGTTCAACCATGTAAACGCCTTCAAGAAGATAATTACACAATTTGATATAGGGCTCATCCACTTGAATTAAATCAATAGCTCTTTGATGAGATAACTGGGGGAGTAAAGGTGGGATATAGTTTTCAAAGGACGAAAGAAGGAAAAAATTTGCTTTTCCCTTTTGAGATTTTATTAGGGTATCCACTGCCTGAAGAGCTGTAGGATAATCAGCAACGACAAAATAATTCAAAAAAGGTTCCAGAAAATTTTCAATGGCTACCCTATATTTTTCGTCAACATAAATAATATCCGTTAGTAGAGGTATTTTATTATTCCATTCCTTTTGCTTTGTAAGGAAATGAATAGATTCTGGAAAACCTTCAAGGTTGTCCACCATACTTTTGGTTAACTTCAATTCATTTTTACTGGCATCTAACTCTCTCCTGATTTTGATTAAATCCTGATTATGGCTATCTTTTTGAATCTCAAGCTGGGCTAACTTCTCTAACCTAATTTGTTCTTTATGGTCCAACCCATTAATAAATGCCTGTTGGTTTAACTCATCCGCTATTAGTTTATCAACCTCAGAAGATAAAGAATCCATTGAAGTCAATATTTGATTAAGCTCGATTTGATTAGTTTCGTTTGCCTTTGATAAGTTATCAATTTGCGATTGGTTGACCGCTTTTAATTTTTCAAGATCAACAACTGATTTCTCGTATTTATTTTGCTCTAAAAGGATATTATCCATCAAGCTTTTAGCATCGGAATGATTATTTTTAATTTCGTCCAGTTCCTTTTGTGCGGCATCTAATTCTTGTTCTAACCTAAAGGAAACTCTTTTTTCAAGATTTAATTCAATATTTAACTCAACAATTTCTTCTTTAAGGGTGGACAGTAAATCTTCTGCCCGGGTAATTTCAATCTCTATTTTCTTTTCATTTTCACTAATAAACTGTTGCCTTTGGATAGTTAGTTTCTTTTCATTTTCAAGATTTCTTAGATTTGAAATAACTTCATTTAAGTCCTTTTGATGTTCAGAGAGCCAAATTTCCTTGTCTAAGTGTGTTTTTTTCAATTGTTCTAAAGCAGCTTCTTCCTTCTGAATAGAAAAATCAAGCGCTCTGTATTCATCTTCGAGTAAGTCAATATCTTTTTTAAACTGAATATATTGTTTTTTCAAGATACTAACTTTGAGCAGAGACAGTTCGATACTTAACTCTTTATACTCATGTTTGAGGTCAAAATACTTTTTAGTTCTTTTGGCCTGTTTCTCCAAACTCTTTAAATTTCCATCAATTTCAAATAAAAGATCCTCTACCCTATCTAAATCTTCAGAAGCAGATTTTAATTTCGACAGAGCTTCTCTTTTCCTTATTTTATATTTAGAAACACCAGCAGCCTGTTCGAACATTTTTCTTCTCGAATCCTCTTTGTCATCAAGGATATCGTCAACCATTCCAAGGGCAATTATCGCATAAGAATTGGATCCAATACCTGTGTCCAGAAAAAGATTAGTAATATCTTTTAACCTGCAATTTACTCCATTCAGCTGATATTCACTTTCCCCACTCCGATACAACAATCGAGAAATTGCAACGGTATTATAGGCCGTAGGGAGTAAGTTTTTTGTATTTTCAAAGGTCAAAGTGACCTGAGCTATACCTGCTTGTTTTCTCTTGTTTGTGCCATTAAAGATAACATCCTGCATTTGCTCTAAACGCAACTCTCTACTTTTCTGCTCCCCTAAAACCCACCGAATAGCATCAACAATATTAGACTTACCAGACCCATTAGGACCTACTATACCTATAACTTCTTCATTAAAGTTAATAATAGTTTGATTGGCAAAGCTCTTGAAGCCTTTAATTTCTAAAGTTTTCAGTTTCATAGCCTGCAAAAATATAAAATCAATGTCAAAGAAAGATGTATTTCAACATAAATCTATTGGATCTGTTTAAAGCAAAATACTAGGGCTTCCATGTCAGCGGGTGAATTATATAAATGAGGCGATATTCTAAAAGCATTCCCTCTTCTGGAGATAAAAACATTATTTTGTTGTAGTAGAGATTGAATAGGTTTATTCAACATATAATCAGGTAGGTGTAAACCAAAAAGATGAGATGCACGCCAATTTTCATTTTCAATAAAAATGCCCATAGATTGTAATTCATCTAAATATGGCGCAATCAAACGAATACAATAATTTTGAATCTCAGCAGGATTCCAGGCAATTAATTGTTCCAGCGCTTTCGTCAACATGGGTACTAGTTGAAAATTACTATGTTCACCCACAGAATACCTGGACGCCCCCGTTTGGTAATTTTCCTGATAATTTACTAGGGTACTAAAATCTTCGCTTCCATATCTATTTATCCAATTTTCCTCCAGGGGAATTCCATGATCTAAAACAGGTGAAAAGTAGGCCATTCCAAGAGAGTATGGACCCAATAACCACTTGTAACCGCCACAGACTAAGGCTTCCGGTTTAAGTTCTTCCACATTTATAGGGAGAGCTCCTACCGACTGAGTGCCATCAATGACCAACCAGGCACCATATTGGTTTGTTTTTTTCCTGATTTCAAGTAAATCAAATTTTGTACCGTCAGCCCAATGGATATTACCTAATGCAACGGCAGCCGTATTTTCATTTATAGACTCTAATATTCTAGCATTCCAATTTTCCCCTCTATTATCACTTATGGGTGCAGAGACAATTTTTAAGAGAGCGCCCTTTGCGTCAGCCTCTCTTTTCCATGGATAGACATTACTGGGAAATTGCCCCTCTACCACAATAATTTCTTGTCCTGCTTTTAGCGGTAAATTTCTCGCCACGGTACTTAATCCGTAAGATGCAGAGGGAATAATAGCGATTCTATTAGCATCTTTTGCCTGAACTAAGGTAGCAAAAAGAGCCTTTAACTTTTCTACCGGCTCAAAGAAATCCATAATTTGCATTTCCCAGGGAGCGTTTTTCCTTTTTAAAGATGAATGACCTACATCCTCGACCGCTTTAAGTTGTGGAGACATATAGGCACAATTTAAATAATGTATTGAATCAGGTATGGAAAATAAGTTTCTTTGACAGTCAAGCATATCTTTCTTATAAATATACGGTAATTTAATCCTTAAAATCAAGCGAAGAATCAAGTAATTGATCCAATTTTAATCTTTCTTGAGATAGTTTGTTGTTGTCCCAACCAAATTCAAGAGCAAAAACAGAAAGAATGAACTCTTTTTTAAGCACACATGTAGGTCTGTCAAACCATAACATACCCGATTGCCTTTGAATAAAATCAGTAGGGAAATAAATCATTTCGTGTGAAATTCCATACTTAATTTCTGCTTCAAGGAGCCATTCAATTTTATCTACCACGTTAAGGTTGTCCCTAAGTAAACCAATCATTACATCCATTTTATCACCGTACCTTTTCAAGAAAATGGAGGATAATTCAGGTTCAAAACCAAGATCAATAAATTGTTTCTTTAAGTTGACCAAATAATGGTTAAGTTCCGACTCTGATTTGAATGAGTTACCATCAAGCAAGGTATTTTTTGTTCCACCGCTTCGTTTTAGGCCAGCTTTATCTTTAAAATGAGATTTAACCAACAGATTAACCACTTTTTCTGCCATTTTCCTAAAACCTGTTAACTTACCACCGGCAATAGAAATTAAGCCTGACATAGAAACAAAAATTTCGTCCTTTCTTGATACCTCAGTAGATTCTTTTCCAGGCTCTTTTATGAGAGGCCTTACCCCCACCCAAGTAGATATAATATCAGACGCATTGACAGAAAGTTGAGGAAAGAGTGACTGTAACGTTTTTATTAAATAATCAATTTCAGTATTGGAAGAGTATATTTTATTTTTGTCATTTGTATATTCTACATCAGTTGTACCTATATAAGTGGTATTACCTTTAGGAATGGCAAAAATCATTCTTTTTTTCTCAATATCATCAAAATATAGAGCTTGTTTAAGAGGAAATTTATTGTGTGACAACACAATATGAGTGCCTTTACTTAAAAGTAGTTCCTTTTGAGGTGGAAAGGCATCCAATGAAATAACATCTACCACCCAAGGACCGGCGGCATTTACAACGAGTGATGTTTTTATTTCAAAAATCTCACCTGATATGGTGTCTTCGAAACAAACGGCCCTAATAGAGCGATTTTCATCTGTCTTTATTTGATTAACTTTTGCATAATTAAGACACATTGCATCTTTATTCAACGCTGATTGAATAAGCGTCCAGGTTAATCTATGATCATCGGTTTGGTATTCTGCATATAAAAAGGAGCCTAATAACTGATTTAAAGGCAATAATGGCTCCAAACTTTTAGTTTTTTCTTTAGAATGGTAAGAGAATGAATCTACTTTACCCACCCCAGCCAGGGTATCATAAACAGTGAGAGCTAACGCAGCCATAATCCTGCTTAACGAGCCATTTTCATAGATTGGAAGAAGCATTTTTTCAGGCCTTACAAGAAATCTGGCTATATTATGAACAATGGCTCTTTCTCTGCCTACCTCATATACCTGTTTAAATTTTAATTGTTTTAAATACCTTAATCCACCATGAATTAATTTAGTGCTTTTGCTACTTGTTCCAGAGGCGAAATCATTTTGTTCCAACAATAACACCTTTAAACCTCTTAATGTGGCGTCCCACGCAATGCCAGCACCTGTTATTCCTCCGCCTATAACTACTAAATCAAATGGAGTATTTAGAATTTGATTTATGTAATCATTTCTTTTGGGGATCGAATTAAAAGGCATAATTAAAAAATAAAACTGTAAAATGATACGGCAATGATCGCACCTATTACCGGACCAACCACAGGAATCCATGCATAAGACCAATCTGAATGACCTTTCCCTGGTATGGGTAATAAAAAGTGAGCTAATCTTGGACCAAAATCCCTGGCTGGATTAATGGCAAAGCCTGTTGTACCTCCAAATGAGAGTCCAATAGCAACGATCAATCCTCCAACAGCAAAGGGTTTTAGCCCTTGCGTAAACTCATTAGCTCCGATATATAACAAACCCAAAATCAGGAAAAAAGTACCTATAATCTCACTTATAAGATTTGGAATGGTTGCCTTGATGGCAGGCCCAGTACAAAAAACACCTTTTATGCTATCAGGAGATTCTGTAACTTTCCAATGTGGCCAATAGTGAACAACAACCATACAAGCTCCGGTAAAACATCCTAAAACCTGGGCTAAAATATAGCCGGGTACATCGGACCAGGGAAAACTTCCCTGAATGGCTAAGGCAATAGTTACCGTAGGATTAAGATGAGCACCGCTGATATCACCTACCGCATAAATTCCTAAAGTCACTCCCAATCCCCAGGCCATACAAATAATCAACCAATTGGAACCATTAGAAATGGTAGATTTTAAACTCGAACCGGCACATACTCCAGCACCAAAACTAATTACAATAGCAGATCCGATAAATTCGGCTAAAAAAGGTGTCATAAAATTAATTTTTAAGAATAATATTCTAAAAATAATAAATTTAACCTACATAAAGACTAAAATTTATGCTTTTTATAAAATGAAATTAAACCTAACGTTGAGCCATCATGTTTTGATACCGTTTCGGAAGAGGTTAATTCAGGAAGTATATTGTTGGCCAATTGTTTTCCGAGTTCAACGCCCCACTGATCAAAGCTATAAACATTCCAAATAACGCCTTGAACAAAGATTTTATGTTCATAAAGAGCTATAAGTCTTCCAAGGTTGAATGGGGTTAATTCGTCTATCAGGATAGTGTTTGACGGTTTATTTCCTTCAAATACTTTATAGGGTAATAACTTTTTAATAGCATCCTGGGATAATCCAGCTTTTTGCAATTCCATTTCGGCAATTTCAGGAGATTTTCCATTCAACAAAGCTTCTGTTTGAGCGAAAAAATTACTCATTAATTTTTCATGATGGTCACTTAGTTGATGTTTCGGCTTAGCGGCGGCAATAAAATCGCAAGGAATAAAACCTGTACCTTGATGTAAAAGCTGGTAAAAAGCGTGCTGTCCATTGGTACCTGGTTCACCCCATATCACTGGTCCGGTAGCGTAATTTACTCTTTCGCCATTTCTATCTATAGATTTGCCATTACTTTCCATATTTCCTTGTTGGAAATAGGCAGCAAATCTGTGTAGGTATTGATCATAAGGTAAAATAGCTTCCGATTGGGCGCCCATAAAATTAACATACCAAATGCCAATCAAAGCTAATATAACAGGCATATTTTTTTCGGGTTTCTCCGTTCTAAAATGTTCATCCATCCAATGGAAACCCTCGAGTAAGGACTCAAAAACCTCAAATCCAAGGTATAAACAAATAGATAGCCCTATGGCACTAGTTAATGAATATCTACCACCGACCCAGTCCCAAAAAATAAACATATTTTCAGCGTCAATACCAAAATCAGTAACCGCCTTTTCGTTCGTAGATAACGCAACAAAATGTTTTGCAACGTACTTGCTATCTTTTGCCGCTGTAAGAAACCAATCTCTGGCCGAGAAAGCGTTAGTCATGGTTTCTTGTGTGGTAAAAGTTTTTGATGCCACAAGAAATAATGTTTCCTCTGGATTGAGTTTTTTTAGTGTTTCAACCAAATGGCTGGCATCGATATTTGAAACAAAATAAACGTCAATAGCCGGATCTGCATAAGACTTTAGCGCTTCACAAACCATTAAAGGCCCTAAGTCGGAGCCACCGATACCTATATTAACAATATTTTTAATTTTTTTACCTGTAAAACCCTTCCAATTTCCGTTTCTAACCTCCGTTGAGAATTTTTTCATTTTCAATTTCACCTGATCAATATCTGACATGATATTATGACCTTCCAGGTTAACTTCGCTATTTGACGGGTTTCTTAGTGCTGTATGAAGAACAGCTCTATTTTCAGTTACATTAATTTTCGAGCCATTATACATGGAATTAATTGCTTGTTGGAGACCACATTCTACGGCTAATTTTTGTAGATTATTAAAAATTTCAGTGTTAAGGATATTTTTAGAGTAATCTAAAAGAAAACCTTCTTTTTCGATAGAAAACTGCTCGAATCGATTTGGATTTTCTTGAAATAAACCAGACATTTTTAATGATTTGGCTTGCTCAGCTAATTGTTCTAACTTAGACCAGGAACTGGTAAGCGTAGGATTTTGATTGGGTAACATAATTAGTCTTTTAAAAGCGGTTTAATCGCATCAATGGGTATCAAAAGTTCCGTTGTGCCCAGGACATAAGGACCTATTTCGTAAGCATTATATACAATATAAAGACCTTGTGCTAATAAGGCGAAATTTTTTGGTAGAGGCCATTCATTTGAATAAAATCCTTTGTCAGTTAAATTAACTGCATCTGAAAGATTTCTTTTTCTTCTAAACTCTTGTACTATTAAGCTTTTAAGGGATTTCTTGTCTTTTAAAATATCCGAAAAAATCACCTTTTTCCCAGTGTCGGGATTAAAAGTTAAGATACTTATATCATTTAATGGATGAGCACCTCCGGTATATATATTAGAATTTAATAATATGGATAGACTGTTGTCATTATTTTCAAGAATGTCAAAATTGATTTTAAAACTCCATAATTGAGGAAAATCGACTTCTTTACTGAAACTTCTATGTTGTGAAATAAAGGAATCTATTTTAGTTGGAATATCCTGAAGGGAATTTAAATCAGGAGGAAGATTCTCCATGATCATGGATAACTCTTTTAAAATACTTTGATTCATTAAATCCGCTGATGGATGATCTAAAATAAATGGAACTTTGATTTCAACTTCAGCACATGAAATTAAAGAATCAGGACAAGGTGTTGATTTTGAACTAAATTTCTTTGTAGTAACAGGTATGACAGGACTTTCATTTCTTTCATCACTAGGTTTATTCTGGCAGGCAAAAAGGAAAAAACAAAAAGGTAAGATTAATAAATAAGAAGATGACATAAGGGTAAAAATTTTCAGCGGCGAAAAATAGGGAGAATCTTTATCAATGCCTACTTAATTTAAAGATATATAAAAACGGAAGTAATATTAGGAATTTATAAACGACTATGTTTATATTTAGCATTCAATTTTCAGAAAATTAAAAGACATTCTACATTATGGAATTAATTAAAGATACCGCTCAGTTTGAAGAAATATACCATAAGAGTTGTCATCTACCTGAGTTGTTTTGGGAGGAAATAGCCTCTGGTTTTACCTGGAAGAAACGTTGGGACAAGGTTTTATCCTGGAATTTCACTGAGCCAAACGTCCAGTGGTTTGTAAATGGTAAAATGAATATTACTGAAAATTGCCTAGACAGACATTTGCCTGAGAAAGCCGAGCAAATTGCTTTTTATTGGGAACCCAATTCTCCTGATAAATCACCAAGATCATTTACCTACCTTTCTTTATATCAAGAGGTTAATAAGGTGGCCAATAGTTTAAAACAATATGGCATAAAAAAAGGGGATAGAATTTGTTTTTATATGCCCATGGTGCCGGAATTAGCTATTGCTATTTTAGCGTGTGCAAGAATTGGTGCCATACATTCTGTGGTTTTTGCTGGCTTTTCAGCACAATCTCTGGCAGACAGAATAGAAGATTCTCAATGTAAAATGGTTATTTGTTCCGATTTTAATGATCGGGGTGCAAAACATATTGCCGTAAAACAAGTCGTTGATGATGCTTTGTTATTACCAGGTTGTCAATGTGTAGAAAACGTACTCGTTTATAAAAATACAGGAGATGAGGTGAAATGGTATCCGGAACGCGACCTTTGGTGGCACGATGTAGTGCCTTCTCAATCAGATGTGTGTGAGGCTGAAGCCATGGATTCTGAAGATATGCTTTTTATTTTATATACGTCTGGCTCAACAGGTAAACCCAAAGGGGTCGTTCATACTTGTGGTGGTTTTATGGTTTATACTGCTTATTCCTTCAAGCAAGTGTTTCAAATAAATGATAACGATTTGTATTGGTGTACCGCAGATATTGGTTGGATAACAGGACATTCTTATATTGTTTATGGGCCCCTCCTTGTAGGTGCTACCTCCCTCATGTTTGAGGGTGTACCAACTTATCCAGATGCCGGAAGATTCTGGGAGATTTGTGACAAATATAATGTTACTCATTTTTATACGGCACCTACAGCTATCAGAGCGTTAATGGCTTACGGAAATTCTTTTGTGGAGAAATATGAGTTAAAGAGTCTGAAAGTTTTGGGAAGTGTAGGTGAACCAATCAACGAAGAAGCATGGCATTGGTACAACGAAAAAGTTGGAAAAAATAGATGCCCTATCGTTGATACCTGGTGGCAAACGGAAACGGGGGGTATTATGATTTCAACTTTAGCAGGAATTACTCCGTCTATTCCAAGTTATGCTACGAAACCATTACCAGGTATTCAACCCGTTCTATTGTCCGCAGACGGAGTTGAATTAGAGGGAAATGAGGTAGAAGGGTTATTGTGTATCAAGTTTCCATGGCCTTCCATTCTTAGAACAACCTACGGCGATCATGAAAGGTGCAGACAAACCTATTTTTCCCTGTATCCAGGGTACTATTTTACCGGCGATGGTGCAAAACGGGATAAAGACGGAAATTACCGAATTATTGGAAGAGTTGATGATGTTATAAATGTTTCTGGACATAGATTAGGTACGGCTGAAGTGGAAAATGCTATAAATCGTCATCCTCATGTAGTGGAATCAGCCGTGGTTGGCTTTCCTCATGATATTAAAGGACAGGGAATTTATGCTTATGTAATACCTGTAGATTTTAATATTGATGAAGCTATTTTAAAAAAGGAAATCGCAGAGGTTGTGGCAAAACAAATTGGTGCCATTGCAAAGCCTGATAAAATTCAATTGGTTTCCGGACTTCCCAAAACCAGATCAGGTAAAATAATGAGAAGAATTTTACGAAAAGTTGCCGGTGGCGAAACTGAAGGCTTTGGTGATGTAAGTACGCTACTAAATCCAGAAATTGTTGAAGAAATTAAAGACGGAGCCGTGTAATTTTATTGAAATGACTTATTATGCTTGGAAATATTCCGTCGAGAAAAAAAATCAGATATCCTATTGGTGAAAGGTTATTAGCCTATCTGTCTTACTATAATAGAGTAAGCAAACTTCCTCTTCAATATAGCGATTTACTACGATACGAAGCCACGATTCCAGTGATGGGGCAAAACGATAAAGACACTGGCTGGGAATCTGTTTTTTATCATGAATCAGCTCAAACTGAAATTTATAATGGCCTTAAACTTATTTATGCCCTGTTAAAAACAGGTGGCGATATAAGTGTGATGGATCATTTAACCATTGCCAGAATTGATTTTTGTACTTTTGGAAATTCCAAGCCTTTTCGCATTAGAATTATTAATAGGCTGAATGATAATTATGACCATTTTTACGTCAAAATATCAGATGCATCAAGAGTTTATGGCTTAGAATTAGAATCTCTTCTTTCTCCTAATTTTTTCTACTATTTAATTGATGGAGAAACACTTATAGAAGAACATATTGCAGGGATTCCCGGGGACGATTTTATCAATAGACGCTTAAATACTGATCTTTTTAATCAGATAAGAATTATTAAAGAATTTGTGAAATTTAACGAAAGGTGCTTTGCAAGGTTACTCGGTGACATGAGATCATACAATTACGTTGTAGATATTACGCCTGATATTGAAGGTAACCAATATAGAATGAGAGCCATAGACTTTGATCAACAAACATTTGAAGGTTCAAAAAGATTCTATCAACCTCAATATTTCAAAGAAAACAACCCTATAATTACCCTTGGTATCAATAATATTGGCCCTGAGTCGGTTAAACAATATCAAATGGAAGAAAGAAGTCTTATTTCTGAAAGAATTAGAACTGAGCAGGACAGAGTAAATAGTCTGTTTAGGATTTTTAGAATGGATGAAATTTCAACGAAAGATAAAACCAGGCAATTAGGGAATGAATTGTTTCAATTACATGGTGATATAGCATTTAAACAAGCAGTAACTATGGGTGAAATAACCCAGTTGCATTTAGAGAAAATACTAAATAAACCTGTAATTAACTGGCAATGACGTCTCATGAATATTTTTCACCAACGGAATGGTTAAGATATAAACGTCATCTACAATTACCTGGATTTGACGTACATGCTCAGTTGGCGTTAAAAAAATCTACTGTTTTAGTCGTGGGTGCTGGAGGTCTTGGTTGTCCTATTCTTTTATATCTTGCAGCAGCAGGGATTGGTAAAATAGGGATAGTGGATTTTGATATTATTGAGATTGAAAATTTACACAGACAGATATTGTTCGATGAATCTGATGCTGGCAGACATAAAGCTATTGTAGCAGGTGAAAAAATTAAAAAACTTCATCCTTATGTCAATATTGAAGTATTTAATAAGGCCATTGATTATGAAAATGTCACATCGATTATTTCTGATTATGATGTTATTGTGGATGGTTCTGATAATTTTGCTACGAGATATTTATTAAATGATGCTTGCGTAATCATGGATAAACCGTATATCTATGGTGCTGTTTTCCAGTATGAAGGTCAGGTTTCAAGCTTTAATGTACTTTTGGACAACAAAAGGAGCTGTAATTACAGGAATATATATCCGGAACCGCCGGAATCAGGCGTTATACCCTCATGTGCAGAAGGCGGCGTTCTCGGGGTATTGCCTGGAATCATTGGCAGTGTTCAAGCATTGGAAGTAATTAAGCTAATCACAGGTTTGGGCGAACTTATTGTAAATTCAACCTGGATTTTTGATGCATTGTCTATGGATAGTCATAAAATCTATTTAAATAACCCTATTCCGTTCGTAATTAATGAAATTATTCCCATCCAAAACTATTGCATTCCTTCTGTGATTAACGAAATTGAATATTCTAAACACTGGGAAGAGAACTTCAGAAATTATCAATTAATTGATGTACGAACAGAGGAAGAGAGGCGTCAAAAGAACATTGGAGGTATTCATATCCCGTTATCTGAAATGAAAGAAGAGTACCACAAAATAATCTACGAGGAAAAGGATGTAATTTTTTACTGTCAGACAGGTCGGAGAAGCAAACAAGCTGCACAAATTTTTCAACAACTTACAGACGGCAAGAAAAAAGTTTACTCCCTTAAAGGCGGTTTAGAAGCATTTAAAAAATTAAAACTTTAATTTTTAGCAAAAAGGACTAATAAATGCCTCATTGTATCTTTAAGGTTCTTTCTATCCACAATAAAATCCAGGAATCCCTTTTCAAGCAAAAACTCTGCTGTTTGAAATCCTTCCGGAAGTTCCCGTTTAATAGTTTCTTTGATAACCCTTGGACCGGCAAAACCAATCAAGCATTCCGGTTCTGCCATATTAATATCACCGAGCATAGCGAATGAAGCGGTAACTCCGCCTGTGGTTGGGTCAGTCATCAAACTAAAAAATGGATAACCAGCACGGGCAAGCAGGGTAAGTTTTGCTGAAGTTTTAGCCATCTGCATAAGAGAATAAGCTGATTCCATCATACGGGCACCACCAGATTTACTAATAATCAACAATGGACACCTGGAATCAATAGCTGAATCAATGGCACGAGAAATACGTTCGCCAACGACTGAACCCATAGAACCACCAATGAAACTAAAATCCATACAAGCAATGACTAATTTATTGCCGTCAATATCACCTAGTGCCACTGTAATAGCATCAGAAACACTATTTTTCTTATAAGCTTCTTCTAATCTTTGAGGATAAGATTTTACATCTTCGAAAGAAAGAGCATCTTTCGATTTTAATTCTTCGTGTAAAAGTTGATATTCTGCATCGAAAATAATGTCAAAATAATCATCGGAACCAATTCTGGTATGGTAATTACATTTAGGACATTTATGGAAATTCTCTCTAAGCTCCTTTGCAGTAGAGGTTTCTTTACAACGGTCGCACTTATACCAAAGTCCCTCCGGTGCTTCCTTCTTATTTCTAGTGGCAGTTTGTATGCCTTCCTTCAATCTTTTGAACCAACTCATAAATCATTAATTAAACCCGGAAGAAAATTAAAACCATGCAAATTTATACAAAATTCCCATTATTCAACATAACTAGTACTTTTCACCGCGGCAATAAAAGCCTTAACACCTTCTAAAGGAGTATCTGGATAAACGCCATGCCCTAAATTAGCAATATGGTTTCTGCCAAATTCCCTACACATTTTGACCGTTTCATCAAAAACATGCTGAGGTGTGGCATAAAGTAGACAAGGATCCATATTTCCTTGTAAGACGGTATCTGCGCCCAACCATTCACGTACTTTTAGTGGAGAAATATTCCAATCAATGCCAATTACCGCTGGCTTGATTGCAGCAATATCTTGTAGTTGAAGCATTGCACCCTTAGCAAAAATAGTAATGGGAACTTCAGGAATGGCCTCTTTTATCCGTTGCATATACGGCAAAGAAAAGGTATTAAATTGCTCCATACTCAAAAGGCCGGCCCAGGAATCGAACAATTGAAGAGTTTGAACTCCCGCCTTAACTTGATTCCTTAAATAATGAATAGTACTATCCGTAATTTTATCCAATAAATAATGAGACCATTCAGGTTCTGCATATAGAAATTTTTTGGCTACAGAAAAGGTCTTACTCCCCTTACCCTCTATCATATAGGCCAATATAGTCCATGGCGCTCCTGCAAAACCTATTAAAGGAATGTTTTCAGGAATATATATATTAATTTCTGAGATAGTATTATATACGTAATCGAGTCTTTCGGCAGCTGACTCACCGCTTAAAAGCTGATCAATATCCTTCTTTGATTGAATTGTTTTTGGAAAAAACGGGCCTCTTGCTTCGATCATTTCATAATCTAGGCCCATTGCCTCCGGAATGACCAAAATATCACTAAATAAGATCGCGGCATCTACTTTGAGTAATTCAACAGGCTGCAAAGTTACCTCAGCAGCCAACTTAGGCGATTTTACCAACTCTTTGAAACCAGTTAGTTTCTCTCTGATTGCTTTATATTCAGGTAAAATCCTTCCGGCTTGCCGCATTAACCAAACAGGCGGCCTTTCAACAAGGTCTCTATTAATCGTTCTTAAGAATAGCGTGTTCTTTTTCATCGTGCAAATTTATCAAAACAGACTAAATTTTTACCATTTCTGAACATTCTAAATACAAATTATAAAAATTACCTTCCTATTTTTGCTTTATAAAAAATGTAAAATGGAAAAAAATTATCTTGGTGTTGGCTCCAGGGTTAATCACCCTGCTTTTGGTGATGGTGTTATAGTAAAATTATACGCTATTTCCTACGATGTTTGCTTTATGCTGTATGGCGTTAAACAAGTTGGAAAAGATTACGACAAATGGGAAGTGATAGAGCATATTCCCGCTGAGGAGGTCATTACCTATAGTGAAGCAGAAAAAAGTTTACTCAGGATTTTGAAGAACTATAATCTTATACAGGATAATCCTGATTTAGGTGATAGATGGAAAAATGGCCTGCTTATTTTGCAGCCATTCGACAAATCCCTCAAGAATAAAGAAATTCCCATCGAAACTTTTTTCCAAAAAATTATAATGACCAGAGAAAGGTTGAGAGTTATGGAACAAAAAATTAATAACCATGCAGTATTAAGTGAAGAGGATAAAATTATTCTTCAGCAGTATATAACAAAAATTTATGGTAGTTTGACAACCTTCAATATTCTGTTTGATAAAAAGGAACATTACTTCGTTGGCGAAAAAGGTGCTTAATACACGGGATAATATTTTTTAATGTTAAAGATTCAGCATTAATTTAGATGATTTAAAATTTATATTCCTAAAAAGTAAGTTTTTTTAATATTTATTTTCTTGCTGAGGGTTTTTAAGATATCTATTTTATTTACCGACTATTATAATATATTTAGAAAAAAAGAGTATATTTTTGCAAGATTAGTGAACATCAAATAATTGAGATACTTACATGAGATTAATCACATTGAATTTATTTTCTTCCCTCACCATTTTATTGCTTTGTACGTCTTGTTTAGTGACAGATGATCATTTTTCAAGATTACCCAATGGTTCTTGGAGGGGCGTTTTGAAACTTGATTCAAGGCCTGTTAGTTCAAATCCTAAAGGAGAACCCCTTCCTGAAAAGTTAAATCTTAAATTTGATGAAGTTACAGATGGTGAATTACCATTTACCTTTGAGATTACCTATATTACTGAAGACAGTTTTGTTATGGATCTCATAAATGGAACTGAAAAAATCAGAGCTTCGGAGATATATTTTGGTAGGGATAAATATTTAGCAAAAGACACCTTTAGAATTAATTTCCCTACTTATGATACCTATTTACATGGTTTATATGAGGAAAATGTCATGGAGGGAGAATGGGTTATTAATTATAGAACTGAATTTAATAAAATTCCATTTGTAGCAAAATTTGGACAAAACCATAGATTTACCCAGCTAAAAAAAGAACCGATGATGAATTTAACTGGTTCATGGGAAACTGAATTTGGTCTTGTTGAGGGTGAAGATCCTTATCCGGGAGTAGCTGAATTCAAACAAACCGGGAATTATCTAACGGGAACTTTTTTAACTGAAACAGGAGATTATAGATATTTAGAAGGTACTGTTCAGCTAAATAAATTATATTTATCCGTATTTGATGGGTCTCATGCTTTCTTATTCGAAGGAAAAATTAATCCTGATTCTACTATAAATGGTATTTTCAGGTCAGGTAAACATTATCAAACCATCTGGAAAGCAAAGCCGCAAAAAAATAGTACATTACGAGATCCTAACTCAATTACACAATTAGTTAGTGACCAGCCTCTTTCTTTTGAATTTCCTGATGTTAATGGAAATCTTGTTTCATTAAATGACATCAAAGGGAAAGTAAAAATTATTCAATTGTTTGGAACGTGGTGTCCAAATTGTTTGGACGAAACTAATTTTATATTAGATTATCTTTCAAAAAATAAAGAGAAAAGTATATCTGTCATTGGATTAGCTTTTGAACGTTATTCAGAAAAAGAAAAAGTGCTACCCATTTTAACTTCTTATAAGACAAGATTAATGATTCCTTATCCTATATTGTGGGCTGGATCATATAATAAAAAGGAAGCATCAAAAGTTTTACCCATGTTGAATGGGATAACAGCTTTTCCAACCTTGTTGATTTTGGATGAAAATAATAGGGTTGTAAAAATTCATACTGGTTTTAATGGTCCAGCCACAAGTCAGTATGAATTTTTTAAAAGAGATTTTGAAGAATCCATTGAAAAAATAATTAATATTTCCAATAAATAAATCATAATTATCATGAATCAAGTGGTAGCCTTAGCATATTGTCAGGAAAATCAAGCATCCGTTAATAAGATCCTGCAGGATTTTAAAAATACCAATATCCAGTTTAAACTAGTTAGCTCAAACAGCCATTCAGAACCATCGATTTATAATCAGTTGGAAAATTTTGATGGCCCCATTGTCCTGTTGATTAGTGTTAATTTTTTACGATCTCTTTCGTGCATGCAGAACACCTTATCTTTGGTTACCAGAAAGGCTAATAATTTGGTGCCAATATTGGTAAATGGCACCGAATCTGACCCTATGACAGGTGAACTTAAGGAAGTACCAACAACCATTGATAAAATTGGAGATATCATACCCTATATAAATTATTGGCAAAGTCAATATTTAGAAGCCAGGAGTCGGAAAACCGAGATAAGAGCTGATGAGTCTGAGAAAATGGAGTTTGAAAATCATTCCAATTTATTGAGAATGCTTTCCTCGGAGGCGGGCGAAACTTTAAGGCACTTAAGAAAGTTTTTGCCACCATCTCTCGTTGAATGCAGATCGTTAAAAAATAAATATCAATTACTACAAGACCAATTAATTGAGTTCCCTTTTCAGGATAATTTATTTTTAGAGGATGAACCTGAGCAAATTATAGAAAATGACCTTAGCTTTCCTCCACCTTTTTCAATTCCAGAATATACGGTTTTTGAAGAGGAGGAAATTCATGTTGCCCCGTCCTCTGAAATAGATAGCGGTGAGTTTAATTTCACTAGTTCATCAAACGAGGATTCAGTGAGTGATGAGATTCCTGAATTTAAACCTACTTTACCCATTGGAACCACTGATTTAACGCTTCCTCGCACCGAACATGCTGAACCCGAAGATTCGTTTACTTTTGAAACTTCAGTGACTAAGGTGGAAGAAATAGTAAAAGAGGAGGATGAAGAAAAAGAGGGAAATATGATAAAGGAAATAGAAAAAGAAGAAGTTCCCCTTATTGTTGAAACGGAATCTTCCTTAGAAGCAGCTACCTCATTGTACAAACAAATTGAAAAACAATATCCTACAGATGTTGAACGACAATATTTTCATTTAAAACTTGTATTAAGAGAAACCGAAAATGAACATCAAAAAATTGGTTTCCTTCAACATTTTATTGAAAGAAATGGACATCAGACAGAGGCAAAATTAGCTTTATCTAAGATTTTACTAAGTCAAAAGAGATGGGAAGAGGCAAAAACCGTTTTAGAGGAACTTTTGCTTATTGAACCAAATCATGGAGAATCATTGTATGAATTGGCAAGTATCCTAATAACACATTTCCCTGAAAAAATGGAAAGGGCAGGAACTTTGTTAAAGCAGTGCATAAAACAATCTTCATTTCCTAAAGAAGCTTTATATACCTACGCCATTTATTTAAGTAATATTTCTAACAAGCCATATAAGGCTTTAGAATTTTACTTAAAAACCATTGAGGTTTTACCAAATCATAAGTTTGCTTATTACGATCTTGCTACTTTCTATCTTTATGAAGGAGAGAAAAAAATTGCCAGAGAGTTTTATTTAAAAGCCATTCAAAATAACCCCGAGCTGAAAATACCGGAAAATGATCTTGCATTTGAAGTTAATACCATTTAATCAATAATGCTGTGAACAATATACTACCTTTCGATAATGTAAATCAAGGAAAAATAGCCTGTATCACCGGTGCTAACGCTGGAATTGGACTTTCCACGGCTTATTATTTTGCCAGCAAAGGTTATTCTTTAATTTTATTAGCCAGAAGAAAAGAAAAATTAGAGGAGGTTGCTCATCAGATAAAATCAATGTATCCTATCGACATTTTATTGATAACGCTGGATGTTAGAAATGAAATGGAGGTTAGCAAAGCATTTTCTTCTTTGCCAGAAGCATGGAATAAGATAGATTTTCTGCTAAATAACGCAGGCAAAGCAAAAGGATTTGCCCCTTTTCAGGAAGGAAATTTAGCTCATTGGGAGGAAATGATTGATACCAATGTTAAAGGTCTTATTTATGTTTCAAGAGCAGTTATTCCCCTAATGATGAATAAAAAAAGAGGTTTTATCATCAATTTGGGATCCATAGCAGGAAAACAAACTTATCCAAATGGAAATGTTTATTGTGCAAGCAAAGCAGCTGTAATTGCACTAACTGAAGGTATGAGAATTGATTTACATACACACAATATCCGAGTGGCTTCTATCTCACCTGGCCATGTTGAGGATACTGAATTTGCAATGGTTAGATTTGATGGTGATAAAGAAAGGGCCAATATTTACAGTGATTTTAATCCCTTAACAGCCTTTGATATCGCTGAAACAATCTATTTTATGGCATCCAGACCAAATCATGTAAATATTCAGGATGTAATAATAATGGGTACCCAGCAACCTACTGCGACGATTGTACATAGAAATGGAAGAGTAGAATAATTTATTTCACTAATTTTTCTGAATGAATTATTTGATTTTTACTATTTCGTACGACCAATAAATAAATACCGTTGGATAATTGAGGTAAACTAAGTACCTTCTCTCCACTAAATATGGGTACTTGATAGCTTTTAATCAAATGTCCGTTCACCTGATACAGGGAAACGGTGGTAGATTCCTCAAATAAACTATTGGTCTTTCTTAAGGTTATTAAATCATTTAGCATTGGGTTGGGAAATACCTGAAAAGGAGAATATTTTTTACTTACTTCATTATTAGCAGATACCGCATTTCCCGCTTGTGTTATTTTTACAAAAATAGTATCCATTCCATTTGGAAGAAATTTCAATAATCCAGTCCTAGAATTAGCAGATGAGTTAACAGTAATGGTCAAATCAATAAAAGCATTACCTGAACCAGAAGTAACATTTGTATTTATATAATCTACATTTTTGAATACCCGCCAGGAGGTATTCGTTACTATCGATATTTTTTGACTTTGATTACCAGAGGTAAAAGCTATATTTTGAGGTGAAACAGTAAAAGTAGGTAATACCCCATTTTGAGTTAACAACACAATCGTCGAATCTACGCCCGTTCCTTTTACCACTATTTTATCTGTTCTGGGTAATACGCTGTTATTGGGTTCACAAATCACACTTACAGAACTATTATCGACACCAGAAGAGGGGGTAATTCGTATAAAAGAGTTAGATTTATAAATGCTCCATTGCGTATTAGATACAATATTTAAAGGAAAATTACCTCCCAGGGAAGAAATTAAAAGATTAGTAGGAGATACCGTTAAGGAATATTTTTTTTCGAGTAATGTTTTTAAATTATAAGTATGAATAGACCTGCCAAAGGTGCCTGCAATTAATTCCATTTTTTCAGGTACGTAATGTAAATCATAAACGGCCACCATGGGTAAATTTGTACCAAGCTTATGCCAGTTAAGTCCACCGTTAACAGACCCATATACCCCAGCATCGGTAGCTACGAATAACAAAGAATCTGAATGATTGGGAATAATAACCAGGTCATTTATAGAAATGTATGGTAAATCACCTTTAATAGACCTCCATTTATCCCCTCTTTCTTTTGATAAAAAAAGGTGGGATTGCCAATCATTATCTTTATAACCGGAGAGCGTAACATATACGTTATCCGTAAAAGAAGGCGATGCTTGCACGGAGGTTATATATCTTTCAGGTAATCCATTCGAAATATTCGTCCAAATATTTGTTTCAGGATCAAATCTCCAACAATTAGCGTCTGAGGTACCAGCATAGAGTAACCCTTGTAATTTAGTCGATTCGTTAATGCTTGTAATATTATGGAACCGGGCACCATATATATTCCCATCTGTTAAATCATTACTTATTGCTTTCCAAAAAGCATTGGCGCCTTCGGTATTTTTATAAACTCTGGAGGTACCTGTGAATAATGTATTAGCATTAAAAGGACTTTTAATGAGTGGTGCATCCCAGGCGACAGGTTCAAATTTATCAATACCATTCATTGCCGAAATAAATGACAATCCTTTATTGGTACTTACTAAAATACTTCCATTTTGGGTAAGGGTATAGAAGATATTATCATTTTTAGGATCGAAAACCTGCTGAAAGCCGTCACCACCGAACAACCTAACCCAATTTTGAGGATTTTCACCTTTCAATGTACCGTGGTCCTGAGCACCTCCATAATAGGCATTTGGTTCATGTGGATTTGAAGCAATTCTATAAAATTGAGTAGCGGGAACCTCCTCGTAATCACTCCAACTCTGCCCATTATCTTTTGATTGATAAACCCCGCCATCGGAAGCGAGTAATACATCGGTTTCATTAAGAAAAACCAAATCGTGTTTATCTGCATGAACTTTGTTTTCATACCACGGAGGAGCGCCTAAAAACCAGGTAACACCGCCATCTTTAGATCGCCAAAGATCGACACCCAGAATAAATAAATCCCTATCATTTTTAGGATTTATTTCAATTTTACCAAAATACCAACCAAATCCCCCCATAGCATTATCTGGTAAAGAATTACTACCTGAATTAGATAAAAGATTTACCCAGGAGGATCCTCCATTTACTGATTTATAGAAACCTTCCCATTCATTATTTTCACCAATGACAATAGAAAAAAGTAAATTTGGAGTTAGTTTGCTAGCCACAAGACCAATTCTACCCTTTGGACCAAATTTTAATCCGTTATCAGATTTAATCCAGGAATTACCGCCATCTATACTTTTGAAAATAGTGGCATTTACACCTGACAATAAACTTTCTCTATTATTTCTGACTCTTGGCCAAGAAGCAGCATAAATAACATTAGGATTAAAAGGATCAAAAATCATGTCAATAATACCTGTATCATCAGCGACGTGCCAAACTTTTTCCCAGGTAATTCCACCATTTATACTTTTATAAATGCCTCTTAATTTATCTCGTTGAAATGGTAAGCCCATACTGGAGGCATATAAAATGAGAGGATTAACGGGATTAATTAGGATTTTGGAAATAACCTGTGTACCAGCAGGTCCTATATTTTTCCAGGTTTGACCACCGTCAACACTTTTATATACGCCGTCGCCCACAAAAGGATAGCCGGAAATATTTGGATCTCCCGTGGCAACATAAATAATTTTACTATTTGTCGGGTCAATGTTTATGTCGGCTATGGCTAGCCAAGGGAAATTATCAAAAATAGGATTCCAGGTTTGACCACCATCTATAGTTTTCCATAATCCACCAGATGAAAAACCAAGGTAAACAATTTGATTATTTTTTGGATCAGGTTTTATCACGTTAACTCTTGCCCCAATTTTATTTGGACCTCTAAGCGTCCAAGATTCATCAAATCCTTTGGGTACCGATCTTAAATTTGGTGTATTTGATATGTTTTTTAGTGATTCAATGTATTTTTTTGTCGTTGATTCATCATTAAAAAATTGTCTTAAAAGGAAAAAATTTTCAATAGGTTTAAAAGAATTAAAATTTGAAGAATGCCGAACGTCTGAAACAGCTATTAAAAACAATAGAAAAATCCAATAATATTTAATCTTCCCCACGACAGACCATACCTTTTGAACCATTTGTACATTCATCATTTTCCACAAAATTTTATCTACCTCCTAATAATAATCTCATGTCCCTTCTTTGAGGTGCTGAATCAAATAACTTATTTTCATTATCTGTAAGCGGTATAACCATAGGAACGGGAACCGGTTTACCCTCTGGTGTACTCAGTGCAACAAAGGTGTAATATGCATGATTACATCGTCTATAATTATGTCCTTTGATATCCGCCGCATAAACTTCCACATAAACTTCTACCGAGGTATTAAATGAACGTGTAACCATTGCCTCAATAGTTACTATATCACCTACATGAATAGGCTTTTTAAAAGCAACATTATCTACAGATACAGTAACTACTTGGTTTTCACAGTGTTTTCCTGCACAAATACTAGAAATAATATCCATCCATCTCAATAAATTCCCACCCATGAGATTACCCATAGGATTTGCATCATTCGGCATGACCATTTCTGTCATGACAGATTTTGATTCAGCGACTCTTTTAGCTTTATTTTCCACACTCATAGAAATTATAACATATCAAATTCAAAAATAGATGACATTTTATTTTTTAAAATGTCTTTAACCTCATCCATATTTTGCTTTGCACCCAATTCTTTTTCTAAAGAAGTTACAGATTTACCTTCATCTTTAATGCCACAAGGAATAATAAAGTTGAAGTGATCAAGATTTGTATTGATATTAAATGCAAAACCATGTAATGAAATCCATCGACTTAAATGAACACCAATAGCGCATATTTTTCGTTTTTCGTTTCCTCTATTGATCCAAACACCAGTGTACCCTGGTTCTCTATAGCCTGTAATATTATAATGTTCCAGTGTTTGGATAACAGATTCCTCGAGTAATCTAACATATTTATGAACATCATTAAAAAAGAGATCTAAATCAAAAATTGGATAGCCAACAATTTGCCCCGGACCGTGATAGGTAATATCACCCCCACGATTAATTTTATAAAACTGAATTTTATTTTCTGCTAAATATTCTGGTGAAACGATTAAATTTTCTTGTGATCCACTTCGACCTAATGTGAAAACGGCATGATGTTCACAAAAAATAAGCGTATGTGAAGGATTAGGATTATTAATAATTTTTTTTTCTTCCTTAAGTTTCTGGTGAATTTCTGTTTGGTACTGCCAGGTATCAAAATAATCCGTTAATCCTAAATCTTGGAAGATAACCTTTTGACGCATTTATTTTTGGACAAAGTTAGGATAAATCTATCATTATCAAAAAACCACCGATACAAGAAACTCTTACTTTCCAATTATATTAAGGAAAAATCAAGGAAGTATGAAAAACCAATTAATTCTTTTAATAGCCATGATATTAAATTACCCCATAGTTCATAGCCAAAATATTGATTTTATTAGGTTAGGTAACAAAATTCAACCACTTTTGGGAAGAAATTTCTTTGAAAAGAGTCAGACTGGTATCACTAAACAGAATAAAATATTGGGTGTTTTAGGTCAGGAATCACAATGGTTAGGAGTAAAATCAAGGCAATCATTAGATTTAATCCTATTTTTTAAGGACAAAAATCAATATACTTCGTTTTCGTATTCTTCTCCGTATTCAAAACATAGAGAATTAGTTTTTAATTATCATAAATTACTTCATCATAATTTTATATTGGGCACTGAGATTGAATATAAAACACAGTCATTTCCAGAAGATAAAATGAGTCATATATTAACTATTGGGGTTCACGCAATCGCCAGGATACATGAGAGCCATCACTTGTATATTAAATATGACAGAGATTTATATTCATCTCCATTGGAAAAGATGGATTTCCTTCTATTAGGTATCGATAACAAAATTGGAAAGTATAATCACATAAATATTTTTTACACCTATCAAGGTCATCAGATTTTTAATGGAATCAGGGGAAATATTACCAGTCAGTTTAAGTTATTTGAGGGAGAGATTGGGTGGGAACCACTACCCTATTCTTTTACCTTTGGATTAGCATATAACCTACCAAAAAGTATTAGATTTGGTTTAAAAGTGAGACAGCATCAATGGTTAGGCCTTTTAACTTCTGTCTTTTTTCAAAAACATTGGAATTATAAAGTAAAATGAACCTATTATTAACGAGTGCAACCTACTTTGAAGTTAACCAAACAATAAAGTATTTAGATAAGTCCTGGCAGAAAGTGGAAGAGGGAACATGGAAATCAGGAAACCACGAAATTCAACTTTTGGTAACGGGCATAGGTGTTTTTAACACTTTATATGAATTAAAGAATAGATTAAACCAATTTTCTTATTCATTAATCATTCAAGCGGGCATCGGTGGGTCTTATCAAAAGAATAAGCCGTTGGCAAAGGTTTATTATATGGCTACAGAACAATTTGGAGATATAGGTATGGAGGAAAAGGATGGTAGCTTTACTTCTATTTTTGAAACGCCGCTCATAGATAAGAATTCATTTCCATTTGCAGAGGGTGTTTTGATAAATCCAGAAGCGTCGTTGACTAAATTTCTTCCTCTGGCCCATGGAATTACATTAAATACAGTGACAGGTACTCAAAGTAAGGCGGATAAAATAATTATAAAATACCCTGAGGTTGAGATTGAAAATATGGAAGGTGCGTCATTTTTTTATGTATGTCTAAAAGAAAAGATTCCCTTCATGTCCATAAGGAGTATTTCAAATTATGTGGAGGACAGAAATAAAGAAAATTGGAAAATGGTAGAAGCCATAGAATCTTTGAATAACACTTTAGCAGAATTATTTGATATTATGAAGGAGATGTAGCTATTCGAGCATAAATCCCTGCACCATTCTTTGTTTTCCGCTTACATCGTTTAGTATTTGCACATTTTCAAATCCATTTGCTATTAAGAGATCAGCAACGTCATTTATAAATTTAGGATGACATTCAAAGAACAATCCTCCTTTTGGCAGTATAGATTTTGTGGAAAGCGCTACTATTCTTTGATAAAACAAAAGAGGAGAATCATCAGGTACAAATAATGCTACACCAGGTTCATATTTTAACACGGAATCCAACATGTCTATTTTATCCATTACTGGTATATATGGAGGATTGCTTACGATAAATGAGTAATTTTCTGTTAAAGGAGAATTTAAAATATCACTATGAATTAAATTGACACTAGCTGAATATTTTTCAATATTCGACATAGCCATTTGTAAAGCTCCCTCACTAATGTCAAGTGCATCCATTTCCCGATCGCTTTCCAGGGCAATAGACAAGGCGATAGCTCCGGAACCAGTGCCTATATCAATACCTTTCCCAGGCGGTAATACGGGTAAATTAGCTAAGACCAGAGATACCAACTCTTCCGTTTCTGGTCTGGGTATAAGCACATTTTTATCTACTTTTAGCAGATAATTTCTAAAGGGAGCAAAACCACAAACATATTGTGTTGGCTCACCGCCATTTATTCTACTAATTGATTGATTTATATTAAAAACTAATTCTGCGGATATATTTGTCCTGGCACTCCAAGGCATTATAAAATGGGCAATATCGTATAATATGGACTTAGCAATGGCTCTTTTTTCATAAGCATCAAAATCATCATTCAGGTTAACCAAGATATGTTGAAACAAATCATCACCATTCTCCATAAACACTAACCTAACCTATTTTTGAAATCAGAATAATCAAATTTTTTCCATAGTTTATAGCCATCATCTTCAGACCAACATCCTATTTCCGGATGACCAACACCATTAAACATCGTTGTTTTGACCATCGTGTAATGCATCATGTCCAGAAAAATTAATTTTTGACCAACTTGTAAAGGGGATGAAAAAAAGTATTCTTCAAGAAAATCACCAGCCAGGCAACTTACGCCACCTAGTCTATAGGCAGTATGAAAATCTGAATTTAATTCCCTGGCAGCGTTTAAGATATTTGGCCGGTAAGGCATTTCTAGCGTATCAGGCATGTGTGCGGTAAAAGATACATCCAGTATAGCTGTTTTAATACCGTTATTATCTACAATATCTAATACAGTTGAAACCAGCTCCCCTGTTTCCCAAACGACTGCACTACCAGGTTCAAGAATTACACTTAAATTTGGGTATTTTAGTTTGAATGATTGAAGTACTGAGATGAGATGGGGTACATCATAATCAGATTTAGTCATGAGGTGTCCACCGCCAAAATTTATCCATTTTAGCTTAGGTAATAATTCTCCAAAATTAAGTATTACCGCGTCAATTAATTTCTCCAGATGATAAGAATCTGATTCACATAATGTGTGAATATGTAAACCTTCCAAATTAGGTAATTGCTTTAACTCATTTATTCTATCGACGGTAACACCTAACCTTGAGCCTTCAGCGGCGGGATTATACAAGGCAACATCCACGGGAGAATAACCAGGATTAACTCTTATTCCGGGAGAAAACATAGGATTTTCAGAAGAAATAAATGGAAGGTACCTGATATACTCAGCACAAGAATTAAAAGTAATATGACTGCTATATTGAACAATTTTATCAAAATCGGCGGGAATATAAGCTGGGGAATAAGTATGAGCTTTGGTCCCCATTTCATTAAATATCAATAAAGCTTCATGAAAAGAACTGGCTGTTGCCCCGGCAAGATATTTTTTAATAAGGGGAAAGACATGCCAAAGTGAAAAACCTTTTAGGGCTAAAATAATGTTAATGTTCGCTTTTTCCTGAATTTCCTTCAGCAAATCAAGATTGCGTGTGAACCTTTTTAGATCCAAAACAAAAGCGGGAGATGGAATTTGATTATAATCTGAAAGGTTCATAAAATAGGATCATTTAACATGAATAAAATCGACAAACTATGCTGGATAATCAAACTGAAGATTTCCATTCACCTGTTCATGCCATGGTAAACCAGCGAGGCCTAATGCCTCAAGGAATGGATCAGGATTAAATTCTTCGACATTATAAACGCCTGGTTTCGACCATTGACCTGTTAAAAACATTTTTGCTCCAACCATTGCAGGAACACCTGTGGTATAGGAAACGCCCTGTGTGCCTGTTTCTTTATAAGCATCGGCATGTTGGCAATTATTCCAGATATAATAATTTACCCAGTTACCGTCTTTTTTACCTCTTATTCTAACCCCAATACTTGTTTGACCTGTATAATTTTCACCCAACTCACCAGGATCGGGCAAAACAGCTTTTAGAAACTCCAAAGGAATAATTTCTCTACCCTGAAACATAACAGGTTCAATATTAGCCATTCCAATATTTTGAATGACCCGTAAATGGGTTAAATATTCCTCGCTGAAGGTCATCCAAAATCTAGCTCTTTCTAAGGTTGGAAAATTTTGAACTAAGGATTCAAGTTCCTCGTGATAAATGAGATAAGAAGATTTTGGACCAATATTAGGATAATCAATATCCATTTTAATCTCATGGGGTTCTGTCATGACCCAATCACCATTTTCCCAATATTTACCTTTTTGGGTTACTTCCCGAATATTAATTTCAGGATTAAAATTTGTGGCAAAAGCTTTACCGTGACTTCCGGCATTTGCGTCAATGATATCTAAATAGATCATTTCATCGAAATAATGTTTTGCAGCATAAGCTGTAAACACACCGGTAACGCCTGGGTCAAAACCGCATCCCAAAATGGCGGTTAAATTAGCCTCTTTAAACCTCTCTCTGTAAGCCCACTGCCAGCTATATTCAAATTTAGCTTCATCTTTAGGTTCATAATTCGCTGTATCAAGATAATGAACGCCCGTTTGTAAACAAGCCTCCATGATGGTTAAATCCTGATAGGGTAATGCTACATTGATAATCAACTTAGGTTTGAAATGATTAATCAATTGAACCAGTTCCGGAACATTATCAGCATCGACCTTTGCTGTTGACATTGCATTATAACCAAGCTGTATTTTAATATCGTCAGCAATACGATCGCACTTAGAAACGGTTCTACTGGCTAGTAAAATTTCAGAAAAAACCGCTGGATCCTGAGCACATTTAAAGGCAACTACCCTTCCAACTCCACCTGCTCCAATAATCATTATCCTTGACATAACAATATTTTTATTTTAAAATGTGGCCAAATATACAGCATTAACCGTTAATAAAATAACTGACTATTAAAAGTATTGAATAAAATACCCACCAATAAAAAGGTATTAATTGAGTTATAAGAATTCCACTTTTCCACCATAAATAAATGAGTCCCGCCAATTTTTCAAAGGAATAAGCAAAAAATGTGGCGTAGGCTATACCTATTAAACCAAACCAATGCAGCCCCAGATAACTGCCAACAAAATGAATAAACAATTCCCCAAGACCAATGACGGCTAAAATCCGGGAATGACCTAAAGCATTGATTACTGTATTTGTTGGGATAATTCTAAATATAACCAAAAAAAGAAATATTTTGAAAATAGGAATACTTTCCACGAATTGATCAGAGAACAAAACAGGAAACCAGCTACGTACAAAAAACATTAAAATAATAGTAATAGGAAAAACAAGATGTAAAAGATGTAGAGTGTTTTTTCTTAATTGAACCAATCCATTATTTATATTTTTAATCAGGGAGGGAATAATTCCCAGACCAAGACCTTCAAATAAACCATTAACAAAAGGTAACTCTCTCGCTCCATAGCGATAAACGGCAAAAACAGCGGTACTACCATGATAAAAATACTGAACTAATGATGCATTAATTACCGATGCTAATCCGCCGACTAACGCTGAAAATATTAAAGGTAAAGAATAGCTAATCCAGGAATATATTAATTTTTTATCAAAATGAATTGGTAAAGAAAAGGAATGGAATGTAAGAACTAAAAACCTTAGGCAAGCCCAAAAGGTAAGACCGATTAAGCCTAAACTAAGGTCATCAAACCATATTAAGGGAATGGAAAAAAGTAATAACTGTAAGGGAAATGAAACTAAACAGGATATCTTAAGCCATTGGTACTTTTCCTCCAGAAATAAAGCATATTCGAGTAATTGAGCAGGAGTATTAAATAGAAAATAAAGTAAAAATATCCAAACAAATGGAATAGTTGAAAAAGTTTGAAAAAGGGGTAGTTTAAAATAAATGCTTAACCCGACAAAAACAACAAAGAAGATAGTAAGTAAGCTAAATAACAAGAAAGCTGCGGAAAGCATTTTTTGTTTACTCTGTATAGGTAAAGAAGGATAAATATGCATAAGGCCTTGAACAAGTCCTGAAATCCAGAAAAAACTCAGCGAATAAGCTAATATTTGTAAAAGCTCAAAAGAGCCAATTTCACCATTTGAAAAGTTTAAATAGGGAAGTAAAAAGGCATAAAAAAGAACACTTACCTGTCTGCTAAGATGAAAAAACTGAAGCAAACGAATAGGTGTCAACATTATAGCTCAATAAGCTTCTCGTTAAAAACAACAGAATAATCTTCCTCCAGTTCTCTTAAAACAGGTTCATAGACTTCACGCATTACAGGGATTTGTACACCTCTCGCTGAAATTTTACCTTCTAATACCAACTTTACAAAAATTCCTAACGGGAGACCTACTGTTTTTGACATTGCGGTATCCTGACTATCTTCCCCAAGTAATTTCATACTGGATATTTTCAAGAATTTTTTACCCTCTTTTTTATATTCCACCTCATGTTGCATGATGATCATGTCTTTATCCTTAGGCTGTAAAGCCCATTTTTCTCTTAGCAGATTTTCAAGGATTAAAGCTGGAGTGGCAAAATTATGTTTAATTTTTTTCTTTCTAAACAATCCAAGCCATTCTAATTGATCCATAACCAGCGAATTAGCTGGTTTATTTAATAGTTGAGCTACCCTTTCTCGTAAAGTACCCCCATTATATTGATCGACATAAGCATCTAAAAGTTCGTGATATGTTATATTGCCTGAATCTAGTATTGGAAAATCAGCATCAGTTAAACCAACCTGAATTAAAGCATCCCAGGCTTCACAAAATCCAACGGCACGAAGCGTTCCTCTGATAATATTTGGGATTTTAGATAATCCGTAAACATCCATATAAAGCAGAGAATCTCTATTGGCATACATCTCAAAGGGACCTTCATTTAAGATATTTACAATTTTCTTTTCACGAAATAATCTATGGTAAGGAACATATTTTAATTTACTATTTTCAATAAACTGAGCCGTTCCCTGACCGGAAAGAACTACATTTCTTGGATTCCATGTGAACTTGTAATGCCATGGATTATCATCGCTTTCAGGAGAAATTAAGCCGCCTGTATAGGAACGAAAGGAGGTAATCTGTCCGCCATCTTCTTTGATTCCGTCGATAAGACGCATAGCAGACATGTGATCAATACCAGGATCCAGCCCCATTTCGCCCATAAAAATAAGTTCTCTATCGCGTGCTTCGTCACCCAATCTATACATTTCCTGTGAAACATAAGAAGCGGTAATCAGGTGTTTTTTCAATTTGATACAATCATGAGCAACCTCTAAATGCAAATGGGCCGGAATGAGAGAAACTACAACATCAGCTCTACTTATCAGTTCCCGCCGGTCATTCACTTTCATTACATCGAGCCAGGCGGCTCTGGCTGTTAAATGTCCGGCAATAAGCTTTTCCGCCTTTAAGGGGTCGGCATCAGCTACGGTAACATTCCAACCCTTTGTTTCTGCATTTTTCAGAACATAATTAATAAGTGCACTTGAAGAAAGTCCGGCACCAATTATAAGTATATTATGCATTTTTATTATCTTTATGGAACAAGCGAAAAAAATTGGAAAAAACCATACAAATCCATTTCACAAGATTTCAGTGTATTGATGAAGTTCCGGACAAATATAAAGAATTATTAGACTCCGCCCGCCTTGCATTTCATAATTCTTATGCTCCATACTCCAGATTTAGAGTAGGAGCTTGCCTATTATTAGATAATGGTCATCAGATATTAGGTACAAATATTGAAAATGCATCTTATCCATTATGTATGTGTGCGGAAAGAAATGCTGTTGCCAAATTATCTTTTGAAGGAGCCATTCAAAAAATAAAAGTAATTGCTGTGGTTGCAGATAAAAAAGATGCTCTCGTCAGCCCATGCGGTGCATGTCGGCAGGTGCTCATTGAAATGGAGACAAGGCAAAAGAGCCCTATTGAAATAATTTTTCAGGGAGAAGAAGGTAGTTACTACCTATTAAACAGTATTGTCTCCATTTTGCCATTTAGTTTTTCTGCTGATTCACTACCTTAGTCTTTCTTTTCTTTTGATGCTCTAATTACAGCCTCTCCAAAAAGACTTAAACCTGAGTTAAAAATTACAAGTCCTATCGTTCCCAACAATACCCACTCCCACGTTGGGCTACCGTTCCATTTCCAAAAACCAGCTTCTATAGAAATGGATAGTCCCATACCTATTAATGCTAAACTGAAACCTGGTAAAAATAATTTTTTATAATTACTCATATTATTCGTTTTTTACCTTTTTATTTGCCTCATGAAGGTCTTGTGGCGTATCAATACTAAATAACGCTTCTTCTACAAATCCCAGATTAACGGTTAACCCTTCCTCTAACCAGCGAAGTTGCTCTAAAGATTCAGCTTTTTCGTACAAACCTGGAGGAAGCTTCGATATCGTTTGTAGTACTTCATTTTTAAATCCGTAAATTCCAATATGCTGGTAGGTCAGTACATCCGAAAAATCACTTTTCTGATAAGGTATATCAAACCTGCTGAAATACATAGCTTCTTTTTTTTTGTTGAAAACTACCTTCACTCTATTAGGATTTAACCTTTGTGCCTTATCTGTAATAAGACAGGCTAAAGTGGCTATCCCATCTTTTGCGCTATCAAGTGTTTCAATTAATTTTTTAATATCTGATTCTTTAATAAAGGGTTCATCTCCTTGCAAATTGATAATATTGTATGAGGCAGGATATTTTTTTGCCACCTCTGCCACCCGATCAGTACCACTTTGATGATTTTCATCCGTTAAAGCATAAGGAATATGCATTTCTATACAATGGTTTACTATCCTCTGGTCGTCCGTAGCAACAATTATTTCGTCTAAAAATGAATAATTTTTAATACTATCGTAAATATATTGTATCATTGATTTTTGAGAAATTTTTGCCAGAGGCTTTCCTGGAAAACGAATTGATTTATATCTTGCAGGAATTATGACAATATTTTTTTTCATTCGAAATACCTTTGTTTCATTCATTTTGTCAAAATTGAAGAATAATTTACTTTTATTATCATTTATTTCGTTTTTTATTCTGAGCGAAGGAAAAAGTCAAACATCATCTTTTAATGTAAAACCTCCAAAGGATACAGTTTTTATTGGTTATACAGAGGGAAAATATTACTTATCTCACCTAGTAAAAAAAGATGATAATTTGAATAGTATTGCTTCATATTATGGAACTACATTGAACCTAATCAGAGAGATAAATGGAATGACAGATTCTCAGATGAAAGCAAATAAAACCATTAAAATTCCTATTCCATACAACAGTGTTAAAAGTCCCGTACAGCGAAGCTCATTAGAAAAATATAGCTATATCCCTCTTTTCTACAAAGTTAAAAAAGGAGATACTGTATATAAACTATTTAGAATTTACTTCCCCAGGGATTCTAATGATATTAAGAAAATAAATTCAATAAAAAGCAATATTATAAAAATTGATTCCAAGCTGTTGATAGGCTATTTTCCGGTCCAACCTATTAAAATACCTTCAACAGACATTGCAGTAAAACCAAATAGGAATAAAGATTCCCTTACAATCACCTCCGATAAATCTAAAAACGTATTAGTTACAATATCCGGAGCGGCACAAACATTTGATTCACCTTTTGAAAAAACAGAATATCCTTATGTTCTATCCAACAAAATACCAGAACATTCTGTTGTAGAGATAACAAATCCGATGTCAAATAAAAAAATAACAGGCAAAGTAATAGGTAAAATTCCTCCAGGAAAATACCCTTTAGATATTTTACTTTTATTAGCTAAAAATGATGCCTCAGATTTAGGTTTTCTGGATTTAAAATTTTTTGTATCAGTCAAATATTATAAATAGTATGAAATATTGTGAAACTATTTTAGAAACTATTGGAAATACACCATTAGTTCAAATCAAGAAAATTATACCCGGTATTAAGGCAACGGTTCTTATAAAAGTAGAAACATTTAATCCTGGTAATTCCATAAAAGATCGAATGGCTCTGAAAATGTTATTAGATGCGGAAGCCAATGGTAACTTGAAGCCCGGTGGAACAATTATAGAATGTACTTCTGGCAATACAGGAATGGGATTGGCCATAGCAGCTGCAGTAAGGGGTTATAAGTGCATCTTTACTACGACAGATAAACAGTCTAAAGAGAAAATTGATTTACTTAAAGCGTTGGGAGCTGACGTAATTGTTTGTCCTACCAATGTTCATCCTGATGACCCGGGTTCATATTATTCTGTTGCTAAAAGAATCAGTACAGAAATTCCTAATTCATTTTGGTTTAATCAATACGACAACCTATCAAACAGGCAGGCTCACTATGAATCGACAGGTCCTGAAATTTGGGAACAAACCGATGGTAAAGTTACCCATATTATAACTGGCGTTGGAACAGGAGGAACTATTTCGGGAACGGCTAGATTTTTAAAAGAACAAAATAAAGATATAAAGGTTTGGGGAATAGATACTTATGGTTCAGTTTTTAAAAAATACCACGAGACAGGTATTTTCGATGAACAGGAAATTTATCCTTATATAACAGAAGGTATCGGTGAAGATATACTTCCTAAGAATGTAGATTTTAGCTTAATAGATCATTTTGAAAAGGTTTCCGATAAAGACGGGGCCTTAATGGCAAGAAAAATAGCCAGAGAAGAAGGTATGCTCTTAGGCTATTCCGCTGGTTCAGCTGTAGCAGGGCTTTGGCAAATGAGGGCTGAACTAAAAGAAGATGATGTAGTTGTTGTTATAATTCATGATCACGGTAGTCGATATGTAGGCAAAATATATAACGATGATTGGATGAGGGAACGTGGATTTTTGGAGAATGAATTGAGAGCAAAAGATATTTTGGCTAAAAAGCTTAAAAAAGAGTTTATAAGTATTAATCCAGATACTGCTATACAGGAGGTATTAAGATTGATGCGCGACTTTGATATATCCCAGTTACCTGTGATGGAAAATGAAGAATGGGTAGGTTCCGTTGGAGAACAACAAGTGATAAGTGCTCTTTCTGAAAATCGTTTGCAAAATTCATCAGTGAGAGATATCATGGCACCCGCCTTACCTGTTGTTAGCGAAGACATGACAGTTTCACAATTAAGTAAGATAATTTCACGTCAGATACCCGCTGTCATTGTCAAAAAAACTGCAGGTGATTTCCAGATTATATCTCAATATGACTTAATTCAAAGTTTATAGTGGGTAAAGTTAGTCGATGTACCGTTTTGTAATTTCACCGTAAGCATCAATACGACGATCTCTAAAAAATGGCCACATTCTGCGAACTTCTTCTGTCCTGGTTTTACTTATCTCCACCAAAAAGCCATTTGATGAGGTACTATCCGCTTTAAAAAGAATTTCCCCTTGAGGTCCACAAACAAAGCTTTGTCCCCAAAAGGTGATTCCCTTTGTATTTCCCGTCCAATCTGGTTCAAATCCACATCGGTTAATGGCAATCAGGGGTAAACCGTTGGATATAGCGTGACCCCTTTGTATGGTAAACCAGGCATCATATTGTCTTTCTTTCTCCTCCTCAGCATCAGTATGTTCCCAACCAATAGCCGTTGGATATATTAAAATTTCTGCCCCTTTTAAGGCCATTAATCTGGCAGCTTCTGGATACCATTGATCCCAACAAACAAGAATACCCAATTTACCTACACTCGTTTGAATAGGTTCAAAGCCCAAATCGCCCGGCGTAAAATAAAACTTCTCATAGTAAGCGGGATCATCCGGAATATGCATTTTCCTATATTTACCGGCAATACTTCCATCATTTTCAAAAACCACGGCGGTATTATGGTAAAGACCAGGCGCTCTTTTTTCAAAAAGTGAAGAAACTATGACCACTTTATTATCAGAGGCTACTCTACTTAGTATTTCTGTTGATTTACCTGGGATGGTTTCTGCCAAATCAAAAATGGATGGATCTTCTGCCTGACAAAAATAAATGCTATTATGCAATTCCTGCAGTGTTATAAGTTCTGCCCCCATGTTAGCCAGCCGTTTAATTTCTGGAATAATTTTATCTAAATTTTCACCAGAATTATGGCTGGAGGCTTGTTGTATGAGCCCAACTTTGATACTATTTTTTTTCATCGTTTCGATATTATAAATTGATAGAACCTTCTGGATACTGCATAGAAATGCAATGTAGAGATCCGTGTTGTTCAATTAAGGTGCGGCATAGCACAGGGATAATATTTCTCTCGGGGAAAATACTGCTTAAAACGTTTACAGCTTCCTGATCCTGTTTTACATTGTAAATAGGGAGTAACACTGCTCCATTGATAATTAAAAAATTTGCATAAGTAGCAGGTACTCTGTGTCCGTCGTCAGCAAAGCAAGCATCGGGCCAGGGTAATGGAACTAAATGAAAAGCATTCCCATTGATATCGACCAGATTCTTCAGCTCTTCCTCCATTTTTAACAAAGCATCATAGTGCTCATCTTGTGGATCATCACATTTTACATAGGCAAGAGTGGTTGGATTACAAAAACGAACTAAAGTATCAATGTGTGAATCTGTGTCATCACCTGCCAAATATCCATGATTAAGCCAATATATATTGGATGTTCCAAAACTTTGGAATAACAGATTATTTATTTGTTCCTCAGAAAAAGAAGGATTTCTATAAGGTGATTGCATACAATGCCTGGTGGTAATAAGGGTACCCAATCCATCTGTTTCTATGGCACCACCCTCCAGAACAAATTCAATTTTCTCCAGCTGTGCTTTAAATGCATTGGATAAATGTAACTTTTCAGTAATCAGATTATCCTTTTCTGCATCAAATTTTTGTCCCCAACCATTGAAAGTAAAGTCTAATATTTTAAGATCCAAACCATTAGAAACAGTAATGCCACCGTGATCTCTTGCCCAGGTATCATTGCTATCTATCTCAAAAAAAAATAAATTTTCCGAAATATAATCTTTAAAATAGCTTTTTGTTTTAGTAATATCCTTAGTAACAACAATTACCTTTTCGAAAGGTAAAATGGCGGTTATAACGTCAACAAAAACTTGAATAGCGTCTTCTAAAATTAATTTCCAATCTGAGTCAACATGGGGAAAAGTAAATTGAATGGCGTCTTGTTTTTCCCATTCCGCAGGTAATCGATAGAACATTTTTTCGTCAAAGTTAATTTTTTTTTATTTTCATTTACTAGTTGACCTACGATTTGTCCGCTAAATTAAAAAATGGTATTTTGTTAATAAATTAAGAATCGTCACACCTCATGATAGAAAAAATCAACCCGGCACTTAGAAATAAAGCTAATGAATATTGGTCAGATTTCCAATATATATTCAAGACACTCTATCCAAATTCAGAGGAAAGAGATTTGCTCGATATTATAGAAACCATTAATACCGCTTATGTAAATAGGAAGGATTCGTTAAAGGAAATAGATAAAAAGAGAGAATTAGCTAAAGATTGGTATTTAGATCAAAAATGGGTGGCCACCATGCTTTATGTTGACTTATATGCTGGTAGCATCAAAGAAATGGAGAATCACCTTCCTTATTTAAAAGAATTAGGGGTTAACTATGTGCATTTAATGCCCTTATTAGAACCCAGGGAAGGTCAGGCAGACGGAGGTTACGCGGTAAAAAATTTCAGAAAAGTCAATACGAAATTAGGTAATAATGCTGATTTGATAGCTCTTATAGATAAAATGCATGCTGAAGACCAGATTATTGCTATTGATTTTGTTATGAATCACACGGCAAAGGAACATGAATGGGCACAGAGTATATTGAAAGGAGAAAGTCGTTTCAAAGATTTTTATTATTTGTTTCCCGACCGCACTGTGCCTGATCAATTTGAGAGAACCCTACCGGAGGTTTTTCCAGATTTTGCCCCGGGTAATTTCACCTACCAAAAGGAAATTAATCAATGGGTTTGGACAACATTTAACGAATATCAGTGGGATCTAAATTACAGTGAACCAAAAGTATTCAATGCAATGCTTGGGGAAATGTTATTTCTTGCCAATCTGGGAGTTGATGTTTTAAGACTGGATGCCGTACCTTTTTTATGGAAAAAAATGGGTACAAATTGTCAAAATCAAGAAGAAGCGGTTATGCTTTTGGTAGCATATAAGTACTTGATTCAACTAGTTGCCCCTGGTGTACTTTTCAAATCTGAAGCAATTGTAGCACCTAACGATATTATAAGATATTTAGGTGCAGGTGGTTATGAGGGTAAAGCATGTGAAATTGGCTATAATGCTACTTTAATGAATCACTTGTGGCATGCGTTAGCTTGTGAAAACACAGTTTTATTAAGGACTACCCTATCAAAACTTCCATCTATCCCTCCTTCTTCTACCTGGATAAATTACATACGTTGTCATGACGATATAGGTTGGGGAATCTCCGACCAGAACGCCGCCGATGTTGGCCAGAATGGCCACGAAACCCGATTATTCTGCTCTGCATTTTACACAGGGGTTTGGCCGAATAGTTTTGCCCAGGGCTATTCTTTCCAAATAGATTCAACCAATGGTGAATCCAGAATTTCTGGTAGTACAGCCGCACTCATTGGTATTCAAAAGTCATTTATTGAAAATAAAAAAGAAGATTTAGCCTTAGCGATATATCGCTTCAAGTTATTACACGGAATTATCTTTTTTATGAGAGGCATCCCTTTGGTTTATGCAGGAGATGAAATTGGACACTTAAATAATTTTGATTATCTGAAAGATGCAGAAAAAAGAGAAGATAATCGTTGGTTACACAGACCTGCCATGGATTGGGAAAAAGCATTGCTAAGAAAGGAGGCTGGAACTGTTGAAAATACTTTATTTAACATTATCTCCAATCTGTCTAATCGAAGAAAAGAAACCCATTGCCTTCATGGTAATGCAAAAGAGACCGTTATACCCTTGGAAAGCAACACTCTTTTTTGTGTAGAAAAAACATTGAAAGAGGAAAATATTTTATTAATAGCTAATGTTAGTTCTGATTTTCAAATGATTTCCAAGAAAGCATTGCCTGAGAAATGGCAAGGAAATTGTTTTAAGGAAGAGATTAGTTCGGTAACTTACATATATCAGGGTGATACTTTTTTTATTCCTCCTTACGGCGTTTTATGGCTGACTGAAAAAGCAGGAGAAATACCTCAATCCAAAGGATATCGCCTAAAAATGGAAGCTCAAACCATACCCGGAGAATCAGTTTATTTTATCGAAAATATTAGTTCCGTTTCTGTTGGAGAAAAAGCAAGAAAAATAACCTGTTATTGGGTGGACGAATTGGGTTGGCACGCAGACCTAAACCTTGTTCCGGGAGAATGGATAAGTTATCATTGGGTAAAAATGTATGGAAACAACCTAATAGAAAAATCAAAGGATTACTATTATCAAGCTAAATAATATTCAGTGATATTATTTAAAATTAATAGTAGGTCACTATAAAATAATTTCTAGTGATAATTGATTAGAGATTAATATGTTGTCCGATTTAGGCGTGGAACTGACTGTTGAGATGGTAGGAAGTAATCTTTTAATAATACGCAAAGGCTTAAGGTAATGGTTTTTATTTACATCAAATACGCCATAATGATCCATAAGGTCAATTTTAACCTGGCCCAGGGAATGAAGCAGTTGATTATCTGGTAGAATAATGCCTGAATGCACAATTCTACCAAATCTATTCTCAAAATAGGCAATGTCCCCTGGTTGTGTTAATTCAATAAACTCAACAGAGGTACCCAGTTTAATTTGTTCCAAGGGGTCACGCGGAAGAGAAATACCCACCATTTGGTAAACAATTTGTACAAGACCTGAGCTATCAATACCAAAAGGCGACCGCCCTCCCCATAAAAAAGGGGTGTTTAGATATCTTCTTGCCAGTTTAACAATCATCTCAGGACTTGGATTAAATTTGCTTATGGGCAAAGCCTGACCGTTGAATGAAAATTTCGTTTTATTAAGCGAAAACCTCAATCCATCATATTCAGGTAAACGTGCCGCTAAAGTGATTGAAACGAAAGAATCAGGACCTACTGCGGGCTGCATCATTTCTAAACAGTAAGCATAATTATTTTTATATCTAAGATAAGTACTTTCAGCTAAAGGCAAAATCTGATCTTTCTCTACCCACCCAATAGTTTCATCTGCTTCGCAAATAATCCTGAGCCAATAATCACCTTTAGTTTCCAAAATTTCCGCCATTTCTCCAAAAAGCATTTGAGAAATCAACTCACTCCTGTGAGAGGGAGAAATACGAATCGGAATGACACTTAGAGGACAAATTCCGAACTCAAATTTACCGTTAAAATTCTTAATTTCTGTGAGTTGCGACATGATAGGACAAAAATACTAAAAGTTATATTTTTACCGTTATGCAAATATTAAAATTAAACATTATTTTAGCGCTTTTCAAATATATTTCATGCAGGCAATAACAAAAGCTAACATATTTACCAGCGTTTTCTGTTTAATCGTTGTAATAGCTTGGGGTCAAGATCCTAATTTTTCACAGTATAATAATGTACCCATTTTCTTGAATCCAAGTTTAAGTGGAAGTTTCGAAGGAAGTTATAGAGCCATAGTGGCGCACAGAAATCAAGGAAATAATCAGTTTAATGAACCATTTGTATCATTATATAGTAGTTTTGATTTACGATTACCTATTCGATATGATGGTAAAGTTTTAAATGATGCAGCGGGAATAGGTGTTATGTTTATGCAGGATAAAAATTCCAGCATTGGGTGGAACACTCAAAATATCTATGTATCCGGTGCATACCACAAAAGTTTAGATCCTACTAATAATCAGTTTATAAGTGCGGGTTTTCAAATGGGAATAATCCAGAAAAGTGTTGGATATAGTAATGTAACCTTTGCAGATCAATTTAATGGAACAGATAGCTACAACGACCCGACAAATGAGTTATTACCTTCAAATAATTTTGCTTTTTCAGATTTAAATGCGGGAATACAATATTCCTTTATGACTTTTAATCAGTTTGGTGGATTTTTAGGTGCTTCAATAGCACATTTTAACAAACCAAATCAGAGTTTTTACCAAAACAACCTATTATTCGTAAATTCCATTACTAATAGACCTTTACCGATAAAATATACTGTTCACGGTGGTTTTCAAATTCCTGTTACAGAAAAATTACAGATTCACCCAAGGGTTTTAGCACAAAAACAAGGCAGCCATCTAACAGGTATGGCCGGTATGAATATTAGGACCATTTTGAACGATGTTTCTAATACTTCGCTTCATTTTGGCGCTTCAGCGAGACCAACCATTGTATTAGGCAATAATCCGAAAATAGAATCTTTAATCTTTTTGTTGGGACTGGAACTGAACGAATTATTAATTGGAATATCTTATGACGCAGGGATAACCACTTTATTCAATGGCATTTCCGGAAGAAGAAATGCCATTGAATTAACAGTAACTTATATGGGAAGATATAACAACGATGATAATTTTTGTCCTAAATTTTAATCTGTTATATCAATATTTTCAATAATTTCCAGGCCGTAACCATCCAGTGCTACCCTCTTTTTAGGATTATTAGTAAGCAACTTAATCTTAGAGACACCCAGATCCTTTAAAATTTGTGCACCTACGCCAAATTCCCTTGGGTTCATTTCCTGTTTCCAAATATTGTCAGACACATTATTGGGTTGAGAAGCGAGAATTTTTAGTTCTTCAAGAAAATCTTCCTCTGATTTTACATTAGGTCTCATAAATAGAAAAACTCCTTTTCCTTCTCTGGCAATTTGTTTTAAGGCTTTATTAATAAGACCTGAATTATCAGAAAACAAAGAAGCGAAAATATCATTAGGGGCAACAGAAGAATGCACTCTCACCAAAACGGGTTCATCAATAGACCACTTGCCGATGGTTACAGCTAAATGGACTTCCCCAGAATATATTTGAGTATAAGCAGTAATTAAAAACTTACCATGCGGGGATTCAACTGGAAAAGATAATTCTTTTTTAATTAAACTCTCCATCTTTAGACGGTAAGCAACTAAATCACGAATGGCTACTATTTTGAGATCAAACTTTTTAGCAATCTCAAAAAGCTCAGGCAAACGAGCCATCGTACCATCGGGATTTAGAATTTCCACTAGCACACCTGCTGGATAAAATCCAGCGAGTCTGGCTAAATCTATGGCCGCTTCAGTATGACCTGTTCTTCTTAACACCCCACCTTGTCTTGCTTTCAGTGGAAAAATATGCCCAGGTCTGGCATAATCTTTGGCAACAATAGAGGGATCTGTTAACTTTTTAATACCTGTGGCTCTATCATAAGCAGAAATACCCGTTGAACAGTCAAACCCCATTAAATCTATCGAAACAGTAAATGCAGTTTCATGTAAAGCAGTATTATTAGAAACCATCATATTGAGCTCTAATTCCTCTACCCTTCTTTCATCTAATGGTGCACAAATCAGACCTCTACCATGGGTAGCCATGAAATTAATAATTTCAGGCGTCACAATTTCAGCAGCGCAAATAAAATCACCTTCATTTTCACGATCTTCATCATCAACCACAATAATTATTTTACCCTCACGGATATCAATAATCGCATCTTCAATCTTATCAAGTTGAAAATTATTGGTTTCTTTTTGTTGGTTCCCAGACATTATTTTTAATTCCTTTTAAAAAATCAAAGCAGCCCATTAATAAAGCTGCGTTAATTACTATGAAATATCGTACTCCTCTTAGAAACGGCAAATGTATGTTAATGTTCTCAAATAATTTATCAAAAACAAAAACTAACCCTATAAATAAAGTCAAAATGAGCATTATAAATAATACAATAACTTGATAAAAACCTATATAAAACAATGATAAAAAAGATATAATTAAGCATAAAGGAACAAACCACCGAATAATTTTATGTGAAAAAAATACAAACCAAAGAGACCATTGCTTCATTGAAAAAAATGGCAGGAAGTAAACTAAATTTTGAAAATTTCCCGCAGATATACGTCTTCTTCTTTTGAATTCGGTGCTTATGGAAGAAGAAACTTCTTCGTAACAAATCGCCAATGGATGTAATATGGCTTTTTTACCCTTCAGTAATATGTTGAAAGAAATAAAAAAATCGTCCACAAGAAAATCCTTTGGAACTGGAACATAATCATTTGATCTTATGGCATAACAGCCACCAGAGGCTCCCATCGAAAAGCCTTTCCATTTCCCCTCATTTTGTTTTAATAAAGTCTCCCTATTGAGATAAAAATTCTCAGAGATTGAAATTCCTTTTGACACTTTGTGAAGCGGTTCAATTTTTGAATCAACTAAGGAAATATCAGGCAAAATGAATGGTTGAACTAAAATGGAAACCAAGTCAAATTTAAAAATAACATTAGCATCCGTAAGTACAATGATAAAATCCGTATCGTTGTAAAACGCTTTAGCTTTTGATACCAAATCATTAATCACCGTCGGCTTTCCTCTTCTACTATTGAATATGAAGACCTGGCTATTGAACAAATTTTTACATTCCTCTTGTATAATTTGATTAGTTCTATCTACACTACCGTCTGAGGCTATCCAAAACGTAAGTAAATCTTTAGGATAATTTTGTTCTTTTAAACTTTTTAGCTTTTCTCTTATAATAAACTCCTCTTGATAAGCCGACATGATGACAGCTACTTTAGGAAAGAATGATTGATTAAAATTTAATGATGTTTTATTGCTTAAATTTTTCATAACTAAAGGAAAAATCAAGTAGCTGTAAACCATCAAGGTGAATGATAATAAAACTAAAAGAAAGATCATTACAATCACGGGTAACAATTAAAATGATGATTTAAAGAATCAAGTAATTTCTTCCCCATAGTAACACTTTCATAATTATTCATTATATTATGATGTGCATTTATACCAATCTGAATCATTTGAGCTGGATGAGTTAATAAAAGCTGAATGACGTTAATGAACTCTTCTGGTGAATTAGCCAGACAAACATCAAAGGTATCCTGTGCTTCAATTCCTTCCAATCCGATGGATGTAGTAATAACAACTTTTCCTAAAGCCATGGATTCTATTATTTTAGCACGCATACCACTTCCCGAAAGTAATGGAACAATAGCAATATCATGTTGGTTTACAAATGCGGCGGCATCATCTACCTCACCCATCATAAAAACACCGTCTAAAGTCATCTGCTTTATTGTCTCAGGCATATTTCGTCCTGCCACATAAAATGATAAGTGAGGAAAGTTGGCTTGACAAATTGGCCAGACTTTATGTAAAAACCAAAGAAGCCCTTCCTGATTAGGCTTCCAGTCTAAAGAGCCAATAAAAAACAAGCTAATATTTTGAGTATTACTTTTTAAGGTTTTTTGATAACTATCTTTTGAGGCATTCCAGGTAATAGGAACAACGCTACCATTTAAGGAAGGATAAGAAGCCTTAAACATTAAAAGTTCTCGCTTAGAAATGGCAATTAGATAATCGATAGAGTGTAGTCGAAAAGATTCATACCTAAACATCTGACGCGCCAGCCATTTATATAATAACTTAGCAACACCCCAATTGACACCTTTATATAGTCTTTCCCATATTTCATATTCCATATTATGTGTTCTTAAAAGAATCTTGGCTGAAGAATATCTTTTAATTACCGGAATATAAGGCGTCAAATAAACAGTCTCAAGCAGGATAAAATCATACTTGTTTTGGGTCAAAAGTGAAATCAGTTTAACCTTGTATTCCTTCTTAACGAATCTGCTAATTTGATAAGGAAGATTAGAAAATAAGTTAATGATAAATGAAATAGGATGGAAATCTGTATTGATTTCCACCATATTAATAGAGCGATATATAGTTGAATCTAAATCATATAAGTTACTTGAAAATCTGTGTTTATTAGTGTTTAACGACAATAAATCGACAGAGACACCATTCGATACCAAGGAGCTCGCGAGGGAAAGAATAGCCATAGACTCGCCATCTTTCGACGGGAAAGGGACTTTTTTAGTTAATTGAAGAACACGCATCGAAGGCGAAACACCCAATGTTAAATATTATTTGGCATTTGCCGGATTATTCCAAACATTATTTATTCTTTCAATGTCTGCCATGCGCTCGGAAGGATCAATAACTATAGATAAAATTTCGTCTAGTTTCACAGGCAAATTCAAAGAATATTGAGGATTTGTCCAAGCCCAATCAGGACTAACGATCCAATTGAAACCAGATAAATCCGCTCCTTTTGCACCCCTCATTATCTGTAGAGGAATTGTGTAACCCATTTTAGTACCATCTTTTTTAGTTATGACAATATCGACAGGCATTGGCACTTTACCCTTTCTTTCCAGGATCACTAAGGTACTATTATCCATGGAGGAGACATTACTTACAGCATAATCAACCGTTAAGGTAGTGTGATAGAAATATTCTTTGTACCAATCCAATTCAAGCTGACTTGATTTTTCAAAAACCCTGATAAAATCATTTACATTTGGGTGTTTTCCTTTCCAGGTATAAAAATATCTAAGTAAGGCCTGATCGAATATTGGTTTTCCGAGAACATATTCAAGTTGTGCAAGAAAAACGGAACCCTTTGAATAAGCAGCTAGACCATAAGCTCTATTTGTCTGAAAATGATCGGCATGCGTTGATAAAGGTTCTTCAAATCCGGATTTAGCCAGATTGAAATACCCAGCGTAATTGCCTGCTTGTGGATTAGCTGCTACCCTACCCGGCATTAATATTTTATTTTCAATGAGATGTTGCATTACTCTTGAACTGGCATAAGATGTAAAACCTTCGTCCATCCAGGCGTACAAACTTTCATTGGTAGCCAGCATCATTTGATACCAACTATGCATTAATTCATGCACAGCCACACCAGCAAGACTACCAATATTTCTTTCTCCGGTGATTAAGGTTGCCATTGGATATTCCATTCCACCATCGCCACCTTGGATAAACGAGTATTGTTTGTAATCATATTGCCCAAAATTTTTGTTGATATAATCGAAAGCTTTATCCATTATGGCTGGTAAAGCCTCCCAATTATCTTTCGTTTTATCATTGGCTTGATAATAAAAATGAAGGGTTAGTCCATCGGCTCTTTTCAGAGAGGTGTGAGTATAATCCGGATCAGCAGCCCATAAAAAATCATGAACATTTGGCGCAATAAAGTGCCAAGAAAGCTTACCATTTTTATCGGGTTTTGGAGTCACCGTATTTTGAGTATATCCTTTTCCAATTTGCTCAGGATTTTGAAGATAACCTGTTCCACCTACCATATAGTTAGCATCAATGTTTAAAGTCACATCAAAATCACCCCATACACCATAAAATTCTCTACCTACATAAGGATTTGCATGCCAACCCTGGTAATCATATTCACATAATTTTGGATACCACTGAGCCATAGAATAATCAATACCTTCAGCATTATTTCTACCGGAGCGTCTAATTTGTAGAGGAACCTGGCTTGAAAAAGACATGTCTAAGGTAGTTGTTTTACCTGGAAGAATTGGTTTTGCCAGTTTTACTTCCAAAATAGTCTCCACCATTTCAAATTTTAAAGGAATCCCGTCTTGACTTACAGCAGAAATTTTGTGGAAACCGATTTCATCAGGAGTAAGTTTGAATATACGATCATCAACTCTGGGATCAGGGTCAGAAATAGTCCTGGAGCGAACATCCATCATACTTCCAGGTTGAAAGGCATTAAAATAAAGGTGATAAAAAATCCTATCTAAAGTATCAGGAGAATTATTTGTGTACTTAATAGTTTGATTACCATTAAATTGATGTTTTTTTACATCAAAATCAATATCCATTTTATATTGAACTCGTTGCTGCCATCTTTCCGGTTGGGCAACAACAAATTGAATACAAAGAAGTAAAAGAAAAGAAAATGCGAAACCTTTTTTCATGGTTTAGGTTTTATTGAAATAATTTTAAACGATTAAAAATAATTCAGAGATGAATCAACGGTCGAAATAAAACCCTAAAATAAGTAAAACTTTTTAATTTTACATTCTTAATTACACAACGAGAAATGAATCACGAAAAACAAAATACTTTAAAATTTGTGTTGGTACTTATATTAGTCGCTGCATTCAGCCGTATAATACCCCACCCACACAACTTCACCCCAGTGGGTGGCATAGCAGTATTTGGCAGCTATTTTTTGGGTAGGAAAATTTGGGCATTTTTAGTTCCCTTATTTTCACTTTCGCTAAGTGATTTATTTATCAATAATATAATCTATCCTATTCAATATCCTCAGTATTACGAAGGATTTACTTTGTTTGGTTCATTTTGGGTTTACGGTTCATTTTTACTAATGATTCCACTTGCCTGGGGGCTGCTTTCTACATTCTCATTACCCAGATTAGCTCTTACCGGATTTTCAACGGCGAGTTTATTTTTTCTTGTGACAAATTTTGGCAGCTGGTTAAATAATCCAATCTATCCACAAAATTTTTCAGGATTACTTACCTCATATATAGCTGGTTTGCCATTTTTTCAAAACACCTTGTTAGGAGATATTTGTTACCTGGTTATTTTATTCGGGGCCACAAAGGTTTCTGGTTTTTCTTTAAAACCCGTGTATGAAAAGCAAGTTAAGATTTAAATTTCTTGTTTTTTTTTATATATCTTACCATTCAACTCCTTTCTGTTTAACCTCGCAATCATTTCTTTCATCGGCTACAGTAGTCCGTGTAGGTAATGATTGTACAGGATATTTATTTCCCGAAACGAATTATATATGGACGCTAAACCAGTGTCTGGAATATGAAAATTCTCAGGAAAAAATAACTATAAAAAGTAGAATTACCATTCAAAAAAATCATTCAGAGCTATCGGCCTCAGGAATAAATGGTACAATAATTGAGATAGATACGCTCCAAAATCCTACCATTATTTATAAAAATAAAGATTGGGTTTTATTTAGCGTTGACTTACCTGTTGATTTTCAAAGTAATAAAACACAATATTCCACTGTATTGTCTTCTATGGTCGACACTTTTTCTATAGGTTATCCAGTGGTTACAGAATACAAAGCAGATGCTGTAAAAAATTATGTTGATTGGATACTTCTTCCCCAATGGCAATTTCAGGTAGATACCTTTACAGAAAGGAGTCAGTCCAATAAAGATCAACTAATAAAAACTAATACCATTAACCCATTGAAGGAGCTCATAGCCCATGGTAAAAATTATATGATAGATATTAGAAAATCTGATGCTGATGTATTAAAAAAGTACACCTTACATAAAGCCATTGAGTTTTGCATTAAAAAATGGACGGATAATCGGTTTATCCTAAATAGATTAGCCACCTTATCTACCTTTGAAAAGAGCAATGAAAGGGATAGAATAATAAATGAATTAACTCAGAAAGTGAATAGAATAGATGAAACGAATGAGTTGACAACACGATTATTCATTACTTATTCGATTTTACCTATAGATGTGCTACCTGAAACAGGAAGTGAGATTATTTTAACCTTCCAAAAAGACTATTATGCCAGTGCCCATTTTTTAATTAATCATCCTGAGATATTAAATAAAATAAACTTATCCATCAGAAACATACAGACGTCTGACACCAAAACTCTTACTAAATATCCAGTTTGGAATCAACAAGATACTGTTTTAGAGGGAAATGGGAAGCTGCAAATAATTGAAAAAGTAAGGGGTAATTATTGGAAGGTTTCAGGTATGTCAGGAGCACCGCTATTTTGTGAAGGTAAATTAATAGGCATACAAACTTACCTTCCGTATTATACCAGACGGGAAATAACATTTGAAAAAAAAATGAAATACCTTTCGATAAATGAGTTAAAGGAACTTCAATATTTGGAGGAGTATGCCGGAATATGGAAAAAAATAAGCGGGATTATTGGACAATAACCCCGCTCATTCACCTAATTAACCTAAATTATTTTTTGTCATTTACCTCTTCGTATTCTACGTCAGTGACATCACCGTTATTATTAGAAGTATTTCCAGACTGACCCCCTGCATTTGGATCTTGACCCGCATTAGGATCACCCGCCTGACCGCCTTGGTACATTTCCTGAGTTGCTGCCTGCCAGATTGCATTTAAACTAGTCATTGCAGCGTCTATAGAAGGAACATCCTGAGATTTGTGAGCATCTTTTAGCGTATTCAAAGCACTTTCCAATTCAGGTTTTTTATCTGCTGGAAGCTTATCGCCAAATTCTTTGATTTGCTTTTCTGTTTGGAAAATCAAATTATCAGCTTCATTTAATTTTTCTACTTTTTCGCGTGCTAATTTGTCTGTTTCAGAATTAGCAGCAGCTTCTGCCTTCATTCTTTCTACTTCCTCTTTAGACAAGCCAGTAGAAGCTTCAATTCTAATAGATTGCTCCTTACCCGTTCCTTTATCTTTAGCGCCTACACTCAATATGCCATTAGCGTCAATATCGAAAGACACCTCAATTTGTGGAACGCCCCTTTGTGAAGGAGGTATTCCATCGAGAATAAACTTACCGATAGGTCTGTTATCCTTCGCCATAGGTCTTTCTCCTTGTAGTACATGAATTTCAACACTTGGCTGATTATCTGCCGCAGTAGAATAAACTTTTGACTTTCTGGTTGGTATAGTACAATTTGCTTCAATAACTACATCATATACACCACCCATCGTTTCTATACCTAAAGAAAGAGGTGTTACGTCGAGTAATAGAACATCTTGAACGTCACCACTTAATACACCACCTTGAATTGAAGCACCAACGGCCACAACCTCATCAGGGTTAACTCCTTTATTTGGTTTTTTACCAAAGAAGCTTTCAACGGCTTGTTGAATTTTAGGTATTCTGGTTGAACCACCCACTAAAATCACTTCAGATATCTGGGAAAGTGAAAGACCTGAATCAGCAAGTGCTTTCCTGCAAGGTTCTAGACTGCGCTCTACCAGTGGCTCTATCATTTGCTCAAACTTAGCTCTGGAAAGTTTAGTTACCAAGTGTTTAGGAACACCATCCATTGCGGTAATATAAGGCAAATTTATTTCAGTCTCTGAAGAAGACGACAGCTCAATTTTAGCTTTTTCAGCTGCATCCTTAAGTCTTTGAAGAGCTATTGGATCCTTTTTGAGGTCCATATTCTCTTGTTCTTTGAAAGTACCTGCAAGCCAATCGATAATAACCATATCAAAGTCATCACCACCAAGATGAGTGTCACCGTTTGTAGATTTCACCTCAAAAACACCATCACCCAAATCTAAAATAGAGATATCGAAAGTACCACCACCTAAATCATATACAGCGATAGTCATCTCTTTATTTCGCTTATCTAAACCGTAGGCCAGCGCTGCCGCGGTAGGTTCATTGATAATCCTTCTAATGGTAAGACCAGCGATTTCACCAGCCTCCTTTGTAGCTTGACGCTGAGAATCATTGAAATAAGCGGGAACGGTTACTACTGCTTCAGTAACTTCATGGCCCAGATAATCTTCAGCTACCTTTTTCATCTTTTGAAGAACCATAGCAGAGAGCTCTTGAGCTGTATAAAAACGACCATCAATATCCACCTTGATAGTATCGTTATCTCCTCTTACCACTTTGTAAGGGGATGCACTTATATCACTTGCAGACTCAGAAAACCGACGTCCCATGAACCTTTTAATAGAAGCGATTGTCCTCTGAGGATTTGTAATTGCCTGACGCTTGGCTGGATCACCAATTTTCCTTTCTCCACTATCCATAAAGGCGACAACTGATGGCGTAGTTCTTCTTCCCTCCTCATTTGGAATAACCACCGGTTCGTTTCCTTCCATAACTGACACACAAGAATTTGTGGTACCGAGGTCAATTCCGATAATTTTACCCATGATAATTTGTTTTTAAATTTTTCAAGTGTTTAACATTCATTTCTCCTTATCAAGCTATATGCCAACTAAATAATTCTGCCTTTTTTGTCTATAATAGGCAGATATTATCTATTTTCATCGCTTTAAAAATAGAACGAACCTTAATTAACTGACAAATTGGCATTATTTGAATTGTAATGCTTTCGTAAATACGCCAAATTTCAATGAATCAAGGGTAACAGAAGATAAAGAAATGTCAGTCCTGGTTACCTTCATACGTGAAGATAAAAAACCAATACCATTTGTGATATTATTGTACCTGGGAATACTGTTAGAACCAGTTAATCCAAAATTTGCCTGATTTAAATTTAGTATTTCCTTAAATTCATTTCCCCCGGCCGTTAGTAAAATATCTACTGATTTCATGTTCCTTTGAATATCTGAAGAATTTGGGAGTGTACTACCTAAGAATTTAAAAAATTCAATGCCTTTGAATGAAAAAGATCCTTTTGTTGGGTCTGAACCAACTTCAAGTTGGTCTTTTAGAACCCAATCTACCGATTTATCTAAAAAGACACCATTCGTTTTATTACTCTTTTCCAAGTAATTGATTCTCATAATCAAATCAAATAACTTAGTTTCCGTGGAATGGTTCCAACCTATAGTTACTACCCGATCATACCCTAAATTTAAAGGAGCAGAGGGGATTCCTTCTCTTAATTGAAGATCTTTTACTAATGAAATTTGGGATGAAACCCCTTTTAACAAGGATTCATTTTCAAAAGTAAAAATAACTTTCGAAGGTGGTGTAACCAACCAATCTTTGGTATCAAATTCATACAGTAAATTGGGTGACTCAGCAAAGAAACCACTGTCTCTTTTTATGCCAATATCTACTGTATTTATTCTTTTACCTAAAATGGTTTTTCCTGTGGAGGTGACAGTTAAAATGGCTTTGCCGCCTGAATAATACAAAATATTTGGATCCTTGGAAAGGTCTGATACGCTGCCACCTTTAGAAAGAAATGCTCTCTGTACTCTTATGTACTGTTTTGGTTCCGTTACATTTAAAACCCCATAAACCACTGGAATTTCCTTTTCAACGGCCTCAATGTCAAAATCCGTTTCACAACTGCAAACGATCAACAGAATAAATAATGTTTCAACTAATTTTTTCATGATCACAAAGTTAGAGAAAGATTATAAACAAATCGCTTTAAATGATTTTATACTAAATCATTTATCACTAAATTGAGCCAAATTTGGCTGAGATGATTAAAAAAAATTACTTCTTCTGGGGTTTACTACTTACCGCGACTTTAAGTGGCATGTTACTTATGTATCAGCTAGTGTATTCACCCGTTTTACCAGGATCTTTGCAGAGTAAGATTATTAGAATTCCTTCAGGTACAGACTTCCAAGGCCTATTATTATTGCTGGAAGAGGAGAAAATCCTGTCGAATACTAGTGTTTTTTCGATCCTTTCAGAAAAAATGAATTTTAAAGACGGAAAAATTAAACCGGGACAATATAAAATAAACAAGGGTATTAATTTGATTCAATTAGTAAGAAAATTTCGTGCTGGAAATCAAGAACCTGTCAATGTCGTTTTGACCACCGAACGAATGCCTGAAAATGTAGCAGCAAAAGTTTCATCATTTATAGAACCTGATTCCATTTCATTAAATGATATTTTTAGCGGAAATGAAATCATAGGAAAAGAAGGATTTACCAAGGAGAATTTCCAAAGTTTATTTATTCCCAATACTTATCAGATGTATTGGAATACCTCTGCCCCGGCCTTTCTAAACCGTATGAAGTCAGAATATGATAAATTTTGGGCATCAAATCAACGTTTAAAAAAGGCAGCATCCCTCGCATTAACTCCGCAAGAGGTATATACCCTTGCCTCTATAGTTGAGAAAGAAACACAACAGAATATTGAAAAAAAGAGGATTGCCGGTGTTTATCTTAACAGACTCAAGATTGGAATGCCCTTACAAGCTGATCCTACGGCCGTTTTTGCCAGAAAAGATTTCTTAACCCGACGAGTGACGGATTTTCATACCAAGTTTGATTCCCCATATAATACTTATAAATATACAGGACTTCCTCCGGGACCTATTACTATGAGTAGTATCTCAAGTATAGACGCTGTTTTAAATTACGAAAAACATAATTATTTATATTTTTGTGCGGTGGGTGATGAATCCGGTTTACATTCGTTTGCCACCGACCTATCTGAGCATAATCGAAATGCAAGGATATACAGAGATAATTTAATTCGCAGAGGCCTAAGATAAAGTCATTAAAATGAAGAAAAATATTGCTATTGTAACTGGTGGAGATGTTGCAGAGAGAAATGTTTCATTGCAAAGTGCTAAAAATATTGCACTTGAAATGGATAAAAACAAATATAACCTATTCATTATTGAATTAAATAAAGGAAAGTTTACCTTACAAGGAACGGAACATCTGATTGATTTGAATGATTTTTCATTAAGGACGGAAACGAATCATACAACCTTTGATTTAGTGTATTTAATGCTGCATGGTCATCCGGCTGAAGATGGAAATTTGCAAGGATACTTTAATTTGATTGGAATGCCCTTTACCGGTTGTAACCTTTTTACCAGTGCCATAACTTTTGGTAAGCAAGCAACCAAGGATATACTTAAAAAGTATCATATTCATATGGCAGAATCCATTTTATTAACGCAAAATACTACATGGAATGCCGAAGAACTGTTATCCTTAGGTTTACCTTTATTTGTCAAACCCAATAAAAATGGAAGTAGTTTTGGAGTAAGTAAAGTCAAATCTAAAAATGAACTTTCTGAAGCCATTACCATGGCCTTTCAATATGATGACGAGGTAGTTGTTGAAGCATTTCTTTCGGGCCCTGAGTTTTCAAATGGGGTTTTCAGAAAAGATAATAGCGTTGAAGTTTTACCAATTACGGAAATAATTTCTGAAAATGAGTTTTTTGATTATAAGGCAAAATATGAAAACCAAAGTCAGGAAATTACTCCGGCCAGACTTCCGGACGATTTAACAGCTAAATGCAAAGCTCAAACTAAGCTAATTTACGAAGTATTGGGTTGTAGAGGAGTTGTGCGCGTAGATTCAATTTGTGTTGACGGTACTTTTTATTTTCTTGAGGTAAACACCATTCCGGGAATGTCTAATGCAAGCATAATTCCCAAACAAGTCAAATCACAGGGAATGACTGTATCAGCGTTGCTTGACCATGTAATAGATGAAGCATTAAACGCCTGATTTTCACAAATATATAGTCGTAAGAATGCTACTTTTTTCAGCAAATGCCCAAAGTTTACAGAACTTCAGGCATTTGCTGAAAATACCTAGGTTATATTTTATAATTCGTGACTTACCTTATATCGATACGCTGATTATCTGCCCATTTGTTCACGAGTAGGTTTCGTAAGCATTTTCATAACCTTAGCTAAACCTGATTCACCATCGGGAGGATCTAATTGCTTCACCCAGGACATATTATAACCGCTCGTTCCCTGAATTTCAAAACCAACATCCCATAAATCGTTTACAGCTGAATCAAAATAAATGTATTTAAAAACTTTGCCTGGCTGATGTTCACTGGGACGACTTGAAATATACCAGTTTCCATTATCAAAAGTTTCTTGAAACTGCCCTTTTGAATAGGTGCCATTCGGGTTAAATTTGTACCAGGTGCCAACAAAATTTGGTCCAACACCTACCTTTTCTGGAATCACATAAAACTCATACACCCAATAATCTGTGAGAAGTAAATCTGTTTCTTTAAATTTTTCCGGGATAGCAGGTGTTCCAATACTACCCAAAGAGGGTTTTGCATCAACAGAGGAATCACCGCTCTTACTTACCTTACTATTTGGTTGACAAGAAAATGTTACCATTAGAATAAACGTAAGCTGTAGTAGAAATTTAGTCATGTTCATAAAAGATTAATTTAACACAAAATTAGGCTAAATTTGACTAATATTTGTAACGGAGGCTATCAAATGATTAAATTTAAGGGAAGAAAAATCAGTAACATGGTGAATATGGGAAATTTCAATAGGTTTTGAACCAACACAAACTATATTATAAGGTTCGAGTAAATTTAAATCCTCTGATACCTCGGATGATATAAAAACTATTAATTCTTTTGGGGATAATTGAAGAGAAGTCGCAGCGAATGCGTAAATGTTTGTTGATGTATTTAAACTATCATTTTTATTACCTATAAAGTAATTGTTTATTAAATGAGTAATTCTAAGTCTGTCTAAAATTTCCTTTAATAAAGGATTATGAGAAATAACAGCTATTTGGATCCCCTTGTTTTTCAACTCCTTCAAAAAAACTAAAAAACCATCCATTAAATGATCTGGGGTAATTAATTTAGGTACCAGGTCATCAACATTTGAAACTTCTTTTAATACAACATCTATTAAATTAAAAATACATCCTTTTATCATAAAAAAGTTTATTTTATTCCGAAATATATTAAAATTATTGAAAAATATACCTAATTTTATACAATTAAAAGAGGAATTTAAGTTTTTAATTTAAATCCTACTCTTAATTTAGATAATTGATACATTGCACTCTATATTTCTCTTAAAATTAAGCCAAATGAAATCTACGCAAGAAGAAGAATCAGGTGCTTCTTTGAACCCATATTCAGGAAAATGGGGAAAAGGAGAAGCATTGCATTTACTCAGAAGAGCTACTATTGGACCTAATGCTGAGTCAATGAATACAGTTATTTCAAAAGGATTAAAAAGGTCTTTAGATATACTTTTTGAGGACCTGCCAGATGTACCACAACCGATTAATTATATTTTTGAAACTGACCCTCATGTACCTATGGGTTCCTCTTGGGTAAATGCACCTTATAACGATACCCAGGATAGTATAAATTATAGAACCTCGAGTCTTCGGGCCTGGAATGCGGAGGTTCTTTTAACAGAAGGATTATCCATCAGGGAAAAAATAACGCTATTTTGGCATAATCATTTTCCTATTGATCTTGGCACAGTTTCTGATCCAAAATACATGTATGATTACATTCGATTATTAAGAAATAATGGTCTGAAGAATTTTAAGAATCTTGTATATCTGATAACTACCAATCCGGCAATGTTAAGGTATTTAAATGGTAATCAGAACTCAAAAGGCTCTCCTAATGAAAATTTTGCCAGAGAACTTCTAGAATTATTTACCATTGGGAAAGGAGCCATAGCAGGACCGGGAGATTACACAAATTACACGGAAGTTGATATCAAGGAAATGGCAAAATGCTTAACTGGCTGGACAGATCAGGGTTATTATTCAAGAACGGCTACGGTTATACAAAGTAGTTTTAATGTCAATAGACATGATTCTACTACAAAACAACTATCCAATAGATTTAATTCAATAAAGATTGTTAATGAAAACGAAAATGAGTATAAAACCTTAATTAATATCATTTTCACAAAACCAGAAGTTGCTAAATTTATCTGTCGAAAATTATACAGATATTTTGTTTATTACAAAATTAGTGCCGATGTAGAAATGAATATTATCCAACCTTTGTCGGAATTATTTATTGCAGAAAAATTTGAAATTAAACCAGTCTTAAGGGCTTTATTGAACAGTGAGCATTTCTTCGATATTGCAAATCGGGGAAATATGATAAAAAATCCCATAGATTTTAGTATTGGTTTATTGAGACAAACGCAATTTGTTTTACCTACCGATAATAACAAAAGAACCCTTTCACTTCAATCTATTATTCGAAATATTGGTGGTCAACAAATGGAATATTTTTATCCACCAGATGTATCAGGTTGGAAAGCTTATTACCAGGAACCTAGTTTTTATAGAATTTGGATTAATGCTACCACTCTAAATGCCAGAATGAGTTATACCAATTCATTAGCAGGAAATGGATTAACATACAATACCATTAAATATCAAATAGATGTTTTGGCACTAATTGGTAGAATGAAGAAGGTAAAAGATCCTAATCTTCTTATCAAGGAACTAGGCGAATTTTTATTCCCTTTCGGATTAACACAAAATCAGATTAATGACCTTAAAACACTTATCCTTCCCGGGGCACCTGACTATGAGTGGGAGGAACAATATGAAGCCTATTTAAAAAATCCAACGAATGTTCCCATTAAGGCAGCATTAGAAACGAAAGTAAGGAATCTCATTAAGGCCATGTTAACTATGCCTGAAAATTATTTAAGCTAGTACAATGATGAACAGAAGACATTTTATAAAAAAGTCAGGCGTTAGTTTGACTATACCATTCCTAATCAATGGCCTGGATATATTTGCCCAAGCTGAGTCGCCCTTTTTATCAGGAATGGACCCTTTTGATGATAAAATATTGATATTGATTCAGATGAATGGCGGGAACGATGGTTTGAATATGGTCATTCCTATCGATCAATATGAAGGACTTATGCGTGTCAGATCTAATATTGCTCTACCCGAGTCAAAAGTTCTTAAACTTACTGATAAATTAGGACTACATAGCAGGATGACAGGCCTTGCCACTTTGTATAAGGAAGAGAAACTTGGTGTTTTACAAAGCGTCGGGTATCCTAATCAAAATAGATCTCACTTTAGGTCAACAGATATTTGGAATAGTGCCTCCACATCAAATGAGTATATAAACTCCGGATGGATTGGAAGATTCTTAGATTCAAAATATCCAGGATTTCCAGAAAAATATCCTTCTATTGAATATCCTGATCCATTTGCATTAACTATTGGTAGCACTGTTTCTCAAACATGTGAGGGTTCCTCGGGGAATTTTGGTATCGCGGTAAATGACCCCAAAAACCTAAGAGCGTTAGCAGAAAATGACGCTGAAAACTTTGAATCAATATCTTATGGTGAAGAGTTGAAATATCTGCAAAAATCAATTCTTCAAACAAATGCTTATTCGAAATTAATTCAAAAGGCGGCAGAAAAAGGCAAAAATTTAGCTACATATCCTACCAATAATAGCCTGGCTACTCAATTAAAATCTATCGCTTTACTTATATCAGGGGGATTAAAAAGTAAGGTATATATAGCTAGAATTGGTGGTTTTGATACCCATGCAAATCAGACCATAGCTACCGATAACACTACAGGTACCCATGCTGAATTACTTGGCAGTTTATCGACAGCCATTGAAGCGTTCCAAAAAGATCTCGAACTGTTAAATCTCTCAAATAGAGTCGTAGGAATGACATATTCTGAATTTGGTAGACAAATTCAGTCTAATAATAGTGGTGGTACAGATCACGGTAATGCTGCACCTTTATTTTTATTTGGTACTTGTGTTCAAAATAGAATAACTGGAGAAAATGTACAGATTCCCAATCCAGTACCCTCTCAAGCGGGTGTTTCTATGCAGATAGATTTTAGAAATATCTATGGTTCTATCTTGGTAGATTGGTTTGGGGTAAAAGAAAACGAAGTTAAACAGCTTATATTTAATGATTTTGTTAAGCTTCCAATTATTAAGAATTGTCAAACGGCCACACCCGTAACTGAAGTTCTTTTACCTATGTTTGTCGAGCTATATCCTAATCCTACCTGGGGACCAATAAATCTTACTTTTCAATCTGTTGGAGGAGATTGCTACCTGCATTTGATGAATGGTCAGGGACAAACCATCAAGCAGCAAAAATGGAATGGTATGTTTTCTGGGGAGCAGAATTTACAAATGGATGTAAGTGATTTGTCAAATGGCATTTATTTTGTGCACATTAGGCAAGGCTTACAACACAAAACCATGCAGGTAGTTTTACAACGGTAACCTAGGAAGGAAGGCTTATTTTACCCATACAAACGGAAGGGTTATCACCATAAAGTGTATTGCCACCGGACATCGTCTCATTTGCTAATACAGCGAAAAGAACGGCCTCCTTGGCATCACCGGGAATACCTAAAATAGATGGATTCATGAAATTTGAACCTGGTAAAAGTCTGTGAATATGAGACATAAGGAACTTATTATGACAGCCACCTCCGCTAGCAAATTTCCTGGTATCCTTCCAATTTGGCACTTCCCTTTTTATGCAATCAGTGATTGTTTCAGCAGTTAGCAGGGTTAAAGTAGCTAATAAGTCTTGAGGATTTAGAACGATGCCTAAATTTTCTTTACTCATAGTCATAAGCAATGAGTATTCAAATAATTCCGGCCCCGTTGTTTTTGGTATAGCTTCACTAAAAAAGGGCAAACCTTTCCAAAGGTTTAATACTTCATAATTTATTTTCCCTGACGAAGCAATTTCTCCATCCTCATCAAAGGCCAGATGAGGATAAAACTTTTTTACAACAGCATCTAAAAGAGTATTACCCGGACCGGTATCTGTTACTAAAGCCCCATCAAAATTATCTGTACCGGGTAAATAGGTGAAATTGGAAATACCACCAATATTTAACAAAATGGTAGGTACATCAATTTCGTTAAAAAGTAAACAATCGCCATATAAAGCTAATGGCGCCCCTTCTCCACCTGCGGCAATGTGCTTCTGTCTAAAGTCACTAACAGTGATAATACCCGTATGAACGGCAATATGATCTCCATCACCTATTTGAAAAGTTGCATTCCCAAATTCCTTGTTTTTATGAAGTCTGAAAGGCAAATGAAAAACAGTTTGACCATGACTTGCTATAATATCAATTTCAGACGGTTTTATTTTCCATTCCCTGAGAGTGTCTAAAATCATTTCAGAATGAATCTTTGCTAACCATGGATTTACAAGAGTTAATACTTCAAATGAAATATTTTTTTTTGCAAAAACTGCAAGGATATTATCCTTAATTTGATGAGTGTAACTAACGGTTTTGAAGTGCTTAACTTCTACTTTAGTTTGAACCCCAGCGCCAGTAATTTGACAAAGAGCAATATCCAAACCATCTAAGGAAGTCCCTGACATCAGACCTATGATCCATCTTTTATCTGAAGCGGCTATTTTATATAACTTTTCAATTTGCGCATTCATAAGGTAACATTAAATGATAGGATAAACGGGAAAACCAGTGAGAAAAGTAAAACCATTATTATCTTTATCTATCATAAAACAACTGGTCTTTGAACCATTCGTAACGGCAATATAAGGTGCTTTTAACTCAATATTATATACAGCGGCTTGGTATATAACAACTTCTGTTAAAGAGATATTAGGAGATTTACATTCTATCAACAAAAATGGCTTCATGGAATAGTCGAAAATTAGGATATCCCACCTGCCCTTTTTGAGACCTTTAGATACCCCTTTCTCAATAGAAAAATGATTTAATGGAAAATGAAGCACTTTAGACAAATACAAGACCATTAACTGCCTGACCCATTCTTCAGGCTGGAGAATAAGCCATTTTTTTCTTACAGTATCAAAAATTTCATTTCCCTGTGGCTTTTTTCTAATTTTAATAAAGGGCTGAACCTGAAGTAAATCTATATCAAGCCATACACTCATTTAATCATAACCTTTCTTGAAATAAGAAATTCACGTGATTCAAAAGAAATAATGTAGGTTCCTGGAGTTAAATTCAAGTTAGAAAATTGCATTTTTTGTAAATCATTAGAAAACTGAATATCTCTTTCTTGTTTAATCGTTCTTCCTAATATATCTCTTAATTGTACAGTAATCCCATTTAAAGGCAAAGAAAGGCTGGAAAATTGAAACTCAATATCGTTTAATGTAGCGTTTGTCACTATGAAATTAAAGTTTTCATCTACCTTTTCAGAAATATTCGTTAAAACACCAGCCATGTCAGAAGTACCATGGACATTAACAAACTCATATTTTACTCCATTTTTTTTCCATAAAACAGCTATTACTTCAAAATTGGCTGCAGATGAGTTAGCAGGTAGATTGATGGTAGCTGAGATAGTTTTTGAATACCCCGCTGCAAAAGAAGTACCAGGAAGATCTTCACCAAAACTTTGAGTAAAGAATGAATTTCTAAGCACATTTTTGTGTTCAACGGTGCCTGATAAACCAGCTTGAATTTCCTTAACCACCTTTTCAACCAAATACAGCCCCATTGTATAGCTCCCTGTCATCAACTTGGGGAAAGTAAGGGTAACCTGTGCTTTAACGCTTGTATTTCCCGACGCTCTTGCTACTGTTTTCATAAGCGCCGACGGCTCTTTAGTTACATCATCTTCAATAGTATTTTTGATTTCCCTTTCGGTTACGGATCCCCCTGAACCCTTATTTAGACCATTTAGATAAAAAGCTGGTTGATAAGCAGATTGATCAAAGTTTCTTATGATATCAGAGCCAGTTTGAGAGAAAAGTCTTGAGGTTGAACTTGAATGTGCCGTAAAATAAAAAGCATTATTTTTCACATTATTTAAAAGCGAGTTATAAGAATTCCAGGCTGCACCAGAACAAACAGGACACCAGGTAGCTGATAATTTAACTACTAAACCGTTTTGCTTAGTGTCACTACCTTGGGCAGACATAGAATTTATATATAAAAATGTGCTAATGATTGAAAGGATAATAATTCTCATGTTAATTTATTTTATGCTCAAATATAAGGATATGTTCGGTATTTGAATCAATCTTACACCTATTATCTTGTCTTAAACCAATGACCCAAATAATTTGATTATTGGCATCAACAAGAAGATACACCTCTTCTTTTTTAAGTTTATCAATCTTTTTGTCAGTGAGATAATCTTGGATTTTTTTTCGCTGATTATTCATGTTTATTGGGTAAAAAAAATCTCCAAATCTCCATTTTCTTACATACAATGGGAAAATTATTTTTTTTACATCCACGAAAATTTTTTCTGTCCCCTGGTTTAAATTTTCAGGAATCTTACTACTATTCTTTATAGAAATGCTTCTATCCTTGGCATATTCAACATTTCCATTTTGGGGGATCTCTATTTCTTTAGGAACTAAAGGAGATTCGATTTCCCTTATTAACCTCAAGTGCTTTTCTAACTTAATGATTTTTATATCATTAAGTATAAAAATAGAACCAATTGACATTGACTTTTCCTTCATTTCAACGATTTCATAAATCATTTTTGAAGTAAAGCCCAAAGGACTTAAAATTTCATATATAAAAGTAACGGGTGCTAAACTCGCATTTAAACCATCAATATCTATAAGAAATTCGTTGGCGGATAAATGAGTAACTAATTTTTTAGATTCACGTGCAACGAATTCATTTTTAATCAAGATTAATTCTGACCAAACCCTTTTATTTTTCAAAAAAGTAGATAATAAAGAAGGATTAATTTTGTTTAATGCTGGCATAATTTCATGCCTTATCAAATTTCTATGATATAAAAGTTTGTTATTACTTGAATCGGTGCGAAAAGATATATCATTTTGAATGAGATAATCATTAACTTCCTTTTTAGGGAACGATAAAAGAGGACGCAAAATAGCTCCATTTATAGCAGGTATGCCGATAAGGGCATGTAGAAAGCCACCTCTTAAGACATTAAAAATGACCGTTTCTAACCAATCGGAGGCATGATGAGCGGTACAAATAAAATCAAAATGGCATTTTAATCTGGTTTCTTCGAAAAAGGTATAGCGAAAATCTCTTGCCATTTGTTGCACATTCCCCCCTTGATTAGATAGGATAAAAGGTGTGTCTATGACCTTAACAAAGCACTCGATATCATGATTTTTAGCCCAGGTGGTTACAAAATTCATATCCTCATCAGATTCACTCCCCCGAAGTGAATAATTTATGTGGATGACACCAAATTTTAGTCCTGATTTTAAGAATAAATTGGCAAGGCACATTGAATCACTTCCACCACTAACCCCTAAAAGGAAAGATTTTTTAGATAAATCACCCCTAACAAGGCTTTTAAGACTATCTAAAAAGGAAGATTCCAGCGGTAACTTTCTCACTTTGCAATATCCATGTAAATCATTTGAAAAGTACCATTTACATCACCTACAACTAAAACCTGCACATTTTCCATCATATTGATTTTCAATTCATTTGTATAATGCCTAATGGTCATTAAGTTACAATTACTTTGAATACTTACGGCAAAATTTGGTTGAAGAATCTGCTCTAATTGGTTGGCATCAAAAAAAGGACAACTTCCGCAGATACAAAGATGAAGACCCGTATTTTGCATAAAATTAACCTGGAAACCAATTTCATGAAAAACATTAAAAATAAATGCTAAATCCTTTTCAGCTATAAAAGAGTAATCTTTGGGTTCAATAGTCAGTAAAATCTGATTTGACTCTTTGATAATGATAGGAGGATAATTAACTTTTTTATCTCCACCAAAAAAAGTCCCCTCAAGCTCTGGCTGAACAAAAGATTTAACTTTTAGAGGTATATTTTTGGCTTTTAGCGGTTTAATGGTTTTAAGGTGAATCACTTTTGCACCGTAGTAGGTCATTTCAATAGCCTCCTGATAGGAAATGACGGGTAATAAAACGGCATCAGTAAAAAACCTTGGATCGGCATTATACACACCTGCAACATCTTTCCAGATAGTCAAACTATGAGCGTTCAAACAATGACTCAAAATAGCCGCAGAATAATCGGAGCCTTCTCTACCTAAAGAAACAGTGTTATTATCTATGGTAGAACCAATAAAGCCAGGTATAATAACTAAAGAACCGATAGCAATATGAGGTTCAATTACCTTTTTACATTTCACATCCGTTTCGTTCCAAAACACCCATCCCTCCCTGTAATTATCGTCGGTAGTAATTATATCACGCGCGTCTATCCAAACTGCTTTCATTTTTAACTTAAGCAGCAATGCATGCATGATTCTGGTAGATAATAATTCACCGATGCCAATAATCTGGTCATAACAGTAATTGAAATCTGCACCAGGCTCTTCATCTAAGACCCAATCTATTTCAACAAATAAATCATTTATAACATCAAAAACTTCGTCTGTCTGATCTAAAAGAGAAGCAGCCAAAGCAATATGATAAGATTTAATATCAAGCCAAATTTCTTGTTGCTCCGTTGATTTTTTATGGTATGCCTGAATTAGGGATTCAAGTTTATCCGTAATTTTTCCAGAGGCAGAGAGAACGACTACGTCAGCTGTTTGAGTTTTAAGAATATTTGCCACATTTAAAAATGATGCGGTATCTTTTAGAGAGGCTCCACCAAATTTAAAAACCTTTAATTCCGAATTCATTCTATCATAATTTAATTAAGGATAAACAAAAGTAAAATGAAAAAATGGAATTAGTTTTTTAATTTTGGAAATTAACCCAACTCTATGAAAAAATCAGGCATTTCAACAGCAATAATTTTAGTTTGCACTTTTATTTTTGGCGCTTTTTTTGAAAAAATGATAGAACCAATAATCACGAGTAATTCCATAAAGGAAGCTGCAAATATTATGGGGCTACAATTTTCTGAGCATGAGATAGATTCTTTACTGCCTGGTGTATCAGAATTCAACAAAGGATTTAGTAAAAACAGAGAAAAGGACATTGACAATGGCGTGTCACCGGCCTTCGTTTTTGACCCCAGACCGTCAGGATTTCAATCGCCAACAGGTGCCTCCGGATTAACCCTAAGTATGGTAAAGCCATTTAAGATAGATAAGGCAAAACTCCCCTGGTATTCCATTTCAGAACTAGCGTATCTAATTAAATCTAAGCAAATCAGTTCCGTAGAGCTCACTCAATATTTCATATCTAGGATCAAAAAGTACAATAGCAGCTTATTTTGTGTTATAACGGTAACAGAAGATCTGGCACTTAAGCAAGCAAAAAAGGCAGATGAAGAAATAGCTGCTGGTAAATATCGTGGATTATTACACGGAATACCTTATGGTGCAAAAGATTTATTGGCCACAGAGGGATATAAAACTACGTGGGGAGCAACCCCATATAAAGATCAAGTGATTAATGAAAACGCGACAGTAATTCAAAAACTGAATGCTGCAGGCGCGGTTCTAATTGCTAAAACATCTATGGGAGCATTAGCTTGGGGCGATGTTTGGTTTGGAGGTACTACTAAAAATCCGTGGGATATAGAAAGCGGATCAAGTGGCTCCTCAGCTGGCAGTGCATCAGCCGTTTCCGCTGGATTAATGCCTTTTGCCATAGGTACCGAAACATTGGGAAGTATTGTTTCACCCTCTACCGTTTGCGGTACTACAGGACTAAGACCTACCTTTGGAAGGGTAAGCAGACATAGGGCTATGGCACTGAGTTGGACTATGGACAAAATAGGCCCGATATCCAGGACGGCAGAAGATTGTGCTCTGGTGTTTTCCATAATACAGGGAAAAGACAATAAAGATGTATCTGTGCAGGAATTTCCGTTCAACTATAATACAGCGTTGAATATAAAATCATTAAAAATAGGCTACTTAAAAAGTTCTTTTGACAGAAATTATCCGTTCAAACAGCAAGATAGCCTCATTTTAGCCCTTTTAAAGAAAGAAGGGATAAATTTAATTCCCGTTGAATTACCCGAACTCCCCTATTTATCTCCTATTTTATCAGCAGAATCAGCCGCTGCCTTCGATGAATTAACGAGAAATAATAAAGATGATTTATTAGAAAGGCAAATTAAAAATGCCTGGCCGAATAAATTTAGAGAGTCTAGATTTATTCCTGCAGTAGAGTATATTCAGGCCAATAGGAAACGTAAAATACTCATGGAGGAGATGAAGGAAAAGGTTTTTTCAAAAATTGATCTTTACCTGAATCCATCCTGGGGAGGAACCAGTTTGACCATTACCAATTATACGGGACATCCATGTATTGTAATACCAAATGGCTTTATAAATGGTAAACCAACCAGTATAACCATAACTGGAAATTTATATCAGGAATCTCAAGTTATTGCCTTAGCCCATTTTATCCAATCAAGAACAGAGCACCACAAGCAACACCCTATCTTTCAATGAGTAAACCTACAGTTTTAATTATTGGGGGAGGCGCTGCAGGATTTTTTACTGCTTGTTTACTCGCTGAAAAACATAGTAATATAAAAATTACTATACTTGAAAAAGATAAGGAAGGATTAAAAAAGGTTCGTATTTCCGGAGGAGGTCGATGTAATGTAACTCATGCCTGTTATGAGGCTAGAGACCTTGTGAAGTTTTATCCTAGAGGAGAAAAGGAACTTTATGCCCCGTTCTTACAATTTCAACCCAAAGATACCATTGAATGGTTTTCTAAAAACGGTGTTGCCTTAAAAACAGAGGCAGATGGCAGAATGTTTCCCATCACGGACTCTTCTGAAACTATCATTGAATGCTTCATGAGAATTTGTAAAAAGCATCATGTGGAAGTTAAACTTAGTTGTCGTGTCACCGCCGTAAGGAAAATGGATGCAAAATGGGAAGTTACTTTTTCAGATAAAATATATCTATCAGATTACTTGATTATTACAGCGGGAAGTAGCCCGTCTATATGGACTATTTTATCCTCCATGGGCCATACCATTGTCCCCGCAGTTCCGTCTTTATTTACTTTTAAAGTGAACGATAAGGCATTAAATGAACTTGCTGGTATTAGTCTTCCAGCTGCGACTGTTAAAGTTTTAGGGTTAAAACATGCTACCGCAGGGCCAGTATTAATTACTCATTGGGGCTTAAGCGGGCCTGCCATTCTTAAAATGAGCGCTTGGGCAGCTGTTGAACTTAATGAACTAAAATACGAATTTGATATCGAAGTAAATTGGATATCCCAAACCTATGACGATGTCTTAGCAGATATAAAGCTGATAAAGGAATCCGAAGCAAAAAAACAAATGGGAAATGTGGTGATGTATAAAATTCCCCATAGATTCTGGATGTATCTTTTACATACCTCAGATATACAATCAACGCAACAATGGGCTAATCTTACAAAAAAACAAACGCAGGATTTAGCACGAAACATGACTAAATTTACGTTAAGCGTGAGAGGAAAAAGCACCAACAAAGAAGAATTTGTTACTGCAGGAGGGGTTTCTCTTAAAGATGTAAATTTTAAAAGCTTCCAAAGCAAAATACAAGAAAATCTATATTTTGCCGGGGAAGTTTTAAATATAGACGGCTTAACCGGAGGATTCAACTTCCAATCGGCCTGGACAGGCGCTTACATCATCTCAAAAGAGATATCAACAAAAATATAACCTCTTTTAATTATTCGTTAAATTCCGCATTAATTTCCACCAATGTTTATCAGGCGTTTCTGCTTCAATGGTAATCAATGTTTTCTTAACCGGATGAATAAATGAAAGGGAATGGCAATGTAAGGCAATAGATGCATCTTGTAATGCCGTAGGAAACCCATACTTTAAGTCACCTACTATGGGACAGTTAAGAGAAGCAAGTTGCACTCTTATCTGGTGTGGGCGACCCGTTTTAGGGGTAACTTCTAACAAAAATCTACCATCGATAATACCAAATAGTTCGTAAGCAGTTTCTGCGTATTTAGCGTCAGGATTACGTCTGGAGGGAGCGGATAACGCTTTCGAAATATTTCTTTCCTCATCTTTTGCGATATAATGAGTTATTATACCTTTTTCAGATGGCGGTTTGAACGCTACTATAGCCCAATATTTTTTAGTGATTAAGTTATCCCGGAACAACTCATTCATTCTTACCAAAGCCTTTGATGTTTTGGCAAAAATAACGGCGCCACTTACTGGTCTATCAAGACGATGCACTGTACCAAGGAAAACATCCCCAGGTTTTTTATATCTATCTTTAATATATTTTTTGAGCCAATCTCCAAGAGTAGCATCTTCTGTTTTGTCCCCTTGAACTAATAGCCCAGCGGGTTTGTTAACCACAATAAGGTGGTTGTCTTCGTAAATTACCTGCAATTTTTTAACATTTAAGCCACAAAGATATGCAAATTACATTGGGCTTTTCTCCTTGCCCTAATGATACCTTCATTTTTGATGCAATTGTTAACAAAAGAATTGATTTAGAGGGACTTGAGTTTGAAATTATTTTAGCAGATGTAGAAAAACTAAATCAATTAGCTTTTCAAAACACGTTGGACGTGACTAAACTAAGCTATCACGCGTTGGCTTTATTAATGCCAGATTACCAATTGTTACATGCTGGAAGTGCTTTGGGAAATAATTGTGGACCATTATTAATTTCTTCCAAAGAAATTTATATAAAAGATATAGCAAAACTAAAAATAGGCATACCTGGAAAATTTACAACAGCCAATTTTTTACTTCATTTTGCTTTTCCCAATGCCACAAATACCAGCGAATTTCTTTTTTCAGAAATTGAAGATTCTCTTATAAAAAATGATATTGATCTTGGATTAATTATTCATGAGAATAGGTTTACCTATAAATCAAAGGGGTTAAAGAAAATAATAGACCTTGGAGAATACTGGGAAAATGAAACTGGCCTCCCCATACCTTTAGGTGGCATTGGCATAAAAAGAGGATTATCTCAGGAGATCAAAACGAAGGTAGATAAATTAATTAAAAAAAGCATTCAATTTGCTTTCCAACAGCCTACCCTAAGTTTACCTTACATTACATTGAATGCACAAGAGATGGACGAAGAAATTGTTAGAAAACATATTCATTTATATGTAAATGAATATTCTGAAAACATAGGAGAAAAAGGAAAAGAAGCTGTTATATATCTATTTAATAAAATTAATAGCCAAGCTACAAAACTAGATATTTGGGTGTAAAAGAAATGAAGGAATGATGTCTTCTAATTTTGTTACCGTCATAGTAGGCTTTATTTGTTGAGGAATTTCTTTCTGTTTTGAATTAAACCATATTGTTTTAAATCCAAATTTCTGAGCGCCTTCAATATCAGAATAAGGATTATCTCCTACCAATAAAATATTTTCTGTGGGTAAGTTTCCCGATGTATGTTTTGCAAGGGTGAAAATTTCCTGATTAGGTTTTGATATGCCAATTTCATCAGAAACTATTATGTGATCAAAATAATGCGTTATTTCAGCTTTCGAGAGTCTCGGCCTTTGCGCTTCTTTAAGTCCATTCGTTAAAATTCCCATTGGAATTTTATCCTTAAAGAAATTCAATAATGACAGCGCTCCTGAAATCAAATTTGATTCATTTATCAAAAAAGAAATATACTGTGCATTCATTTCAAAGGCGTCTGCTTTATCATGCCAATTCATAGCGGATAAGAATCGTTCAAATCTTAAAGATCTAAGTTCATGGGATGAAATTATATTTTGCTCAAATTCCTGCCATGTTTGGTGATTTCCTCGCTGATAAATCTCAAAACATTGTTGGTCATTGGGTAAATCATAGTAGTCCATTAAACGAACAAAAGCTTCATTAGAAGCAGAGGAAAAATCCATTAATGTATCATCTAAATCGAAATAAATGAATTGAATATCATTAAACATACTAAGGAATTAAAATAAATCAAAGATAGTAATTCAAAATAAATCATGAAGATTATGACTTAAAATACTTAAATTTGCCGCGCTCAAAAACCAACTAAAATACAAAAAATGAAAATTGGCGTACCAAAAGAAATCAAGGCTCAAGAAGCCAGAGTAGCATTAACTCCAGGCGGCGTGTTAGATTTTATAAAAAAAGGTCACATTGTTTATGTTCAAACCAATGCTGGTTTAGGCAGCGGTTTTAGCGATAGTGCCTATATAGATGCCGGGGCTGAAATTTTACCAGATATTGCCTCTGTTTATCTACAAGCAGAGATGATTATTAAAGTAAAGGAACCTATTCAGGAGGAATATAATCTGATAAGAGAAAATCAACTCCTTTTCACATATTTTCATTTCGCCTCCAATGAGACCTTAACAAAGGCAATGATTGAAAAAAAGGCCATTTGCCTTGCTTATGAAACAGTAGAACAAACTGACGGATCACTTCCTTTGTTAATACCTATGTCAGAAGTGGCAGGCAGAATGTCCATTCAGGAAGGAGCAAAATTTTTGGAGAAACCTTCAAAAGGTAAAGGTATTTTATTAGGAGGTGTTCCAGGGGTAGAACCTGCCAAAGTGATGGTGTTAGGTGGTGGTATTGTTGGTATGCAAGCTGCCAGGATGGCCGCCGGCTTTGGGGCTAAAGTTACTATTTTAGATCTTAATCTGAATAGATTAAGATATCTTTCAGAAACAATGCCTTCTAATGTAACTACTTTATATTCAAGTGAATATAATATCAGAAGGTTAATTAAAGACCATGATTTAATTATTGGCGCTGTACTTATTCCAGGGGCAAAAGCACCCAAATTAATTACCAGAGATATGCTAAAGGACATGCAACCGGGAAGTGTTCTCGTAGATGTTGCTGTCGATCAGGGAGGTTGTTTTGAAACGACAAGACCCACCACCCACGAAGATCCTACTTTTATAATAGACGATATAGTACATTATTGCGTTGCCAATATGCCTGGCGCCGTACCTATGACATCAACGATTGCATTAACCAATGCCACATTACCGTTTGCCCTTCAACTCGCCTCAAAAGGATGGCAAAAAGCGTGTAAAGAGAATCCATCCCTTCAACTTGGCCTCAATATTGTGCAAGGTAAAGTGGTTTATAAAGGAGTAGCTGACGCTTTTGACTTGCCTTTAACCCCAATTGAAGCAATTTATAACTAATCAAAGTATAATAACCTTTTATTTTACCAATTAACCTAAAATTCAGCTAAATAATAACTTTTTAATGTTATTATTTAGCTGAATTTAAAATTAAGGTGATAATTTACTTAGAAGTTTAGCACCTAAATCATTTCAAAACAGGGACTGGAATTAAAACACCATTTACTTCTTTGACAATGTAAGCATCCTTAAATCCTGCTAATCTAATCTCGCTCAACATTTGTTTAACGTTATCCTCTGAAAAATCACCGATAACTTTAGCTGTGATGTTATTTGGCTTTTGATAATCCTTTATAGTTCCAAGATGTGCTACCCTTTTTGCATCAAAAAATCTGGTATCTCTTAAAGCAGCGAGTTGAATTTTATATCTTACCGTAGTACTGGATGTTGGTGTTTCAACCATACTAGGTTTTTGAACTTCTGGAAGAGTGCTCGGCTTAGTTATTTCAATGGGTTTGTCTATTTCTACGATTTCAACTGGAACCAAATTGGTAAAACCTGGTCCATTGGTTTCCTCTACAATAAATGCCTGGGGATATCCATTCTGCCTAACCCTTTCTAAAGCTATCAAGACCTCATTTTGGGTTTTAAAAACACCCATTCTTATTTTCACTTGATTGTCTTCCCTTTTGACATAAATGTCAGCAATACGCCAAAGATCACTAAACTGATTAGCAGGAGGGGTTGATGTAAGTGCCGAAATTTGGATAGATAAACCTTTATTCAGGCCCTCTTTAATATCAGGAGAGGAAGTATTACCACCCTTTGTTAAAAAACTTTCCCCTAAAATAGTCCTGTCTCGTCCATCAATGGTTGTCTTTATGCTTTTGGTGTAGTTCTTATAACCCTCTTTTTTAAGCGTCAGATTATAAGAAGTATTGGGTTTCAATGCAAATTCAAAAACACCATTTGAACTGCTTTGTGCATTTATTTTAGAGGCATTAGATAAATTTTCTATAGATACCTCCACCTCACCTAAAGGGAGTTTAGTTTGATTATCAAATATCTGCCCCAGATAAATTTCGCCTAATCTGATTAAAGGAATCGTTATTTCCTCAGCATCAATATTGGCTTGAGTTAATGTTATCTTTTTAGAGGAAAAACCTTCTTTTAAAAAAGTAAGCGTACAAGGAATATTAATATTTTCATTCAAGTTGTAAAAGCCAATAATATTCGTAAGCATAGGTGGCTTGTCAGAAGACAAACAATTCCCCCACTCTATTCTAACCTCCGAAATAGGTGCACCGTCCAAGGCATTGACCACCTTAAATACAATACCCGTAGAAGATTTTTTAAATGAATATATATCTTCCGCCCCTAATCCACCTGTTCTATTACTGGTAAAAAAGCCACTATTACCTAAGGTCATATAATCAAAATCGTCAAATGGAGAATTGATAGGAAGTCCCAAATTATTTACGACAGACCACTCATTATTATCATTAAGATTAACATTAAAAATATCATAACCTCCAAAACCCGCATGCCAATTTGAGGAAAAAAACAAGGATTTACCTTTTAAAAAGGGACTTATTTCATCCCCCTGTGTATTAATTTTAGGACCTAAATTTATGGGTGTCGTCCAGTTCGAACCTTCTCTGTAAATAACATATAAATCCATCCCACCATAACCACCTTCCATATCACTGGAAAAATACAGCGCATTTCCATCGTTTGAAAAATAGGGATATCCGTAATTAGCTAAACCTTGATTAATGGAGAAGGGTAATTCATTTATATTATAGCTGTTATTTTCTATTTGGTAATTTCCCCATTTAATTTTACTTTTTAGACCAGATTCTGGTATTAATCTGGTGTTTTTCTTCATTGTCCATTGAGAATAAGCGATGAACGATTGGTTTGAAGAAAATGAAATTTGAGGTAACGAACTATTTACTCCCTGGAAACTAACAGGTTGAGGTAAACTTATCTTTTGAGCGGAATAATTTTCAGCTTTGTAATTTTGAATCTTAGCATTTCTTGAGGACGAAAAAATAATAGCACCTTGGACTGAAACTGGCGAAAAATCCGCTTCTTTTGAATTAAACCCAGCATTGATAACTACATAATCATCTGATTTATTACCATTTTTCATTGCCCAATCACAAGCCTCAACAAAATTATCACCGATACTCTGATTAATTTGGCCGTATTTCAAAAACATATTTTTTGCTTCCCTGTATTTACCTGAGGCTCTTAACGATTGTCCATAATACAAATAAAAGGAGGACGGTAAATTACGAGCAGTGGCAACCGAGGAAAAAATACCATTGGCTTCATACATTTTATTGCAGCGCCATAAACATTCTCCTAACTTTACAACTACTTCAAGGTCATTGTCCTTTTTCTTTAACGCTTCAGCATAATACGTTTGGGCTTCAGCATAAGACTTATTATCATAAAATTCATTTCCTTTCTGAACCAAACTTTTATAACTTTGGGCTAATCCAATCGTTGGAATAGCCAGGAAAATAATAATGCAGAAAATGTTTGAAACAAATATTGACGCATTTATTATTTTAATTTTATCCCTCATTGCATTATTTTTTTATAAAATTAGTCATTGATTATGAAAACTGTCTCAAAAATAATCATTTATCCGATAAAATCACTTAGTGGGGTTTCCCTTCCGTATGCTAAAGTAACATCTACTGGCTTTAAAAATGATAGAAAGTTTATGTTAATGAGCTATGTTGAAAAAAAAATGATTACTCTTAGAGAGTTTCCATCATTGTACAGCATAAAAGTCAGCATGGTAAATGAAGATTTATTGCAATTAGAAAATGAGAAAAAAAATCAAACCCCAATTTTAATTCATTTAAATCCTCCATATCAAAAAAGTACCATATATAAGGTAAACGTCTGGGATGACGTAATTGATGTTCAATCAGTAGATAAAATGATAGACGACTGGTTTTCCGAGGCGTTAGGCATACGCTGCATGCTTGTAAGAATGATACCAGATTTTTTTAGACAAGTTGATTTAAAATACGCGAATGAAGGACAGGGCGTTTTGTTTGCAGATGGTTTTCCATATTTAATTTGTACAGAAACAAATTTAGCTTTCTTGAATAGCCATTTAGACAAAAAGGTATCAATGTTAAATTTCAGACCTAATATAATCATTGAAAATAGTGAACTTAACGAAGAAAAAAGTTGGAAGTCTATTGAAATAAACAATCATATTTTTGATTCCTTTAAACCCTGTGCAAGATGTCAGGTTATAAGTATTGAACCTGAAACAATGATTGTGAATGAGCAGATTTTACCCTTTATGTCAAAGAATTATCTTGAAAATAAAAAAATAATTTTCGGCTTGAACGCTTGCTTAAAAACAGGTAACGATAATGATATTATACACGTGGGTGACGAGATAAAAAATATTAAACAAACAAATCCAATATAATAAATGACCCTAAAATAATGCTGGCCATACCATTTGTAGTAAAGAATGCTTGGTCTATTCTGGATAAATTTTTATCGTTTACTAATAGGTGCTGTCTTACAAGTAGTATAATAAAGAGACCAAAAGCGACCCAGGATAACCATCCAATACTGGTATATTGTTTAGACATTAGAAGAACGCCAGAAAATAGACAAACAGAAGATAAAAGATGAGAGATTCTTGAAATCGTTATGGCCTTGCTTATGCCAAATTGTGCGGGAATCGATTTTAATTGAAAGGAAGCGTCAAAGGAAGCATCCTGCAAAGCATAAATTATGTCGAATCCTCCTACCCAGAAGAAAACACAACACCCAAATATTATAGTTAAACTATCAAATTCTCCACTAATTGTGAGATAAGCGCCAATAGGTGCAAGCGCTAAACCTAAACCTAAAACATAATGACAAAGCCAGGTGAAACGCTTTGTGAAACTATACCCTAATATCACTAATAATGCAATGGGAGAAAGGTAAAAACATAATGTATTTATAAAAAAAGTGGTGATTACAAAACCCAACATACTTAGTAGAATAAACCCAATAGCCGCTCGTTTTGAGATTTTACCAGAAGGAATTTCCCGATCTTTTGTTCGTGGATTTTTGGCATCTATTTCCCTGTCAACATACCGATTAAAGGCCATAGCAGAACTTCTGGCAAAAACCATGGCTAAAATCACTAAAATAAAATTAGTGATAAAATCTGTTGGTTGATATTTAAAATAGGCCAGATAAAAACCAATGAGAGCGAAGGGTAAAGCAAAGACAGTATGACTAAACTTTATGAGTGATAAATATAGATTCAGCATAATATAAAAAAAGGGAACCCCTGTAAGAAGTTCCCTTTGTTTGGTTAGATTTTTTTAATTTCCTTGAGGAGCAGCGCCTGAAACGTCTCCTTCCAGATAAAGAAAAGATTCTGGTGGATTCGTATTAGAAACGATAGTAACTCTTTTACTTTGAGCACCACTTTTACCATTGCTATCAAAAACAACCTTTATTTCTCCTGTTTTACCTGGAGCAATTGGTTCTTTTGGCCATTCAGGAACAGTACAACCACAACTGCTACTTGCATTAGTAATAATTAATGGTTCTTTACCCGTATTTTTAATTTTGAAATTATGCTGAACCTTTTCACCCGCAGCCACTGTTCCGAAATTAAATCTTTCTTCTGAAAAATTTACCGTTGTAGTAGGACCAGTTGGCGCTTCTGAAGGCATAGCTGTTGGGTCTGTAGCAGTAGCTGTCATGGCATTAGCCTCTGGATTCAGGCTATCCTTAGCAGCATCTCTAACATCACTTTTTGAATCACAGCTTACTAAAATACTTGCTGAAACAAATAACATCAGGAAAAAACTATTTCTGTTCATATTCATTTTTTTTTAAAATTTAATAAAACTAAAAATCAGCCGCAAAAATAGGTACAATTATTTAATTCTTAGTATGGCGAGCTATTTATTTTGTTAATAGACGGTTAATTTTACTTTTTTATTCTTTCTAAAAAAGTAGATACCTCGCACGCATTTAAACAAAGTTCCTTTTGCAATTTTCCTTTTCTCGCCATATCCACGCCATACTTTATGTCGTGAATTCCTTTTAAAGCGTGAGCATCAGGATTAATAGAAATAAAAACATTTTTATCCATTGCATAAGGAATCCATTGCCAGTCAAGATCCAATCTTCGTGGATTTGCATTAAGTTCTATAGCTACTTTGTTGGCACTACAAGCATCTATCACTTTTTTCATATCTAAGGGATAACCCGGCCTCGAAAGTAATAATCTACCCGTTGGATGACCCAATATATGTGTAAAAGGATTTTCAATAGCTTTAATTATTCTGGACATTGCCCTCTCCTCATCCATTTTTAAAATACTATGGATAGAAGCTATAATAACGTCAAAAGTTGAGAGAATTTCATGGTTATAATCTAAATCACCATTGGATAAAATATCACATTCAATACCTTTGAGAATAGTGAAACCAGGATTTTCCTTATTTAGCTTATCAATCTCTTCTTGTTGTTGAATAATTCTATCCCATTTCAATCCATTGGCATAAAATGCTGCCTGTGAATGGTCGGTCATAACTAAATAGGAGTATCCACTTTGTTGTGATACTGATGCCATTTGAGCTATCGTATTAGAACCGTCACTATAAAGGGAATGAGAATGGACAACTCCTTTTATAACATCTATGGTAATCAAATTATCTAATACGTTATGGGCCTGGATATCATGGATAGGATATTCTCTTACTTCCGGAGGAATATCCTGCAATTTTAAAAATGAAAATACCTCTTCCTCTGTATTAAAATCAGGCGTATCCGGCGCTAATAGATCGACAGATAAACTATTTATAAAAGTATCACTACCTGTATGAAACATCCATTTATTTCCGAATTTAACACCGTTTGAAAAATAAAAAACCAATTTGTAAAATCCTTTCCAGGTTGCTGTAATACAGTTTTCTTTGAATTCCACCTCACTCACATCGGCTAACTCGTCAAAGAGCTGCGTGTCAGGATAACCGTTTAAAAGAAATTCAATAGACTTTGAGTAAGGTAAATTCCTTTTCAAATCGCCCGTTAATTCGATAATAATAGTGGGATGAATTGTTTGAATAGCACTTAATAGTTCATTAGCTTCTTGTAATAATTCGGGGTACAAAAATTGATTTTCATGATGTAACAAAAACAAAATTTGCTTATGTAGCTCATCCTGAGATTTTTGACCGAATCCTTTTAAGGCAAGCAATCTATTTTCCTGAATAGCATAAAGAAGTTCGCCAGGTGTTTCCGTGCCTAGTTCAGACCAAAGTTGTTTTATTTTTTTAGGCCCGAAACCTTTTATTTTCAATAATTTCAGAATGCCGGGAGGTGTTATTTCTAAAAGATTATTAAGTGAGGTTAAACTACCTGTGTTTAACAGCTCGACCAATTGTAAGGCAATAGATTTACCTATGCCCTTTATTTTAGCTAATTCAGACTGGGGTAATTCGACGAGAGAGACGTCTAAATTTCTTATCGTTTGATAAACAAATTGATACGATTTGATACGAAATGGATCTCCATCGTGTAATTCCATAAGATTTGACAAAAGCTGGAATGTCTGGGCAATTTCTTTGTTAGTCATGGAAATTATTTACTTTTGTAAAAAATATATTTATGAAACAAGTAGGATTTTTATTTCTGTTGACCTTCCTTTTTTCCTCATGTACTAAAGAAGTGGTTGACCAGGATATGGTAGATCAGGAAGTAATTGTAAACTACCTGACCACAAATAAATTAACCATGACCAAAGATCCGAGTGGCATTCACTACAACATTATCAACACTGGCGTAGGAAATAACCCTTCACCAACGGCAACAGTAGAGGTAAGGTATAAAGGAACGCTTATGAACGGCACTATATTTGATCAGACGGCAACAGGTAAATCGGCTACATTTCAACTCACCAGTCTCATTCCTGGATGGAGAATCGCTATTCCTTTACTTAAAAAAGGAGGAAAAGGAACTTTTATCATACCATCTAATCTTGGATACGGACAGTTTGGATCAGGTGGTATTCCGGGTAGAAGCGTCTTAATCTTTGAAATAGAATTATTAGCCTTTTCTAACTAAGCTTCACCTCTCGTTGTAAAGTGCATTGGCGGGATATAATTATTAGCATTAGGATCTACAATTTCACCAAATTGTTGCTCATATCTCTTAATATTATCCGCCATTGCGCCTAGCAATCTTTTAGCATGCTGTGGCGTCAAAATGATTCTTGATTTGACCTTAGCCTTAGGTACATTAGGAACGAGTAGTATAAAATCTACTACAAATTCTGCGTTACTGTGTGAAATAACAGCGAGATTCGAATAAATACCCTCAGCTATGTCTTCTGACAACTCAATATTCATTGAGTTCTCCATTATCTCTTGATTATCCAGATTTTCGTTTAATTTTGACATGGTTATATTTTTTTAGCTTTTGTTTTTTTCGCAGCAATTTTAGTTTTAAAGGCGTCAGGAAGTTGTTTTTCAATGATTTTCTTGATAGAATCTAATTCAAACAGCGCTGCTTGTTCATCGTCTATTTTAATGCCATCCGTCTTTGGAAAAGAAATCATTTCTTTTTTAAATCGAATAAATGGCCCCCATCGACCTCTTTCCACGCTAATATGTTCAGACTCCCATTGCAGTATAAATCTACTATTTTCCTTATTAATTTTAGCTGAAATAAGTTCATCCATATCCTTTACTGAAATGGTGTCCGGATTATATTTTTTGGGGATATTTATAAAATATTCCTTCCACTTTAAGAACGGACCAAAACGACCTTTCCCTTTAGTTACCGGTTCATTTTGATAATGATGAACGGGAGCATCTTCTTTTTCTTTTTGGTCAATGAGACTTTGAGCCTCATCTATAGTAATAGTAAAAGGATCTGCTGTTCTCGGTATGGAGATATATTTCTCTCCAAATTTCACATAAGGACCAAACTTACCTTTACCGATGGACACTTTTTCATTCAAATAAGTTCCCAATTCACGGGGAAGAGAGAAAAGAAGTAAAGCTTCTTCAAAGGTAAGAGTTTCAATAGATTGACCTGCCACTAAATTTCCATATTTTGGTTTCCCTTCTGGTCCTAATTCATCTGGAGCCCCCATTTGAACCACTGGACCTACCCTGGTCATCCTCGTAAGAATGGTTAAGCCCGTTACGGGGTCTTTACCAAGTATTCTCTCACGGGTTGGTCTGGTAGCACTTTCCATCGTTTGAACGACAAGCTCATGAAAAGGGAAATAAAAATCTTTTAACATTTTGGTCCATGCAATTTTACCCAAAGCAACGGCATCGAACCTTTCTTCTATTTCAGCGGTGAATGAATAATTCATGATTTCCACAAAATTCTCATCGAGAAAATCTGCCACCGTGATACCCATATCGGTTGGTACCAATCTGTTTTTAAAAGAACCAGTATTTTCTTTTAGAGAATGTTGCGATATCTTATCATTTTCAAGCTTAAGGACTTGAAAAATCTGTTCTACTCCATCTTTTGATTCTTTAACAACGTACCCCCTACCTTCTTCCATGATTTTACTTATGGTGGGAGCATACGTAGAAGGTCTTCCGATGCCAAGTTCCTCTAATTTTTTAACTAAACCAGCCTCAGAATACCTGGAAGGACCTCTCGTTTGTCTTTCTGTTGCTTTCATAACACTGAGGGGCAACACCTGCTCCACTTTAAGGGGAGGAAGCATTCCTTTTACTTCATCTTCTTCGTCGTCGTCATTAGATTCGAGATAAAGTTTTAGAAATCCATCAAACTTAAGCACTTCCCCTTCAGCTAAAAGCACCGCTTTTGGTACTGTTGATATACCTATTTTAACTTGGGTTTTTTCTAATAACGCCTCAGCCATTTGGGACGCCATAGCCCTCTTCCATATCAACTCATATAATCTTGCTTCATCTCTATCACCAGTGATTTGAGATTTTTCAAAATAGGTTGGCCTTATTGCCTCATGAGCTTCCTGAGCATTTGCCGATTTACTTTTATATCTCCTTGGTGTTGAATACTTTGCACCAAAAGATTGAACAATTTCATTTTCAATAGCCAAGATAGCTTGTTCGCTTAAACTCGTTGAATCGGTTCTCATATAAGATATATGTCCTGCCTCATATAGTTTTTGAGCTATGATCATCGTGCGCTGTACAGAAAAACCTAATTTTCTACTCGCCTCTTGTTGAAGGGTTGATGTAGTAAAAGGAGCTGCAGGTTTTCTTGACAATGGCTTAACTTCAATAGATTGAATAGTATATTGAGCGCCTACGCAAGACATTAAAAAATCATTTGCCTGTGCAATGCCCTGTAGTTTATTGGTGAGTTCTGATTTTAATAAGATTGATTTCCCTTGTTCATTATAAACAGAAAAAAAAGCCTCTACTTTAAAAAATAGTTCGGAGTTGAATTGATTGATTTCTCTTTCTTTCTCAACAATTAACTTTACCGCAACCGATTGAACTCTTCCGGCAGATAATTTACCCTTAACTTTTCGCCATAAAATTTCTGAAAGTTCAAATCCAACTAATCTATCGAGAATTCTTCTGGCTTGTTGAGCATTTACAAGATTTAAATCTAAATTTCTCGGAGATTGAATAGCTTTTGTAATCGCTTGTTTTGTTATTTCTCTAAAAACTATTCTCTTGGTTTTATGCACATCTAAATTCAAGACCTCACATAAATGCCAGGAAATTGCCTCTCCCTCACGGTCTTCGTCCGTGGCTAACCAAACCTCATCTACTTTTTTAACTGCTTCTTTTAAATCTTTTACTAATTTAAGTTTTTCAGGTGAAATAATGTAGTGTGGTTTAAAGTCCATCGAAACGTCCACTGCGCTATTTCCTTTTTCTAAATCTCTGATATGTCCATAACTTGATTTAACAGTAAAATCGCCACCCAGAAATTTTTCAATGGTTTTAGCTTTTGCTGGTGACTCGACAATAAGAAGGTGTTTGGGCATAATAAAATTTTATCTTCAAGAATTGATTTTTTCAAATAAACCCCAAAAGTATCGTAAAAAAAATAATAATGTCAAATTAATCTATGAAATTTAGCCTTAAATTTAAGGGGAATCAATTTTAACCTTTTCAAATCTAATGAAAAATGATACAGTTAGACGGAATTTCTTGTAAGTACATCTATGTTGCGGCATCAAGTCAGCACGTTGGTAAAACAACCTGTACTTTAGGTATTGTAGCAAATTTATTGGCTAAAGGCTACAATACAGGCTATTGTAAACCTGTAGGACAAAAATTTATTTCGTTGAATGGCACCATTGCAGATAAGGATGCTGTATTATTTTCTGAAGTAATAGGATTTAGAATGAAACCTGAAATTCATAGTCCAGTTATTTTAGGGAAAGGCGTTACCAAAGAATTTCTTGATAATCCTGAAAAATTCAATTTTGAAGAAAAATTGATGAATGCTCACAATGAATTGAGCGAGCAATATGATATCGTAGTCTATGAAGGTACCGGACATCCAGGCGTAGGGAGCATTGTAGATTTATCTAATGCCCGGGTAGCAAAATTATTAAACGCTGGCGTAATTATGGTAGTTGAGGGAGGTATTGGTAGTACTCTTGACATGCTAAATATGAATTTATCTCTATTTAGAGAAGAAAATGTACCCATTCTTGGGGTCATTGTAAACAAGGTAAAGCCTGAAAAAAAGGAAGAAATTGAGCACTACCTTAATATTAAGCTTAGGCAGTTAAATTTAAAATTATTGGGCGTATTACCCTACGAACAGTCCCTTTCTCTACCCATAATGGAGGCTATCAGACAGGCCGTGGAGGGAAGAGTTGTTCTAAATGAGGAATACATGAATAACCGAATTGAAGATTTTATAGCGGGTTCATTGATTGACGCAGAGGAATTTGCCGCTACTGAAAATCTTCTTTTAGTAACCAGTATTAAAAGAATTGGCGAAGCTCTCAAAAAAATTAAAACCATTACCGCCGCAAAAGGGTTAAAGAAATCTCCCTTATCAGGAGTAATAATAACCAGTGATGGTAGGCAACATAAGTGGATTGACCCTGAGGAACTAAATCTACCCTACCTTAAAACCCATAAAATCCCTGTGATTACCACGTTGTTAGATACTTACGGATCCGTAGTTAAA
>CANMVX010000006.1 GCA_947501115.1 Haliscomenobacteraceae bacterium
AAATATTGGTTTCATACTTCCTGGGCTTTGAAAATTAAATGACAATTTTCCATGAACGCTAAATATAGTGATTTATTTATATGTGTTCATTATTGTTTGTTTTATTTTTAAATTAAATTTAAAATTTGTATTTTACCGCTGCTTTATTTGCTATAACATACTAATACTTACTCCATGATGAAAATTTACAAAAAGAATTCAAAATTATTTTCCTTGTTTTGGTTTTTGATGTTTTTATCTGCAAAGGTAATTGCTCAAGATATCCATTTCACTCAATTTTTTAGAAACCCTTTGCAAGTTTCACCTGGTTTATCAGGTGTGTTCAACGGTGATACGAGATTGATGTTTCAGGCCAGAAATCAATGGAGAGAAATTCCCGTTGATTACAAAACGGTAACGCTTTCCTTTGATACTAAATTACCTTCCTACCTGGAAGATGATAAATTCTGGTCATTAAATGGCGGGTTAACCTATGATTTGGCTGGAGATTCACGTTTACAGCAAACAGGAATATTTGTAGGTGGTGGGTACACAAAAAAATTCAGCCCGAAGATTTTTGGTACCATTGGTTTTAACCTTAGCGGAAATCAAAGAGGTTTTGACCCCGGTGCATTGTTATTTGATCGTCAATATGACCCATCAATCAATGGTGTAAATGCTTCTGCTCCAAATGGAGAAGGACTCTGGGATTTATCGAAAATATTTTTTGATGCCGGTATGGGTGCAAATATTAGAATCCAGGCAGATCAAAGGGGACAATTAGTTGATCTTTTGAATAAAAGAAGTAAGTTAGACATTGGAGTAGGCGTTAATCATTTGTTTTCGCCAAATACCAGTTTCTTTCCTGGCGCTGTGTCAAAAATTCCCCTGCGATTAAATCCTTATGTAATGGGTGTTTTACAGGTTTCAAACAATATTGATCTTACCACAAATCTCGTTTATGTAACACAAGCAGCTTATAATGAGTGGATGGCGAGCGCTGGATTTCGCGTTTATTTAGATAAAAATCCTGGAAATACTTTTGCCATTGACTTAAATGTTAACTATCAACAACGGGAAATAGGTAATAGGATTGCACCGTCTATTGAAATGCTATATCGTAATGTCAGAGCTGGGTTTAGTTATGATATTAATTTAACAAAGACAGGCGTTTTGCCAACCGGTCAGGCAGATCCTGAAATTTTTGTGCATTATATAATCAAGAAAATCCCTCGTTTTAAAACGGTGAGGGTTTGTCCATTGATTTGATGTAAAAAATTTATTTTCCTAATCTGTATAATACAGATGTAAAAAATTACCAATAATGCGAAATTTTAATACTTATACCCTTTATAAGCTGCTATTCAGCTTTTTATTGATAGGCACTTTTCAATTTAATTCCTTTGGACAAAAATTAGAAAACTGGTTGAAAGCGGCTGACCAGTCCTTCTATATAGAAAAGGACTATCGAACAGCTTTTAATTTTTATCAGGCAGCAACAAATTATGACTCTACCAGGGTGGATATATGGGTGAAAATGGCAGAATCTGCGAGGAATATGCAGGGGTTGCAAACCGCTAGATCCATTTACGACAAGGTTCTTCGTTTTCCAGATTCTGTGGTTACCGCTGAAAATTACTTTTATTCAGCATGGATTAACATGAGGCTAGCAGATTATAGTGGCGCTCAAAAGAACCTTCAATCCTATTTCAGAAAAGCAAAAGAGGGAGATCCTTTAAAAAATAAAGCTTTGATGATGGAAAGCAGCTCCAGCCGAATCGTAAAAGATTATGCAAATTATACAAATGTTCCCGGACAAACCAAAAGGATTTCAACCTCTAATGATTGTTTGGAAGCGGAATTTGGGGCCGTTGCTTATAAAAATGATCTTGTTTATGCCAAATTTACTGAAAATGACATAGTAACCTCAAAGAAAGATAGCATTGCTTTTGTGTCAAATTTAAGGTTAATGAATAGTCAGGGAGATACCAATTGGTTGCCTCAATTGGCTGTACCTAATAAATTAATTTCAGGCGTTACTTTCCTACCTGAAAATACTGGGTTATACTATTGTTTGTGTGACAAAGTAAATTTAATGGAGGTTCGGTGTGATATTTACTTTAGAAAATTTAATGAGAATGGCGGCGTAGGGGAACCTTTAAAAATTTCCGCTAATTCCAATGGATTTTCAACGCAGCATCCTGCAGTGGGAAAAGATATGAATGGAAAATTATGGTTATATTTTTCTTCCAACAGACCTGGCGGTAAGGGTAAAGATGACTTATATCGCGCCGCAGTGTTAGAAAATGGTGAGGTGGAAGCACCAGAAAATTTGATAAATTTGAATACGTCAGAAGAAGAGGTTACCCCGTTCTTTCATTCGCCAACCCAACGGCTTTATTTTAGCACACAGGGCAGATTTACTTTTGGAGGTTATGATGTTTATTCCTCTTCGCCAACTTTAAATGGCTGGACCAACCCAATGAATATGGGGGTTCAGATGAATGCCTCTTCTGATGATTTATTTTTCTCCCTCAGTGAAAAGGGCACCAATGGCTGGTTAACCGTTCGGGGTGAAAAGGGAAGTTCTTGTACTACGGAAGTTCCTGATGCTTGCTGCTATAACCTGGTTACCTGGGATATGCCATTGAGAAAAGTGAGAATTTTAGCTCGTAATGCAAATGATTCTTCTTTAATAAGAGACGCTAATCTTTCTGTACAAAACCTGCCTTCCGGAACAGCAGAAAAAGTGGATGTTTCTTATGGCAACTGGCCATATTTTTCTTGGAATTCCTCTGATAATTACGCGGTAGGAGTCCAAAGTGACGGTTTTGACCCTTATCTGGGAGAACTAAATATTGCAGGATATCCATTTACGGGGGATACAGTGGTTATTGAGGTTTATTTAAATCCTACTGTGATAGAACTCCAGGTTTTAACCTTTGATGACAGAACAAAAGAAGCACTTAACGGAACAACAGTTAATCTTTTAAAATGGATAGACACAAAGAATTCTGTGGACAATATTCAAACGAATGAGAAGGGAAATTCCTTTACTTTCTCAGTCATTCAGAATCATAAATATAAGTTGGTAGCAAGTAAAGATAATTATGAATCTGTCGAAAAGGACATAAGTTTTACTTTAAGTGATGTAAAGGGTTTAGGAAAAAAAATAACCATTGAAGTCTATCTTAAGCCACCTTTATCTACGCCTGTTGCCTTGTATTTTGATAATGACATACCAAAGGCGAAGGAAATGAAGATAAAGGGGACAGAGAATTATGTCGAACTTTCAAATACCTATTACAATCAGAAGGAATCTTTCGTTTCAAATTTCACTAAGGTACTTCCCGAAGCTGAGAAATTTGTTTTAAATGAACAATATGATTTGTTCTTTAACAGGGAAGTGAAAATGGGTACGGTAAGCCTTGAGTATTTGTCAAAGGCCATAGCAGCAAAGTTAGGAGAGGGTAAGAAAATGGAAATTACTCTAAACGGATTTGCTAGTCCCTTGGGTAGTGCCTCTTCTAATAAATTATTGAGCGATCGACGTATTAAAACCATACAAAATTATCTACTGCAAAGTAATCAGGGCAAATTATCTGAGTCTGTAAAAAATGGACAATTGAAGTTTATTACTTCTGCTTACGGTGAGAATAAATCGAAAAAGCAGGTGTCGGATAATCCGATGGATAAGAGGAATTCTGTTTTCAGCCTGGTAGCTTCTGTAGAGCGAAGAGTTGAAATTTTAGTAAAAATTCTTAATTAAATTGAGCTATGAATCAACATAATATAAATAAAAAACATGATTTTATAACGTACTTGCGTATAAAATTAACGTTTCTTATACCTGCCATTTTATTTATGCTTCCTTTTACTGCCAATGCAACCCATATTGTAGGAGGTGAAATTGGCTACAGATGTCTTGGTGGCAATCAGTATGAAATAACATTGAGGGTTTTTAGAGATTGTTTTAATGCAAATCCAACGGCGTTTTTTGATGATCCGGGCATTATCGGGGTTTACGCTTCAAATGGTTTAAGACTTAATAATATTTCACTCAGACCCATCGGAAATGATACTTTAAGGGAGGGTCTTGACTCTTGTTATACCTCTTTTATAAATAGTGTTTGTGTTCATACTACCGTTTACAGATCTGTAATTACCTTAAATCCTCGGGTAGGGGGCTATCATTTTGTGTATCAACGTTGCTGCCGTAATACCACCATTTCTAATATTGTTAATCCTACTGAGGCAGGAGCAACGTATGATATTTTGCTTACCGAGGCAGCTATGCAAAAATGTAATTCAAGTCCCTTGGTAAATCGTTGGCCTCCTGTTTATGTTTGTGCCAACCAGGAACTAAATGTAAATTCTGCAGCTACCGATGCAAATAACGATTCTATTGCGTATAAACTTTGTGCCCCATTAGTGGGTGGAACACAACAAAGACCTCAACCTATACCTCCCACTGCGCCACCATTTCAACCCATTATCTGGTTAGGCCCAACCTATTCTTTAGCGAATGTTCTGGGCGGGAATAATCCTTTAACTATTGACGTTAACACAGGCTTAATGAAGGGGGTTCCCCCTGTCTTAGGCCAATTTGTGGTGGCTGTATGTGTAGAGGAATATGATAGATCTACTAAAAATCTGTTATCTGTCGTTCGTCGCGATTTTCAATATAATGTGGTGAATTGTACCGTGCCTCAAGCTGCTTTTGAGGCTCCGGAAGCGGTATGTGTAGGTTCAAAACTTACTTTAAAACAAAGTACTCCAGGGGTAAAATCAGTAGAATGGTATCTTGGAGAACCTGGAGCGGAAAAGTTAATCGCGAAGGGTGATTCAGTTAATTTGACTTTCCCATCAGCGGGTAAAAATAGAATCACCTTATATTACGAAAAAGGAACTGCTTGTCAAAGCACTTTTTCTTCCGTTATTGATGCTGTTGCGATAGATGTTGTTTCTGTGCCTTTAGCAGGTCAAAATTCAGTGGTTTGTAGAGGGTCTAATTTTGAAGTAAATATTCAAAATAAAGACGTGAACAGATCGCTAACCTACGATTGGCAAACCAATGGAAATTTGCTTTCAGGACAGGGCTCTTCTTTAGCTTCCTTTAAAATGGATGCGCCAACCCTTATTACTCTCAATCTCTCCAATGCCCTCGGCTGTAAATCTACTTTGATTTTTCCAGTGGCAATACATGGGCCAATTAGGTCTGGGCTTGAAAATGACAGGTTGTTTTGTAGAAATGTTGCTTCACCAACAAACCCTGGATTTAATCCTGAACTTTCATATCAGTGGACACCTGCAACAGGATTAAGTAATCCTGCTATTGGTAATCCAATCGTAACTATCTCAGATAACATAATATATCAAGTAAAAGTATCTGATCCTGCCACAGGTTGCGATACAACGGTATCTTTCAGCGCAAAATTAAGAGCATTTCCTTCCAAGACCGGCGTGGAAAATTCAGTTTTTATTTGTGCAAATATCGCAGAGGAAGTCAACAAATCTTTTAATCCTGTGCTTACTTATCAGTGGACACCGGCGGTAGGACTAAGTAATCCAAACATTGGTAATCCTAAGATAACAACCTCTGAAAATAGAGTGTATCAAGTTAAGGTTACAGAGCCTGTGACTGGTTGCGATACCACCATTTTTGTTAATGCCATAGTGAAACCCTTTGGTGCTGAAACCGGCATTGACAGTCTGTCTACTGTTTGTTATAATGTTGGAAAACAGATTAATCCAAAGTTTAATAATACATTGATTTATTCCTGGAGTCCTGCTACAGGCCTGAGTGAAACTACCAAAGGTAATCCTACGGTAAATTTAAAAGAATCAATGTCTTACTCGGTTAAAATTAAGAATCCTGCATCTGGTTGTGATACCACAATTTCAGTGCGCGTAGAGGTGAGTCCTATGCTTCCCGTGGTGGAATTGGATACCACTCTGGATTTTTGCCCTGGTATTCCAAAAAAGGTTAATCTTCCTGAAAGCCCCTTAGTGAACTATTTATGGTCTCCTTCAACGGGCTTGGATAATGCTAATGTGGCTAATCCTACGTTTACTTTGAAGAATAATCAAATATTTACCGTAAAGGTAACTGACCCTAAAACTAATTGTAATCTGGTATGGAAAGTAAATGCTCAGGTAAGTCCTGAAGCAGTTATTTCTGCTGGTAAAGATTCAACGTTGTGTAATTACGGACCTTATACTTTGACGGCTACGTCTTCTCTTCCCCTTTCTTTCCAATGGTCAAGATTATCAGATTTTTCCAATAATCTGGGCAATCAAGCTTCCTTAAAAAGAGATACTTTGAGTAGAGCCGAAAATACTTTTTATCTTAAAGCAACGGACGCTAAAGGCTGCTTCTGGAGAGATACCGTGGTAATTAGTGCAGTTCCGGTTGAAGCTTCTATGCCGGATAATTATGTGGTTTGTAAACCAGTCGATTTGACTACAGTGACTATTAAGGATAATGATCCAAATCAGGGCTTGAAAAATTATAGCTGGTTTCCTGTAAATTCATTGACTACTAAACCAAATGAAGGGCCTAATGCAATCTACAAGATAAATGCAACCTCACTGGTAAATGTTAATTTTGAAAACAAATATGGCTGTAAGAAAACCCTGGAAACCCAGTTGGAACTTATTGATATTAAAGTGAATGTCGCTACGGATAAGGAAACGCTGATAAAAGGTAATAATGAAATAGCTAATATTTCGGTGACGGGTTGTACCGATTGTGCTTATGCATGGACCCCTACTACGGGTTTAAATGCAACAAATACAGCTTCTGTAAGGGCTACACCACAGGATACCACTATTTATAAGGTGGTAGTTTCAAAAAAGGGTTGTAAGGAGGAGAAAACAATTCGTATCAATGTAGATAATGTGAATTGCGGTGAACCAAATATTTTTGTCCCCAATGCCTTTACTCCCAATAATGATGGCAATAATGATATTCTTAAAGTAAGGGGTAGATGGATTTCAAAACTTCAATTTGTAGTCTATAATAGATGGGGACAAGAGATGTTTACAACCACAGATTTAAATAATGGATGGAATGGTGTTTTCAAAGGAAATGAGGTGGCACCCGATGTTTATAATTACTTCCTTCAGGTTACTTGTCTGGACAATAAAATTTTCACGAAAAGAGGAAATACAAGTCTGATTAAATGATTTTTTATTTCATTTATTGATTATCATTGGAAAATGGCAGCCTCGGCTGCCATTTTTCATTTTTCGGACACTTTACATTTTCATCCTGTTTTATATTAGATAAAATTCGTATATTTGTAATTATATTGATGATAAGCTATTAAGGTCTTTTTGATCTTCATCGAGAAAATGAAAACTACAAAATGGGGAGCATAAACAAAAGTTGGTTTTACTCTTATGCAAATGATAAGTCAACCTACCGCCTTGTTATTTTGTATTTTTCTTTTTTTCTTTTCTCAAAATCTTTATTTGCTACCCATATTGTTGGAGGTGAAATTGGCTACAGGTGTCTTGGAAATAATAATTTTGAAATTACATTACGCGTCTTCAGGGATTGTTTCAATGCTGCTGATGGTGCTTATTTTGATGATCCGGCTACTATCGGTGTTTATAACAGAGAGGGCATTCTGATCTCAACTTTCACCTTAAGTCCTATTGGTAATGATACGCTGAGTGAAGGTTCCGATCCTTGTCTCACCATTTCCACGCCAGTTTGTGTACATACCACCACCTATAAGGATACCATAAATCTCTTGCCGAGGTTAGGTGGATACCGATTTGTTTATCAACGCTGTTGTAGAAATCAGACCATTGTCAATATCATAAATCCTCTGGAAACAGGCGCCACTTTCGATATTTTGCTCACGGAAGCAGCCATGATAGATTGTAATTCAAGTCCTGTTATCAATTCCTGGCCACCTGTTTATGTATGTAATAACAGACCCTTACTGGTGAATTCAAAAGCTACGGATGAAAATTTTGATTCTTTGGTTTATAAATTCTGTACCCCATTTCAAGGGGCTACTTTTGCTATTGCACAGCCAGTTCCTCCTGATGGCCCTCCCTATGACACAGTGGTCTGGGTTAATCCTACCTATAGTTTGTCAAATTTGATGGGCGGAAGTTTCCCTATTGTTATTGACTCAAAAACAGGAATAATGTCAGGTGTGCCTCAAACATTGGGTCAGTTTGTCGTTGGTGTTTGTATCGAAGAATATGATAAGGTAACTAAAGCGCTACTCTCGGAAACAAGAAGAGATTTTCAGTATAATGTGGTGAATTGCACAGGTTCCAATGCTGCCTTTAGTATGCCCGACAAAATTTGTAGAAATTCGGAGGTTACCGTTTTTCGGGAAAATCCTGAAGCAAGCACTTTTGAGTGGTATTTAGGGGAAGGGGAAGATAGAGAACTGATTAGCAGGGATTTTGCTATAAAATTGAAGTTTAACGAAATTGGTTTTTATGTCCTTACCCTAATTACCGATAAAGGCCAGTTTTGTGAAAGTATTCAGACCCGTCGTTTTCAAGTAATTGGTACTGAGGTTGATTTTTCTATCAATAAACTGGATTTTCTCTGTGAAAATTTTTCTCGCTTTTCTTTAAATGATATTTCTGTAACTAATGATATAGCCACCCCACAATATTTATGGACAGTATCTTTTGGAAATAGCATATTGACAAGCACCCTAAAATCGCCCGTTTTTGATATTCCTTTAGGTTCTACAGGTAACATTACTTTAAAGGTGACTGCCTCAAATTGCATCGATAGTACAACCAGTGTGTTTACTACCAGTCCATCTTCAGGCAGTGATTTTAATTTATCCATAAATGATGTCGATCAATGCCTCGATTCATTGTTTCTAAAGGTAAATTCAACCTTGCCCGTAAATGAAATTTTATGGTTGAATAATGAAAATAAGGTCATTGCATCTGGTACCCCCATTACTTTGTCCTGGTCTGCAAACAGACCTTCCAAATTAGTCGCCATAAATAATTTGGGTTGTAAAGATACTTTGATGCTTTCTCTAGGTACTTTAACACATATCCCATTTAACCTTAATTATCCTGATTCTTTGGTTTTTTGTGATTCGTTAGCTAAAAAATTAACACCAATCTTTTCAAACCCTCAAGCTCTTTTACGTTTAAAATGGACCTCCAGTGAAAAGGGAATTTTAAATGATACATCTGCATCTCCAACCTTTGGCTATCCGTTATCAGCACATTTTGTTTTTGTCAGAATGTTAAATGTTTTGGGCTGTGAAAAGCTCGATTCAGTAAAATTGATACCTGGAAAAATTAGTTTGTTACCTCCTTTTCCTCCTGATTCTATTAAAATATGTGCGAATAATGAGTTTAAATTAGAAATAAAAACTATTTCTTCTCCTTATGAGAACAGATATTTGTGGACGCCGGTAAATGTAATTAAAGAAGGGCAAGGCTCTCCAGCCATAGTTATTTTGACGGACAAATCATTGAACTTACAACTAAACATTAGCAATACAGTGGGGTGTTCAATCAATAAGGATTTCAACTTAAATGCGCAGACATTCGATCCTGCTTTAGACACATTAATTACTGCTTGTTCCCAGTCTCCCATAGTTTTAAATCCTGGATTTAATCCTTCATATACTTACCTATGGTCTCCAGGTTTCGGTTTAAGTAGTAATTCCATTGGAAATCCAATATTTTCATCTTTCGTAAGTAGAAATTATACAGTAACTGTAACCAATCCATTCAATAATTGTAAAATAGTTAATGAAGTTGTCGTGAAAAAGGGGTTACTTAACCAAATTAGCTTGGGAAATGATACGACTATATGTGATATAGAAAAGTATTCTTTGTCGGTCAATGGTTTAACAAATGGTATTTCCTATAGTTGGTCAAAGGACGCAAATTTTATTACAATCATTGGAACAGGAAAATTAGTTTCTACTGTTTTAAATCAAGGATTAAATTCATTTTTTGTAAAAGCAACGGATACTATAGGCTGTGTTTTGACAGATTCTATTCAAATCAGGTTTTCTTCTATTATGGCGACCATTCCGTCTTCTCTCGTTCTTTGCAAACAACCAGATACTGTCGCAGTTAATGTTAAGAACCTAGATTCCTTGCAAATATTAAGTTATGACTGGTTCCCTAAAGGAGGTACATTCCTAAATCCGCTCAGTAGCGCTGAAGGTAAATTTTTAATGCGAGACTCGGGTAGAGTTACCGTTTCCCTCCTTAATCAATATGGATGTAGAAAAGAACTCAATACGCAGATTTCTCTTTCTAATAATGGCATTCCCGTAACTTTTTCAACGGGCAGAGATAGTACTCTATGCGCTTTGGGAAGTATTGAAATTAAAGTAAATACTAATATTCCGTTACAGCCAACCTGGTCGAAATCACCAACTTTTAATACCATTTTATCAACAGGGAATAAAATAAATTATAGCCTTGAAAGGGGTATAAATACATTTTACGTAAGAGGAGAAAATACAGATAAATGTGTGTATCTGGACACTATCAAATTATTTGTATTTCCTATAGCGGCTTCTATGCCAGATAATTATTCTGTTTGCTTACCCTCGGATACTATAAAAATTCAGGTGACAGATAGCGATACTTCTCAGTTTTTAAACTATTTATGGGCGCCCAATGGGGTAATTAAATCTGACCCCTTAGAAGGTCCCATCGCTTTGGCTAAAATCACAAAAGATACGACGGTATCTGTTCTGCTAATGAATAAGTATGGGTGTGAATCTACGCTAAGCACAAAGTTAACCTTGATTAATCCAACGGTTAAACTTACAGCCGATGTTGAAACATTAATTAAAAACAAGGGAGATAAGGCTATAATAAGAGTCAGTGGATGTGAAGGTTGTCAGTATATATGGTCTCCTTTTAATACCCTGAATAGTTTAACTGATAGTGTAGTTGTGGCTATGCCTAACGATACAACTATTTACAAGGTAATTGCCAGTAAATTGGGGTGTTCTGTTACGGGAACCATAAGAATTAACGTGGATGATGTTCAATGCGAAGAGCCAAATATCTTTGTTCCTAATGCTTTTACACCGAATAATGACGGTAATAACGATGAATTGCTCGTAAGAGGACGTTGGATAACTTCTCTTCGGTTTGTGGTATATAACAGATATGGACAGGAGCTTTTTACCACTAATAATCAGTTAGAAGGTTGGGATGGCACATACAAGGGCAAAGATCTGGGGCCCGATGTTTTTGGCTATTACCTTACCGTTCGGTGCGTAGATGGTGGAAATTTTGCCAAACGTGGAAACGTGTCGTTAATTAAATAAGACGTTGTATATTTGCAGAAATTCTCAAAAAGGTGCTGAATAGATTTTTACTTTTTACGTTGTTTTTACTGCCTTGTTTTAAATTGTCCGGACAATGTACGTCGGTTAAAATAGAAACAGATGCATTTGATAGTACGAGGGTGATTTACGATAAACCTATAAACATTGGCGGGTTAGTCACTTCTAATTTCGAAGTGGAAGAGGGAAATAAAATGGTGGAAGAAGCTAAATTATTAGTTACTTATGCCGAAAATGATTCAATTGAGTCGTTTTTTCTTACTTTAGCTTTAATGGAATGGGAATATCAGGTGCTCGAAGCGGGAGAAAATGTAATGCTTCTATTGGAAAATGGGAGTATTATTAAGTTAAATACAGTTGAGGATAGGGGAACACTCGATAAAAAAACAAATATGAGAAGATATGAGGCAGTTTGTGTCCTTCCCATCGATTTGTACTACGCTTTGGCTCATTTCAAAACAGATAAAATCAGGTTACAATATAAAAGCGGCATAAAAAGAACCGTTTCCTTGTTTACGGAACAACAAATAAAGTTTCAACAAACCATCCGTTGTGTTGGGGAAGCGGCAGGGGTAATGCCTGTTAAGCCTTAGATTAATTTATTTATAGGCTTTTATCCATGCAAATGCCATGTTTTCCATGACCTTCTGTAGTTCTATCTGGTTATCCTTTTGGTCCGCAAGACTTGTTAATGAGGGTAGATTCTTTGCGTAATAAAGTTGTTGATTTGGCATCTCTGTCAATGTACTGGCACAAATTCTGGCGTAAGGGAAATCGGGATCAACCTCAAGCATAATGTCAGAAATAAAACGGACCACTTTTTTGTAAGCTAGAAAAAATCCATTTTTATTTTCTTCGGTAACTTCCTTAATTCTATATACCTTATCCGCTTGACTTACCATGATACTATGAAGAATATCTTCATCAATATAGTTGATTTCATCGTTTTTCGTCATGCTATCCAATATACCGGCTATTGCAATTTTTAGTTTCTCTTCAGGTGAATTAATATTTTCTATTTTATTTTGAATATTTACGTACATATATTCCCAATACCAATTAGATAAATAAACCAGTAGCAGGTGTTTATTTTCAAAATATCTATAAATAGATGCTTCCGTTGAATTTATTTTAGCGGCTAATTTTTTGAATGTAAAATGCTCAAAACCTAGTTCATCAATAAGTATAATAGAATATTTTAATATACTTTGCCCTAAAGTGGTTTCTTTTGGATCTCTTAGGCATAATCCACCATGAATGTTTACTGGCATTTTATTTTAAAATTTAAAGAATTTAAAACTGCAAAATACGACTAAATTTTTTATCAAAAGGATAATTTAAATCTTTAATTTCGCAGTCAATTTTACATAAGAAAATTTATTTTCATGAATGAACTGGAGATTAATAAGCGGAAAACCTTTGGGATTGTTAGTCACCCCGATGCGGGAAAAACTACCCTTACTGAAAAGCTGCTCCTTTTCGGAGGTGCTATCCAAGTGGCCGGCGCCGTTAAGTCTAATAAAATAAAAAAATCAGCCACTTCCGATTTCATGGAAATTGAGAAGCAGAGAGGTATTTCCGTGGCAACCTCTGTGATGGCTTTTGATTATAAGGATCTTAAAGTAAATATTTTAGATACTCCCGGTCATGAGGATTTTGCTGAAGATACCTATAGAACCCTCACTGCCGTAGATAGTGTTATTGTTGTTATAGATGCGGCAAAAGGTGTTGAAAGTCAAACAGAAAAATTAGTGAAGGTCTGCCGTATGAGAAATACGCCTATCATAGTTTTCGTGAATAAATTAGATAGGGAAGGGAAGGACGCGTTTGATCTTCTGGATGAAATAGAAAGTAAACTTGATATTCAGGTTACTCCCCTGAGCTGGCCCATCGGTATGGGTCAGCATTTTAAAGGCGTTTTTAGTATTTTTGAGAAAAATCTAAAGTTATTTAAGCCTCACGGAAAACAAGATGAGGAGGACACCATGGAAATAGCTTCTGTGAATGATCCTCTCTTGGAGAAATTGGTCGGGCATCAAGACGCTAAAACACTAAGGGAAGAGGTGAAGTTAATTTCTGAAGTCTATCCCGCCTTCGAAAGGGAAGATTATCTTCTGGGGATGATTTCGCCGGTATTTTTTGGCAGCGCTATTAATAATTTTGGTGTAAGAGAATTGTTGGATTGTTTTATACAAATCGCTCCCCAACCGCTGCCAAGACAAGCGGAGGAAAGAATTATTGAACCAAATGAAGCGGGCTTTTCTGGATTTGTATTTAAAATACATGCGAATATGGATCCCAATCATCGCGATAGAATCGCTTTCCTTAGAATCTGTTCGGGCGTTTTTCACCGAAATACCAATTATTTGCATGTAAGGCAGAATAGAAAACTGAAATTTTCTAATCCAACATCCTTTATGGCAGCTAAAAAGACCATAGTGGAAGAGGCTTTTCCAGGGGATGTTATTGGCCTCTACGATTCTGGAAATTTTAAAATAGGTGATACCTTAACGGAAGGCGAAGTACTGCATTTTAAAGGAATTCCAAGGTTCTCTCCTGAAATGTTCAGATACGTGAATAATGTGGACCCACTCAAAACCAAACAATTAGCAAAAGGATTGGATCAGTTGATGGATGAAGGTGTCGCTCAATTGTTTACCAAAGAATTTGACGGCCGAAAGCTAATTGGTACGGTAGGTGCTCTTCAATTTGATGTTATTCAATACAGATTGTTACATGAATATGGGGCTTCTGTTCAATTTGAACCCGTAAATCTTTTCAAAGCTTGTTGGATAAGTGCTGAAAAAGATTCAGATCTCCAGTCATTTCTGCAAAGACGGAAAAGAGACCTCGCCAAAGATAAATCTGGAAAATGGGTGTATCTCGCAGAATCTCCCTGGGCCTTGAAGTTATTACAAGAGAATAATCCGGAAATTACCTTTCACTTTATTAGCGAATTTGAGTAAAGATTTTATCGGACTTTTCTTCCTTTCCACTGATAAACTGGAAATAAACTGGCCATTATACCTACCCAGGCAATGTACAGCGAATGGGTGTTTTGTGATAGGAAGAAGTACTTTCTTAATTTTCTTTTGTTGAAAAATCTTATGGCTTCTCTCTGTAAAAGATAGTCACTAAAGATTTTAAATATATAAAGTACACAAAACATTGGAAAAAAAATGCTCGCTTGTAGGATGCTGAGAATCCCTAAAATGACAATGGTTAGAGATACTATGAATAGGACGGAAAGAGAAAAATTGATATTCATTTCTTTATAAGCATTATTCTTACTGGCCCATCTAATTCTTTGTCTAAGCAACGATTTTATAGAATGTTCAGGTTGCGTAACAACAACGGCCGATAGCGTTTTTAAAAATCGAATCCTTTTTGGGTGATGTTGGTGAAAATGATGTAGTAAAAACATATCGTCTCCAGAAGCCTTTTTCGGAAATTGGTCATACCCACCCAAGTCGTTAAATACTTTTTTTGAAAACCCCATGTTAGCCCCATTAGCTAAAAGTTGGTTGCCTGACTGATAGCCAGCTCCAGTTATAACCATCATGCCAATCATATCGAGACCCTGAAATGATGTCAAAAGGTTTTGGTTTTCATCTAAAATAATGACGGGCCCACCAATGAATACACAATCTTCCTTTATGAATTGTTTGGAATAGATGGTAATCCATGAGTTTGGAACAGTACAATCTGCATCGGTTAAAAGAATATACTCTCCTTTTGAGGCGTTTATCCCTGTTTGAAGGGCCTCTCTTTTATAGGATACTATATGTCCTTGCTCATTTGCACTTGAAGAAAGATATTTTAGATTCGTTACCGATGTCTCAAATTTTTTAATTAATTCTGCTGTTTTATCCATCGAAAAATCATCAACCAAAATAATCTCATATTTATCGACAGGATAGTCTTGGTTAAGCAAACTTTGAATGCAGTGTGATAAATTCTTTTCCTCATCGCGCACCGCCACAACTACAGAGATAAATGGAATATTCTTCAGATTATTTCTACCGGGTACAAATTTTAAGTTATGCCAGTTTTTAAGATAACAGACTATAATAAATAAATAAGAAAAACCTAAAACGAAACTAAGAACAATACCTACAAAAAACATTACACTAAGTCTCTTGGATCAGCTTTTTTTATAGGAATTTGACTTTCCAGCTCTTCAAAATCTGCCCAATCACTCGTTTGATTATTTCCGGTGTTCATTTGGTTCTTTTTAAATTGTCTGTTTATTAGTGCCTGGAATAGCAAATAAACTAACAAAATAGGTAGAAATAAAATTGATAACCCAGTTTGAATCAGACCAGAAATAGGATTATCCTTGATTTTTCTGCCTAAATATTTTATGTGATTGAGTATCACTTTGGCATCAAAAACTAATATCAATATAAAGAGTACAGGGGTTAAATAATACAGCAAAATGAAGAGTGCCCTGAGAAATAAAAAAATTACAAATAAGAACAAACCCATTATCAATAAACCCAAAAAGGGAAACTTTCCTGCGGTGTTAAAACTGCGATAAATCATGCTTAATAATTTTTGATGACAATATAATAATCATTTCCTAAATAATGTTTTATTAGTGTAAAACTTTCATAACAACACTTAGTTTTATACTAAAATAAATTTAGATTATATTTGTAAAAATTTTCAAGCATGCGTAAATTATCAGGGTTCGTTTTTTTGATTATGTTCGCTCTCTTACAGACTGGACTATCGGGTCAATCTACCATTCAAGTAATATGTAACCTAAGCGGGGGAGGTAATTCTCTCTTTTTATATGAGTTTAATGGGTTTGGTTTCTCTCCTAAGCATAGTGTAACAGCTCAGAAACCAGGTCAGTTTGTTATGGATGTTCCCCGGCAAACACCAAGAATGTTTTATATTGGTCAAAATTCCGATCAGGTTATTCCTGTCATTCTTGGGCAGGAAGATAAGGTAGAAATAACCGGCAATGCTGAAAGCATGGGTACAGCGGTTATTTCAAATTCAATGGAAAATGATGGATATAATAATCTAAAAAATATCATCGGTGGCCTCAATAACGAAATGGGAGAAATTTTAAGGGGCTTAAGTGAAGGAAATCCAGCAAATCAAAATCTGTTGGTAAATCAGCTTGCTGGCTTAGATGCTAAAAAACTTCGATTATTGGATTCCCTAAAGGTGGTAAATCCTTTTCAGTATAGAGTGATGGCTTTGAATGCTTACCAAAGTTATCAATTAAACAATAAGGATAATCGTTATCCTGACGAGTTAAGTTATTTTTTAAATGAATTTTTTGCGAAAGTTGATTTCTCAGATCCTGGCTATAATCACCTGATTTGGTTGTACGAAACCTTTAGAACTTATGTGAATGTTATGGTCAATGCTGGAGTGGTAGAAAACCAGGTGGAGTATTTTATTGAGAATATTATAAGTAAAATTCCAGAAGGTTCTCATGCCCGTATGCAATGTTTAGGTGCAACGATTGCGGTAATGCAATCTCTTAAACACCCTTTATTGGCAAAATATGGTAAAAGATTCGTTACTGAGTATCAAGACAAAGCGCCTGACGCTGCGATGGAAATTTCTGAAATGTTGGAAAGAACGATGCGTTTGATGGAAGGAGCAAAAGCGCCTGAATTTACCCAGGTTTCTCCGGAAGGAGCACCCGTTAAACTATCTGATTTCAAAGGAAAATATGTGTTACTCGATTTTTGGGCATCCTGGTGTGGACCTTGCAGAAAGGAAAATCCTAATGTGGTTAAGTTATATAATAAATATAAAACCAAAGGATTTGAGATATTGGGTATCAGCCTTGATCAAAATAGAGAGCGTTGGTTACAGGCTATTCAGGCAGATCAACTCACCTGGAAACATACCAGTGACTTAAAAGGCTGGTCCAATGAGGTGAGTAAATTATATGAAATTTCAGCTATTCCGAAAACGTTTTTGGTGGATCCCAATGGCATGATCATAGCCAGGGATTTAAGAGGTGCAGAATTGGAAAGAAAACTGGCAGAGATTTTTACTGAAAAATCTATCCAGGGAGGAAAATAATGGATTTTTATTTTCCCTTGTAAGTCAGTACTGATTTTTGATCATCTCTTAGCCATAACTTTGCCGCCTGTTGGATTTCCTCGGCGGTCAAAGATTGGTATATCTCTGACTCCGCGTTCATTAAATCGGCGTTTCCCAAAGCTTCGAAAAAGCCTAAGTTCATCGATTTTGATTGAATACCCATTTCTGAAAGTACTAAGGTACTTTCAGCTTTGTTTTTCCATTTCTGTAGTTCAGCGGATTCAATCAACTGGTTTTTAAGATCATTTATTTCCTTACTTATAATTTCCTCAGCATCCTGTAAAGAAATTTTTTCCGTAGGTCTTCCTTCAAATACAATAAGGCCGGGGTCAAAATCACCCGTAACGTAACAATCAATTTGGTTAAAATATTTGTTTTCCCGGGTTAACCGGTGTATTAATCTGGACGATGGACCATTACTGAATATATCACTTAGCAAATCAACAGCATAAAATTCTTTGTCCGCCCGTGCGGGACATGGAAAGGTCATATAAATGGCATCAACGGGAACTTCTGCTTGACTTTGTTTATGCCTGGCTTCTTTCTTAGGGGGTTCTGAGGAATAATTTTTTTTGATCGTCTTGCCAGATGGAATATCATTAAACCATTTCATGGCCAATTCCTTCATCCTTTTTATAGAAATAGGACCAGCAATAACCAAAATGGCATTACCCGGATGATAATATTTATTGTAAAATTTTTTAACGTCAGTTAAATTGGCTTTTTCAATGTGACTGGGGTGTACACCGATGGTCGGCCATTTATAAGGATGTTTTTCATAGTTTAATGCAGATAATTCATGCCATACATCACCGTAAGGCAAATTGAGACAGGTTTCATAAAATTCTTCAACCACTACTTTTTTTTGCACATCAAGGACCTCTTTTTGAAGCATTAACTCTAGCATTCTGTCAGATTCTAACCATAATGCGGTTTCAATATTTATGGCTGGCAGTGTAGTGAAAAAATGGGTATAATCATGATTGGTATATGCATTATTTTCCCCTCCAGCCCTTTGCATAACGCCGTCATAGTCAGGAATATTTATAGATCCCCCAAACATTAAATGCTCGAAAAGATGGGCAAAACCTGTTTTTTCAGGATGCTCGTCTCTTGATCCTACTTTGTAAAGCACGCTAATACTCGCAATGGGCGTATTTTTATCTTCATGCATCAATACCGTTAGCCCATTTTGAAGAATCATTTTTTCGTAGGAAATCATGCTTTGTTATTAAGATTTAATTCTTGATATTCGTTAAAATGTCCTCGTGCCTGAATAGTATAGTGGAACTTTTTTAAATAGAATACATAGAAAACCAGGAAAGGAATACCAGCCACAAGAAAATATCTTAGGTTGTTTAGAATGCCTAATATAAAGGTAACCTTTCCTACTTCGTATAATAATTCATTCATAAATAATGCATTAATCATTCATCATTTATTCTTCATCATCATCTTCCTCACTTAGTAAATCTAAAAACTCATCCTGAGATAAGGTTCCCGTTGCAAACTGCCTTACTAATTGTTTTAAGTGAGTCATAGCGGCTTCAATAGAAGCAGCACTCATATCCCACTGATTAATCAGGTTTAAATAGAAGTGAACGATAGCTTCAATAGCCTCATCCTGAGTTACTTTTCTCCAATCCTTGAGATCTAAGCCCAACAGTAGATTTAGCAATCTTTCTACGACGTAACTGATGGCAATAGCCTCTCTTTTTTCTCCAAATTCTATTTTTTCAAGCAGTTCAGATCTTTCCTGAGCCATTGGAAGGAGCGCCTGAAATAGGAGAGAGACCAGCAAATAGGGGATTCTTCTCCCTCCACTTTTCGCATCAACCGCTTGTAAAATAGCATCAAGAACTTGATGGATATATTCGTCTTCCACCCATTCCGGTTGCTCTACTACGCCTTCAAATATAATTTGAACTAAATCAAGAATCTGGTCCTCACTTAATTTTATAGTGTATCTTCCATTTTTGCGTTCCATACTTATGGCTGTCGCAAATTGCTGCAAAGCCTCTATAAGTAAATGGCGGAATTGTGTATCATTTACCTCTAATAAAATGGTTAATCTTCCAGCACTTTCTTCAAATAGGTTTCGAAGAATCTCTAAACCTATCTCCGGATGATCAATAGATAAAAGATGAATGGCTCCGGCTGATTCCTGTGCAATTTCTCTTAATCCTGGTGCCTCTTGTATTAATTCAGGTTGCGTCGCAATGGCCAGTAACACTGCCTCAACCAATTCGTCGGTCTGGTCTTCAATAATGCCATTGGACAAATCTAAGCCTACCGCATCAGATAAAATAAGTTCTAAAATAGCTAAGCCAGTGGTGTTTGGATTTTCAGAAACCAAATCTTCAATGGCATAAGCGATGACGTCCATTAATTGCTTGGTTTTATGTAAGCCAGCTCTCTCTCCTGGAGGAAATAACCAGGCAATTACTAAATTAAAGGCATGCTCTAATACTGTTTTTTCTGAAGGAGATTCACCGTACTGTATCCTATCCATTAAATGCGGACTTCTTTCTATCGCCTCCAGTTCGGACTCAATGACCTGGGTGAGTAAGTCATACCCTAAGCGTTGATCCGCGGGTATTTTCGATAAGGTGCGGAATGGAATGGCCAATACCTCTCTAATCATTGGGTTACCTTCAAATGAGGTAGTCAACCAGTTAGGATTTTTTATAACGGCATCCAGCAATAATTCTACGAAGGAAAGTAATTGCCCCGGGGTTAATTGAGGGTGCTTTGAATTGGATGTTTCATTGGCAGACAGGGCAGCTAAAATTTCCCTCAATCCTGCAATAAGAAGATATTCTTCTTTCCCATTTTCTAAGGATACCCTCAGGTTTAATTGTAAAGCAGATTTTTCTAAAATCATGCGTGTTAACTCAGGTAGGAGGTTGAGTTGCTGAATTTTTGATTCTTTCAATGCATCGGAAACGCCAGAGAACAAGTCATCCCATGTATTTTCTGCCGCTATAAGGTGCGGATGTTGTGAAAATAAAGCCAATGCAGCTTCTACCATTTGATCGGCCCATTGACGATCAAAACCATACCTGAACCCAAATCCTGTGTCAGGGGAAACGATGATTTTTATAAAGGTCAGACCTAACTCACTAGGGTAGGTCTGTAAAATTTCTTCTAAAGTAAATGAAATTAATGACCTGAAGAGGGCTATGTTTTTTCCCTCACTCATTTCATTCTGGCGATGAAATGCCGCTGAAATAACTAACAATACACCGCGATCTAAAATACTTTTATTTCCAATCTTCTCTACAGTGCTTTCCCAAAGGGTTGGATTTTCAGCAGCGCATTGAAGATATTTGTCCAACAAAAAGCGTTGTAAAACATGATTGCTTTTTATGGTATCGGGTAAACTTTCTTTTATTATATCAAAACCCTGGAGTAATTGATAAATAGGCGACGTATTTTGAGAATCTGAAGTAACTAAATAGGGAAATTTAATAATGACGTCCAATATTTTTCCGGCATTTTCAAGAAATAATTCTTTACTTTCTAAAGTATTTGAAAGAATATTTTTCTCATTAAATTGCCAGATAGCGTGCATGGCAGCACTAATAACAGGGAATTTTTCTGTTAAGTAAGCAATATTAACTATACCCTTTTCTAAAGAAAGAGTTAAGAATCTTCCCGCAATTACATCTTGAATTCCTTTGTTTTCTCCTTTTTTGTACCAGCTCAAGAGCGGACTAACAGATAGTTGGTCATTTTGTTGATTTCCAGCGCTTTCAAAGGCAATACGCAGGAATACATCAAATACAAACATCCTGTCTTTTGCCTCCAGCGAAATATGTTGATAGACAAAATAGACTCTTTCCAAAGTTAAATGTACACTCGCCTCATCTAAGTAGCGAAAAAAGGATAATCCAAGGGTAGTAGTAACGGCTTCTTTGTAAAAAAGCAGATGGGTACTTTCACCAGGAAATTCCTCCTTTTTTAAAAGGATAAAGGAGAATAATTGCTCCATCAACCTCGAGTAATGGGCGGAATCTTGTTGAAACGAATCCGTGGCTTCGTGGGCAATTAATCCAACTTTTAATACGTCGGAAAGAATATCTTTTCCTTTGATAAAATTTTCCGGAATTAAAAAATACCGTAAAAATTCTTTAAGAAAAAGCTGGCTATTGGGGTTAAAGTGCGTTGGAAGCTTATTGAGAGCAGCCAAACTATGACCTATTAAATTAGGTACTATGTGTTTATGATTTCCCGAAAAAGATGGATAGTTTGCCAACGGATTCAGTTCCGCGCTGCGAAAGGCAAGTAAACGGTTTTCAAATTCCTCCTGAGAAATTTCATTATTGACAGCTTTGAACAAAGCTATTAATTCATTTTGTTTACTGATTGGCAGGGTTTTACCCCATTCCAGGAATAAGTTAATATATGAAATCAATGTTATTGTTTTATTTGTACATGTTTTTTAATAAGCCATAAACCCAGACATCGCCGCGATCGCCTGACAGTTTATAAATTTCTCCCCTGAGTTCTCCTTCACGTAAAAATCCAAATTTTCTGGCTAATGTAGGTAAGGTAAAATTTTCAGTGGATGCTTTTATGGTGATTTTATTTAAAAGAAGCTGGTTGAAAAAATAGGGAATCATGGTGCTTAAGGTATCGGACATGATACCTTCACCCATTCGGTTTTTATCTGTAAAAAATCTCAGTTCACCTATATTTTCTGGCATTCTTCTTGAAATATCAAGGTAGCCCACTAAGCATAATTTATCTTTATCCCACAAGCCAAAACTGAATGATTCCTGTTTTAACCAGGATATAATTGTTTTTCTTACATATAGCTCGGCTCCATCCAAAGTAGATAAAGCAGAGGTAATTACCGGAAAATATTCACTTATTAAACTATTATTTTCCGCAACGAGATCATAAAAAATCTTGCCATCGCCCTCCCGTAATCTTCTAATGAGTACCTTTTTACCTAAAACAGCTGTTTCAATATCATATAAATTAGCATCGATGAAATTTTCTGTAAGCATATTTGAGGTGATTTTTAAAAAGCACAAAATAAGAACTTTCTAGCTTCTAAATCTAATTTTATATATAACCTGATAAGTTGATAAATGGTTACTTCTGTCCCATAAATTACCTGTAAACCATAAAAATATCAACGACTTTTGCTTTTAAGTAAAGTTAGTATGCGTTTTCACGAAATACCATTTCTAAAATTGTTTATTGGATTAGTAGCAGGGATACTACTATATCCTTATTTTATCATTGAAAATATTTTAGGGCTTTGGTTGATCAGTACCCTTTTTATAGGTATAACTTTTCTTATTTACAGAAATGATAAAGTATCAGCGCTAGTCTTTTATCCATTTTTTATCTGCCTTATTGTAGCTATTCTTTTTTTTAGAATGGCCTCTTTGAACCAAACAAATAAAAGCACCTATATAGGCAGCCAATTATCTGCTGTTAAATTTCAGGGAACCGTACTTAGCAGTAAGTCGAGGACGAACGGCGGACATAGGTATGTTTTGGATGTCTCGAATACTTTTAATAATGAAAATACGGCTGTTACCTCGTCCGGACTCATATTACTGTATCTTTCAGCCTCCGATTTGCCCCCGTTTTCCTCTGGTTCAATCGTTCAGGGGGAAATTTATCAGCTTCTCCCTATACCAAACGCGTATAATCCAGGTTCATTTAATCAACAAAAATATTGGTCTCTAAAGAGAATTTTTCACAAAGCGTATGGAAACAGAGCCAATTGGAAGGAAATCAAAGCTGCTTCGGGATCTTTGTTTTACAGAGATAAAGCACAACAATATATTTCTAATATATTAGGAAAAGCCCTAAAAGATAGTGTTTCTTTAGGACTGATGGATGCCTTGTTATTGGGAAATAAATCGGGTCTTACCTCTGATATTATGACAGATTTTAAGCGAACGGGTGCGATGCATATACTTGCCGTAAGTGGGCTCCATGTTGGAATATTAGCGGGTATCATTCAATTTATTCTTGGCTTACTTCCTGTCTATAGTAAAAGAGGAAGAATTTTAAGTTCTGGCTTATTTATTCTTTTCCTTGTTCTTTTCGCCTGGTTAACTCATTTTGAGCCGGCAATACTCAGGGCAGTGGGTGGTTCGATTCTAATGATATTGGCCAGAATATTCCAGAAAACTGCCAACGCCTGGAATAATTTGTTTGCTATGGCTTGTTTTTTACTCCTGTTGGATCCAAACTTCTTTTTTCATATTGGGTTCCAATTATCTTTTCTGGCTGTGGCAGGGATCATAGGATTCTATAAGTCGTGGGTAGGAAGGTACACGTTTTCCAATAAACTAATGCAGTATTTTTGGGAAATGACCGTCATGGGTTTTGCAGCTCAATGGGTGACTTTACCCCTTTTATTGTATCACTTTCAACAGTTTTCATGGCTTTTTCTGATTACAGGCTGGGTAGCTATTCCTTTATCTACCTTCATTCTTGCGGTAGCCTTACTTTATATCACAGTATCTGGCATTCCTTTGTTAAATATTTTTATTGGTTGGTTACTCGAATTTTCTGTTTTTTTATTTCGTTGGATCATGTCCTTTTTAAGCGATGTTACCTGGGCGGTTTCAGAAGGCATTTATCTGCCAGATGCTGCAATTATCTGCCTTGTTATCATTGTTTTTCTTATAGCATTATCTATTGAATACCAAAAACGAAATGTTTTTATTATTTCCACCTGTTTATTATTTACCCTATTTCAAGTTTCATTTTTATACTACAATAAAGAAGAACAAACCTATATTTTATCTGAAAGGGGAAATGCCGTATTAACTATTCGAAAAGGGCATTCTTTTTTTGTTTTTTCTAATAAGCCTATCGATAAAAAGCGGCAGGACATCTTGTATTTAGAAAAATGGGCGACAAAGCGTCATTATACTATTTTACCAGAATCTGTCATTTCTTTTAATATACACCATGATACTTTTGTCCTGCTTAATGGTGAAAAGTTACATGATTTTATTCCCTTTGGCACTCATTGGTGGGTTGCAAGTTCTTTTGTCGGTCCCTGGGAAAAATGGCTGGGGGAATGTCCCCCCAAATTATTGATTTTAAATGCCGATCTACCATTTTATTTTAAACGAAAACTGCTGGATTTAGCCGAAAAACTAAACATAGAGGTTTATGATATTGGCGTGTCGGGTGCTTTTAATCTCCTGAAAAATTAATCAATGAAAAATAAATTTTCTTCCTTTTTCTATTTCCCAACCTCATTGCGAAATGGATTTCTTGCGCTCTTTTTATTGGTTTGGTGTCTGTTAAGCAGGCAATTATGGGCTTTAAGTTTTTTAGACAAAGTTGAAAAAATGCCAGTTTACTCCGTATTTAAGGCGGAAAAACAGCCAGCTAGTCAGAAAAAAATACCCTTGGATTTCTATCTAAATATCAATGAAGCGGATCTTCAATCACTGGACATATTATCTTTACCTGATTTTTTGGCCAGGCGATGGGTGAAATATTTGGAGAATGGGGGTAGTTTTAAAAGGGTAGGGGATGTTAAAAAGCTTTATGGTATGTCCGAGCCGTTATACGCTAGTATATCAAAATATTTATATGTAAAAAAAGCTGAAGAAAAGAAGCGTAAACCTTTTTTAAAAGAAAATAGAGTTTTTCGATGTAAAACAATAGACATAAACGAAGCGGATTCTGCTCAATGGGAATCACTTTATGGTATTGGCCCTTATCTGGCCAAAAGGATTATAACTTTTAGAGAATCGCTCTGTGGATTTGTATCAGTCGAGCAAGTGAAAGAAACGTATGGATTGAGGGACTCAGTATTTCAATCCATTAAAACTTGTTTAACCATAGAAAAGATCTTGAAACCCTGTATTTCAATAAACTATACAAATCAGGATGGTCTTTCGAAACACCCTTATGTGAGGTACAAACTAGCGAGGGCCATCTGTTTATATAGGGAGAACAATGGATTATTTCAACACATTGAGGATTTAAAGAAACTCCCCATGGTGAATGACTCCATTTACACTAAACTATTGCCCTATATAACAATAAATAACCTTTAGGAAAACCTGGTTTACTTTTACATTTTTACGGTTACAGGAACTTTTGCAGGACGCCAACCGTAGCGTCTGGCGCCTTCTTTTACGCCCTTTTCGGAACAAATAGATGCTAGATAAAATTCACCCTCCACTTGTTTGATACTTTGAGTTAAATTTTCTCGGTGCAGTGCTTCATATTCATTGTAAGTAACTGCTTGCCTGTTTTCCAACTGATTAAATAATTGGAATCTATGTGTAATTTCTCGCCAGGAAGGTTGAATAGTTGCTGTAAAAACCTTTGATTTTGATCCACTGCCGTAGGCGAAGAAACCAATTCTCGCATCAGTTAATTCAATATCATTGTCCAAATCAATGGCCAGAGTACTCATTAAAGAAAGAAAAATGGAAGCAGTGTAAAGATTTCCCATCAATGAGGAGGCTCTTTCTCCCTTTTCAATTTTTTCAGCAATAAATCTTTTATATCTTTCAGTTTTAGTAATAGCGGTTAAAAATTTAGAAAAAGCTTCCTGATAGGCTGCTTCCTCCTCAAATTGTTGAGTTAATGGTTCCGTTTGACCGAGTTCCTGTATTAAAACATCATGATCACCTCTTTTTTTAGCTTCCGCATAAAATATTTCAGAAAACATTCGTCGGGCCTGATAAGCATAAGGAAGGTGGAAAATCAATCTGCGCCAGTTATCTGTGGCTGCTTCATTTACAGGCAAGCCATTTTGTGAAATATAATGTTGCAGAGCTTCTTTGATTCTTTCCTGATAACAAGAATTAGAGTAGGGACCATCAAAAACGGGCGTTACCTTATGTATATGAACGTTGGTTTCGTTAGTATCCCAAAATCCTGACTGATCTAATTTCTGAAAAATGGCATTTTCAAGATTATCGAAATTCATATTTTGCCCAATACCCTTTTCTTCAATTTCTGTTAATAGCTGATTTTTTTGAACCGTTCTGATAGGTTTAAAGAAATCATGAACTGGACGTGTGGCAACCCCCCATTGTTCGTCAAAAGCGAGTAATCGTGGATTTTCTTTCACAAGAAGTGCAATGGCACCTGCACCTTGGGTATATTCGCCAGTGGAGGCCAATTCATATTTAGCTACATCAGAGCCAATGACAATAGCCATTCTATCTTCTCCCGTTCTTACCCAGTCCAATGAATTTTGAAGGGCATCCACCGCACCTATACAGGCAAAGGTTAAATCGACCACATCACAATGTAAAAAGCAATCGGGACCATATTTTGGTGAAAAATAATGATTCAGCATATCTAAAGCGTAGGAAGCGGTAGGTTTGGAACCATCGAGGGCGCTTTCTGTACCTAAATAAATTCTTCCTATATGACTTGGATTGAGGTCGTTTTGCTCAATGAGTTTTCTTACAGCATTGGCTGCCATCGTCGCAGCATCCTCATGAACATCAGCAAGACTCATATTCGTTAATCCTAATCCTTTATTCAACTTAGCATATTCTATGTTTCTGGCAATAGATAAGTCTTCAATTTTCAAATAAATATGAGGCAGGTGGGCTGCAATATCATCAATGCCTACAGATAAAAAACTTCGTGCGAACATGTGGTGCTTGATTTATGGGAAAGGTATAAATTTAGGAATAAATTACTTTAACAAAATATTTTTTTACATGTTGGCGAAATTAGTTAAAATTATGAAATGAAATACATTTTGTTAAACTAATATATATTTATTAATCCTATCATTATAAATTATTTATAATGATAGGATTTACTACGTCTAAGAATTATTTTTCAGGTGTTTTTACTTTTACGGTGGGGTATTTTATGCCTAACTGCTCAAGGTATGATGAATATTTAGTTTCATCGTAGTAGTATTTTTTCAATGACTCTCTGAATTCATTTTGTATTTCAGTATTCAAATGAATGGCAGGTTTGTCATTCTCACTAACCATAGGAACATATTTTTGTTTCATACCCTGCTCATTTTTAAAATAATCCCAGGCTTTATCGATGGTTTTTGTATCAAGGAAAAGGTCTAAGAGAGTCATTGCCTGTACTTTTGCTCCGGCAACTACTCCTTTATGAGCAATAGGGGTTGCCATAGATACAGCATTTGCCCAATGATGGCCTGGTAGTCCTGGAATATTAGATGGATAAACCAGTGTTACGGTAGGTAATTTCCATGAAATATCACCAATATCATCAGAGCCGCCACTAACAAAAGATAAGGAAGGAGCCTCTAAAGTATCTAATTTCGTTGGTAGTCCTTTCACATCATCCGGAGCTTTTACCTCTTGCTGAATACCAGATGCCAGCGCATTATCTTCGGGAGACCAGGTTGGCAGGCCGACTTTTACAATATTCTGATACATCGTTTCAGCGATGACTTTATTAAAATGTCTGGGCCATGCCGAGCCTAATATTTTTTTAGTAACGGCCGTATTACTCATCAGTGCTGCTCCCTCAGCTATTTTATTTGCGCGATCATAGAGCTCCATAATTTTAGGATAGGTAACATGTCTCAAATAAAACCAGATAGAGGCTTTGGAAGGTACTACATTAGGTTGGTCACCCCCATTTTGAATAACGTGGTGACTTCTTTGTAAAGGATCGAGATGTTCCCGGTTATATTGCCAGCCAATACTCATTAATTCCACCGCATCGAGGGCACTTCTTCCTCTCCATGGTGCGCCCGCAGCATGGGCGGCTTCACCTTCAAATTCATATAATACAGAGATGAGCCCTGTGCCGCGTGCCTGCCCGTGACTTACGCTGAGGTTATTACCAACGTGCGTAAATAAACATAAATCTACATCGTCAAAATAACCATCTCTCGTGTAATAAGCTTTCGTTCCTACCAATTCCTCAGCTACACCGGGCCATAAAACAAGGGTGCCTTGAATTTTTTCCCGTTCCATTATTTTCTTGGTTTCAATAGCAGCCAATATATTTAAAGGCATGCCAGAGTTATGACCTTCACCATGTCCCGGCGCACCTTCCACAATCGGATCATGGTAAGCTACCCCCGGTTTTTGTGAAGCTTTAGGTATGCAATCCAAATCAGAGCCCATAGATATAACTGGTTTTCCACTTCCCCAGGTAGCCCACCAGGCCGTAGGTACCCCTGAAATTCCATATTTTACGGTAAAACCATTTTCTTCTAAAATTTTTGTCAGATATTTTGATGTTTCTACTTCTTGAAATCCCAGTTCAGAAAAACTAAAAACTTTATCTACCATTACTTGAGCCAATTTAGCTTGCTTTTCAACATTTGCTTGTACTTCAGCTTTTAATGAGGCTTTTCTTTTTTCAAATGCCTTTTCTGCCGCCGTTTGGCTGTTCAAAAAAAATGGGGTGATCAGTAAAATACTGAGGAATAGGGTTAATGTGTTTTTCATGCTAATGTCTTATTAAGTATATGCTAACGTTTCATATCCGTTAAAAATAGGTTAATCAGATAAAAAAGTGTGTAAAAAATTGTTTTTTTTTGACTTATAATCACCAAATGGTTGAAAATTAAATCTATAATATCAACCTTTTTCCTTTAACAGTGGAATCTGTCTTTTCTGTGCTTCGGCATTTAAGGTCTCCACCCTCGTTTTAATCAAGGGTTTGAGCTGGTTCAAATACCCGTCCAATTCTTTTGCAAGAACATCATAAACCTCTTCCGCCTGGTCAGTAGGGGGGAAATCACCCAGCTGTTGGTCGGCCAATAAAAAGGCCAATCTATTATTGACTTTTATGCCATAATTGAGGGCATCTTGCCTGGCAATATTTTTAGTCTGGTGTATCTGATTTTCAATTTTTGTAATTTCCTTTTCTAATTCCTCAGCTTGTATCAGCAAATCTTTGTATAAACTTTGATTACCCAATTTTTCCTTGATATATATAAGGTCTTTTTTGATAGTCCTGATATCCAGAATGGCTTGATTGGCCTCACTTACCTTATCGCGAACTTTTAGTAAATAATCCAATTGCTTCTTGTAATCTTCCTGCGTATTTTTTAATCGGGGATCAGGCAAAACAACAAAATCGATGCTCGATTTTTTGCCATCTATAGATAGTGTGGCCTGGTAATTTCCCGGCATTACTTTAGGACCCTTATTTGGAGATGAATAGAACACCATGCCAGGGAATTCAGTGAATCCTGGATATCTTAGGTCCCAAATAAATCGATTTCCACCGGCCGTTACGGAAAGTTTTTGTTTTGGATCTTTACTATCTCTGCTCCATTTTTGTATTGATTTGCCACTATCGTCATAAATTTCCAAAGAGATAGCGGGTGATTTTATGGCCAAATCACTGATATAAAAATGAAAAACTGCCCCATTTGGGTGATTCTCACCTTCTTTTAAGCTCGCCCGCGCATTATTTTCCTGTGCTAATCTATACGTTGGTTTGGATGAGAATAAATGAAAATCTTTTGCTTTGATTTCGCTGTTAATTTCCTGGATAGGGCTCAAATCGTCTATCATCCAAAAGCTTCTTCCATGTGTGGCAGCGATTAAAGTATTATCTCTGATGTGCAAATCATGAATAGAGACAATAGGAAGGTTCAATTTGAAAGGTTGCCAAAAATTACCATCGTCAAATGAAATATACATACCCCATTCAGTACCAGCGTATAACAGGCCTTTTCTTGCCGGATCCACTCTGATTGCCCTGGTATAATGGGTATTATCGATACCTTTTGTAATGGTTGTCCAGGTTTTGCCATAATCCACCGTTTTATAAAGGTAGGGAGTATAGTCACCAAATTTATAATGGGTAGCGGCAACATAAGCACTGCCGGGTTGATGGGGGTTAATATCGATACAATTAAACATATTCCATTTTGGTGAACCTGGAGGGGTAACATTTTGCCAGGTTTTTCCACCATCCCTGGTAACGTGCAACAGGCCGTCGTCACTTCCTGTCCAAATAACGCCCTCTTCTTTAGGGGATTCAGCGATAACAAAAATATTTCCATAATATTCAACGCCCGTATTATCCTGGGTAACTGGCCCACCGGAAGACTTAAGTGTTTCGGGGTCGTTTCTTGTTAAATCTGGACTAATGACTTCCCAGCTTTGTCCTTCATTGGTGGTGACATGCAAATAATTTGAACCGGCATATAACTTTTTGGGATTATGTGGGCTAAAAAGAAGCGGAAAATTCCAGTTAAATCTATATTTCATTACCTCTACACCAGAGCCAGCCGGATTAAAAGGCCATACATTGGTGCTTCTCTCTTGCCCGGTTGTATGGTCAAATCGACTCATATATCCTTTGTAAGTTCCCGCATAAACTACCTCGGGATTATTGGGATCGGGAGCTAAATGGGCACTTTCCCCACCGGCTGAAATTTCCCAATCTTTATCAGTTAAGGTTGAACCAGTGGAGCGGTGGGAAATACGAACGGTAGAATTGTCTTGTTGCGCACCTAATATTTTAAAAGGAAAGGATTGATCTGTGGTTACCCGATAAAATTGAGCTGTTGGCTGATTGTAATAGGTAGTCCAGTTTACGCCTCCATCGGTTGATACTTGTGCGCCACCGTCATTGGCAACAATCATTCGTTGATTATTCGCGGGGTCAATCCATAAGTCGTGATGGTCGCTATGGGGTGTTTCCATCTCTTTAAAAGTCCTTCCACCGTCTGTAGATTTTAAGAAAGGAACATTCAGCGCATAAACAACATCAGGATTTTCCGAATCAGCTGTGATTCTGGAATAATACCAGGCTCTTTGTCTTAATTCACGATCTTCGCTTGTTTTAATCCAGCTTTGTCCACCATTATCTGAACGGAATAAACCGCCATCTTCTGCTTCAATACAAGCCCAGATTCTTTCTGGATTTACAGGAGAAATAGTTAATCCGGCTATTCCCCAAAGGCCTCCTGGCAGGCCTTTATTTTTAGAAATATTCACCCAGGTATCGCCGCCATCTGTGCTTTTATATAAATGCGAGCCCTCGCCTCCGGAATCCATTCTATAGCCATTTCGCTTCATTTCCCAGGTACTGGCAAATATTATGCGGGGATTACCTGGGTCAAAAACTACATCGCCACAACCGGCGCGATCATTTTCATATAAAATCTTTTCCCAGTTTTTTCCACCATCCTTACTTCTATAAAGGCCTCTGTCTGGTGATGATTTCCAAAGATTCCCTAAAACGCCAACATAGATCAGGTCTGGATTGGTAGGATGAATTCTGATACGGCTAATATGTTGAGATTGAGGCAATCCCATGTATTTCCAGGTTTTCCCGGCATCGGTGGAACGCCACAACCCTTTTCCTGGGGATACATTTCCGCGGAGGGTTTGTTCTCCCTCTCCGACATAAATCACATTGGGATCGCTTTCTGAAACGGCCACGGCACCTATGGAACCCCCAAAATATCCGTCAGAAATACACTCCCAGGTTCCTCCGCCGTCGGTGGTACGCCACACGCCACCGCCTACTGTACCCATGTAGTAAAGATTTGGTTTCCCGGGCACTCCAGTGGCTGTGCAAGAGCGGCCACCTCTGAAAGGCCCTAGTTGTCTCCATTTTACCGCATCAAAATAATCTTCTGATATGCCGGACATTACGGTCAATTCAATATTTGCAGGCTTGCCTTTTTGAGCATGTAAGGAGAAAAAGGTAACTATCAATAAAAATGGAAGGAAAATTCTTGCGTTCATTTTTTATTCGTTTTTCTTAAGAATAAAAATACTTTTTATTTTTCCCATTTTCATGGGGTGTTGATATTATTTGGCGCCTGCCGTCAAATAAATAAATAGAAATCATTTTGTGCTATCCTTACCAACTAAAGTTTCGGCGTTAATAAAAAGCGGATAAACAGCTAAATAAAATCATAAAAAAGTTGCATTTTTTAGCATAAATTATTGATTATTATTTAGTTAAAATAAATTTACAAATCATTCAAAAGTGCAAAAGAAACAATGCTATAATTCAACACTCTGAAGTAGCTGAAATATTATTGATTCAAATAACTAAACAAGATTATTGGATATAAAATAAGGTGAACACTTTTAAAAAAATGGTATGATAATTTGCTCCTAAACTTTGGTTAGTAAAATATTCATCAAATTCAAAAAAAATGGTCTGACAAAATATCCTGTTAAGAACTAAACAAATTAAATTTTATTCCTGCCCTTACCCATTTTCCCGGCATGGGAACGGTGCCAATTTCTCTGTATTCAAGGTCAAAAAAATTGGTTATCTGTAGAAAGGTATTGAATGATTTTCCCCATGACCTGTTGGCTTGAACGTCCGTTAAAAAGGTAGATTTTTCATTGTTTATCCTCTGAAAGTATCTGAATGCGGTGGTTGCTTTAATTTTTAATGGAAGATTAAAGGCAATAATAGCACTACTTTGATACTTAAGATTTTCAAAAATATACCGGGATTGATACCCTGGGATCAGCTCCATATCAGCTTGCAACCAGGCATAATTCAACTGGATAGAATGAATCAATCCACGTTGAAAGTCATATTTAAAAGTAAGTTCTGCCCCCCTGGTCATTACATTCAGGTAATTCTCAGGTTTCCATTTTTCTGCATTTGAAATTCGAACCCATTCAATTATTCTGGAGGCATCACGTTGAAAAATGGAGGCCGTCAAATGTGCGTTTCCTTTGTCGAAACGACCACCCATTTCATAAGTCCAGGCCGATTCCGGGAGTAAAGTTATGTTTCCAACATTAGATGGACCCACATAGTATAAATCGGTATAAGTGGGCACTCTAAAAGACCTGGCAAGATTCGTGAAAACAGAAAAATGATCATTTTGAGTATAACTTATATCTATACCCGGATAGAATTTCAATCCATAATCATTCATATAATGATTAAATATGCCAGGGTTAACCTGGAATTTTCCAAGGGTTATTCTCTCCTCGAGATAAATACCCACGTGATCGCGAAAATGATTGCCCAGATTATTACTTTCTATTTGTTCCCGGCGTATTTCAAATCCAATAGCACCGATACCTAAGGCATTATTAAGTTGAAAATTACCCTCCAATCCACTAACTTTTGTGTTGTGAACGTTTTTATAAAAAGAAGGATTTTGCCTTAGATAAATATAAATATCCTGGTGATTTCTGTGATAAGCATTAAAATTGAACCGTCCCCAGTCTTTTTCCAGTTTATAGGCGACAGAAAACATCATGGTTTGGGTCTCTTCGTATTGATCTTTTGCATTTTCATTCGCATAAAAACCATTTGCACCAAAAGCCTTATTATTGAATCCCGCTAAAATACGCCAGGTTCCCTGAGCTAAGGATAATTGAGATTGATAAAGAATATTTTGCTGCTTAAAATCGGTGTTATACCTGTATCCATCTCCTTCACTAAAGCCACCCGAAACAGATTGTTTCCATTTTCCGAAGGGTAAACTAAGAGAAACATCGGCTCTTTTAAGTCCATATTCACCTAAAGAGACCGTGCCGGATAGTTGATTTTTATCGGGCACTTTAGTAATAATATTAACAGCGCCAGCAAAGGCATTTGGACCATAAATTCTTGTTCCCGGACCTTTTAAGACCTCTATCCGTTCGATTTGTTCTGGTTGAAGAACCAAATTCAACAAATGATGACCTGTTTGAGGGTCACTCAACTTAATGCCATTGATGAGGACCAGGCTTTGGTCAAAAGATCCACCCCTGATAGACAGATCTGCCTGAACGCCCTGAGGTCCTCGTTGTCTGATATCTAAACCTGGCAAATAGGAAAGAATTTCAGCTATCTGGTTAGCTGGCAAACGGCTAATGTCCTCTTTAGAAAGTAATTGTATCGTTCTGGCCGACTTGGAAAATGGGGTAGCCAACCGGTCTGCCATAATTTCTACCTGATTGAGAGAAATTAAAGTATCGGATTGTCCCCACATATTTTGAGAAATAAACGATATTGTAAGCAAAATATTAGTTAACTTCATTCTATGTGGTTTAAGCGCTAAAATTAGGAAAACAAACGCAATGATTATCAAAAAGCGAAATAATGAATGTAAGCTTTAGGTCAAATTTTCCATCCCTTCAGGGAACAATGAAGAACGGTGCCCCTTATGTGTTTATGGATGGACCCGCAGGAACACAAGTGCCCGCCCAAGTAATAAACGCCATATCAGGTTATTACTTACATAAAAATGCCAATTCGCATGGTCAATTTATAACATCGTCATTAACCGATGCTATGGTAGATGAGACCAGATCGACCATGGCCGATTTTTTAGGCGCTAATCATGGGGGAGAAATCTCGCTGGGTGCCAACATGACGAGTTTAGCTTTTTCCCTTTCCCGCGCCTTTGCCCGCTTGTTTCAACCCGGTGATGAAGTGGTGATTACTCAACTGGATCACGAAGGAAACAGAGGACCCTGGCTCGCGCTTCGCGAAAAGGGTATTATCGTCAGAGAGGTTCGGCTATTACCCGAAGGAAGACTGGATTATGAGGACTTTGAATCTAAAATTAACGAACGTACCAGATTGGTAGCGGTAGGATTTTCGTCTAATATTTTAGGCACGGTCAATGATTTGGTCAAAATAAGATATCTGAGTCATCAGGTAGGCGCCTGGCTGTTGATCGATGCCGTCCATGGGGCACCACACTTTAGCCTGGATGTTAAAGCAATAGATTGTGATTTTTTACTTTGTTCTGCCTATAAATTCTATGGCCCTCATGTAGGTATCCTTTATGCAAGAGAAGGCCTGCTAGATAGATTACCAACGGATAGATTGCGTACCGCTGGTCAGGCTGCACCTGATTCAATTGAAACGGGAACGCCAAATTTTGCCGCCTTTGCCGGTGTTTCCGCCGCGGTTAATTTTCTGGAAAGCCAGGGTTCAGGGCAAACTAAAAGAGAGCGGTTGGTGAGGGCTATGGAAATGATTCATGAGCATGAAAAGGGGTTATTTATAAAATTATATCGCGGATTGGAAGCCATAGAGGGCATTCAGTTATGGGGTTTACCTCCTGATATCATAGATAGAGCTCCTACCTTATCATTCAGTGTGTTAAATGAAAAACCAAATCATTTTTGTAGTTATTTAGGGGAAAATGGCGTTTTTGCCTGGAATGGTCACTTTTACGCATTGAGAACCGTGGAAATATTGGGTCTAAGAGCTTTGGATGGTGTGGTAAGAATGGGTATTTCCGCCTATACATCCTCTGAAGAAGTGGATCAAGTGCTTGAAATAGTGAAAAAAAGGGTTTGGTAGTAAAAATTGTTAAAAAAAGGAAACTTTTAGGGGTATTTTTTCGTATATAGTTATTGTAAATGAATAAACCCATGCGACAGTTAAAAATTACTAATAAAATTACCAACAGAGAAAGTCTCTCTCTTGAAAAGTATTTACAGGATATTTCCAAAATTCCTATGTTGGTTGGCGATGATGAAATTAAATTGGCTCAACGGATTAGGGAAAATGATGAAGAGGCATTAAATCAATTGATTAGATCAAATCTTCGTTTCGTCGTCTCTGTGTCTAAACAATATCAAAATCAAGGCCTATCTTTAAGTGACTTGATCAACGAGGGTAATGTCGGATTAATGAAGGCGGCAAAAAGGTTCGATGAAACCAAAGGTTTCAAATTTATATCTTATGCTGTGTGGTGGATTAGACAGTCTATCTTACAGGCGATTGTGGATCATTCAAGGATTGTTAGACTACCCCTGAATAAAGTAGGTACTTACAATAAAATTAACGAGGCAGTCCTTAATTTTATTCAGAAATATGAAAGAGAGCCAAGTACCGACGAATTAGCGGCTATTCTGGATATTTCACCTAAGGATGTTCTCAATATGCAACGTAGTAATGCCAGACATATTTCTATGGATGCGCCAATTGGCCAGGAAGATAGCGATTTAACAATGCTTGAAACTATGCCTAATTCAGCGGAAAATGAACCAGATAAGAATCTAATGGCACAATCTATGAAGGAGGATCTCAAAGAAGGTTTGAGTATTCTATCCGAAAAGGAAGTCGAAGTTCTTTCTTCATATTATGGCCTCGACGGTCAAAAGCCATTAACTTTAGAGGAGATAGGTGAGTTTTTACAGCTGACAAGAGAAAGAGTACGCCAAATTAAAGAAAGAGCTATTCGACGATTAAGAAAATCCTACAATAGGAATGCCCTTAAATCATACCTTTAAAGGTTCATTCGTTTGCTTTTTGTTGTAAATCCTTTTTGTTCAAATCCTTTTGCGTATCTTGTCCTTAAATTAAAATATTATGGGTTTATTAGCTCTTTCTGCGCTAATTCTTGTGGGCTCTGGTTTCATTTTGATGAAGAATAATCTCAGTGCGCTAAAACCAGGGGGTAAAAAAATAGAGGAGATTTTTTTACAATTAGATCAAGCCGTTCCAATGAAACAGAGTGAATTGGCTCCCTTGGGTGAAATTAATATTGAACTTCTTTCAGCTAACGAACTAAAAGGGGTTGCCAAATCAAAGATTTCTGGTATTGAAGTAGGGGTAATGGCAACGCTTTTCGACGAAGCGGGTATCGCTTTTGCTATTAAAAAATTTGGTTCTGCTGATTTCAAAGCTATGGTGGTCGCTAAAGATAAGAATCATGTATATAGATTTTTATTCAAATCAAATGATATTGAAATAGTTATTGATAATCAAGCATTAGGCGTATTCCTAATGGATGAAAAAGTATTAAAAGGCGTGAGGACGGGGGCAACTTTGTTACACTTAAAGGAACACCCATCTCAAGGTACGAGCCTTTATATTCAGGATAGAGAAATGGTTTTATTCCCTAAGGATGTATTTAAGGATTCAAAACAGATATCTAAAAGAGCCTTCGTTGTCCTGAATCAGTCTATTTCAGCAGAAGAACAAGCAACGATTCTTGCTATGAGTATGCTTCTGTTCTGGAAAGAAAAATGGAAAATTTAACTATCGGTTTATATGGATTTTATAAGAAAAATTACCCTTATTTTATATAGATTCAGAGAACGTGGATTAGAAATATTTCTTTTGGACGCTGAAGATTCTCAATCTTTATCTCTGCCTCAGGAAGATAAAGGGAAGGTTCTTTCTGATAAATTTAAGGATCAGGCAACACTCATTTCCAACGATGTTCACGATTCGGGGGTAAAGGAGGAAACCTGGGCTTTAGAAATTGAGGAGGAGGATATTCCTTCTTTGAAATGGTTGCTCTATGAGGATGCAAAAAATATTTCTGATAAGTTTATTTCCGATGAAACAGGAACTTATCTTAGAGTGAAGGATGCGTTAAAAAAAGTAATGCCTCAACAATATAAATGGATTAAAGAGTTGAAAGATGTTCTTTTAGATAGACATTCAGTAAGGGACATTTAAGGTTATAAGTATTTATTTCATTCTCTTTTTGGCGAGCAATAAGCAAATCTCTAATTGTTCTTCTCTACTTAAATTACTGTTATTCAGAACTATGGCATCCTCTGCTCTCAAAAGAGGACTATCTGTTCTGGTGGAATCAATGTAATCTCGCAAAAAGAGGTTTCGCCTTATCTCAGAAAGAGAAACGAGGGTATCTTTTGACAAAAGATCCAGGTATCTGCGGTTGACCCTGACCTCAATATCTGCCGTTAAAAAAATTTTTAAAATAGCATTAGGGAAAACAACGGTACCTATGTCCCTTCCATCCATAATAAGATTATTATGTAATGACATTTGTCTTTGTTGTTCTACCATGGCCTTTCTTACGCTGGAAATAGCGGCCACTTTACTTACCATTTCAGCCACAGCCATGTCTCTGATATCTATACTAATATCTTTACCATTCAGGAAAGTTACATTGCCATTTGGAGAGGGTTCCAGGGTTATATTAATATGCTCCAAAGCATTTAAAACAAGGTTTGGCTGATGAATAGGAATCTCATTTTTCAAAAAATAATACGTAACTGCCCTGTACATAGCGCCAGAATCTACAAATAAGAATTGGAGTGATTCTGCCATTGCTTTGGCTAAGGTTGATTTTCCGCAGGAGGAAAATCCATCAATTGCTATGCTTATGCCCATGGTGAAAATTTGAGATATAAAAAAAGAGGCAAATTCCTTTTAGAATAGCCTCTTTTTGGTCTTATATAATGGTTAAATTAATATTCGTCTTCATTGAAAAGAAAATCATCTTTTCTTGGGTAATCAGGCCAAATATCTTCAATTCCCTCGTATATCTCGCCCTCGTCCTCCATCTGCTGTAGGTTCTCAATGACCTCAATGGGTGCACCAGAACGGATGGCATAGTCAATTAATTCATCTCGAGTGGCAGGCCAAGGTGCTTCCTCCAAGTTATAAGCGAGTTCTAAAGTCCAATACATAGTATTTTGGTTTAATTCAATTTAATGAAAAATAAGTTGACTTTCCACAAAAGTAATAATTTCTATTCTTTTGACTAATTATTTAATAAACATGGCATCACCGTAGCTAAATAGTCTGTAATCTTCTTTTAGCGCTTCTTCGTAAGCGTGCATGATAAGTTCATGTCCCCCGAAAGCAGCGACCATAATCAGCAAACTTGATTTTGGAAGATGAAAATTTGAGATTAGGCTATCCGCAATATTAAAATCAAAAGGAGGAAAAATAAATTTATTTGTCCATCCAGATTCTACTGTCTTTAGTTGACCCTCAGCTGAAACGGCTGATTCTACCGCACGTAATGAGGTTGTACCAATTGCACAAACTTTATTTCTGCTTGTTCTTTCTTTATTTTTAGCCACATTAACCATATTCACGGTTTCAGGCGGAACTCTATAAAATTCGGCATCCATTTTGTGCTTGGATAAGTCCTCTACATCAATGGTGCGAAAGGTACCTAAACCAAGATGAAGAGTAATTGGAGCAAATTCTACCCCTTTTATTTCCATGCGTTTCATTAATTCCTTACTGAAGTGCATGCCCGCCGTGGGTGCAGCGACAGCACCGATATCTTTGGCAAAAATAGTTTGATACCATTCTCTGTCACCCGCTTCACATGGCCTGTTGATATATTTTGGTAACGGTGTGTTACCCAGAAAATTCAGGGCTTCCTGAAACTCGTCATCTGTACCGTCAAAGAGAAAACGTATAGTTCTACCGCGGGAAGTGGTGTTGTCAACGACTTCCGCTATTAGCACATCATTGTCGTCATCATCACTGAAATATAACTTATTACCAACGCGGATCTTTCTGGCAGGATCAACCAACACGTCCCATAGGCGAGTGTCATGATTGAGTTCTCTTAGCAGAAAAACCTCTATTTTTGCCCCTGTTTTTTCCTTTCTGCCATACAATCTGGCAGGAAAAACTTTGGTATTATTGTATAGCATGATATCTCCCTCGTCAAAATAGTCAATCAGATCTTTGAATATTTTGTGTTCGATTTTACCTGTTTTTCTGTCAATCACCATTAATCTGGCGTCATCGCGATTTGGGGTAGGATAGGAGGCAACTTGGTTTTCGGTATAATCAAAACTAAATTGGGATAGTTTGGTTCGCATGAAACGGTTTTTGACTTTTGGTGTACAAAATTAACAATTTTAATCAATGTATGATAACGCTTAAGAAAAAAAAATAGTTTGCTTCTTTTTCAAAAAAAATGGTATCGGTTGAATTTTATAGATTAATTACTGTCTTTCATCTAAACAAGTGCATTTATTATTTTTACCAACGTACCTTTGCACTTTAACCATTTGGAGAAAAATAAATGTTATGCAGACGATTATAAAAGTAATCATTGAGAGTATTTCACAGGCAGTTCAACAACTTGTAGGGAATAAACTACGCAGTTTCCTCTCTCTTTTAGGTATCACCATTGGTATTTTTTGTATTATTGGCGTTTTCTCTGCCGTAGATTCTCTTGAAAATAACATTCGTAAAAGTATCGCTAAATTGGGCGAAGAGGTTATTTATATTCAAAAATTCTCCTGGGCTGAAGATCCGGGTGAAAATTATTTTAAATGGATGCGCAGACCTAACATTAATTATGCTGATTATGAAGGGGTTAAAAAAAGAATGAAAAATGCCGATGTCGTAGGATATTGGATGGGAATAGGCTCAAAAATTGTTAAATATCGAAATAATTCTATTGAAGGCGCTTATACTCAGGCCTATTCTGAAGAATGTGCTGCCCTGTTTAATCTGAATTTTAGTTCGGGTAGATTTTTCTCTCCTTCGGAATATAACTTTGGTGCCAATAAGGTGATTTTAGGGTTTAATTCGGCCGACGAACTTTTTGGACCTATTGATCCCATTGGTAAAATAATTCGTCTGAGTGGAAGAAATCTTGAGGTGGTAGGCGTTTTAGAAAAATCGGGAGAGAGTATTATCAATGTTATGAATTTCGACGATATTGTTATTATTTCTTATCCCCTGGCTCGAAAAATCGCTAACCTAAATCAAAACTCTTTTTGGCCGGATTCATCTGTTGGGGTAAAAGCAAAAAAAGGCGTTTCATTGAATGAACTGGAGGACAATCTCATTGCTGCAATGAGGGCTCAACGTAGATTAAGACCTATTGAAGAAGATGATTTTTCTCTGAACCAATTGTCTATCATTTCCAAATTCCTAAATGGCTTTTTTGATGCATTAAACATTTTGGGTATATTCCTGGGTGGTTTTGCTACCCTGGTTGGTATGTTTAGCGTGGCTAATATAATGTTCGTTTCTGTTAAGGAAAGAACCAGAATCATTGGAATCAAAAAAGCACTGGGCGCCAAAAGATATATGATTCTGCTTGAATTTTTAATTGAATCGGTTATACTTTGCATTGTTGGTGGTGTATTTGGGCTGGCGCTGGTTTATATAGCCATGTTTGCGCTCTCTTATGGACTTACTTCCTTTGAATTTGTTCTCTCTTTGAACAACATTTTACTTGGTCTCGGACTGTCCATATTTATTGGTATTCTTGCAGGAATGATTCCCGCTTCTCAGGCCTCAAAAATGGACGCCGTGGTAGCCATGAGACAATAATTTTTATTTGTACATATCTAAAAGTCCTTGTTGATTATTTTCAGCAAGGACTTTTTAGTTAAAATATCTTAAATACAAGGTTTTTTAATCTTTTTGATGACTATTCTAAAATAAAATAGTAAAATTCGCATTGTTAATTTGTCGGTAAACGTGGTAAAAAAGCTAAATTTGTGCCGTGTTATTTAAAATGGAGGCTAAGTGCCTATTTTGATTAAACTTATACTTTTATTATATCACTGTCTATGATGTTAAACAAAAAACTTGAACGACTTAATGCTAAATCAGTCCAAATAGAGCATGGTTATGTCCCGGGTTATTCCAACAAAATAACTTTTTTGATGGTGAGTATCCTTTTTTGTTTTTTTAACAAGCTCACTGGTCAACAACTCCCTTTATTTACGCAGTATCGTGAAAATACGGGGTTGATTAATCCTGCAGCACTTGAACCCGACTATTTGGCTTATTCTAACAATTTTACGGTTGGGGCGTCATACCGTTCTCAATGGAATGGTTTATCCGGAGCACCTAGAACCATAACCATCAGAGGTACTTATTATGCAGATGATTATGCGGGTGTGACGATGATGGGTGGTGGTTATTTGATGAGAGATCAAACTGGACCTATCAGTTTTACCGGAGCTTATGGCAGAATTGCAGGAGTTATTACTTCCGATCCTACCCTGGGTGGTGTGATTTTAGGACTAACAGCAGGTTTGGTTCAGTTTGGCATAAACACAGATAATATTATTGTCAGAGATAAAACAGACGACTTAGCGATGACCGGGCAAAATCAACTATTCCCCGACGTCGGGGTAGGTGTTTATGCCTACAGATATATGTCCACAGGACGTTCTGCCTCTTCTTATGTTTACGGTGGTGTTTCTATGCCGCAAGTATTAGGCCTCGATTTGAAAGTCCAAAATACTTCAAGCGATTATTACCTCCAAAGGGTCAGGCATTTATACGGATTGTTGGGTATGTACTTGTTCTTTGATGATAATAGCTTTATAGAACCATCTGTTTGGGTGAAATATGCGCCGAATGCTCCTGTGAATGTCGATGTTAACGTTCGTTATCAGATGCCGGGAAGCCTCTGGGTTGGAACCGGGGGATCTACTTCTGGTACGTTACATCTCGAAGCAGGTGTACTGTTAGGTGAAAATCTTGGACTCGATAACTCCATTAGAATTGGTTATGGATACGGGTACAGCTTTAAAACCTTTGGCCCCTTCGTCGGTGGCGGACACGAAATTAATATTTCTTACTCCTTGAATAAATAATCTTTTGAATCATTCTTATTTACACTCTATAATGAAGCGTAGTATAAAACTTCTTTTTTTTCTTTCTTTGTTTTCGGTTAGGGCTCTGTCACAAGAGGCTGCCGTTACTTTTTTATTCTCCTCCATTGCTCCTTGTGGTAATGGTACAGCTTGTGTAGATGTCACTACCGATGACTTTTCCAACGTACTCTATGTCAAGATGCCTATTAAATGGGATCCAAAGATTGTAAAACTTAAAAGTATTCAATTAGGAACTTTAAGAAATATTAAACTTTCAGACTTCGATCAATCCAGAGCCTTAACAGAAGGATTACTTTTCTTTGAATGGAAATACGACGATTGTTCTAGTCCTAAGTTACCAACTTTTTTGTTTCCGGACGGCGAAAAGATTTTTTCCTTATGCTTTGAACCTGTTTCCACTTACGGTTCTTCCACAACTATTGGTATCACCACTGATCCGGCGATTCTAAAAAATAATGATATTTACCCCGTTGAAATTTATAAAAATGTGGGTTGTACTGATGTGGGTTTTCTTCAAAAGAGAGGTAATATTTCAACTTGTGTACGTGCCCTTACCATAGCTGGTGAACCCATGGTAGGAAAAGAAAATGAGATTGTATGTACACCCGTGAAAGTGACTGGTTTAGATAGTATTGCTGGTATTCAGTTTGTTATGCAATGGCAAGATACTTTGCTTGAATTTGTGGATTTGAAGATTAGTAATTCCACCATTCCAGGTCTTTCGCGAGGTAGTTTCGGATTACCAGAGGATACAAAGAGGTCAAATGCATTGATTTTTGCCTGGCAGAGTAGTTCCGGGAAACCAGCGGCATTAAAAGATAATTCTGAAATTTTTGAAGTTTGTTATAAAATCATAGGACCGTGTCAAAAGGTAACCTCCGTTGATTTCGTTTCGAATTTTGGTGTTAAAATGGAGGCGACTTCCGAGGGTAGGATCGTTTCACCAACCACAGGAAAAGATACTTTCAGGTTGGATGTGATTGCTTTGGTGGGAGAAGAAATTGTTACTACCATTAGTAAATGTGACCCTGATGGGCTAAAACTTTATGTTGAATGTGGCCCGGAAGTTGAGGTTGGTGTCGAGAAATGTGTTGCTATTCTTGCTGACCAGGATTTGCTTAATGTGAATACCCTGAAATATCAAATGACTTACGACCCTGAAATTTTAAGCTTCGTTCGTACTGAAAAATTCTCATCGAAGCTCTCTTCCCTGAATGCCTCAAAATTCACTATAAAAAATGGGGTAGTGGCTTTGGATTGGGTTAATAAATTGGGTACACGAACTATCAATAAAGGGGATACTCTATATAAGGTTTGTTTCGACGTGTTGGGTGTTGGTATCAAGGTGACGCCGTTAAAAATAATTAATACGGGTGCTACTGTTTTATACGACGATTTTCCCGTTAATTATGAATTAAATGCAACCAATTGTGCTATTCAAATAAAGCAACCTGAGGGGGTAGTTTTTACCCTTGGCGATGGGGAAGGAAAAAAGGGGGAAACCATTTGTGTTCCCGTGTCTGTTTCAAATTTTAATAAAAAAGATAGTTTGACCTTTAATCTGTCCTGGGATGTTTCCAGATTAAAGTTTGTCAATATAAAGGATTTTAAATTAACCGGACTTAAAACAGATGATGTAAATGCATTTGATGCTGGATTATTAGGTTTATCCTGGGGAAGTGCTACTCCTTCTGATGTATCACTGGCCGCAGATAAAGCGGAAATATTTAAAATTTGTTTTGAACTGATTGGTGATTCTCCATTTGAAATTGGTGATGCTACCAATTGTTCTTTGTTAGATGTTGCAGCCGTAGGCTCAAATTATTCAACGAGTCCGCTCCTTGGCAGTCAAAGGCTTGAAAATAGCCTGCTATATGATCCCGGGGAGATTTGTATTTTGAATCCGGATGGTTTTGTACTTTTTAGTGAAAAAAATGAAGCAAAAAGAACTGCACATCATTGCGTCGATTTTAAAGTCAATGATTTCAAGGATATTACTAAAGCCGATTTTATTTTGAACTGGTCGCCAGCCGGATTGACATACACAGGTTTAAAAAATCTGAATGCCGGTCTAAATTTAAATTTGGCTACAAATTTCGATGTTAGTGCGGCAAGTTCAGGTGTTTTGGAGTTCAACTGGCTGAATGCAGCTGGAAAAACTCTGGCAGATAGTGCTATCTTGTTTTCAGTATGTTATAAGGTCATAGGTGATCCTGATACCTGCTATCTTATAAAAGTTGATAAGGCGCCACCTTCAACCGTAACCACATTAACAGGAGCAGGTCAGTTATTCTACAAGGATATTCCCGTGTGCATTACCGATACTTTGCTCATAGCAAAAAATTCGTCTAATGTTTCTTGTACTAACCTAAATGACGGTACCGCTCAGGTATTTGTAACTTCAGGTGGAAAGGGTCCATTTATTTATAGTTGGATATCCCTTGCAACAGGAAGGAATCTGGGTTCTACCAATGCCATTAAAAATTTACCCGCGGGTAAAATTGTTTTAACGGTCATCGATTTATCAAATCCAAGCGTCAGAGGCACCGATACTATAACCATTGGTGTTGCACCAGGTCAACCAACGGCCAATGCCGGACCTGATGCCCTATTACGATGTCTTCCTCGCTCCCTAACGCTTACAGGTACAGGTACATCCTCAACACCAGGGTCAGGAATTAATGTGAGTTGGACTACATCAAATGGAAGAATTGAAGGAAACAATGAACAATCGGTAGTAACCGTAACTGAACCTGGATTATATGTATATCAGGTAGAAAATGCGATTGGATGTGTTGCTAAAGATACCATTGTTATTACTTCTATTCCCTTTTATAAGGCAGATGCAGGGCAAGACAAAATTTTGACTTGTAATGCACCAACATCGTTTATTGGCGTTCCTATTTTAACAAAAGGAGATTCTATGACAGTAACCTGGAAAGCCGTTAATGGTGGTCAATTGGAAGCAGGTCAGGAAAAACTCGATGCTCCATCGGTTACTTTTGGCGGAACTTATATTGTTACCGTAAAAAATACTAAGAATTTCTGTACCAGTTCCGATACGGTTATGGTGACCAATAATATTTTGAAACCCATTGTTAGTGTTGGTAATGATATAGAAACGGGTTGTAAAGGTGAATCTGTAACCCTTAAAGCAACAGCACAGGCACATCCAAATCCATTGGATTATTTATGGGAAACACTTAGCGGTTCATTTTTAGGTTTGAATTCTTCGGTGACTGTAAGTAAGCTCGGAAGTTATTCTGTTTTGGTTCGTGATGCAAAATCAGGCTGTTCCACTAGAGATACTATAAATATTTTGCCAAATGCCGATTATGCCCGATTTACTTTGGCAGATACAACAGCATGGACTTGTCTCGAGCCAAAAGCGACCCTGAAAGCTACGTTCAATACACAGAGAGATAAATATAGTATATTGTGGACCTCCAATGCAGGGGGTATTCTTCCCACAGGACAAGATACTATACAACAACCTAAGGTTGAAAAAACAGGTGTTTATACTATCAAAACAACCAATCTCGTTACCGGCTGTGTGCTTTCTGATAGTACCTTGTTAAAAGATATCAGGGAGGTGGTGCAAGCTGATATTATAAAATACGGTGATACCTTAACTTGTAAGAATCCTAAAATGTTATTGGAAGGGGTAGCGGATACTGAAAATAAAGACTTACAATATTTTTGGTTCTTAAATGGCAATCAACTGGCTAAAGATACCCTGGATATTGAGGCAAAAGCAGGTGGATTATTTTCCTTTAAAGCAATAAATAAGTTTAGTTTTTGTGAAGGCATAGATTCGGTTAGAATTATATCCCAATTGGATTCTCCAAAAGTTACTTTAGTAACCGACCCTAAAATTACCTGTAAGTTTCCTCAGGGAAATATATCCGTTTCTGTCTCTCCAGCAGCGAATTACACCTATAAATGGTTGACTTTAGACGGCACTATTGCCTCTGGCTTTGACTCGCCCAATCCAAAAGTAGCTACTGTTGGAACTTATGTTTTGCAAATTCAAAATAAGACAACGTTTTGTGAAGGTGGTATAGATGTTTTAGTTGGCTTAGATAAACTAGCTCCGGAGGCAAAAATTGTATTTAACGAAACCCAGATTACCTGTACTCGCGATTCTATTGAATTGAAGGCTGTGACGACCAATAATAATGCAGCAAGAGATTCTTATGCATGGGTTGATTCCAAGGGTGATCCTTTAAAATTAGATTCCAGTCTTATTTATAAAGTTAAAAAAGAGGGAACTTATCAACTCATTACTACCAATAATTTAACGGGTTGTAAGGCCGTTGATTCAATTGTTATTACTGAGAATAAAAGGTTACCAGACGCCTTTGCTGTTCTATCCGGACCTATAACTTGTAACAATCCTGTAGTAGAAATTAACGGACAAAATGGTTCCTCCGTTGGGTCTGATTATCAGGTTTCCTGGGTTCCTTTAGACAATCAAGTGAATGCCGTGCAGCTAACTACCGATGCCTATTTAGTAAAAGTCAATAAATCAGGGAATTATTCTCTTGATATAAAGGACAAGAGAAATGGCTGTGTGGGTAGTACAAAAATTAATGTTCCGGATTCTACGCAACGTCCAATAGTTAATTTAGTTACCCCGCAACCTTTGGCCTGTCCAGGCAAATTCACTGTGATAGATACGAAGGGAACAAGTAGTGGTGCCTCATTCAAGTATTTATGGAAAACGCTTGCTGGAAAAGATTCGGTGACAAATAATACACAATTAAACGGACAGGTAAAACAAGTAGGAACATACACTTTAGATATAGTTAATTCTTTTTCAGGATGTAACTCAAAGGATACCGTGGTATTTATCCTTGACCCTGCTTTACCATTGGCCAATGCCGGGGTTGATACTATTAGTTGTGGGGAAAATATTAATCTCAGGGCTAAATTATCTTCTTTAAACACCGGAAAATGGACCGCATCTGGTGGCCCTCAGATAGAGCTTCCAGGTGATGCAGGTAGTTTTGCCTTCGGATTAAAAGTCGGTAAAAATAATTTTATCTGGACTATTTCCACGGCGAGTTGTGAGGCTTATAGTATCGATTCTGTGACTATTACCCGTGAAACGAATCCTATTGCAGCAGACGATTTACTTTCTATTCCTACAGGGACAAGGAAGGCTGTTTTAGTAGCCATTCAAAATGATCAGGTGAGCAAATTGGGCGGATTTAAACTGTCCGTGTTGAATCAACCAGTTAAAGGTCTGATTGATTCTGTTTCAGGGGGGATTATAAACTATAAGGTGAAGCCAGGAGGAAGTGGAGATGATAATTTTTCATACAAACTATGTAATAATGCCTGCCTTACTTTGTGTGACACAGCAGCGGTACGAGTTACCATTGCTTTCGATCCCGAGGCCCCGCTACCCATCATTCCAAATACAATAACTCCGAATGATGATGGTAAAAATGATGCGCTTGCCTTTGAAATTTTAGATGAATTTCCAGCTGACTATCCTGATGCAGAGTTAATAGTTTTTAATAGATGGGGAGATATTGTATTTACTCAAAGACCTTACAAGAATGAATGGAGAGGAGTGAATTCTATGAATCAGCCGCTGCCTGATGGAACCTATTATTACATACTAAGATTAAATGTTCCAAATGGTAAAATCGAAAAAGGAGATGTAACGATTATTAGATAAAATATCTGAAAAATTAATAAAAGAAAATCCCCGATACAGATGTATTGGGGATTTTTTGTTTGTTCAATAAAGATTATTATCAAAGCTTTTCAATATTTACAATGGGATAAATAAACAATTCACACAAGTCTCATTAACTTCTATAATACTAATGTTTACATTCGATTAAATTTACATAACAATACTGTGCAAGTAATTATGCACTTTTAAGTACTTTTTTTAGATTAAATTTTTTATAATTAATTTTTTTTAGTATTTTAGTTTGATACTTTTTATTCCTCAATACAAAATTTTGAAATTATGCGTAAATTCAGTTTACCAACTTTTCTTTTTGCCTCTCTTATTTTCATTTCTTTTACTACAAATCCTGGACAAGGCGTAACCAGGCTTGGTAAGTTTACATACAATGTTTCTTCCACTGCTAGGGTTCAAGAATCTGAAAAACAAGAGATTTTATCAATATTAAAGGCAACTTATGGTATTAAAGATGTTAATACTGCAAGAGAAATCACATTGAAACCAATTCCCTTAAATGGAGCAAAAGGAAAAAATCCTAATTGGGTTGTGGATACAAAAGTTGCTTTATTTGTAATTGATAAAAAAGCAATTCATTATGATAATGTTATTAAGGATCCAAAAGCTCTTGCCACAGATCCCAGTTTCGAGAGGTTAAACAACATTTTAACAAAATATGCAGATATGAATTAATTGGCTTCTCAAAATAATTGGTAAAGAAGTCAATGACTATATTATTTTTAAAAAAAATAGGCAGTTAAAGAAACAATGAGTTTAACTTTAACTGTTTATTTTTTTTCGGTCATCATCGCTTTAAATACGAACTTTAGCTACTTTTTGAAATGAAGAAATTGTTTTTAGTTATCTTTTTGTTTTTGCATGTCGGAATATTAATCATAAATAATTCAGTCATGACAAGAGAAACTTATGTGGATTTTTTTGACAAAAAAAGTAACTACTTTGATTTAATTTGTGCTAAAATAATTCGTCATCCATTTTTCCAAATCTATGGAAGATATACGGGAATTGAGACAGGTTATGGCTTCTTTGGATTTAATGTCAGGAGTACAGGTTTTGTTATCAATGAATACTGTGGAAAAACTTCGAATCCTGAATTTAACTCTTTAGAAGCAGAGAATAGATATGCAAGTTTGAGAAGTTTATATATCGATTATTTAAAATATCAGTTTTCTGATATTCGTAAAACCAATCAGGTGGACAGTATGTCGGAAGATTACCTCGATTTAGTTCTTAAAAATGTATCTGCTTTTTCTATGAGAGGTAAAGTAGTTGATTGTGATAGTGTACTTACCGGATATTATATTTTGGAACTCCCCAAATTAGTAGATTTGAAAAATGGAGCTGAGCTAAATTACGAACTTTTACCTGTAAAGAAATTTGTTTATGCCATTGGTAAATAGAATATTAGATAGCTTTGTTTATAAAATAGGTTTCATTAATCCTGTTTGGCTTTCTTCTTTCAGGATATATGGAAGTTTAATTTTTCTATTTCATTTTTTATCCATTCTTCCTGATTTTTACACATTTTGGGGTCAAAATGCTATTGTCAATCCAGATATTCTTGATGCAAACATAGACAACATAGTGCCGACAGTTTATGACATACATCAATTAATTATTAAATACATGGCGTTGGGTTTTCAAACAGTTGTTTCCTCTTTTGCCATAATTTACATGATATCACTTATTTCTATGACGTTGGGATTTATGTCTAAAATTTCAGCTGCTATAGCATTATTGACGCATTTAGTTTTGATGCAATCTATTAATATTTTTATTTATGGAGTTGATTTTATGACGACAATATGCTTATTCTATTTTTTGATTTTTCCTGTTGGAAAATACCATAGTTTAGATAATTATTTTTCGAAGATATCAAATCCAGATAATTTTGATCATGGCATTTTTTTAAGGTTATTTCAGATACATTGGTGTTTAGCTTATTTTTTCTCTGGTTTATCTAAAGCGTTAGGTCCTACTTGGTGGAATGGCGAAGCTATTTGGAAAGCTTTAAATAGTTATAATCAAGCAAGTTTATTTAACCCGGAATTATGGACGCCTTATCCTCTTATGATGACATTTATAGGTATTTCAACAGTATTGTTAGAACTTCTTTTTCCAATAGGTGTAAGTGTTAAAATTTTAAGAAAACCCTGGATAGTTTGTATTATAATGATGCATATCGCCATAGGGGCTTCATTAGGGCTTTATTTTTTTTCAATCGTTATGATTTTAATCAATTTAGTAGGTTTTTGGTTTCCTTATTTTAAATCTCCAACTATATTTTCAAGATAGCTAAATTGTTTGAATTGAATTATACAGCCTTTTTTTTAACGAACCATAAAAAAGAGGCTACCTTTATTACTGGACAGCCTCTTTTTTTATAAACCTTTTATAAAATCTCTATTATAATTTTTCGTAGATACCCGCGATTCCCTGACCTCCACCTACACAGGCAGTGACCATCCCGTATTTCTTATTTTGTCGGCCGAGTTCATTGATTAGCTGGGTAGTCAGTTTTGCACCAGTACAACCCAGTGGGTGACCCAATGCTACGGCACCACCGTTAACATTTACAGATTCAGGGTTCAGACAGCCCTCTTTAATTACAGCCAGGGCCTGAGCGGCGAACGCTTCGTTAAGCTCCACCAGATCTATATCGGATAGGGATAAACCAGCTGATTTAAGGGCTTTAGGAATTGCGGCGCAAGGCCCCATACCCATATACAAAGGATCCACACCACCAACAGAACAGGAAACCATTCTGGCTATGGGTTGCCAGTTAAATAATTTTACCATTTCCTCACTCGCAACGAGTACGAAAGCGGCACCGTCTGAAGTTTGAGATGCATTTCCAGCGGTAATAATACCTTTAGTATCAAATACAGGTTTTAATGCACCCAAAGTGGCTAGGGTAGTATCTGGTCTAACTCCCTCATCTACAGAAACTAAGCTAGTTGTTTCGACTCTTTTATTATGTTGAACAGAAACATCTGTGACCTCGATGGGAACGATTTCATCCTTGAATTTTCCTTCCTGGATGGCTTTTGCTGCCTTTTGGTGAGAGTTAACAGAAAAAGTATCTGCATCTTCCCTGCTTATTCCATATTTTTTTGCCACAGCCTCAGCGGTAATGCCCATCCCCGTAAGATAATTAGGCGTTTGGTTAGCCACATCATAATTGGGAGCTAACTTATAACCTGTCATTGGAATCTGGCTCATACTTTCTGCCCCACCGGCAATAAAAATATGCCCCATTCCCGCGCGAATTTTTGCCACCGCCATGGAAATAGATTCCAATCCAGAGGCACAATATCTGTTAACGGTTACTCCAGGTACAGGAATACCCAGGGCACGCAAAGAGATTTGCCTTCCAATTTGAAAACCCTGTTCTCCTTCCGGGTTGGCGCAACCAACAATAACGTCATCAACGATATGTGGATCGAGTTCCGGCACCTGAGCCATAAGATGTTCAATGACCTTTACGGCAATATCGTCAGACCTGAAATTTTTAAAACTTCCTTTTTTTGCTTTTCCTACAGCTGATCTATAGGCTTTTATGATATATGCTTCCATGAATTTTTCTTTTGTGAATGAGAAAATTAGTTTCTGAGAGGTTTGTTATTTTGAAGCATATATTGAATCCTTTCCTGTGTTTTTTGTTCGCCACACAAGGATAAAAATGCTTCTCTTTCCACATCAAGCAGATACTGCTCACTGACTTGTTGTGTTCCTGATAGGTCACCTCCACATAACACATAAGCTATTTTCTGCGCAATTTTAATGTCATGATCAGAGGCGAAATGACCCAATTTCAACTCATTTGCCGCTAAATACAAGGGAGCAAGACCCGTTCGGCCAAGAACAGTTATATCGTCACGTAGTATAGGCTGTGTATAATTCCTTGCTAATTGAAGTACTTTTTGCTGAGCATAAGCAATGGCTCTATCTTTATTTAGCACTACCTCGTCGCGACCTTTAATTAAACTGCCATATTTGAATCCTTCATAAGCACTGGTAGCCACAGAAGCAAGGGCAATGGCTTTAAATTTTTCTATGAGGGTAGGAATTTGAACGTCACCCTCAAAAAATAAATCAGAAGCACGGAGGGCATATTCTTTGGTACCTCCACCGCCGGGGATAAGACCTATGCCCGCTTCTACTAATCCTATGTAAGATTCTGCACTAACAACAGAAGCATCACAATGCATTAAAATTTCGCACCCTCCGCCAAATACATAACCTTGAGTGGCTGCCACAACAGGAATAGCAGAGTACCGGCAACGCAGCGTAGTTTGTTGGAATGCGTTGACAGCCATATTTAACTGATCGAAATCTTGCTGATAGGCGAGCATACCAATCATCATTAAATTAGCTCCTACAGAAAAATTAGTAGCTTGATTTCCAATAACCAAACCTTTCCAACCGCCATCTTCGGCCAGTTGAATAGATTCCTGAATACCCATCAACACCCCTTCTCCAATGGAGTTATGAGGACTGGTGAATTCCAGACATAAGACCCCTTCGCCAATATCATGAAGAATGGTTTCTGATGTTTTGTGAACCGGTGATTTACCTCTGTAATTATCAAGTATAACTAAGCTATCCTGACCAGGAATAGGCTGATAAGCCTTTAGGATCTGGTCGTAGTATAATTTTTTACCGTCTTGCTTTGAATAAAAGGAAGTGAACCCGGCGCTTAACATTTCATTGACCCAAGAAGGCACTTTTTCACCTGATTCTTTAATTAGCTGAACCCCTTTTTCAAGACCGATAATATCCCAATATTCGAAAGGTCCTAATTCCCAGGCAAAACCGGCGCGTATGGCATCATCAATTCTAAAGAAACTATCGGCTATTTCAGGTATTCTATTACTGGCATAAGAAAATAGAGAAACCAATGATTCTTTAATTAAGGCGGCCCCATTATCCTGAGCATCAAAGAAATGTCTGATTCTTCTTGGAAGATCATCCATTTGCTTAGCTGCTTTTAAGCTGGGAATATCAGGACGAATACTTGGTTCGTAAGTCAGAGAATTCAGATTTAAAGCTAAAATTACAGGTTTTCCCTTTTCGTCTTTCTCATTCGTCTTTTTATAAAATCCCTGACCAGATTTATTCCCCAGGAATTTATTCTCTAGTAAAAAATCAAGATAGGGAGGAACCTCAAAGGATGAAACCTGTTCATCGTTGGCGCAGTTCGCCTTTAAGCCACGAATAACATTCCCGGAGGTGTCGTGACCAACTAAATCTCCTAATCGGAAGGTACCTGTTTTAGGTCTTCCAATAACTGGCCCAGTCAGAGCATCAACCTCCTCAATGCGAAGATTATATTTTGAGGTGAGTTGGAATACTTTTGCCATAGCAAAAACACCAATTCTATTACCTATAAAAGCAGGAGTGTCCTTACATAAAACGGTTGTTTTCCCCAGATAGTGATCTCCGTAATGCATAAAGAAATCAATAACCTCGGGAAGGGTATTCTGGGTAGGAATAACCTCTAAGAGGCGTAAATATCGCGGCGGATTAAAAAAATGGGTACCACAAAAGTGCTTTTTAAAATCTTCCGACCGCCCTTCACTCATAAGATGAATAGGAATTCCGGAAGTATTGCTGGTTATCAAAGAGCCACTTTTTCTAAAAGTATCCACTTTAGCAAAAATCTCTTTTTTGATATCCAGGCGTTCAACCACAACCTCAATAACCCAGTCACAATCTGATATTTTTGAAAAATCATCTTCAAAATTACCCGTTTTGATCCTTTTTGCAAAGCCTACATCATATAAAGGCGCAGGTTTAGATTTAATAGAAGCCAGTAAAGCCTGGTCTGCTATTTTATTCCTTGCTTTAGGTTGTTTTTTTTCATCATCAGACAAATTATTTGGAATAATGTCTAATAACAAGACGTCGACACCTATATTGGCCAAGTGACAGGCAATACCCGATCCCATGACCCCGGAACCAAGGACCGCCGCTTTTCTAATTCTTTTTGTCATCCCCATCGATTTAATTCATTAGGTTTATAAAATTAGCGAAATTTCGCTACTTACAAAAATACAAAGCATTTCCATATAAAAGCTATGAGATGCTAGGTATTTTTAGAAAAATAAATTTTTACGAAATTAAGAAATTCTCTCTTTAAAATCACCCAGCTCAGGGAAGCAAATTGGACATCTTTGCGCAGCTCCACAGGCATGGCCTCCATTTTTATTCCTTTGGTGTTAGAAGCTAGTTTTATGATTTCTAAATCGAAAAGATATCTATTCACCGTTGTTTTTAATAATATTTGACGTCCTTTTTGGCTAAATCCCTTTAAGCCTCCCTGGGTATCAGTTATTTTGACGTTTAAAAACTTGCCAATAAAAAATTTCAATAATCTGGAGATTGCCGCCCGGTACCAGGGTGTTTGTTGATAGTAATCTGCCTGTCGGATACCCACCAGGATATCAATTTCTTCATTTTGCAATTTTCTAAACAATTTTACAAAATCAGGTTCAATATAAGGGAAATCGATGTCAGTAAAAATGATAAATTCTGCCGTTGCCAACTTAAAGCCTTCTCTGACGGCAAATCCTTTTCCTTGATTTTCACTGTATTCTATCATTTGAATAGCAGGAATTCTTTCTTTGATATAATTAATATGTTTTTGTTCCACACCAGTAACACTACCATCATTAATTACAATAGGTTCTATGGAAACGTCATTAAGAATAAATTGAAGGCTTTCTATATGCTGGCAAACTCTAATTTCCCAATCTTTTATTGGATTAAAGCAGGGTAAAATCAAATGAAGACGAGTTTTAGGCATAAATATTTTGTCCTGTTAAAAAGCTAAAAATAATATTTTTTAAGTAGATATTTTTTTTATCCTGTTTTTAAAGAATTTATAATAAAAAACATACAAAGTCCGTAATCAAAAGCGTTACCTTCACATAAATATTTTATTTCAACATTTGAAAAACAAATAGTATGTTTTTAAACGGGTCAGCTTTATTTTTGCAAATAACTTCAACACTTGAAACCGAAGGTAATACGGTACCTGAAATGGCCTCTCAAAGCGCCATGGATATATTAATTTCGGGTGGTTTAATTGGCATTTTCATCTATGTTGTTTTATTAATACTATCTATTGTCGCCGTTTATATCTTTTTTGAAAGATACAGCGCTATTAATAGGTCTGAAAAAATAGACCAGCATTTTATGAATAATATTAGGTCGAATGTAGCAGCTGGAAATATTGCAGCTGCAAGAGCCTTATGCCAGGCTACTGATTCACCGGTTTCCAGACTTGTTGAAAAGGGGTTACAACGTATCGGAAAACCATTAAGAGATATTGATGCCGCGGTCGAAAATGCCGGAAATCTGGAGGTTTTCCGACTAGAGAAAAATTTGTCTTCTCTCGCCAGTATTGCAGGTGCAGCGCCCATGGTGGGATTCTTTGGTACCGTAACTGGTATGATTCTGGCCTTTTATAATATGGCTTCTCAAGAAAGCGTTACGCCTTCATTACTTGCTGGAGGTATCTATCAGGCTTTACTTACTACTGCTTTTGGCTTAGCCATAGGCATTTTTGCCTTCGTTGGCTATAATTTGTTGGTTTCAAAAGTAGATAAAGTAATCTATATGATGGAAAGAACGACGACAGAATTTATGGACATGTTGCACGAATAATCACATAGCCTCAAATAGTTTAATATGGCTTTAAAAAAGCGAAACAAGCTTAGTGCTGAATTTAGTATGTCTTCCCTAACGGATATCATATTTCTTTTGCTCATTTTCTTTATGCTTACTTCGACGTTAGTGAAAATTGAGGCGGTCGATTTACCCGAATCTGATTCAAAAACAGTTGCACCTGTTTCTATTGCTGTTATGATATATCAAACAGGGGTTTATAAAATCGAATCTTTGGAGGTGGAGGAAGCACAATTAGAAAATGTACTAAGTAATAAATATAAGGAATCAGGTGCTAACCCAGATTTTACCGTTACGATCGTAGCTGAAAAGGGTACGCCATTTGAAAAAGTGGTCAGAATAATGACTTTAGCTGAAAAAATGAAGGTGAAGGCCATTTTAGCTACTCAACCTAAAAAAAATAAAGTTTAATTATGGCCATTAAGAAAAAATCTAAAATATCAGCTGAATTTAATATGTCTTCTTTGACTGACATCATTTTCCTTTTGTTGATTTTCTTTATGTTGACCTCTTCTATTGTTGCCCCCAATGCCTTAAACCTTAAATTACCTGGAACAAGTCAGAAAAAAGTGACTAAACAGGAAGTTTATGATGAAGTTTTTATTTATAAAACAGGAACTTTTGAATTGAATGGTAAGGGAAAATCTTTGCCTGAAATTGAAGCTTATTTACTCGGTAAATCGGGGGGTAATCCAAAAGATTTTAGTTTCGTCATTCAACCTGAAAAAGAAACACCAGTTGAACATGTCGTTGCTATTATGGATATCGCATTGAGGCTTCAGATTAATGGGGTTTTAGCCACTGCTCCAGTAGAATAAGAATTTATTTTTTGCCTTTAAATATAAATTTATGCAGGCTTTGCATGTCGAAAAGGAAAAGAAAGAGAGAAGAAAAGCAATGATGCTTAGCTTCTTATTCCATGTAGCAACTATTATCCTGCTAATGCTTCCTTTATTAAAATATCCAGATCCCCCACCAGGTCAAGACGGTATCTTAATCGCTTTGGGTAATCCCGATGAAGGCACCGGGCCTATAGAACCTGGGGGTCCGGAGAAACCTACTCCCGTAGAACAAAAGGAAGAACCAAAACCAGAGCCTAAACCTAAGGAAGAAGTTAAGCCTAAGGAGAAAGTGAAGACAACGGATCCGTTAGTTTCAGAGAAGGAATTGGAAATTAATAGAAGAAAGGCAATAGAAAAAAAAGAAAAAGAGGAGCGGGAAATTAAAGAAAAAGAGGAAGCTGCTGAAAGAGTAAGATTAGCTAAGGAAAAACAAGAGGCGATAGATAAGGAACAGCAGGAAGCTGCTGAATTAATTAAAAATATTAAAAAGGGTTCAGGTGGTTCATCGGGTAAATCTGGTAAGGGGGGGCAAGCCAATGGCGATGAAAATGGAAAAGTGGAAGAAGGTATCTCTACAGGAACCGGTATGGTTGGCGGCGGATTAGGTGGAAGAGGTGTCGTTTCTTCTCCTTCTTTAAAAGATGATTCGAATAATAGAGGAAGTGTTGTGATAGCCATTTGTCTCGATAAAGACGGTAACGTTACCGAAGCAAAATTTCAATTGCAGGGCTCTACCATTACCTCGGGGAAATTAAGGGATCTTGCCGTAAGTAATGCTCGTCAATGGCGTTTTAAACCAGGTAACGAAGAGCGACAGTGCGGAATTATTACCTATTCTTTTAAAGTCCAATAATTTATTTCAAATGGCATTAACCGAAAGGTATGCAGCTACCCTGGATTTCTTGTTCTCCAGGTTACCCATGTTTCAACGGGTTGGCTCCATCGCTTTTAGACCAGACCTGACAAATATTCTTAATCTTATGGCTGGCTTGAATATGGAACTTAATAAGTTTCCTACCATTCATGTAGCAGGTACCAATGGAAAAGGTTCTACCGCCCATCTTATGGCAGCTATGCTGACAGCGCAAGGGTATAAAACAGGGTTATATATTTCTCCTCATTATGTCGATTTTAGAGAAAGAATCAGAATAAATGGTCAGTTGGTTTCAAAACGTTTTGTTATCGATTTTACGGAGAGGGTAAAGCCTTTGCTGAATGAAATTAATCCCTCGTTTTTTGAAATAACCTGGGTTATGGCGCTCGCCTGGTTCGAAAAGTCAAAAGTTGATGTGGCGGTCATAGAAACTGGGCTGGGCGGTAGATTGGACAGTACTAATGTGATAACTCCTGTTTTAAGTGTAATTACTAACATAGGTATGGATCATACAGCCTTTTTAGGTGACACGCTACCTAAAATTGCCTCTGAAAAAGCCGGTATTATTAAACCTGGCGTTCCCGTTGTCATTGGTGAAAAGCAAGAGGAAACAACACCTGTCTTTAACCATTTTTCGGATATGAATAAGGCTCCTATCTTTTTCGCCGATGAATGTATTGATGTGCATTGTCTCGACGCTAGTCTCCTTTATGCTACTTACAATGTTAGAAAAATTGGCAATAATGACCTGTGGTTCAAAGATTTAAAAGTAAATTTAGCAGGCGGATATCAGTTAAAAAATGTAAGGACCTCTTTGTGTGCCATTGATAAACTAAGGCCATTTTTTAAGGTGGAAAATGCAGCTATCGTTGAAGGGTTGTTACACCTTAAACGTCTTACCCGGTTTATGGGGCGGTGGCAGAAACTAGGTGATGACCCTCTGATTATTGCCGATAGTGCGCATAACACGGAGGGTTTAACCCTGGCAATGAATCAGTTAAAAGAATTACCTGCAACAGCGCTTCATCTGGTCATTGGGGTCGTTGCCGATAAGGATATTGCGGGTATGCTCTCCCTGTTACCTAAAAACGCTACTTATTATTTTGCCAGACCAGACCTGCCGAGGGGCTTAAATGCCCTCAAGTTAAAAGAACAGGCGCATACCTTTGGATTATATGGAAAAGCATACTCTTCTGTGAAAAATGCGCTCAAAGCTGCTAAAAGAAAAGCAACTCCTTCCGATGTAGTCTATGTCGGAGGTAGTACCTTTGTCGTGGCTGAGGTCATTCGTTTTTCATATCCTTAATATCAACTCATGAAATCAATTTTTTCTGTCGTATTTTTCCTTTTTGTTTTTTCCCTTTCAGCTCAGATAAAGACCACCTTCCCGGTTTCTTTATTACTTGTTCCTGAAAAAACAAATTTTGAAAAAACCTCTACATATTCTGATGTTATGTCTTTTTTAAATGCAATTAAACAGCTGAGTCCTCATATTTCTTTGCAAACCATAGGTAAAAGTACATCGGGATTGGATATTCCAATGGCGGTTTTGGCAAATCCAATGATTTCAAATGCAGATCAGGCTAAAGCGTCAGGAAAACCGGTAGTTTATATTCAGGCAAATATTCATGCTGGGGAAGTGGAAGGAAAAGAAGTAGCTATGATGTTGATGAGAGATATTTTATTGGGCGATAAAATGGATTTACTCCAAAACCAGATTATCATTTTTGTACCTATTTATAACGTGGACGGTAATGATAAGATGGAAAAGGGCTTAAGGGCATCACAGGAAAATAGCCCCTTAGAAACTGGTACCAGGGAGAATGGTCAAGGACTCGATTTAAATAGAGATGGTGTTAAAATGGAAGCGCCGGAAACTAAAGGAATGATTGCTAATGTTTTAAATCTATGGGATCCTCAACTTACGGTCGATTTACATACAACCAACGGAACCTGGCACGGGTATTCCCTGACCTGGGCGCCTGGTTATTTGTCTTCGGGTGAATCGGGTCCTTATAATTATTTGAATGATGTAATGCTTCCCTTGATAACAAAAAATGCAAAAGAAAAATACGATCTTAATCTGGGCCCCTTTGGTGATTTTAGTCTAAGGGAGGGATGGCCTTTAAAGAATTTTTATACCTATAATCACCATCCTAGATATATTGTAAATCATATTGGACTCAGAAACAGAATGTCTATTTTAAGTGAGTCTTTTGCACATGAACGATTTTATCAACGTATTAATAGTACTTATCATTTTGTGTATGAAATATTAAATCATTGTAATAATAATGCATCTGAAATTTTAAAAATAAATAAGGAGGCTGAACTAGCAGCCATAGAAAAAGTAAGAAATCAAGCTGGAATAATTAAAAAAGGAGTCCGTTTTAAAATGGTTCCCACAGATAAACCGTTAAATCATTTTAGAACTTATGATTACGAAAAGTATTTAAAAGAGGATGGTTCAATCTCTTGGCTAAAATCTGGTAAAATCACCTATTACGATAATATTACCTATTATGCTGCATTCAAAGATACGGTAAGTGCTACTTTACCAAGAGGCTATGTTATTCCTGCAATAATGGATACCATAGTTCAGCTGCTTCAGCAACATGGGGTAAATGTTATAAAACTCGAAAAAAAGACCCGTTTTTCAGGAGAATCTTTTTTTATTGAAAAATGGAATAAATCTCCAAGAAAATTTGAAGGACATAATATGGTTTCTGTAGAAGGTACATTTAATGCCAGGGAAATGGTAGCAAAAAAAGGCGATTTTATCATTGATATGGCACAGCCTTTAGCTAATCTTATATTTTATATGCTTGAACCTCAATCTGATGATGGGCTGCTTTCATGGAATTTTTTCGACCATATTTTGAAAGGTTCCAATGTGCCTTTCTCACCCGTTGACTATCCTGTGTTTAAGTATTTTTAAGAAGCTTATAAAAAAAGGTTTCGAAGTGTATAAAACACAACGAAACCATTAGTAATAGGGGTTTAAAAGTATTTAAAGAATTGTGTTTTACCTTTAGATTAGCTCTGTAATGAGTTGCTCCCATTTCTCAGCACATTGTAGTTCACCACTTAGCTGAGTATTTCTTTCGTCATTAAATAGCTCTAATTTCGTTTCTTTTTTATCCCTGGAAATGAATGAAAGTTCAATCTGTTCGATAAATTCCATGCTTTCCCGGGCCGTTTTTACCGTTTTCATTTCTTTTAATACCTTACAGGAGAAAATAGTGGATAAATCAACGATTTTAACCACAGCATCGCTATTCAAAACGTTCTTATAAAAAAGGATATATTTTTTGTTTTTATCCATGCCCAGGAGAAAATCTCCACAAAATTCATGCTCCCCAATGGTAACATTTAAATGAAGCACGCTATCATGCAATGAACGCAATATTTTATTTTGTTTGCGAACTTTTACAAGATATATCCCTAAAAAAGGACCAACGCAAATTAGTACTGATAAAATACCAATAAGGGTATTACCTAGATTCGTTTCCATATTAATGATTGTTTAAAATGTAAATTCTTTGTTTTCAAACAAAGAATTTTACCACAAATAATGGAAGGGAAATAGGAAATTTATTTTCCTTAAGTTGACTAAAATGGTTTTTGAAAAGCTTAGATATTGTTTATATCTGGTATCAAAAAGTCCACCCATCAGATGGATCATCCCCCAGTAATCTCCAAAATTATTATGAGAGGTGGGGACGGGAAGATTATATTTATTATTTAACGATTTATCAGAAAGGGGTGTGTGACTAAAAAGTTTGGATGAAATGTCAGAAAAAGACTTTTCATTAGAAAGAGACGGTTTAGAATAATGGGCGTTTTGTACTTGAGATTGTGTAACGAGAACTACAGCCAGGCAATAAATGATGGCTAATAGATAGACGCTAAAGTTTTTTATCCTCTTTCTCACAAAGCAAATATAGGTGTTTATTTATATTTTCAAAAATTATAAATTAAGATGGACTGGATTTAAGATTATTGATAATCTGTTGAGCAAGTTGCAAAGCTTTTAACCCATCATTTACTGTAACAACGGGCTGTTTCTTATAAAATATGGCTTCTGCAAAGGAGCGCAATTCTTCCTTCAGGGCATTATGATGTAAGAAAACAGGCATTTCTATTTCAGTATTTAGAGATGAAAGGGAGAAAATCTGGCTTTTTTTCTCTAAAAAATCCATGCTAATGTATGCATCAGGTTGAAACAAACGCATTTTCCTCATTTTTTTCATCGAAATTCTAGAGGAGGTTACATTGGCGACTGCACCATTTGCAAATTCAATTCTTGCATTGGCAATATCGGGGGTAGGACTCAAAATAGCCACCCCATTAGCTCTGATATCTGTGATTTCGAAGGGGATAAGTTGCAAAATAAGATCTAAATCATGTATCATCAAATCTAAAACTACTGAGACATCAGTACCCCGTGCATTGAATGGAGCCAGTCTATGTACTTCGATAAACATTGGATGTAATCCGAGATCTTTGACACTTAACCAGGCGGGATTGAAGCGTTCAATATGTCCTACCTGAACTACGGGGTAAGTTTGTTTATCATTGAACCAGTTTTTTAAGTATAACGCTTCCTCCAGCGTATCCGTTATCGGTTTCTCAATGAACAAATGTTTATCACGGGATAAAACCTGTTTTGCATAAAAATAATGAAAAGAGGTTGGGACAGACAAAATAATGGCGTCAGAAGCTTCAATTAAGGAAGCTGCATGGTTAAAAGAGGTCCATTGGGATAAATCAGGCGATGATTCTCCAATTTGTGGGTCATTATCGTAATATCCTGCGACGGTGAACCATTCAGGTAATTCATTGAGTTGTTTTAATATTAACTTCCCTAAATGACCTGCACCAATGACTCCAACTGTAATCATAGCCGCGGTTATTCTCTAAAATACATTAAAACAGCCCCCAAGAGGGTGATAAGCACCATTAAAACAGAGGCCATTTTAATGGCTAATCTTATGTATTTTGAGAAATCTCTAATAGCTTGGGCCTGATTTGGATAACGTGGGACTACATCTTTTTCCAGTTTATCTGGATGAAAAACATCCATCGCATTGAATTCCACCTTATGACGAACCAGGATTTGATAGTTATTTAAAACCTTGACACGAAAATAAAAGGATAAGAAAAGCATGCTTAAAAAGAGCAGCGTAATGATGATAAATAGGGTAAGGAATAAACTCATTTATTTAAATCTTTTTCTTTTTTCCAACCTGAACTTAATCCGGCAGCAATAAGAAGATGTAACGAACCTGCCCGGGCGTCAGGATTATAAATAAACTGACTTAGACTAAGCAGGGTATGAAAAAGGATGAGTAAAATAATCAGTCCATTTCGTTGGGCGCTTCCCGGAACTTCTCGTAAGGCCCAAAAAGAAATAGCTACAGGAAGAAGGGCTGCAGAACCATACATAGCCAATAACATTTTCGGTGTATTTTCACCGTGTAAAGGCTGTAAGGCGGAAATAAATTTCAAGTATGAAGGGAAAAACCAGCATAAAATGGCTATTCCTCCTTCTAAAACAATGGTGGTGTAAAGTAATATTTTAACAATTTTCATTGGCTCATTTTCTATTTTCGCGAAGGTAATATGCAGACATCCAAATAACGACAGCTTCGGGTAATCTTTTCATAATTGATAGTAAAAAAGATAGGCCTTTACCTGGAACAACCAGATTTTTGCCATTTTTCATACCCTTAAGAATATCTCTAACTACAGTGTCAGGCGTTACCACCATCCAGTTTTTGAAGGTTCTGGACTTTTCCATTCCCGCGCGTTCCATAAATCCTGTGTTTACCACAGGCGTAGGACAAACGGCCATCGTACGAACAGCAAACCCAGCTTCTCTTAATTCAAAATCAATAGATCGGGTAAACTGTAAAACAAAACTTTTGGTTGCACCATAAGTTCCTAAACGAGGGTTTGGCTGGAAGGCTGAAATGGAGGAAATGTTTATAATCCAACCACTATTGCGCTGAATCATTTCTTTCAAAAAATAACGGGTTAACTGGTAAACATTCAACATGTTTAACTGAAGCATTTTAAATTCGCTCTCCTGATCTGTTTCCCAAACATACCCGTAGGTGCCAAATCCAGCGTTATTTACCAGAATATCAGGAACAAAATCGGCATTTAAGGCCGCTTGATATACAGATAGGGCACTTTCCGGAAGCGTCAGGTCAATTTCAAGCCCGAAAACTTGCAGATTTGGAAAATCTTTTTTAAGATTTTCTATAGCCAAAGGTAGTAATCCGTCTTCCTTAGCCACTAAAAACAAAGCGTTCCCTTCTCGTGCAAATGCTTTGGCAAGTTCAAGACCAATGCCTTGGGAACCACCCGTAATGAGCATTTTTTTCATGTAAAATCAAGACAATTTGAAGGCAAGAAAAGAAACCAGTTTCTGTTTAAATCCATTATAAGGAGGATAAATAAAGGATAGGGTTCCAAAATTTCTTTTAACTATACCCCGCTCATTGGAGAAATCAACAAAAGAATGAAATCCCATCGCTTTGCCAAGCCCACTGTTATTAACGCCACCGAAAGGGAGTTCCGGATTCAGATAACCAAGTAAATAATCATTTATTACCGTTCCACCTGAGGATGTTTTACTAATTATCTCGTTGATGAATGCGTTGTTTTTTGAGGCAACATAAAGAGATAGTGGTTTAGGCTTTTCGTAAATAATCTCTACCACTTCATTTATATCCTTGAATGTCATCATAGGCATAACCGGTCCGAAAATTTCTTCCTCCATGATTTTCATATCATGAGAAACATTTCCAAGGAGGGTGGGGGAAATAAATCGTTCTGTTTCATCAAATTCTCCTCCGGCCAGCACTTTGGCACCTTTAGAGATTGCATCATCGAATAACGCTTTTATTCTGTTAAAATGCCTATTATTTATGATCCTGCAATAATCAGGAGAGTTTTTAATTCCTTTATTTTCAGGATTATAAAATGCACTTATACTTTTTTGATAGGCTTTAGTAAACTCTTCAGCGACGCTTTCCTCAACTAATAAATAATCCGGAGCGATGCATGTTTGGCCATTATTAAAGTGTTTTGCCCACACACATTTTTCTGCAGCCTCAGATATTGGTGCTGATTTTTCAATGATGGCAGGTGATTTTCCTCCCAGTTCCAGGGTAACGGAAGAAAGGTGCTGGGCAGCTGCGGCCATCACCACTTTTCCAATTTGAGGACTTCCTGTGAAATAAATATGATTAAAAGGCAGGGATAATAGTCGGCTTGCCAGAGAGGCATCTCCTTCCAAGACAGTAACTTCATCTTTTGGATAAAGTTCTGATAGCATATTATTAATAAATTGAGCCGTGTGCGCAGCTAGTTCTGATGGTTTTAAAAGAACTGTATTTCCAGCGGCTATGGCATAGATTAAGGGAAGAATGGACAGATTAAAAGGGTAATTCCATGGAGAAAGGATCAGGCAAACTCCTTTAGATTCGTATTTAATCCATGAGGAAGTTCCAACGAGGGTGATAGGTGTATCCACAACTTTGTCAGCCATCCAACGTGAGAGATTTTTTTTAACATGAGTTATTTGCTGAATAATAGCACTTATCTCGCTACTCATAACTTCCACTGGATGTTTCTTGAAATCGGCATATAAAGCGTTTTCCAACAATGTAATGTTTGCCGGGGTTCTTAAATAGGCTTCCAGTTTTTTTAATTTGTCGATTCTTTCCTGAACAGATGAACGGGAAGTAATGCGAGCCTTCGATTTTAAATTTTGGAAAACTAACTGAAGATCGTCAGTGGTATTTGTTGAAATAGTCATGTTTTTACTTTTTTTTATAAATATATGTTATTTTAAATCATTCCCAAATGATAGGGAGAGGAGATTGGCTCCAATCCTCAAATTTATGGCTAAATAACTGATTTAAGCGATGTCTCTTTATTTTCAGTGTTGGAGTTAATATGCCGTTTGAAACATCCCATGGTTCTGAAATAATAACGACAGAGGATATTTTTTCAAAATTTGAGACTTTTTGGTTAACGGCATTGAGTGTATTTTGCAATCGCATGTTTATATCTTCTTTGGGTAAAGTTTGAGCAAATTCTGATAAATTTATCAGGGCTAATGGCTGAGGAAGTCCAATACCAACGACACAAACCTGTTCAATCAAATCATTGACAGCAAATGGAAATTCAAGGGTAGCAGGTGAAATAAATTTTCCTTTTGCTGATTTAAACGTTTCTGAAATTCGTCCGGTAATGTATAGATAACCCTCATCATCTATTTTTCCCATATCACCGGTATGTAACCAATTATTCTCAATGACTGCGTTAGTTAAAGAATCGTCCTCGAAATAGCCCCTCATTAGCCAGGGAGCTTGCATTAATATTTCGCTGTTTTCCGGGTCTATTTTTAACTTAACGCCAGGTACAGCCTTACCCACCGTGCCATTTTTTTGAATATTTTGTGGCATGAGCGTACAGCCTCCGCAGTTCTCAGTCATCGCATAAACCTCCTGAATAGGAATGCCTAATTTGTCAAAAAAAACTTTTAAACTATCTGAAGCGGGAGCAGCGCCAGTTAGCCGGATTTTAGCATTGGAAAGACCTAAGTTTTTCTTTAGCAAATATTTTAAAAAATCACCCAGAAAAGGAATTTTCACCAGGTTAAATAGCAATGGTTCAGGTATCTTAGAGACAATACCCATTCTAAATTTTGTCCAAATTCTTGGAACAGCCATAAAAACAGTTGGCTGTGTCTGTTTCAGATTAAAAATAAAAGTTTGCAGGGACTCTCCAAAGGAAATACTTCCGCCGGTGTGTATCGCGGCAGCGGCGACAATAAGCCTCTCTGCAATATGATTTAAAGGCAAGTAGGAAAAAAAACGATGATACTTTGTATGGGCGAGACCTAAAAAGTTGGTTTCTTTTTCTAATTGCATAAGAGAAGCGGGACCATCAAAATCGATCATAACCCCTTTAGGCTTACCTGTAGTTCCTGATGTAAAAAGAATGGTCCAAATATCCTTTAATGCAGGCACCGGTTTACCCCTCATTGGCTGATACCTATTTATCAGAATATCCCATTGAAAGCCATTGGAAACTAAACTATTACCTGCATAATGGGGAAATGAAATTATCGGAAGATCTGCGGGAACCCCCTTTTGCTGGTTTTCCCAATCATCTAATTTACCTACAAAAAGGAGTTTTATTTTACCAGCTTCAATAACTTCTGATAATTGATCAGCCGTTTGATTCGGATAAAAAGGGACAGAAATCAGACCGGACATCATCAGCGCAAGATCAGTAATAATCCAGTGGTAACAATTTTTTGAAAGGATGCCAACATTATCGCCGGGTACCAAGCCCATATCAAGGAGCGCAGCGGCCATTCTCCTTGCCTGAGATCCTGTTTCTTTCCAACTTATATCCTTCCATTTTTTACCTTCGGGTTGACGAAGAAATATTCGATTGGGTTGTAATTCTTCCCATTCATAAAAATATTCCAGCAAGGATAACTTGTTTGTGTTAAGGGTTGTATTTTCCATCTAATCTACAAGAAACTGGGGATTTAGAGTTTGAAATGAGATTAAAGCAAATAGGGGCTACCGTGTAAATGTTGTCCTCCGTCCAAGTAAATAGTGTCACCAGTCAGATAATCAGCGGCTTGTGTACTTAAAAAAAGAGTCAGTGAGGCCACTTCGTCCACTCGACCCAATCTCTTTGCTGGAATATTTTCTGCCAGACCATGTAACATTTGTGGTGGATAGTTGTCCAGTCCGGATGATAAAATGATCCCAGGTGCTATGGCATTAATTTGTATATTGTATTTACTCCATTCAACGGCCAGCGATTTAGTTAGATTATCCACACCAGCTCTCGCGGCACCGGTATGAACCATTCCTGGAAATCCTCTGTAAATGTTCACGATAATAGTAACAATTTTTCCTTCTTTTTGTGGGATGAAAAATTGATTTGCCATGGTCTGTGTCATAAACCAGGTGCCATTTAGATTATTATTAATGACAGCGAGCCAGCCTTTTTCACTAATATCTTCTGCGGGCGAAAGGAATTGGCCACCCGCGTTATTTATTAATATATCTAATCGACCCGTTTTTTCTTTAATGAAATTGGCTAAATCTAAGATTTGTGCTGTTTCCCTAATATCTGTTGTTTTCTCAAAACATGTGCCCAGAAGGCTCAATTCCTCTATGGCCTCCTTTAATTTGGCTTCTTTTCGACCACAAATAAACACTGTTGCCCCTGCTTTTAGAAACTGAGCGGCAATTTCTTTACCAATACCCGATCCGCCACCTGTCACTAAAACAGACTTATTTTTAAACAAATCATCTCTGAAAATCATACTGTTTCAAATTTATTTTTTCTTAATTCTTTTTTTAATTTATTCATAAAAGACTGATAATGCACTTCTATGGTGTGTCTTTTTGCTGAAAGGAATTCTTTTGAAATGTCATTTGCATCCTTTTCTGCTAATGATTTTACATCACCCTCTGGCTTCCATTTTTTCATAATATACTTCGCCGCTAATTTAGCCTGATAATCACTTAAAGGCCAAACAGCGCCTTGTGGTTGAAATAAACCTATGAAAATCAAGTTCTTATAATCAGGGTGAAACATTCTCAAATAGAGAGGCACGCTATCTCCCTCTTCCCACTGAATGAACTGTTTACTAAAAAAGGGAAAACTAATTTTATAACCCGTAGCCGCTATGATAGTATCAAAATTTTCATGTTTACCATCCTGAAAATATACTTCTTTATCTTCGATTTTTTTGATGCCAGTCCTTGGAGTAACCTTTCCGTGTCTTATTTTATATAAAAGTTCAGAATTTAAGGTTGGATGAACCTTAGTCACTGCAAAATCTGGCTCGGGTAACCCGTAATCTTTATATCGCCCAACCTGAATAAAAACAGCTAATCGCCTGAGAGGATTGGATATAAAGGTGGGAAGCCAGGCCATGCCTTTGTTAAAAGTATCAGTAGGTTTTCCAAGGAAAAATTTGGGAATGATATATTGAGGATTTCTAACAGAAATGGCGGTGTATTCAGCCACTCGGCTTATTTCAACCGCACAGTCACATCCTGAATTTCCCGCTCCAACGACTAAGACTTTTTTTCCCGAAAAGGGTTTATTTGTTTTATAAAGGTGGGAATGTATTAATTCACCTTTAAAAGAGGTAAGTTCCTCTGGAATTCTCGGTTTTGAATGATGACCATTGGCAATAAGCAGGTAATCAAACGTTTTAATTTCGCCAGTACTCAAGGTGAGTTCCCATCGTTCATTCTCCTGGACTTTTGCCTCAATGACCCTCGTATTAAATTGAATGTGAGGGAATAAATTAAAATGGGTAGCATAATCATGAAAATAACGCCAAACTTGTTGGTGTGATGGATAATCCGGATAATTTTCAGGCATAGGGAAATCCTCAAAGGAGGACATCGTTTTCGAACTTATTATGTGGGTGGTTTCACATACACTGGAATGAGATTCCTTTTCAGAAAAAAGCCAGTTACCACCAATTTGATCATTTTGTTCAAAACAGATGACTTCGCCAACTCCGGCTTGAACCATGTTTTTTAAGGTCGTAAGTCCTGAACAACCAGCCCCAATGATGGCAATAGATGGTTTATTAGGGTATTCTTTGCTTAACATTGTTATTTACTTGTTTTTATCCGCTTTCATAAATATGGTAAAAATTATCTAAAAAAGAAAGGCTTTTTACATTCTGACACATTTTTATTACTTTTAATTTTCACAAACCTTATTTTATTATTATGAAGCAACTATTTATCTCATTTCTATTGTCTCTTACTTTTTTAGGTGGGTTAGCAGGACAAAAAGTACCTTTATCGTATTATTTGCCTGAAATAGAATACCAAGCAAATATTCCTACTCCTGAAGCATTTTTTGGGTTTCAGGTGGGTGACTGGCATCTTTCACATGACCAGCTTTTGTCCTACCTCAAACACATTTCTTCGCTTTCTTCTAAAGCGAAATGGGTTGAACATGGCAGAACGTACGAGGGAAGACCTTTGATTCATTTGGTTATTACCTCGGAGGAGAATCACAAAAATCTGGAAGCTCTTCGTTTAAAACACGTGGCTAATACGAATCCGGAGCAATCTGCAAAGTTGAATCTTGAGGAGGTACCGCTCGTTTTTTATCTGGGAAATGCCATCCATGGTAATGAAGCCAGTGGATTTAATGCCGGACCTTTGGTAGCCTATTATATGTTGGCTGGCAAAAGTCAGTCTATTGATAAATTCCTCGAAAAATGTATTCTCATTTTTGACCCTAGTTTAAATCCAGATGGTGCTCAACGCTTTTCTACCTGGGCAAATATGCATAAAAATGAAAATTTAACGGGCGATAATCAAGACAGGGAATATAATGAAACCTGGCCTGGTGGTCGTTCTAACCATTATTGGTTCGACTTGAATAGAGATTGGTTGTCCATGGCTCACCCGGAAAGCAGAGGTAGAATTTCCATTTTTCATCACTGGAAACCTAATGTCTTAACAGATCATCATGAAATGGGTACCAATGCGACTTTTTTCTTTATGCCCGGTGTACCAAGTAGAGTAAATCCGAATACGCCAAAGAAAAACCAACAACTTACCGCTAAAATTGGTCAGTACCACGTTAAGGCTTTAGATAAAATTGGTTCTCTGTATTATTCCGAGGAAGGGTATGACGATTTTTACTACGGTAAAGGTTCTACCTTTCCAGATGCTAACGGATGTATCGGTATTCTTTTTGAACAGGCCAGCTCGAGAGGGCATTTGCAACAATCGGAAAATGGACCTCTTGCTTTTCCATTTACTATCAGAAATCAGGTTGTAACTGCGCTTTCTTCCCTGGAAGCTGCATCTGCCTTGCGTGTTGAGTTGTTAGAGCATCAAAGAGAATTTTTCCAAAATGCAAAGAAGGAGGCCGCAGCAGATACGAGAAAGGCTATTGTTTTTGGTGATAAATTTGATCCGGCCAGAGTAAATCATTTCATCGAAATATTGAGAAGACAGCAAATTAAAGTTCATCATTTGGCTAAACCAGTGGCGGTTGAAGGTAAATCGTTCGAGCCTTCTTCCTCTTTCATTATTCCAATGGAACAGGATCAATATAAGCTGATATTAGGTGCTTTTCAGGTGTTAAACCAATTTGAGGATAGTATTTTTTACGATATCTCTACCTGGACTTTGCCTCATGCATTTAATCTTGCTTACCAGTATTTGCCGAAAGCTGGATTTGATAACGCCTTATTCGGTAAAGAAATCGTCGGTTTAACTCCAGATATGAATCCTCTGCCAGCTGTATCATTGTCTCAGTATGCCTATTTAATGGAATGGGATAATTATTATGCGCCTAAAGCTTTGTATCATATTCAGAAGGCGGGAATCAGAACAAAAGTATTTAGAGAAGGAATGACGCTGGGAGATAAAAAATATCAACCGGGAACGATTATGATTCCTGTTCAAAACCAGGTATTATCGCCGGAAAAAATACATGCAGTCATTGCTGAAGCATCAAATAAAAGTAAGGTGGTTATTGAAGCTGTAAGTACGGGTTTTACCGTTAAGGGAAATGATTTGGGGAGTAATGGTTTGACAACCCTGGAAATACCAAAGGTAGCTATTATCATTGGGGAGGGAACTACCTCTTCTACCGTTGGTGAGGTTTGGCATCTTCTTGACCAAAGATATGGCATGGTGGTCAATAAATTAGAGGTTAACAGGCTTTCAAGATCTGATTTGTCCAGGTATAATGTCATTGTATTAGGTGGTGGTTCTTACCAGGCGCTGGGTGCGGCTGGTGCAGCACAAATAAAGGAATTTGTCCAAGGTGGGGGTACCGTAGTAGGTATCCAAAACGCTATTAACTGGTTGAAAAGCCAAAATTTAGTATCTGTTACTTACCGCGAAGTTCCCGACGGAGAAAAAAAGCGCAGACCTTATGGCGCTATGACAGACGATTTGTTTTCCCTAGAAATTCCAGGTACTATTTTTGAAGCCGATTTAGATATTTCTCATCCTCTTGGATTTGGCTACAGACAAGGTAAAATACCCGTTTTCAGAGATGGTGATTTATTACTTGAGCCTTCAAAAAACCTCTATGCAACCCCATTGGTTTACACACAAAATCCATTGTTAAGTGGCTATTTACCAAGAAAATATAATGGTAAAATGGGAGGTACAGCAGGAATTATTGTAGGAAGTGTAGGTACTGGAAAAATAATTATGATGGCTGATAATCCTAATTTCAGAGAACATTGGTTTGGTACAAATAAGTTATTCGCCAACGCCATTTTCTTCCCTAAAGCTATAAGTAGCATGGGAACAGAATCGGCTCCCCGAACAGGAAACGAATAATATACAATAGACATGTGACCCCTTCGGGGTCAGGACACTATTTAAAATTAATCTTTCGAATCAAACCAACGACGTTATAGTTAATCCTAGAAATCCTGAAAATCCTGATTCAAACAATTGGCTGCTGCGCGCATAATTTCCAACGGAGAATAGGGTGCTTTGGAATAATATGTCCTGAAAATAATTTTGAATCAGGATTTACAGGATTTCCAGGATTACAGAGGACGTCTTCGTTTTTAAAGTAATGGTTATTCGTAGAGGATTACTTTATTTCCTTCTTTTCGCCGATGCGTAACGCATCGGCTAGGGGCTTTGAAATGAAAGCACCGTTTAATAATAAACCTCCCACCCAAACCAACGACGTTATGGTTAATCCTGGAAATCCTGAAAATCCTGATTCAAACCAATGGCAGCTGCGCGTATAATTTCCATCGAAGATTGGTTAGTTGCTTGCTTTTGTGGAATGTTTCCTGTAAATAATTTTGAATCAGGATTTACAGGATTTCCAGGATTACAGAGGACGTCTTCGTTTTTAAAGTAATGGTTATTCGTAGAGGATTACTTTATTTCCTTCTTTTCGCCGCTGCGTTACGCAGCGGCTAGGGGCTTTGAAATGAAAGCACCGTTTAATAATAATCTTCCGAATCAAACCAACGATGTTATGGTTAATCCTCGAAATCCTAAAAATCCTGATTCAAACAACTGGCTGCTGTGCGCATAATTTCCACCCAAGAATGAGAGCTTAGTATTTTATTTCTCCTATAATCGAAGGGCTGGCATCCTTTCGCGATGGTTGTTGCCCTTTCAGGGCTTGTTGGCTTTACAGCCCATTTTTATAGCTTATATGCTGCCGCGTATCTTGCAATGTATTTCCCCAAAATATCAAATTCAAGATTTACGGGATCGCCTTCTTTTAGCATATTAAAACTCGTGTTTTCATAAGTGTAGGGAATGATGGCTACTTGAAAAGTAGATGAAGTAGGATTTATAACCGTTAAACTTACCCCGTTGATGCAAACAGACCCTTTATCAACCAATAAATGTTTGTTCTCCTCGGGAAAATTGAAAGTGAAAATCCAGGAACCATCTTTATCTAATACACTTTTTACCACGCCCACGGTATCTACGTGACCTTGGACCAAATGTCCGTCAAAGCGAGATAAACCAGACATGGCTCTTTCCAAATTGATAGATTCACCTATTTTCAAAGCACCCAAATTGCTTCTTAACAAGGTTTCGTCAATAGCAGTAACATGGTGTTTACCATTTTCTACAGCAGTAACGGTAAGGCAAACGCCATTGTGGGCAAGACTTTGATCTACTTTTAATTCATTGGATATAGCAGAGGAAATGGTAAACTCTTTATTAGAGCCGTTCAGCCTGATTTCCTCCACTATGCCCATGGTTTCTATAATACCTGTAAACATAAGTTCCTTTAATCGTTTCCGTTTTGTAATTCAATATATCCACTCAAGGTTCCTCCAAATGGAACAATACCATCGGTCTCATTTTCAAAAACCTTGCAAACATAATAATAAGTGCCCGAGGGTAATTTTTGTCCTTGTAGCTGATTGCCATTCCAGTTTAGCGCCGGATCCGTCGTTTGAAAAACAAGTTGACCCCATCTGTTGAATACCTTGAAATCAACAGAAGCAATAAAACATGACTTTCTTGGTGTAAAAAAGTCATTATTACCGTCATCGTTAGGTGTAAACGCGTTGGGAAGGTCATAAACAGGGCAATTAACGGAACAAACCTGGCTACTTGGCTTACTTTCATTACCATTATTATCGAAAGCTGTCAATCGGTAACACCCTGCAAGCCCATTTTTCGGTGCATGTCTGGTAGAACCAACATTGGCACCGGTGATTGTTTTAACCTTTTCCTCTGGTTTTCCAACACCAGGAGAATAATATAGGTAATAACCAGCAATATCTGTATCGTTACAACCCGGCGTTTTAGTCCAGTTTAACTCATTACCCGTTGAGGCGATTTCATCACAATCGGGATAATTCCCCGTTTCGCAAAAATTATTCACCTTCAAAACAGGTGGACAAGGAGGAACATTATCCCTGGGGGTAACACATATTTCCTGGGAAAAATTAGTTATCGGGTCTGGTAAGCCAGATACGCCATAGGTGCCCCAACTTTTAATCAGATAACAATAGGATCTTCCATTCGTCAGATTTTTATCGGTAAACGTTTTTAGATTGGTAAATCCGATAGAATCAAAAACACCGGCATTATTCTTCCTATAAATGGTAAATCCATAATTTTCCCAGGTTGTTTGAAAATTCCAACTAAGTAAAGAAGATTTATCTGACCCTGAACCTGTTAAAAATACAGATGAGGTAGGATTCGTAGTACCCTGAATACGATTATTTGGACCAGTTACAAGGGTTATCTTGTAAGAATAGGCATTTTTTTCGGTATCCACCGAAGCATCTTCAAAACAAGTGTCCCTTAGGGTCGTAAAGGATAAAGCAGGGGTGCTTCTCCAAATTTCACTGAAAGTCGCTGGATTATTGCCTGTCCCTCTGGTTAAAACAAAGGTATAAGGCGGAGGATTATTGATGGTGTCTAAAACGTCAGCTTTTGGCCTGATCCAGCAGATTTTCATTAGCCCATTTACAGCCGTTTTTTTAACATTTACCTCAATAGGTAGGGGTAAATCCCTTCCAAGTTGAATACAAATCTCTTCTGAGGGTAAACTTTCCACGAGGTTGTAAGCATATTTACCGTTCGGCGTCGTTCTTGCAAATTCTGCGAGAATCCTGTAGCAATATGTTTTACCCGATTCGATGGATTTATCCTCATAAGCATATCGATTATTTTGTATGTTAATGATACTGAAATCGGTTAATTGCGTATAACCTTTACCAGCAAGGCCGGGTTGACAAGTATCAAGAGGAAACTGGCTTGTATTTACTTTTCTCCATACTGTAAATCCTCTAAAGTAATTTCCTCCCACTGTATCACAGGCATAAGGTTTCCCCCAGCTTAGGAGAATTGATTGCGGATTACTTTTTACCTGAAGGTCTTTTGGTGGCGGACCTACCACTTTTATACGTACCGTTTTTAGAATAGCTAATCCGGAGGAATCGGGAAAAAAGTTGTCTTGAGCTTTGAAGACGACAGAATAATACTGCTCTGAAATATGTTCACAGGAGGTTTTCCAGGTGAACACTTTGGTCACTGGATCTGGTTCAAAGAAACGGCCAGGTGGTAGAAAAGAGGCTGGACTCGGCTGAACCACAAATGGTCCTCCCAGGGCAGTAAGTTTTACTCTTTGATTTGTTTCAGTTAATGGTGCTGTTGCAGTAACCTCAAAACGCAAAGTTTCTCCCGCAATGACGCATATTTCGTCAAATGGAACTTTAATTTCAGGGGGCAGATTATCGCAATTCTTTATAAGTATTTGCATATCCCGTATGATGGTATCAATAGGTAAACCGTCACGGTATTCTACAATAATTATAGACAGATTATATTCACCTGCTCGCTGTGGAGCGTCCCATACAATATCGCCGGTAACAGGATTGAGGGTCAAATTATTTTTTGGACCCGGGCTTATATTACTTGGAAATATATAATTTGGTACAGCTAAACCTACATCTTGTAAAGGAACAGAAAAATGATAAGATAAACTATCTCCGTCACTATCATAAGCATTAGGATTGTGTATGAATTTCTGACCTACACAACCTATATCAATTGGAGGTTGTAAAAGTACCGGTGTATTGTTACAACCCTGGAATTGAGGATTTGGAAAAGAGTAGGTGGTCTGGATGTGAAATCTGATTTGTTCAGAATTGGGATAATTAACATTTAAAATACCTCCATTTCTATTGGGATCTGTGGTTGAAATAACATAAGTACCTCTGGACGGAAAGGTATGAAAAGCGATGTAAATATTCCTTTTAGTATCATTTTCAAGAGGTTCTCCCTTTGGAACGCTTCCACCTCCGTTAGATCGGCCTACTTTTTCGCATTTTCCGTCACCCCAGCAAATGAAAAGTGTATCTCTGTCTGCCTGAATACTACTGGTCTTTGTATAGGTAGTAATCGTGGCTCTAATAGTAAGACTGGAGGTACAATCGCCTACTTGTGAAATAGAGATTTCTCCTGCTCTATTATGGGTAGCATATATGTTAGGAATAAATGTTACAAAAAGGACGAGTAAAAAAAGACCCCTTTGAAGGACATTATTCCGAAAGTCTGACTGGAAAAAACAGGTGAATTTATTCGGCATCGTTCTATTATTATGCGTTTATTCCAATATACAAGTTTATTGGTTAACGCCGATTATTTTTTTATATAAATAGAAAAATGAATGCTTTAGTTCAATATTTGATTAATCGCTGAATCTATTTAAACATTTTTGTAAAGCATCCCGCCAATGTGGAATGTCTAATCCGAAAACTTCCTTGAAATGTGACTTATCCATAGCACTAAATGGCGGTCGCGGTGCTGGTAGGGGAAAAGAGGTAGTCCTAACGGGAGTGATTTTAGTCGAATAACCTCGATATTGCATAATAGATAGAGCAAAGTCATACCAGCTGCAAATACCTTCGTTTGAGTAATTGAATATGCCTTTTGCTTCCCCGGCTTTTCCGTTGTCTATAATGGTTAATAGCATATTTGCTAAATCATAGACCCAGGTTGGAGAACCAATCTGATCAAAAACTACGTTTATTTCCTCTCTTTCTTTGCCTAATCGATCCATCGTTTTTACAAAGTTTTTACCATGTTCCCCGTAAACCCAGGAAGTGCGAAAAATTAAATAGTCTGCACTGATTTGTTTTACCGCCTCTTCTCCCGCTAATTTAGATCGGGCATAAACACCTTTGGGTTGGGGTAAATCCTTTTCTGTGAAAGGCGTATTTTGTAAACTATGGTAAACGTAATCTGACGAAATGTAGATAAACTTTGTATTTTTTGAGGATAAATACTTTGCCAAATGCTTAACTGCCAGGGCATTCACCTGAAAACATAATTTTACTTCTTTTTCAGCCAGATCTACTGCCGTATAAGCTGCCGCATGGATATAATAATCATAATGGGTGTCTAATAATTCATTAGGCCAGGCTATTTCTTCACCCTTGGTACCTATTTGTGAAAAATCGAGTTGGCCTCTGTCCAGAAAATCAATCTTAAGATCAGGAAAGAGAATGGAGGCTTCTTTTAAAGCTTTTCCTAGCTGTCCGTTTGACCCACTAACTAAGACTGATTTTCTCATGGGATAAAAGGTATTTCAGCAGGGGAATGATTCCCTAAAAGGGGAAGAATAGTATCTTTTTCAGACAAAATAAGCTGCGAAGCGGCAAATCCCCAGTCTATTTTCAATTCCGGGTCATTATATCTTATGCCCGCTTCCGCATTTTTATGATAATAAGTATCGCATTTGTATAAAATAACAGCAGTAGGACTCAGCGTTAAAAATCCATGGGCAAAACCTTTGGGAATATATAATTGCCGGTGATTATCTTCACTGAGAACAACACTATATGACCTTCCGAAGAAGGGTGAATTTTCTCTCAAGTCAACAGCGACATCTAAAATTTCTCCCCTTAATACGCGAATTAATTTAGATTGAGAAAATTCACCCGTTTGGTAGTGTAATCCACGAAGGACGCCCTGAGTAGATCTTGATTGATTGTCCTGGATAAAAGCGCTATGAATTCCTTGTTTTTTTAAAAAATCATCGCGAAAAGCTTCAAAGAAATACCCTCTATCGTCAGGATAAACAGTGGGTTCGAAAAGCAAAAGTCCCGAAATAGGCGTTTCAAAACACTTCATAATCTTATAAGGACATCCTTATTTTTGTCTGAACAATATGTGAATGGGAACTCCGGTGAAATTAAAATGTTTACGCATTTGATTTTCCAGGAAATTCCGGTAATGGTCTTTAATGTGAGTAGGGTGGTTACAGAAAAATACAAAAGAAGGGTTCCTCGTTGGCAGCTGAGTAATATATTTTATTTTAATATATTTTCCTCTGTGTGCTGGTGGAGGCATATTTTCTATAATCGGTAGAAGGGTGTCGTTTAACTCCGAGGTCTTTATCTTTCGTGTCCTATTTTCATAGACAGACAAAGCAGCTTCGAGCCCTTGAAAAATTCTTACTTTTTCAGTAGCCGAAATAAAGAGGATGGGAACGTCGGTAAAAGGAGCGATTCTTTCACGAATTTCTTTTTCCAAATCACGGGAAGTATTCGTCTCTTTATTTATTAAATCCCATTTGTTAATGAGGATGACAATACCTTTTTGTCTTTTTTGAGCCAGGGCAAAGATATTAACATCTTGCGATTCCATACCTAGGGTAGCGTCAACCAATAAGATACAGACATCACATTCCTCCATCGCTTTAATAGCGCGCATAACTGAATAAAATTCAAGGTCTTCATGTACCTTTCCCTTTTTTCTTATACCTGCGGTGTCTATGAGAATAAATTCCTTACCAAATTTCTTGTAATGACTATCTATGGCATCGCGGGTAGTTCCGGCAATTTCGGTAACAATATTTCTATCTTCTCCCAAAAAAGCATTGGTTAGCGAAGATTTTCCTGCATTTGGCTGACCGACAATGGCAAAACGGGGAATTTCATCTGTGGGCGCTTCTTCTTCATGAATATGCTCCACCACGGCATCCAGAATTTCCCCCGTTCCTGATCCTGTGATGGAAGAAAGGAAGAAGACATTTTCGAAACCTAGGGCATAAAATTCATTAGCCTCTAACAAACGGGTACCGTTATCAACTTTATTGATGGCCAGGAAAACAGGTTTATCTGTTCTTCTCAACATATCAGCTACCTCATCATCAAGGTCAGTGATACCGGTAGTTACGTCAACCATAAAAATAATGGCTGCTGCTTCGTCGATAGCAATTTTCACTTGCGTTCTGATGGCCGATTCAAAAATATCTTGGGAATGCTTAACAAAACCGCCAGTATCAACGACGGTAAAATTTTTACCGTTCCAGTAACTTGGACCATATTGTCTGTCTCTGGTTACGCCTGAAACGTTATCAATAATGGCTTTTCTCTCACCAATTAAACGATTGTATAGGGTTGATTTTCCTACATTGGGTCGGCCAACAATGGCCACTATATTATTCATGTTTGACTTTTCAAAAACTAAATGAAAGGGTAAAAATACGTATTATACCCCAATTATCCTTCATAACCGAACTGCTTTAATGAGTGTTCATCATCGCGCCAATTCTCTCTTATTTTAACGAACAGCTCTAAATAAACTTTAGAGGCTAAAAACTTTTCAATATCCATTCTCGATGCCTCACCCAGGGCCTTTAAGGAACTTCCTCCCCGACCAATTAAAATGGGTTTCTGGCTTTTTCGGGAAGCAAAAATAGTAGCTTGTATCATTACAATGGGTTTTCCCGAGGTTGTTACATCTTCTTTGAAAGACTCCACCCGAACTTCCACCGAATAAGGTATTTCTTGCTTATATTGAAGTAAAATTTTCTCGCGTATAATCTCTGCCACAAAGAATCGCTCATTTCTATCGGTTAGCTGATCAGCGGGGTAATATTCAGGGCCTTCAGGAAGATTTTCCTTGATAAAGGTCAATAAATCTTCCGTTTGGGTTTGCTTGAGGGCAGAAACGGCAAAAAAATGAGCATTGGGAAATATATTTCTCTTCCTCTCAATCCATCCTAAAATTTCATCGCGGGTGAGTAAATCTATTTTATTTAATACTAAAACTAAGGGGATTTCTAGGGTATTTAACGATTCGTGAAGTGCCTCCAAACTATTGTCAGGTTCCGAAAACTCTGATACCCAAACTAATAAATCAGCATCCTCAAAGCTTCCCCGGACAGAACTGTTCATTGTTTTTTGCATCCTGTAGGCTGGATTATCAATGAAACCAGGGGTGTCAGAAAAAATGAGTTGAAATTTTTCGCCACTTAAAATGCCTAGTATTCTGTGCCTTGTCGTTTGTGGTTTAGGTGTGATGATAGACATCTTTTCTCCCACTAAGGCATTCATTAGTGTTGATTTACCCACATTGGGTTTACCAATAATATTTACAAAACCGCTTTTAAACATTTTGCAAAGGTAATCATTCGAACAACTTTAAACCTACATTGAGGGTAAAGATTTTGTGGAACCTTCAATTCGCTCCTCCAGTAATTTGAAAATATAGGGTGGTTTGAATATTCGCCAGTTGAAAGTATTGTAATCTGTACCCATAAAAAACAGGTGATGGATGCGAGCATCTTTGAAATCGTTGTAAACATGTTTCGGCAGATTCAATAAGGTTACCCAACCTCCTTCCTCTGATACTTCTTCCACCCATTCCTGATAATAATCGTCATCGCCACTGTGAAACGTTAATATGTTTTCTCCAATAAGTATATAATGGACAATACCCAAAGCTAACATTTTATCAATGATAGTTCTTTTTAAAATCTGACAATCTTCCTCAATACAATCATTCCATTCGCCCAGGAATTCGATGATGGTAAATTTTAAATCATAATCAACCCATAATATTTTAAGATATAAGGTCTCCGAACCCATATCATCCCACTGCGGGTGGATTAAATAATTATAGATTTTATTATCAAAATAAAATTCGTTGTAAGTTCTATTAAAAAAAGGCGACCTTTCGTCTTTTGCTGCGGAATAATCATCTATCCATTTGAAAAAAGGTTCAATATCATGCATATCTTTAGGTATTTAATAATTTGAAATCTCCCTATTATAGTCAACAATGATAAAAATTATAATCACTGGGCCTGAATCAACGGGAAAATCAACCCTGACCAAAAGTCTATCTAACTACCTCAAGGAACCTTTTGTTCCAGAATTCGCGCGTTATTTTATACCTGCTTTGAAAGAATCATATACAGCTTCGCATCTGATGGACATGGCTCGGGGACAGCTTTTCTGGCATCAATTATATAGGTCAAATGCTAATAAAGTACTCCTTTGTGACACTGGCGTGGAAGCCATAGATATTTGGTTTCAATATCGTTTTGGTAGTATTGACCCACAAATACGGGCACTTTTTATAGCCGATGAAGAGTGTGTTTATTTAGTGTGCAAACCTGATATACCTTGGGAGGCAGACCCTATGCGGGAGACTCCACATCAAAGACCGCAAATATTTGATTCTTTTATCTCTCTTTTAAATCAATTCGGAAAAAAATACTATATCGTTGAGGGCGAACATGAAGAGGATAGATGGCGCTGTACTTTGAGCCATTTGAACAAAATATTAATTTAATTTTTTTTACGCTTATTTTTTTTGTAATTTTGCATTCTCTCATTTGGGGTGCTACCATTTTGGTACGCTGAGATTATACCCATTGAACCTGGCCGGGTAATTCCGGAAAGGAAAATGAGCATCGTTCGCGGTGCCTGCTGAACGAACTTTCCGAACCCCAATGGATCGTTATTTTTAATTTTAATTCTTTATTAAAAATGAAGATTCAATTTTCTATTTACCTCACCCTGGGTTTTTCCTTTTATTTGTTTTCTCAAGGTACTATTTCTGGAAACATTAGAGATGGCAGTGGAAATCATATTGAGGGGGTGTCTATTTCTTTAGAAAATGCCTCATTTGGCGTTGCATCCAATAGCAAAGGCGATTTTTTAATCGACAACATCCCTTTTGGTGATTACACGATAGTAATTTCTGCTATCGGTTACACTACTTATAAGGAAAAATTGAGGTTGACTGAAAAGCCAGTAAACCTTCGGGTACTGCTATCTCCGGAAAGCTATTTGCTTAATGAAATTGGTATAGTTAGTACGCGCGCGACAAACGAAACCCCTGTAGCTTATCAGTCCATTTCAGCGGAAGATATAAAAGATCATAATCAAGGTCAGGATTTACCCTATCTTCTGCGATTTACCCCATCGCTGGTAGTTAATTCCGATGCAGGTTCGGGTATTGGCTACACTGGCATGAGAATCAGAGGTGCTGATATTACCAGGATCAATGTGACGCTTAACGGTATTCCAGTGAATGATGCAGAATCTCATGGCGTATTCTGGGTGAATATGCCCGATTTGGCCAGCTCTATCTCTGATTTACAAATACAACGGGGTGTAGGTACTTCTACGAATGGCAGTGGTGCATTTGGTGCATCTATTCATTTGAATACCAACGTAAATAGTGAAAAAGCCTATGTTTCTTCTCAACAATCTTTTGGCTCTTTTAATTCATGGAAGAGAAACCTTAAACTAGGTACCGGAAATATAGGTAATGGCTTTTCATTTGATGCCAGATTGTCGAAAATTTCTTCGGACGGATACATTGACAGGGCTAAAGCTGATTTAAATAGCTTTTCCTTGTTTGGAACCTGGAAACAAAAGAATTCAGTAATGAGGTTCTCTATTATTGACGGAAGTGAGCGGACCTATCAGGCATGGAATGGTGTTCCGCTCTCGCTGGAAGCAGACTGGAATACCAGGACATTTAATTCTGCCGGAGCAGAAAGACAAGGTTCTCCTCATCCCGATGAGATTGATAACTACCGCCAAACGCATTACCAATGGCATTACGATAGATTATGGTCATCGAAATTTACTTCCAATATTGCTTTACATTATACAAAAGGTAGGGGCTATTTTGAGCAATTTCGAAGTAATCAAGAGGCTTCGGATTATTCCTATTCCCTTCCTAAGGGCATAGATCCTACAACTATTATTGATGTGATCCGTCGTCGCTGGCTTGATAATGATTTCTATGGGGGTATTTTTTCGATTACTTATAAAAATGCTAAAATTCAATCTGTTTTTGGAGGCGCAGTGCATAATTATGAAGGTCAACATTTTGGAGAACTCACCTGGGCATCCATAGCCGGAAATACTTTCCCTGACCACAGATATTACGATAATTTAGCAACAAAATTTGAGGCAAATGCTTACTGGAAAAATAATATTGAGATTTTACCCAATGTTTCCGCTTGGACTGATTTTCAACTTCGACACATTAATTATCAATTCGAAGGATTTAATGATGCCGGCACCCGTATCCCTTCCGTTGAAAAATTAACTTTTTTTAATCCTAAAGCAGGTTTGTTTTGGGAATTTAAACCAAATTATAATCTGTTTCTCTCCTACGCTATCGCAAATAGAGAACCAAATAGAGACGATTATGTGGATAATTTAAAGTCATCCAGACCAAAAGCTGAAAATTTACAAGACATAGAATTGGGATTTCGTGCCTCAAATAAGTCCTTTCAATGGGAAGTAAATGGCTTTTACATGAAATATAAAAACCTGCTGGTACAAACAGGCAGATTAAATGATGTAGGTGCGTATATCAGGGAAAATATGCCTGATGCTTATCGTATTGGGGTAGAATGGCAAGCCGGATGGCAAATAAACTCAGCTCTTGAAATAAAATCTAATCTGGCAGTGAGTGCTAATAAAATAGGTTCTTATACGGCTTTTATCGACGATTATGACGAAAATTGGGCATGGAAAGGACAGGTGGCTTTACCATTTACTGGCACAGATATTGCCTTTTCACCAGGAATCATCGCGGCGGCTGAACTTAAATGGTCTCTTTTTTCTCATCTTCCGTTCTTTTTGGAAAATCCATTGGAGGTCATTTGGAATGCCAAATACGTAAGTCGCCAGTATTTAGACAATACGGGGAATGAACAAAATGTAATTCCATCCTTCTTTGTTAATGATGCTGCCATCAGATTTCAGTTAAAGAAGAATATAACCCTTTCTGGGAATGTTTTTAATGTGTTAAACCATCGTTATTTTAGCAACGGCTGGGTTTACAGTAGTTTCCTGAATGGTCAATTGCAAAGCGATATTGGCGTCTATCCACAAGCAGGAAGACATTTTTTCGTTGGTTTTGAAGTTGGATTTTAAGTTAAAAATTTACCGTAAATCCAAATCTGAAGGTGAAAGGGGAGATGTAGTAAAGCGTAGATTCCGGCGTCTGCAGGTTGTACAAGGCAACAATTTCGAATTTGGTGTTGCCTTGTCCACTACTATATCCACCTCCTACATAAACATTGTTTTGTTGCAACCTGTCGGTGTATAATTTTGGTCCATCGGCAGAAACAAAGGCTTGATTAGCTATTTCATATTCTGCATGAGCAAAGATGGCAGAGATAACTTTTACCCGGGTAAATACACCCACTCCCCAGTTTACGGGCGTTATTTTGTTGATAAAATATCGTCCGGAATACCTCGAGGCAAGAAAACTAACTCTGGGTCCAACGCTCCATCTTGGTAAAATCTTGTATCCAACCATTGGACTCGCTCCAAGTTGAAGCACATTTAAACCGGATTGTCCTGAAAACCCCAAATTTAATCCTCCGCCATACCAGATTTTTGTGGACACAACACTAGATTCCTTCGTTGGCTGTTTTTGATATTTTAATCCGGAACTTGCCTGTCCGCTTATATCCGATAATTTTAAAACAAAAATTATTCCAATAAATAAACATCTTATAGCTTTCATATTGTTTGGTTTACTTTTCTTTTAGTTGTTGATTAAGTCTAATTCCAAAAAAGACTGTAATTTACACCTTCAATTGCAAAAACAGAAAGGAATAAATTTTATGGTCTGTCGTTATTATCCCATGTCACAATATTAATGCAATGAGACATTATTTAGTTTTATTGTTCACCATTTCGTTTTTTTTTAATGTAAAGGCTCAAAACTGCGGTTTTCAAGGGCCCAAACCTATTTATTTTGACTCCATTTTTGCTTATGATATCAATGTATTCGATTATATAAAAGATGATTTATCGGGAGGTCAAAAAATTGATAGTATAACTTTGCGCTTTATCTCACCTGAATTATCAAAACTATCTATTTCGCTCATTTCGCCTAAAGGTGATACTGTTTTTTTAGTAGGTTCAATCAATGATTATGTTGATAATGATATTTTAGGAGGTATTTATAAACTAACTTTTATTCCAACCAGTATATCAACGGATACTTTTCGATGGCAAAATGATTATCCTGGCATTCAACCCAATGGGGTGTATTTTCCATTCAAGAATGACTTACAGGGTTTTACTGGAAAGGTCAATGGTATTTGGAAATTACTCGTTAATACCAAAGGTGCTGAAAATGAAATCAGTGGTGATTTAAATAGTATTCGGGACGTTAAAATTCATTTTGCTATTGACGATGGGGACAATTGTTGTAAAGCCAATGCGGGAGAACTAAAGGACACCATCATCAACGCTTGTGCCGGCAATACAGAGCTTGTTACTTTGCCTGCGCCTATTTATGCCCGCACAACAGATATACCTGATACCACTTTATATGGTTACGGATACATGATTTATAGAAATGATACCGTTTTTGATGTGTCGTCCAACAGAGATCTTAGAAATCTTCCTCCAGGAAGTTATAAAGCGAAGGGGTTTTCATTTATAAAAGACTCCATTTCTATTTTCAAATCTTTCATTGGGAAAAAAACATCTTCAGAGGTACTGGCTATTTTACAAAATCCAGCGACTAAAAAAGATACCTGTGGCGCTCTGTCAACCGGTGAGTACGTATTTAATCTCACCCCTACCAACTGTGTTAAAAAGTTAACCTGGATACTTCCTAAAGGCGATAGTATCCTTTTTGATGGGAAGTTTCTTAAACAAGAAGGCGTTTATAAGCAGGTGATTCCCAAAATAGGAGCCTGTGATAGCGTAACGGAACTTAATATTAAATTTATAGATTTCATTTGTCCAAAAGGGACATTTCAGGTGGGTGATTCTACGTTTAGAAAGGAAGGTACTTTTTTAGTTAAACTGAGGGCATTATCTGGTTGTGATAGTTTGGTTAATGTGAAACTTAAATACTATGGCAGAAATCTTAAAATTATTTTGCCAGAGGACTTAACCTGTGTCAGAAATTCGGTTTCTATAGATGTCCGTGGAACAAAGTCAGATATTTACAATACTACCTTTGAATGGAGGAAATTAGATGCCTCCATTGGTACCCCGATAGTTTTGGGCACTAATCCATTACTAACTGTTTCTGAGGCTGGTTTTTATCAGTTGAATATTATGTATAATGAGGAGAAGTTATGCACTGATACCTTGTTGCAGGTAATTGAAAATAAGGCTATTCCTCAAATAACAAAAGGTACTCTTTTACCATACACTTGCAAGGTAGATTCGGTCATTATGGGCGGTACTTTAACGTCCGAAGGAATTGAATTTAGCTATTTATGGTCAACCTTAGATGGTAAGTTGGGGTCAAAGAAAAATGAAAAATTTGCCTACGCCTTATCCCCCGGTAATTATAAATTTAAGGTCTCAAACATTATAAATGGATGTCGGGATAGCACAGATATTACCATTCAGGCAGATACCTTAAGACCAGTGGCGTTAGGTGGTGGGGATAAATTCCTAACCTGTGCAATCAATACTGTGACCATAGGAAGTGCACTTTCAGATGGGGGTAGTGGATTTATTACCAGATGGAATATTATTCAATCAAATAATATCTCTTTTTTCTCCCAACCCACAAGAAAGACACAAACCTTAAGTTCTCCAGGTATTTTTAGGTATAATGTGGAGAACTCCAGAAATGGTTGTAAGGATAGTGTTACAGTAAATGTAGCAATGGATACACTGCTGCCAACCATCAGTTTACCCCTTTCTGATACCTTGAATTGTGTAACGGGTAATGCTACATTGAAACTTTCAGTGAGCAGTCTTAACAGAATAAGGTTCAGTTGGAAAGGAGAGCAGGGTGGGGTGATAGGAGCTGAATCGACTTTGTTGCAACCGACCATTAAAAATGCCGGTTTTTATAGAGTTACTTTGCTTGATACAATCAATAGTTGTAGCAGAGAAACGGGCATTTCTATTACGGAAAATTGTAAACCTAAACTTTTTCCCAACAAAGCAGATTCAATTAATTGCGTTAGGGATATTGTAAATTATACGGCAGGAATAAGAAATTCAAATGCAGTTACCACTTATAACTGGAGTCCGTTCCCAGGAAATAATTGTTTGCTTAGCGGTCAGGGTACTACAAATATTAGCGTAAATTGCCCAGGGGTGTATCGTTTAATTGCCACAAATACGGTCTTTAATTATTCGGATACCTTGCTTGTTGAAATTATGGAAGATAAGCTTAAACCTAACGTGGTTATAGCAAAACCTGATACCATAACCTGTAATCAAAAGGTAATAAAAGTAGATGGTTCAGGTTCTTCCTCAGGCAGCATCTTTAAATACGTTTGGTTGAATGCCAATGGGGATACAGTTACCACTTTACCCTCTTTTAATACTATAAAACCTGAGTTATACTCTTTAGAAATTACTAATAAACAAAATGGATGTTTCGCCACGGGGCAGGTAAATGTTTTTCAAGATGAAGCGTTACCCGTAATCAAATTTTTTAAAACTACTTATCCATGTAATCAGGATTCTTTTGCTTACGCACCACAGGTAATCCCTGTAAATCCAAGGTTTACCTATAAATGGAGTGGAACGGGCATTTATAAAAATGCAGATAGTTTGCAAGTCTGGATAAATAAACCAGGGAAATATTTCCTGGAAATTACCGATCCCTCTCAAAATTGTATAGTTATTGATTCTGTTCAGGTGGACGATCAACCCTGTCCTCCCTGTCTAAAATTGATTGGAACGCCTGATACTTTAACTTGTTCCCGAAGAGAAACAACCCTGCAAGTTGATTTGTGCAGAACCTGCCTGAATTGTGATATTCGGTGGACAGGACCTGGTATTTTACCTGGTAGTGACTTTAGAAATCAACGGGTGGACAGACCAGGAACCTATACGCTAAGAGGATTGGCTGCCAATGGAAAGGAGACGACCTTTGAAGTGATGGTGATAGGAGATTTAGTACCCCCACCTATTAAAGATCCAGAGAATTATACCTTGAATTGCTTGATTGATAAGGTCAGTTTATCAGCACCTGTTTTAAGACCTGACACAAATTTTCTATATAAATGGCTGCCGCCTATCGGGGAAAATATAGCAGTATTAAACGAATATAATCTCCAGGCAACTTCAGCAGGATTATATCAGGTATATATTACAAATAAACGTAATTCGTGTATTAATTTTGCAGAGGTTTTGGTGCGCGTGGACCGGAATAAACCAAGAGCCAATGCAGGTGCCGATAAATTATTGACCTGTGCACAAACTCAGTTTAATCTGGATGGTTCTGCCTCAGCAAACGATAGAGATAGATTTACTTATCTTTGGGAAGGTAAAAATGGAGGCCGCGTTCTTGGTGGTAAGAGCACCCTCAATCCATTTATAACCGAGTCTGGGTCTTATTATCTTACTGTCACGGATGGCGTTAATGGTTGTTCGTCGGTAGATAGTATGGTGGTTTTAAAAGATAATAATTTACCCTTTTTACCTTCTTTCAATGATTCAACCTTGCTTTGTAAAAAAAGAGAATTAACTTATTTAGGAAAATTACCGTCTTCCACAGGATTTTCGGGAAAGTGGTGCGAGTTGGATACCTTAGGAAATAGAACCAATTGTAGCAGCGATCTTAGGAAGGTGTTTTCTGCAGGGGGACTTTATCGTTTTGAAGTACAAAATACCTTGACGGGGTGTGTAAATGGTATAAGTGTTCTTATAAAAGAAGATTTTAATAGTCCCGCCGTTGACTATCCTTCCAGTGATACCTTAAGATGTAATAAGCCAATTATTCAACTTAAGCCAAATCTGTTTGGGGATACCCTGAATTATACGTTTAGCTGGATGGCTAATAGTGGCAGATCGATGATTGAAAGGACAAATATTTCACCTCGTTTATTTAGAGAAGATATTTACCGGGTGCAGATCACAGAAAAGAATAATGGCTGTACCAGAACAGATACTATTTTTATAAAAGCAGATTTAAATCAACCTTCTGTCAATGCAGGAAAGGATACACTACTCACTTGTCTGCATCCTGTTATAAAACTTCAAGGGGTAGCGAAGCCGAATTCTACGTCAGGGGTAATTTCCTACAAGTGGTACTCTGAGAACAGTGTTATACAGTCAGGTGCATTGACAGCCAATGCCTCGGTAGATAAAACCGGACTTTTCTGGTTACTGGTAGAAGATTCGGGGAACTTTTGTCAAGCAGTAGATATCGTTCAGGTAGGAGATGGATTTAATAAACCAAAAATAAATTTGAATTTAGCGGATGGGCTTACCCTCAGTTGCAAAAAGGACGCTATTCGCCTGGACGCAACGCCTTCAGTAAGTGCTTATAATTTTCCCTTAAGATTTTTATGGAAAGAAAAGGTTGGGGGAAAAATTAGTTCTGTGCCCGATATGGCTGCCGTAAGTGTTACTCAAACAGGTACTTATGAAGTTAAAGTTACAGATCTTGTAACAGGGTGTGAATCGTTGTTACCTCTTGAGGTCATTGGCGATTTTGTTAAACCTGGATTTAAACTAATAGATACCGTCGCTCTTTCTTGTCGCGTTAAAGAGGTTTGGATGGCTCCTACGGCTATTTTCCCCAGTTCTGCTTTGTTTAAATGGATTCCTCCTTTGGATTTAAAGCCCATAGTAAATGGAAATCAACTCTTAGCCAGGGAGATAGGTTTGTATAAGTTGGAATTAACGCGTCCGGATAATGGTTGCTCTTTTACAGATTCTGTATTGGTGTATTATGATAACAGACCCATAGGATTAAAGGTAGAGGTACCCCAAACGTTGAATTGTTCCAGGACTCAAACGTTGGTAACTGTTAAAGTCCCTTCCAATCAGGCATATAGATATTTGTGGTCAACGCCCAACGGTGAAATATTTGGTTCTCCTAATGGTTCTTCTACACTGGCAAGGAAAGAAGGAAATTATAACGTAGTCGTTGAGGAGGTTTCTTCAGGTTGTACAGAGGAGGCGTCGGTTCGGGTTATTTATTATGCTCCTGTGATTGATTCAGTCCAATATGATGTAATACCCCCTGGTTGCATTGGCGGACCAAAAGGGGAGTTGAAAATCAATAAAATATATGGTGGAACGCCTCCTTTTTCTCGTTTTTTAAGTAATTCCAGTTCATTACAGCGTCTTGAGTTAACTTCTGCAGGTCCACAAATTCTCATTTTAATAGATTCCCTTGGATGTAAAAAGGAGTTTCCCTTTTTAGTTCCCGAGCCTATACTTCCAACAGTGGCTCTTGGAAATGATACAGTGATAGTAGCAGGGGACAGCTTGATATTAGGGGCAAATATTCCGATTATTCCCGGTGCAAACTATCGCTGGAATCCCTCCTTAAATCATTTGAATACAAAATCTCCATTTATTCAGGTAGCGCCAGTTAATACCACTGTTTACAGGCTTGAAGTGATTTCTTCCAATGGCTGTAAAGCAACCGACGTAATTAATGTAAGAGTTACTCAGGATATTGAAGTATTTATTCCAAATGTTTTTTCACCTAATGGTGACGGTGTAAATGATTTTTTCACCATTTTTGCGTCTGAAATAATCACAGAAATTGCTTCCCTAAGAATTTACAGTAGAACGGGAAATTTATTATTTGATGGTAAATCTCTCGCTCCTGGCGATGAAATGATGGGTTGGGACGGAAAACATAGAGATCAATATATGACCTCGGGTGTTTTCATTTATCAAGCTGTGGTTAAACGTCGGGATGGAAAATTATTCCCTTTACAGGGTACTGTTACTTTAGTGAAATAATAACAAGCTGGTATAATGAGTATAGAAAAAGAAAAAAGTAGGATGACCTTACCCAATATGACCCATTTTTACAGGGGGAAAGTCAGAGATGTTTACACCTTTGATGATAGAATGTTATTGGTAGCCTCAGATCGAATTTCTGCCTTTGACTATATTTTACCCAAACCTATACCTTACAAGGGCCAGGTTTTAAATCAAATGGCGGCTTATTTCTTAAATAATGCCAAAGATATTGTGCCTAATTGGCTCTTGGAGGTTCCTGCTCCAAATGCTGCTTATGGTCTTGCCTGTGAACCTGTTAAAGTGGAAATGGTTATTAGGGGATATTTGGCCGGACATTCCTGGAGAGTGTATTCCAGTGGATTAAGAAATCTTTGTGGTGTTAACTTACCAGACGGATTAAGTGAAGGGGATAAATTACCCCTTCCCATTATTACGCCTACCACTAAAGCAGATGAAGGACACGACGCTGATATTTCCAGAGAGGAAATTTTAGCCAGTGCATTGGTTCCCGAAAAAGTTTATGAGCAAATGGAGGTTTATACCCATGCTTTATTTGAAAGGGGGACTATGTTAGCGGCCAAACAAGGTTTAATTTTAGTAGATACTAAATATGAATTTGGCCTTTATGAAGGTAAAATTTATCTGATTGATGAAATTCATACACCAGATAGTTCCCGGTATTTTTTGGCAGAAGGGTATGAGGAAAGGCAAACCCATGGTATAAGGCAAACCCAGTTGTCAAAGGAGTTTGTTAGAGAATGGCTTATGTTAAATGGTTTCCAGGGTAAGGAGGGTCAAACTATCCCCGATATGCCTGAATCTTTTGTAAATGAGGTGTCAGAAAGGTATATTCAATTGTTTGAAAAGATAACCGGATTGAGCTTTATCAAGGCGCCTGTTGAAAATTTAGAACAGACGCTTACCGATTTTTTACTTGGTAATTCTTAACGTCAACCATTGGGTTGAAGTTTCGAAGCCTGTTTATTAAGCTTAGCAGGAAATTTTCCTAATAAACTTAACTAGGTATTGAATGGATTTTTCAGATACACTTTTTTTTGCTTTTCCTTTTAAGTTATAGGTTTATTTTCCAGTCGATTTTATCTTTTCTATTTTTATATAAAGGTAATTGATCCGAGTAAAATAAATTATTTACCCGGATCAGTTACGATATGTACCTTATTTCGTACAAATCTTATCTGGTCATGTACTAATTATGGTAAGCTGCATTGTGTGCTAACATTCCACCACAACTTGAACATGCGGTAGCTATTCCAGCTCCTCCCGCACATCCTTTTGCACAGGTATAATGCCATACTCCCGCAGCGTTTTGCGCAGGTTCAGTAGGTGTCGCAGGATTAGGTGTAGGCGTAGGCGGCGGTGCAGCCTGATTTTGAGCATCATTGGCATGAAATGCCTGGTTATGTAAATAGGCTGTTCCACAAACTGGACAATTTCCTTGTGCCTCGCCACCACTTCCCTGACAATTATTTGGGCAAATGTAGTGCTGAACACCAGCCAAAGCACCACTTACTGGCATTTGATTAGTATTCGTTTGTGGGGAAGGTTGTGGCAATGTTTGTGCTGCTTTTTCGCGTATGGCACTATCGTTATCACAAGAAAAAAAAGAAATACCCAGGAAAAGGAATAATGGAAAAATGTAATTCTTCATAATTAATAATTAAAAGTTGTAAATTAACACTGACCGAATAAAGGTAATATTTTATATTGGTAGATAAATGTCTAAAGATTAAACTTTCGACTTTATCTTAATTATTCTAAGGCAGACTTTTAAAATCTATATCGGGTTTTTGAGTGGATGGAGGTAAGCTAAAATTGCTGTTTAATGGGGTTGTGGAGTTGAAGAATCCCCCATTACGTAGAAAGAATGAGGCACCTTTTACTCCACCATCAGCATCTAATCTATATTGCCTTCTGGCAATATCATCGCCAGTGAATTTCGCCTTATGCAATGAATACCATTTTCCATTATCATCCACAACCCATTGATTCTGGTATTGAACTTCCCTGTTTAAATAACCCAGTTCGTCATTAAAATTTTCAAGAAAAGAATGTGCCCTGGTGTACCAGGTACTGGTCTGGGGTCGTAAAAAACTGGCGATTAATATCCACTTCGCATTTTCAGGATCTTTAAAATAAGCAGTATAGGTGGTATTCCCTTGATTATCAGGCTCCACAGAGGTTAAAAATTGGTAAGTAACACCAGATTTCCATGGATAAACAAGGTAGCTTTGACCACCAGACCCTTCGTTTCCAAATTCACCTGTATAGACACTTCCGCCTTTTTTCAATAATTTGATTTTCTGATTTTCTGGAATTTCCTTCGGATTATCCGTCGGGAAAGGACTCCAAACTGAAAATAAAATTCTTCGTTCTTTCAAACTATTCACCTGAATGCCAAAATATCCTTCCTTAAATCCATTAGACATAAAGTACGATCCTATGGGGTCTTTATCTTTTGGTATCGTCATTTCATTGTAAAACCATTTCACTTTTACATTTTCAGGCATTTCATAAGACAAATGGACAGAAGGTCCTCTTCTTCCCCAGTAAAATCGTTGATCGATGTTATCTCTGACAAATTTAAAATCATCCTTACCCTGAAAATAGATTTTCAAATTTTTTATTTTTGGAAAGGTTGCCTTCCCTTTTTCATTGGCTTTTATGTGGATGATATTATACCCTTTTTTAAGGTTAAATGTACCTGCGCCGGAGATTTGGTTAGAAGATTTTTTTAGTACTATAGATTTAAATTTTCCTTCATTTAAGCTTATGTCCAAAACATTTTTAGTTTGAACGGCAGAATATTCAATGGAAACAGATACTTTCCTGGCGGTTTCCGAATAAAAGTAGGTACTCCAAACACTTTCAATAGCATTCCAGCTTTGAATACCATTTTTATCCAGTTGGTCGTTATTTGTGCCATTCGTTTGAAAGGTATTTCCCCCCATTGGCACGTCAATGAAAGTTTTTGACAAAGAGGGGGGCTGAAAGAATGCGAAATAAACGATTAAAAATGGTAGAAAGATAATTTTCATGAGGAGGTCTTTTGGGTGACTATTTTTTCTTTTTAGCTAATTGTTCGACCAAACGAAATTGGACTATTTTAGTTACCAATGAAAGGGGAAGTTCTTGATTTACTGGAAATTGAATAGCCCCTTTTGATGTTTTGTAAGAAGCTAGTTCAGAGGAAAAATAAAGAATTGCAGCGGGTCCGGGATAAAAGCCAATGTGATTTTTGAAGGCAGCAAAATGTACAAGATTACCATTTAGAACAAAGGTAGGCATAGCATATTTTATGTCTTCGGTAGCTTCGGGTGCTGCCGTGGATATCGTTTCCCACATTTGAATAAGCAATGCCTGATATTTTGGCTCAAATTCACTGATGTAATCACCAATATTTTTTGCAATAGATTTTCTCAAAGGAAGTTAGATTTAATGAGCAGATCTTTAATAGCTTGTTTTTGTGCATCAGCCAGTGGAAGTAGTGGGCTTCGGACAAATCCACCTTTATATCCTAACAAATCTGCCGCGTATTTTAATCCAGCCACACCAAAAGTTACAGTAATGGCATGATTTATTGGGAAAATAGCCCTGTAAAGATTTTCTGCCTCATTCCATTTACCTTCATTTACTAAAGACTGAATTTCGACACATTCAGCGGGAAGGATATTAGCCAGTGCCATAACGCCACCATTTATTCCAAGGGTTAAAGCAGGGTACCATAAAGCAGCAGTTCCTACCAACAAACTAAAATCAGATGAAATAATAGATTGATATTGAATTAATTGACTAATATTTCCCGCACTATCTTTCATTCCAATGATATTTGGATGATCCTTAAGGGAAGCTAAAAGGCTACTACTTACATTAACATGAGCAAATTTAGGCACATTATAAATAAGGATGGGAATGTCAACCTCGTCGGCTATTTTAAGGAAATGCTTCGTTAAGGCTGCGTCCGACATATTGCCTAAATAATAAAAAGGAGTGAGAATAAGCGCTGCCTGAGCGCCCCTTTCAGCGGCTTTTTGCGTCAATGAAATAGTTTCTTGCGTAGATTCCATACCCGTCCCAGCCATTAATAATCTATCTTTTGGCATAGATTCAGCTGTTTTTTCTACAAGTAAAAGCTTTTCATTTTCAGTTAAATAAACCGTCTCACTATTGGACCCCAATACCAGATAGCCTGAAAGAGGTGTCTGGTTCCATTTTTCGAGGTTAAACAAATGACTTTCAATATCCAACGTGCCATCCTCTTTGAATGGGGTGAGCATTGGTGGAAAAACGCCGTTTATAGATAATTTCATCTTTTTTGTACTAATATACAATCGTATGATTGATTTTTTAAAAAAATCATAGGTCATATTACAAAAAGGATATTATATTGGAGCAGAATTGCCACACAAACCTTTATATGTTAACTATTGGAATAATTCGGGAGGGTAAAAATCCTCCTGACCATCGCGTCGTATTGAGTCCAGCTCAATGTAAATATCTTATTGACACTTTTCCTGTTAAAATAAAGGTGCAACCTTCAAAAAACAGATGTTTTTCAGATGCTGAGTACGAAAAAGAGGGGATTTCTCTTTCCTCCGATGTTAGTGATTGTGACCTTCTTATAGGTATAAAAGAAGTACCTGTTGAAGATCTTATTGCAGAAAAAAGATATCTGTTTTTTTCTCATACCATAAAAAAACAACCCTCAAATAAAAAGCTGCTTCAAGCTATTTTGCGACAAAATATTGAATTAATTGATTTTGAATTAATTACAGATGCTAATAATCAAAGGTTAATAGCTTTTGGAGAATTTGCTGGAATGGTAGGCGCTCATAATGCTTTATTAACCTGGGGGAGGCGGACCAAACAGTTTTCTTTACCCAGAATGTATCAATTACAAGATTATCAGGAAGCGGTAGCAACTTATAAGCACATTCAGTGGCCTCCGGTAAAAATAGTGTTAACAGGCACAGGGAGGGTAGGACAGGGTGCAGCCAGTGTTTTGATGGATATGGGGGTAAGGAAAACAGATGCTGCTACTTTTCTAAGCCAATCTTTTGATGAACCTGTTTTTGTTCAATTAAAGAGTGAGGATTACTTGATGAGAAAGGATGGTAGTAAATTTAACAGAGAGCATTTTCATCATTTCCCTTATGAATACATAGCTAATTTTACGCCGTTTAATGAAAAGGCAGATATTTTTATAAATGGTATTTACTGGAATTTTGAAGCGCCCGTATTCTTTACAAAAGAAGAAATGATGAAAGATACCTTCAGGATAAAAGTGATAGCAGATTTAACCTGCGATATTGCACCGGTAAGCTCCGTTCCATCTACTCTGCGAGCCAGTACGATAGAGGAACCTATATACAGCTATATTCCTGAAACTAACCGGGAATCTTACCCAACAGATGAAAAGGGGGTGGATGTAATGGCTATTGATAATCTTCCCAATGAACTTCCACGCGACGCATCGGTAGCTTTTGGGAAAAAGTTTATTTTAGGGGTATTACCTGATATATTAGCTGGCAACACCCCTAAAATAGAAAAAGCTACCATAGCAAGAAAAGGGGCATTAATGCCATCCTTTTCTTACCTGGAAGATTATATAAAAGACTAATTTACTCTAAAACAAAAACTTCTTCGGCGGTTAATCTGCCATTATCTTTGGCTTCAATTTTAAACTCAACGCGGTCACCAATTCTAAGTTCTTCAAAATCAAAGTCTTTAAGGCTTGAGAAATGGAAGAAAACGTTATCTGGTGGGTATTTAATAAAGCCATAACCATCTTTGATAGATAAGACAATACTTTCGAACCTGTCTGTGTCGAGTTGAATGATATCATCGTGATCTTCCAGATTAATAGGAGGAGGAACAACCACAGGTTCAGTTGGCTCTAATGGTTTAGTACCAAACGCTTTATCAAATTGTTTTGGAACGAACAAACGGTTTAAGTCGAAATCACTTTCACTTGGATCGTCAATAATTTCGTGCATGGGCAGAGAGTAGGTTACCTCTTCCAATAAATCCTGAGACGTTCTGGTGCTGAATCTATGGCCCTCTTCATCGGTATATTCAAAGTCCCAACTTAGCAAAATGGTATGTTTACCCATGCCGTTTAGTTTACGCATCAAAGGCACATAGTCACTATCAGAACCAACCAAAACAACCACGTCGAAATGATTATTAAAAGCCATTTCTATAGCCTCTAAAGAAAGCCATACATCGATACCTTTTTCCTGTCTTCTACCATTAATGATTTTTACAGGCAAATAATGAGAGACGATCCCTTCTCCCATTAAAATATCGTCAAATACTCGTTCGTAATAAAGTAAATTTCCTCGTTGACTAGCTTCACTAGCACTCAATCTACCTCTGAAATAATGAGAATCAACTACGCGGCAAAGGCGAACCTCTTTGTCTTCGAGTTGACTGATTTGTTGTCTGATATATTCATGAAGACCTTTTAAGCTTAATCTACTTCTTCTTTCATGAACATAATGATAATAGTTACTTACGTGGAGGAAATAATTTCCGTCGTAAAAAACACCGATTCGGGTTAGACTAGTTGACCCATTTACAGCAGCAGCCATTTTTTAAATTGTTTAGGGTTGTGGATAGTTGTTTTCAGCCAAAATTAAAAATACCCTGTTCGCATAATTTTATCTTTAATAAGATGCTTAAATTTTTAAGATTAAAGATTCTTTTAATACTTGGAAGGGTAAATCCAAACTTAAAATATTATTTATTCTTTAAGGTTAGCAAATTTATATTTTTTTTTGAAGTTTGCAACAAAAAAAGGATTAATTTTGTATATTGATTTATATTCTAAAGTGAATATCAAATAAGGGGGACGTTCTGGTATCGACAGGATGGTGAACTTGTAAGTAAGCATGTCGAAACTTGATGGTTAGTTCCGTTATCAAATGGCCATCGAAAAACAACCGGCGAAAATAACTACGCCTTGGCTGCCTAATTTTAGAAATTAGTAAGCCTTTACACGAAACGCCTGCTATTTTCAGCTCAGCTGAGATAGCCTGCACGCCGCCTGAGAGAGCCTGCGTCTAGTGTATCATCCAAAAAATCGGGCTGGTTTTTCTTTGTGGCTCATAAAGAAAAATAAGATTCAGAGCTGGGTCAGAAAATGTGTCTTTTGTTGTACCTACCTTCTGATTGAGATCAAAAACGACAAATAAACATGTAGAAAGCTTACGGGTGCTGTTTTGGACGCGAGTTCGACTCTCGCCGTCTCCACAAAGAGTCCTTTATGACTCACTCGGATGTCTCTTATTAGGGGTCATTCATTCGCACACGAAGCGACTCCAAGATGTTGCTGGCAGGAATCAAACTTCCGTCAGAACTGCATCTAAGGGTCGCTTCGCTGGTTTTATAACCTACCGATTTATATAATCTATAATGAAAATGGTGTGGATAAAGTTCCATTTAAAATGGTTAGTTTTTTTTATCCTTTACAACTTTACCCTTCCAAACAACCTCATTTAATCCATCTCCAGGCCGAATCTCATGACAAATGGGAATTTACAATCAGATATGAGGTCTTGTATGTCATTGCTACCTTTTGTGATAAAGGCAATTTCAGATATAGTCAAAACCTTTTAATCCTAAGGAATCTCTCCTGCCTCTTTCTATTTATATCCCTAGCTATGATCATCTTTTCAATAGTTTAGTGGTTATTTCTGGCAATATATCGTCCATACGGCTGAAGGCAAAACATTTGCTACCCAAATCTTTTAAAGAAGCACCAATATGATACAATTGGATGTTGTCTAAAATAATAAACCGGTCGTGGCTGCTGCGATTTTCTACCAAAGTAATTTCAGGGTATTGTTGATTGTGCTTTTCTAAATCCTTTTTTAAGGCCGGGTTTATGCGGGTATGTACCGTGCAGGTTATCTGCTTTTTACGTTTGCTTAATAGCATCAAGGTGGTTTCATCTACATAATTATCAATTACCTCCAGGCTTTTATTAGCTTTTTTGATTAAATCGCTGGCAAATACATGGGCATCAAAAAGTTGTCCTTCAAAGAAAATGCCTTGTTTGGCGGGTTGGTCTTTTTCCCATGCCTTTAGCAGTTGCTCTACTTTAGTGTCGGTTTGCAATTGTTTCAGCTCCACGCCTTCCAGACGTTGTATAACACCATGCAATTGCCCCAGGGTTTTGCGCATAGCTACGAATGCACGAGCAATGGCCACACTCACTTGATCAGCTTTTTCGCTTTTAATTACACCAGAAACGGCTCCCACTCCTTGTTCGGTAAACACCAATGGAAAAGAGCCACCCAAACTTTGTTTCGATGGTATCGCATTTTGCGATACCATATATTCAATTTCTGTCTCGCTCAATGGAAAGACAAAATCTGGCGGAAACCGATTTGGGTTTCGTTTGATTTGTTCTCTTAGTCTTATTGGTTTAACTCCGTAAAATTGCGCAAGATCCTTGTCTAGTATAATTTGCACTTCCCTGATGGTGTGAATTTTATGCTGTATCGTTTCTGTATTAATCAATTCCATGTTTCATTTTTTGTAGAAGGAATCACCATTGGAACCTTAAAGACTTTGTTTTTAAGCAATCGCTTGCTTTTATGTCATTTTCTAAGGGCACAATAGGTGACCTCAAGGCTTTTTTATCAACATTGCGTTTGCTTCCTACCATACTAATCCCATTTTTATCAGGTACGCATTTACTTTACTTTCCAACCCGATAAGTTCCTAGTCATTAGCTTGCAATAAGATTTAGTAACGTTCCATCAATCTTTAATTCGCGAGATTAAACGCTGGCTAATACATTCTATTTCCCCATAGAGGGCGGCTTATCTCATTGTAAGTTAAAGGATTTATTTGTCAAATAGTATTTGAATAAGTCACAATATTTAATTTGAGTACCCAAGGTGGTGCTGAAAAACAAAAACAAGTTACTTTCAATCAAATAGCAAAGGGTTTCATGTATGAAAATGTAACCTTTAATGAAGCATGAGATTAAAAAACTATTTATAATTCAGGCCAAAACCATAGGGAAATAACGTGTCTTTTTCAGGATATCCGGGTGCATCTGGATCTTGTTTTATAACCGCAGCACTTGTTTTTGCCAACGAATAAGGCAACCTTCCTGTTGGGTTAAATTTACCCATAATGATGTCCATAACGGCCGCATCACCTACGCCAAAAGTAGCGAGTATTCCAGCAGCATGAAGTAAACCACTGCCTTCATCAAGCACATAAGGTTGGCGAAAGTCAATGGATAAAATGGTTTTTTCAGCACCCACTGACTGCATAACGGCTTGAATGTCCTCTAATGAAGGTGATATCTTCCATGACTTTGATTTTGCCATGTCTGAAAAGGAGAGAAAGTCCAGTTCTGTAGAGTCAGCACCTCCAAATCTTCTATCGCTCCCTCCGTCATTAGAAACTTGAATACGTATTATCGCAATATCTGTTTCTTTCGAAATGGCAGGCAATGTTTCTTTTTTCGCTTTATTATAATCGCCTGAGGTCACCTTGTAATTTGCCCATTCGCGCTCTTTGAATAGGGCAGTGTTCATTCCCATCGTAAATATTTTCAAAGTATCCTTACCTTTAGGTTGAGCCAGAGGGAGCGTCATCTTATTTTGTAGCAGCACAATTGATTTGCGTTGGGCTAGGTCAGCCTTTTGCTGGAAAGAAGGATTGCCCACCAGATACGCGGCACGATTTGGATCAACATAGGGGTTTTCGAATAAGCCAAGTTCAAATTGCTCTTTCAATAATCTCGTTACAGACAGATTTACGCGACTTTCAGAAAGTTTACCCGATGTTACCAGGTCTAAGATTTGTTTATTATTGCTAAATCCAGAGAGAATATCCGTTCCGGCATCTATGGCAATCAAAATCTGTTCATCTAAAGTCTTATCTTCTAATCCCCAGGCTCTTTCCCCAATAATGCCAGTATCGGAATTTACGTACCCCCGGAACTTAAGCAAAGTGCGCAATAAATCTGTTAAGATTCCTTTTGAAAAGGCCATCCCAACATTGTTTGGAAGGTATGGCTGACCTACCGGAATGCCATAATAAGCCATAATAGACGAAGCACCTGCATCAATAGCCGCTTTGAATGGCGCCAAATGATAATCAAATTTACCCGCAGGATACACTTGGTTTTTTCCAAAAGTATAATGAGGATCTCCGCCGCCTTCTTGAGGGCCACCCCCTGGAAAATGTTTAATAGTCAACGCAATGCTTTTTGAATTCAGCTTTTCTCCCTGAAGATTTTTAATGAGCACTTTGATAATTTCAGTCGCCAGGTCACTGTCTTCGGTAAAGGTTTCATGTACACGATACCACCTGGGTTCTGTGGACAAATCAGCCATGTAACCATACATGCCGCGTAAGCCAATGGCTCGCCACTTTTCCGCCATGATCTTAGCAAAGTCTGCAATGAGCGCCATGTCTCGGGTTGCAGCCAGCCCACTCTCTTTTGGCCAGGACGAAAATGACCCGGATTCAACATTTATGCCAGCGCGTGCGTCAAATTCAACATGATTTCGGGAATTAGATTTAAACAAAGCGGGGATACCCAGGCGGGTGCGTTCGGAAAGTTCCTGCACAGTATTCATAAATTGTGCTGCTTCAAATGGGCTGATTTGCGCTCCAGCAAAACCATTTCCCGCTCCAGTACTTACTGGATTACTTTTAATGGTATTTCTGAAAACAAACCGCGTCATTTTCTGCTTTTCAATCAAGTCCACAGCAGCATCAGTCATTTTTCCTTTTTCACCTGCATTTAGCGTGTTAATTAGTAGCATGCCCACTTTTTCTTCCAACGTCATCAGACTTACTAAATTCGCTACGCGCAAGTCCAATGGTTTACGCCAGTCTTCATAGACATCGAGGGAATTATTTTTGTTAAGATCCTTAAAATGGAACTGTTTTTCATGGAGAAGATTAACTGCCCTGTTTTCAATTGCAGGTTGGTATTGATTGCTTTTCTGTCCAATGATTTTTCCAGCTAATAAGAGCATGAAAATGATACCGGTGAATATATTTTTTAGCATTGAAATAGGGGTTAATGTCCAAATAAAAGAGCATATAAAGTAGGAAATTCCAAAATAATACAATAGTAATACTACAAATTTAAGATATAATTTGACTCAACCGGTAAATCTTGAAGTAACTTTTTAACCACAAAATAAAAGTTAGATTGACTAAGCCCACTTTTACAGCCTTAGGCCAGAAGAGCCTTTGTATAGGCCATTATTTCAACCATTCACTAAAATTATTTATGTTTATCAACTCAAAAGAAGCATCTGGATAGGCACTTTTCCATTGGGTAGGTATTTTAACTTTCTCTTCTTTCCATTTGAATTCATAGCCAAACAAGGAACCATCCCTTTCCTCGACCCAGTCAATTTCTTGTTGTTCATAGGTTCTCCAGAAATAATTGTTAGATGAAATCCTCCTATATTCCTGATATTTTAATCTTTCGCTAATCATATAGTTTTCCCACAAAGCACCAATATCATTTCGTGCATGCAGGGGATTGAAATTGGCAATTACGGCATTTCTGATGCCATTATCCAGGAAATACCATCTTGAATTTTTAGTAATTTCTTTTCTTAAATTTCGACTAAATCCTTCAACTTTATGAAGAATGAATACTTTACTTAATAAGTCCAGGTATTTTTCTACCGTATTTTTACTTATGCCTAATTGGATACCTAATTCTTGAAGGGACACTTCTCCACCAATTTGAAAGGCAATCAACCGTAAAAGATTAAATATTTTCTGGGAATTCTTAATATGCTCATATACCAATATGTCTTTAAGCAAATAAGAACTAATCATTTCGTTTAAATAATCTACTTTATCCTGGCGATCAGGCAGATGCAATAATTCAGGATAATTACCAAAAACCAGTCTTTCCCGAACCTTGTCCATTTTATTAATATTATTTTCAATCTGGGTATATTCATTTTCAGACAGCGTATATAATTTAAAAGTGTATTTTCTTCCAGTTAAAGGTTCTCCGTCATTTTTATGTATGTCAAATGAGGATGAACCCGATATAATAATTCTAAGTCCTTCGATTTCATCAATCATAAGTTTGAGTTTCAGACCTATTTCAGGAATTTTTTGTGCTTCGTCAATGTAGAGTAGTTTACAGGTACCTAAAATCTGTTTATAATTTTCTATACTTCTTATAGAAAGTTTATCATGAACATTAATATCATCTCCATTTAGCCTAAGTATTGGTTCATTCACATTAGCAAGTATTTCTTTTACGAGCATCGTTTTTCCGACGCGTCGTGCGCCATATAAGATCACCACCTTGTTAGGTTGCAACTTTTTTAATATCAATTCCAATAACTCTCTGACTAAATAAATCATAATAACGTCATTTTAATGACGCAATTTAGATAAATTTAGTCATACCATATAATTTATGGTCAGTTCACTGAAATTAATGGATTATCGCACTATATTGAATTGATTTTTAAGGGGTGAAATGTCTAATCCTCGATCTAAAAATTCCTGACTATACTTGAAAAATATATTTCTCTCACTAAGGACTAAGCTTCCCACTTCAAATATTTCTGTATCAAACAAAAGTTGAACGTTTATTTTTTTTACAGGCTTCAAGTTCTGCGTTTTTTATCACTGAATAATCGCTCAATCTCTTTCATGTTTTCAAAGGGTTTCAGTATCGTATCAAAGTCGTCAAGCCTTCCCAGCACATCGATAAGCAGGAATAGAGACTGGATGGAAATCTGCCCACTTGTTTCAAAACGTTTTAAGCTACCTAAAGAAACACCTGAGCGGCGCGCTAATTCACTTTGGGTAAATCCAGCTTGTTTTCTTAATATTTTATGTCGCTTTGCCATTTCCAGCATCCAGTCAGCTGGTTTTTTATTTAATCCATATTGCATAAAATAGATAATATTTTAACTAAAATACGCATTTTTATCGTAAATAGCTAATATATTAATCTTTATAAAAAAGGTATTTTTATTGCATATTTAAAATTAGGTATTGGAAAATTGTTTGGCGTATTGAGTAGGGGTCTTGCCTGTTATTTTTTTAAATGCATTATTGAAATTTACAAAATTATTGAAGCCGGCTTCGTAACATACCTGTGTCACCTGAAGCTGATTTTCACGTATTTTTTTACAAGCATACTCCACCCTTATTTCATTTAGAAAATGAGAGAAGTTCTTTTTTGTCTTGTTTTTAAAATATCTGCAAAATGAATTGGCACTTAGATGAGCAACGCAGGCAATTTCATCAATTGTTATTTTTCTTTTAAAATGCTTGGCTGAAAAATTGTAAATGGCATTTATTCGTTCTGTTTCTTTGTCATTATGGTCCCCTTCCATTATCCTGGTGCCAAGTAACTCGTATTCGTTACTCGTTGCCAGCAAATCTAGCAGGGTGTATAAGGCTAATATCATGTTTCCTTTATCTGTAACCATCATTTTCTTCATACTCTCAGTAACCATGGTTTTTGTATTTCCCATGATTCTAAGGCCTTTTTTCGATTTTTCCAGTAGCTGATCTATAGGCCTGTTTTCTAAAAGGGAGAGAAAATCTTTGCTAAAAATGGACGGATTAAAATGTATAACCAAAGCAGATACCCATAGATTAGGGTCACCACTGAAATATTTATTATCGCTGCGAAGGTAATGCGGGCAATCGGAACCAATTAATAATAAATCGCCTCCTTCAAATCGCTGGATGCTGTCCCCAACAAATTGAGTACCTGTTCCCTCCTGTATAAACAAAAGTTCAACTTCAGGGTGATAATGGTATTGGTTATAGAAATAAGGTAAATAATCGTGGCGAATACTAAATGATTTTAACGTCGGATTGGCTACTTTGAGTAGATGAGCCTTTATAAATGGCATGATAATAGGTTTTTAAGAGCTTACTATGCTAAAATACTTTATTTATTAGCAAATCTAGTTTAATTTACCCGAACTTAAACTTGCTAACTTTAACTTATGAAGAATTAAATTTTAAACTCATTACCTATGCATGCACAACCTAACTATCAGTCGGTGAAAATGATGTTATTGTCTGTCTTTTTGACAATCATTAGTTTTTCCGCGGTACAATCGCAAACAAAAACAATTACAGGTAAAGTAAGTTCGGCAGAAGACGGTGAGGTACTTTCTTTTGTGAATGTTACTATTCAAGGCACAACGAAAGGTGTTGTTACAGATGATGCTGGAAAATACTCCATTGATGTTGACGGAGCCACTTCAGTACTTGAGTTTTCATTTGTTGGTTATGAAACGCAACTCGTGACGGTGGGAAACCAAGTGGTTATAAATGTTGCCTTAGCTGCCAGCAGTCAGCGACTGAATGAAGTCGTAGTTACAGCTCTCGGCATTACCAGGGAAGAAAAATCATTGGGTTATTCAGTAGGCAAAGTCAAAGGCGATGCACTTAGAACGGTTTCTCAGGAAAATGTAATTAATGCGCTCGCAGGAAGGGTTGCTGGAGTAACTGTGAACCAGACGAGTGTCGTAGGTTCTTCTACCAGCATTGTTATCAGGGGGGCAACCTCATTAACAAGTGATAATCAACCTCTTTTCATTATTAATGGTGTGCCTGTTCAAAATTCTCTAAGTAATATGAGGGTGATGGGTAATAGAAATGAGGTCGATTATGGTAATCCTATTTCAGATTTAAATCCAGATGATATCGAAAGTGTATCGGTATTGAAAGGCCCAAGTGCCGCGGCTTTATACGGCTCCCGGGCAGGAAATGGGGTAATTATTATTACTACAAAAAAGGGAAAAAAGGGTGAGGCTCTTTCAGTAAATTTCTCTTCGAGCAATGTCTTCGAAACTCCTTATCGCTATCTTGATTTACACTATAAATTTGCCAATGGCAATAGGGTGGGTCTTCTTGACGAAAGATCGGAATATTGGACAGGAATGGAACTCGATAAAGGTTTAAAGGCTGCGCAGTGGAATTCTCCGGTGGATGCAAATGGGGCTAAAGTACCCACAGAACTGAAATCGTTTCCTGATAACATGAAAAATTTTGTGCAAACAGGTATTACTTCCACTAACTCATTGGCTATCTCAGGTTCTTCTGATAAAACAAATTACCGTTTGTCCTATACCAATATGTCTCATAGAGGTATGATTCCTAACTCGGATCTTTTCAGGCATAACCTTTCTCTATCAACTACTTATGATTTGACCAAAAAGTTAAGGTTAAGTACGGATATAAATCTTACCAGATCTAATTCAAATAGCAGACCTTCCACTGGAAACCGTGGAGCAAATCCATTGGAAGCAGTGTATAACTGGTCTCATGTTGATGTTAGAGACCTTGCCTCCGTTTGGGTACCCGGACAGGAAGGCATTCAGCAACTTTCTCCAAGCAATAATATGGATAATCCTTACTTTATTGCAAATCACATGCTAAATGGTTTTTTAAGAGACAGGGCTTTCGGAAGTGTTAAAGCTGAATATAACTTTAATCCAAATTTAAGCTCTCAAATCAGAGCTAGTTTTGATACTTACACAGAAGAAAGAGAAACAAAGATTCCCTATTCTTATACACAAGAAAGAAATGGGGCGTATCATCTTCAAAATTTGGCCAATCAAGAGTCAAATATTGAATTCCTTACTACCTATAAGAAAAAACTGGCTAATTTTAGCTTAACAGCAACGGCAGGCGGTAACATTATGCAGCAAAGTTTTTCCGATAATTATGTAGGAAGTGCTGGTGGTGTTGGTCTTATCGTTCCTAATCTATACAGAATCAGCAATATTTCAGCAGTAGGTATTCGTTATGCAAATGGTTCTTCAAGGAAAATGATTTATAGTTTGTTTTCCACTGCTTCTCTTGGATTTAAAGATCAGTTTTATGTCGATTTGTCGGCAAGAAATGATTGGTCCAGTACATTGCCTGCAGCGAATAGATCCTATTTTTATCCTTCAGTATCTGTTAGTTGGTTAGCAAATACCACTTTCAATTTACCAGATTTTATTTCCTTGTTTAAAATTCGTGCGGGCTTAGCTCAGGTTGGAAATGACACCAATCCTTATGCCCTCGAACCAACACTTGGCACTGAATCATGGGGAACGCTTGTTTATAATACCTACCCGGGAACACTCCTAAACCCAAATTTGAAACCTGAAATTAATACTTCCCGTGAAGTTGGTGTGGATTTTAATTTATTTAATAATAGATTGAGATTTGAAGGAACGTATTTCTATCAGGAAAATACCAATCAAATCCTGAATATCCAATCGCCTTCTTCTACCGGCTTTAATGCTAAACAGATTAATGCAGGGGTAATTTCAAGCCGTGGCTGGGAATTAATGATCGGTGGAACCCCAATTAAAGGAGAAAATGGATTAAGCTGGGATATTAATGTGAACGTTACCAGGATGAGAACCCGTCTTGAAAGCCTTACGCCTGGTATGAATTTTATCACGCTTTGGGATGATAATAACGGTGGGGCCCAAACTTACGTAGGGGAAGATATAGGTAACCTTTACAGCCGTGGATACTCTAAAGTTAAAGATCCTAAATCTCCTTATTATAACTGGCCAATTCTCACTCCTCAAGGTGCCTGGATTCCAGATAATTCCAGGGAAGGAAGGGTGAAAGTTGGAAATTTTAATCCCGATGCTATGATTGGTGTTCAATCGATGTTACGTTATAAAAGATGGAATCTTTCAACAAGTTTTGATTGGAGAATTGGAGGTCAGTATCAATCTTTTACCTACAGATATGGTGGTTCCAACTGGAAATCACAATTACAAATGGATAAATTAATTCCAGGGGGACTTTATACGCCTGATCAATTAATCGCTTTGTTAAAATCAGATCCAGAAAAATATATCATTCCTCAAAATGGTAATTTCCCTCGCGTGGGTGGTTACACTCAGGCCGCCGGAGGTTTACCTAATCCTTTGGGAACAGCAACCAATTATGACGGTGTATTTATACCTGGTGTAATTCAAACTGCTCCTGGCGTATATACAGAACATTTAGGTGGACCTGGCACATCTGTCAGACCTGCGTCTAATCAGTTTGCCTGGAGTTACAATCAACAAGTTACTTTTGACGCTGATTTCTTGAAAATGCGTGAATTAGCTATTGGTTATGACCTTCCAAAAATGAAGGGAATCAGAGCTGCAACGGTGTCATTATTTACCAGAAATTTAATTCTTTGGACCAAAGGTAGAAATGGTATTGATCCTGAAAGGGCTTTCCAGCTTACAGGTTCAAAACAGGGGGATACTCAAAATATCTTCAGACAAGGGATAGAATTGCAGAATGTAGAACCGTGGACCTTGTCTTTTGGAGCAAAACTTAACGTAACGTTCTAATTTAATTTCTCGAATAATCTTTAAAATTAACGGTTATGAATATATTTAAATCTTTAACAAAAGTTTCACTCATCGCAGGTGTATTTCTGATTGCCTCTTGTGAAAGTCTGGATGAGATTAATGTTAATCCCAATGGCGTGCCTACGTCTGAGGCAAATGCCAATCTTTTATTACCTGGTATCCAAAGGGGTATCGCCACAAGTTTGTTAAATCTGGGGTATCAGGAAATTGGTGGTACGGTGCAACATACGCAGAAAGACGGTTGGTGGACGGGTCACAATCAATATGAATGGGGCCTCGTTGACTGGAATGGCTGGTATGGCTTGCTTAGGACAAACAGATTTTTAGGAGAACGTGCCACTAAGGAAAATCTGGAATTTCACAACGGTATTCATTTGGCTATGCGTGCCTTAATTTTTGGTACCATTACCGATCTTTGGGGGGATGCTCCATACACTAATGCCCTAAAAGGTGATCAGATTGGGGCAGATTTTGAATATCCCGCTTATGATAGTCAGGAAATTATTTATAAAGGGGTAATTGCTGATCTTCAAGCAGCATCTAAAATTTTTGCTACTGGCAAAAACGTGGGTATTATTCCAAATTATGACTTGTTCTTTGCAGGAAATGCAACAAAATGGCATCAATTTACCAATTCTTTGTTGTTGAGATATGCCATGAGAATATCGTCTAAATTACCCGATTTGGCTAAATCTACTATTGAATCTGTTTATTCTTCAGGTGTTTATATCAAATCTGCAGCCGATGATGTAGCCATCAATTATATCGGTGCTTCATCTGCCGATTCCTGGCCAACAGCCGCTGATTTTGATGCAGGTTCTAACTTTAGAAGACTAAAACCCGCAACTACGTTGATTAACAAATTAGTAGCTGATAACGATCCCCGTCTTCCAATATGGACCAGGCCGGTTCATTGCAGGTGGGTAGAGGATGTTACCCTTAATACTGCCGTCGATCCGTTCATTAGAAAAAATGGCGTTATTGTTAATGGCGTAAAATCCTATTCCGATGCAAGATATTTAACAGAAATCGCTGCCGGAGGGAAATTTACCAGGCATTATAATCCTACCTTATTAGGTAAAAAGTTAGATACAGGAAATTATGTGGGTGTGCCACCAGCTGAACTTGAACCAAGTGAGTATAATTTAAACCCAACGCCTGGTCAACAAGTTGAAAATCAACACGTTTCCCAATTAGCCGACGTTTATAGAAATAAATCAGGTGGAATTTTGCGCGCAAGGATTATTTCTGCATCGGAAGTACATTTTATTTTGGCAGAAGCTGCTTTAAGAGGATGGTCAGCTGGTGCAGCTAAGTCAAATTATGATCAGGCCATAAAGTTGTCCCTGGATACGTGGGGCGTGGGAAGTGGTTATAACGCATTTATCGCCAATCCGTCGGTAGCTTATAATGGTACTCTAAAACAGATCATTGAACAAAAATGGGTGGCTTCCTGGACCACAGCTACTGAGGCTTGGTTCGATTACAGAAGAACAGGTTTCCCTGAACTGAAGGTGGGTCCTGGTTCTCCTGAACCTGTCGTGGCTGTAAGATTTACTTATGGCAATAACGAAATTAATTTCAATGCTGAGCAGACTAAAAAGGCAATAGATAAATTAGAAGTGTCTTACGGTAAAACCAGAGGTAATAATAACCAATGGGGTAAATCCTGGCTTCTTCAAGGTACAGGAAAACCTTGGTAAATGATATTTTTGAACTGGACTACGCTATCTTGTAGTCCAGTTCTTTCTTTTTCCTAAAAAATGTCTAATAAACAAGTATGAAAAAATATCTTTTTGGCGCCTTTCTTGGCGCCTTTTTTTTAACGAATGTCGTCTTCGCTCAGACGAAAATGGTCCAGCCTGTTTATCAGGATAAACCTTACCTACAAGACTATAGTGTAAAATATTATACTCAAAGTACTGAGGTTCAACTTGAATCTTCGCATAGTGACAGAAATGGCAATATCAGTGTTTTTTCTAATAATGGTTTGCTTATTCCTCATAATGGCCAGTTTTTGTACCCAGGTACTTTTCAAGCCGATAAAAAATATCGGACCATTGGCAACAAAACGATACAAGGGGCTTTTGCTTATAAAGATCAATTTGTGTTAATCTATGATAAAGCCGTTTTTAGTAACGCCTGGGCTGGTTCTGTCTATTGTCACCATGAGCTTCCAAAGGCAAATAAAGGCGTGGGGGGTAAAAATTTTGATTTTTTGATTGCTTATGAAAATGATTTTCACTACGTAAGTGAATCTAAAACATGGTTTAAATCAAAATTAGATGAAAAAATACTGGATATTCGTTATCAGGCGGGTACCGATTTATTCTGGTTACTTAGTGCGAAGGGCCTTTATAAATTTAATCCTAAAGCGAACACTAATCTCTTGGTTTATGGCGGTGCAGAACTAACCTCATTTGATATTCAGGGTAAAAATGCCGTGGTCGGAAGTAAGAAGGGGTATTTTGTCGTTGATTTAACTACGGGAAAGGCTTCCAGCTTAAATCAAAAATTACCTGTTACAGATATAACGGCTGTTTGCGTGATTGGTGATAGAATTTGGTTCGGTTCAACCAATGGCGCTTTTGCATCGCGGAAAGATGGAAAGTATGATTATTATCAGGGGGAACGCTGGCTTCCGGGAAACGTCGTTAAAAGTATTAATCCAGGTCCCAATAATAGTGTCCTTGTTGTTACCGATGCGGGCTTAGGTCAGATTTGTTTTAAATCGATGACCTTACATGAAAAGGCTCAGTTTTTCCAGCAACAAGTGCGTCAACGTCACATTAGAAATGGCTTTAATGCTTCGCTGTCAGGCATGGAAAAGGGAAATCTAAGTAGTGGATTTTTAGCGGACTCCGATAATGATGGACTTTGGACATCCATGTATTTTGGTGCCGAAATTTTTCGATACGCGGTGACTAAAGAGGCTGATGCCTTGGCAAATATCAGGGAATGCCTTGATGCTATGGAGCGTTTATATACGATTAATCCTATACCCGGCTTTCCATCGCGGTCTTTTGAACGACGCGGATTTATTGAAAAATTAAGTGATCCGGAACGTTGGCAACATTCTCCGGACCCGGAATGGGATTGGAAAGCGACTACTTCTTCAGACGAGGTGATTGGTCATATTTTTGCCTTTGGTGCCTTAGCTGAATTAGTGCAGGTTCCGGATGTGAAATCCCGCGCTATACAACTTATCGATACCGTAATGTCGCATATCATTAAAAATGACTGGTATCTCATAGATTACGACGGAAAACCTACCCTTTGGGGTAAATGGAATCCTTCTTATGTGAATGGTTTTCCTACCAATGTAGGTGACCGGAAATTGAATTCCAGTAATATCGTTGCTATGCTTCAAACCGCTTATCGCTTTACCAATAAACCAATCTATAAGGAGAAGGCTTTTGAACTCATGAATAAACATAAATATTATGAAAATTTAATGAGACCTATGGCATTTATAAGCATGGCTCCCGCAAATGCCGATGATTATTCCAAATATCTTTCCGAATCGTGGAATCATTCCGATGATGAAATGTATTATATGGGCTATTGGGGGCTTTATAGATATGCTTTTAATGATACACTGAAAACGAGTTTTAAAAAATCTATTATTGACCATTTTCAAGCGGAACGTCCGGAAAAAGAAGGTCTTTGGAATATTTTTACTGCCGTAACGGGTACGCCTGATTTCGATTTAAATGAAGGGGTTTGGTATTTAAAGGAACATCCCTTAGATCTTATCGATTGGGCCATTGCAAATAGTCATAGGGCAGATATTGAAAAAATAGCGCCTAATTTTAGAAATCAAACCATCAAGGAGGTACTTCCTCCCGATGAACGTCCGGTTCAACGTCATAATGCCAATATGTTTAATCTCGATAGAAAGGGAGGTAACGGTGTTTCAGAACACAGCGCCGGTGATATCTGGCTTTTACCCTATTGGATGGGCCGATTCCTTGGGGTGATAAGTGCTCCAACAAAATAATAAAAAAAGAGGCTGTCTAAATGGATAGCCTCTTTTTTTTCTTGATCAATGGATTTGAACAGCTATCCAGGCAGAAATGCCCAATATGACAATTATGACACCTAATAATTTTACCGAATGGCTCACCTTTAATTCAGTAGGTTGAAAATCAGGGGTCAATTTTCCTATAAATGCAATAACAATAAGGTAATTTACCAAATAGAGATATTGCTCTATTCTGTAAGTACTGATAAATGCTCCGGTAATAATTAAGCTGAGAACGGTGTATAAAAGCCAATGAGAATAGAAAAATTTTTGGATTTCCAAAGGCTCAGTCATTCCTTTTTGTCGATATCTATTTATCCAGTAAGCGGCAATTCCTACGATAAGAATCAAAGTAAACCAACGGATAGAATCGTTAATAAATGATGTATCACCCTGTAAAAGAGGGCTATATGTTTCTTCAATTTTTTTCCATACGAAACTCTGTTGCCATATAATGAATGGAATAATCAAGGCAACCATACTTAAGTGGAATAGTTGTTTTGCAGGAAGTCTGGTTTCTTCCTCTTTTTCCCATTGGCCGCTTAAAACGCCGTAACATAGACCCGCTCCGCCAAAAAATCCTACAGAATATTCCATAACATTCCAAAAATTGAAATGAATTTTTGAAACCCAGCCTACCACCTGAAGGAAATTTCCAAATCCAAAGCCGAATCCGCCGCCTAAACCCGCATAAAGAGCAACTCTAAGCGCTGCATGATGATTATTTCTGTAAAGATGCCAATACAATGCGGCGCAAATACCAAGGCAAACGGCCCATACTTCAGACCTCGGTGGATTCAAAAAGATACCAAGTTGTTCGACGATAAAGAAGTAGAATATAATTCCTCCAGCGGTCATTTCAAGAAGAAGTAAGCTCCATTGTATTGGTTTATTTTTTGTATCAGATAGCACAGCGCCCAATAATCCACCGCCCATAAATCCATGTAAACCACCCACTAAAAACAAGGTAGTAAAACTATAATATGCCGTGTAAAAATCATCAGATTTGCCGTGACCGACCAATATCCCGTAGCTAATCATGCCACCAAGTCCCCAGCCAGCAGCGCCGGCAAAAGTGGCAATAAGTCCTTTTGCTATCCAGTCTTTCCTTTTTGCCAGTATTAAAACCGAGAGGGAACCAATAGCACCCGCCCAGGCAGCTCCTTGTTCATGTCCAAATTGGCCTCGAATGGCCCAAGCTGTTCCCAGTGCCATGCCAGCCAGCAACATGCTCCATACTATTTTTTTATTGTACATTTTTTGTAGGTTTTAGTGCCTTTAAGATAACCGATTATGATGGTTTTTTTATCTTTTTATACTTTTAAAAAACAAGCTTTTATTATTTATTAAAGTAGGATAGTAGCTTTATATGTAGTAACTTACAAAAAAATAAACAAATTGATTTTCAGCTTGTTTGAACCATATTATCACCAGAAATGCCTACTTTAATCTCTTTTAAGTCAGTTGTCGGGTTGTTTTTCCTTGTTTTTTTGCTCTCTTGCAAGAAAGACGACGAAGGAGTATCTCCAAATGAAACGGATGTTTTTAATGGAGAGGTAGTTAAGCCATTGACCTGGTTGGCATTAGGTGATTCTTATACCATTGGTCAGGGAGTAAAAGAACAGGAAAGATTTCCGGCACAGGCCGTTAAATTATTAGATGAAAGAAACTTTTTTGTTAATGAGTTGAATTATGTTGCGGTAACTGGCTGGACCACAAATGACTTAATGGTTGGATTAGATTATTACAAACCAAAATCTCATACTATCGTAAGTTTATTGATAGGTGTGAATGACCAATACATAGAATGGGACACTATTGGGTATAGAGAGAGATTGTCAGTCCTTATGAAACGGTCTATTGTGCTGGCAAATAATAAACCAAATCATGTCTTTGTTTTATCTATTCCTGATTATAGCGTAACCCCCTATGCCCGTTTTCTCGATGCTAAGGAAATTGCCCTTCAGATTAATCAGTTTAACCAGATTATTTATGAGGTGTCGGAAGAATATGGTTGTCCATTTGTCGATATTACCCCATTTACCAGGGAGGCAGAAAATAATCCGACCTTAATTTGCGATGATAATCTTCATCCTTCAGGTTATGATTATGCCAGATGGGCAGAAAAACTGGTAACCGCTATTCGGGGTGTTTTATAATTACCCCGAATAGTGGTTACCAAGTGTTTTATTTTTCAAATTCAATGACGTACTCAGAAAAATATTTGCCAAGATTAGAATATTTGAAGAAAAGTCGCGCTTTTTTACCAAGTTTCAAGCTGGTATTTTTTGCTGCAATATCCTCTTTTGTGTTCATAGGTTGAAGGGAAGGGTACCATAGAACATGACCAGGTTTTTGAACCAGAACCTGAGGTTTAGTCCATTTTTGAGAATGATCATCCTTGCCTAAATCCTTATGATAATTAAAGGAAATATATAGTTTATCGCCTATCCATGATTGTCCTTCTACATGACCCATCAGCATGACCCAGCAATTTAAATAGGTGTTCCAACTTACGGAAGGACCCCAGTGAAATCCACCTGACTTAGATGATGCAGGCCCCCCGCCATTTACTATTGGGATCTGTAAAGATTTGATAGGTTCACCGATACCGTCCCAGGGAGCATTAAATCCCGTTCCGTCCCAACGTTTTGCTTTTCCCTGCGGTTGATCGAGATCTGAAATGAGCATTCTTGCCACACTAATGCATTGTCCTGAATGTTCTTTCTCAGGCGTATAGGTGGCAGGGTCATATATTCCGGGATAGCCGTATTCTCCATAAAAAAGATATAAATAATCACCCACGGCAACGGCAGAAGGATCACCGATTCCCCCAGCAAAAGTTTTAGATATATTATGTTTATTTAAAATCATCCGAGGTTGTTTATCTTCCAGGAAAAGACCTTTATTTTCCCAGTGCCAACCTCCGTCGGTCGATTTCATAACGCCAATTCTGGGTACAGCTGCGGGAGTAATCCTGTCAGTCAAGCCTAGTGGCCAGTCTTTATCTTGATATCCTTCCTTTGTTTCCGGATTAAAAGGCAGGGTTTCCGGATAGTTTTCATTATGATAAATGGCGTACAAGGTGCGACCAGAGGTATCATTTTGTGCTTGATAAACCGTTTCAAACCAAATGGCACCATGTAAACCTTTTTGTCCCAGAGGAGCATTTAGCGGTAGGGAAGGGGCTATATATTTATCTGCCGGAGTGCTAAAAACCTCATCTGCATTGAATCCAGAGGCAAATTTCAAATCTTTGGCATACCCCCAAACTGGATCCTCTCCATATTTTCCGGGAAAAATCCTAAGCGTATCGCCAATCCAGGCTTCCGCCATATTGCAGTCAACAAAATTATTGAAATGAAAAGTATCAGTAGTTATTAACTTAAATTTTACCCCGTTAGACTGGTTAGTATTACCTTCATTTTCTTTGGACGAAGGTTGACACCCTGCCAGCATTATTACTAAAAATAGTAGATTTTGGGCAGATAAATAAGGGCTGATTTTGTTTGCCATAATTTTCTTGGTTTGAATATAAAAATACTAAAACTTTAGATTTATTCCTCCAGAAATCATGAACGGAATGCTTTGGTATCCGTAAATATCAAAGAATTTTTTATTGAACAAATTCTGAGCATCAATGAAAAAGGAAACTTTATCACTCATTTTATATGACCCATATCCATTGAATATTGTGTATGGCTGTAGCACTACATCTGCCTGTTCATAACCTCCTATGTCATATCGTGCACTCAAAGTTTTGCTGCTTATGCTGGCAAATAGCTTAGTGGATATCTCATAATTTAAGGTTAAGTTCAACGTATGTGCCGGTCTGCGCAATAAATACGGATAAGTAATGGATTCTTTGTTTGTCTCCCTGTTTTGGGTCAATTCCTGTCCACTTAAATAGGTGTAATTCATATTTAAATGAAAGGATTTAGTTACATCAAAATTCGATTCAAGTTCAAGACCATTTACTCGTTGTTCCACAAAATTGAAATACTTAAAGTCCACGAAATTATAGTCTATTCCAGAAGTTATCTGTCTAGAAAAAAAGACGCCTCTAAAAAACGATCGGGCAGATTTATATTGAGCCCCCACCTCGACATTTATAGCTTCCTCTGGTTTTAAATCCAGATTTCCAGCGTAAAAATCATATAATTGATAAATACTTGGTACTTTGTAAGCAGAGGAAATACTTCCCATAATCATCCAATAATCATTACATCGAAAAGAAGGATTGAGCGTAAAAGTAGAATTTACGCCATAAATGGAATGTTTATTAAATCTACCCCCTAATTCAAGTTGAAACGGATTTTTATCAGAGGAGTAAAGAATAGAACCGTAAACGGAATATTGGGAAATACGTGAATCTTTAAATTCATTTTCGAACGGACCAAAAGTGCTGACAGACAGGTATAAACTATTCATAGAAGAGGTACGCAGTTCACTACCCATTATGGCCGTTACGTTTTTTGAAATTTTGACGTTACCAAACAACTCCGTAAAATCCGAATTTCCGTTCAGAGAATGTGTAGAAAATAGGGGACTTCCTGCACTAAAATCTTTATCGTAATATCTATTATTATTTACCTTTTGATAATTTCCAGTTAGGGAAAACTTACTTTTTTTATAGGTAAATCCAGCGCCTGCAAAGAGCGCCTGATCTTCAGAGAAAAAATTTCTCGCGTCAGAAAAAGGCCCGTTATCTAAGTCAGTCTTGTAAAATCTGTGTTGGATAAAGGAGTTGAAAGTTAATGTTTTGTTGGGTTGATAGGCCAGGGATGCGCCAAAATTATTTCCAAATAGGGCATCGGTATCAAAACCTGAGGTGCCCGTACTGTCAAATGCGGAGGAGAATCCGGCACTACTTTGATGATTAAAACGGGCAGTGTATTTAAATTTTCCAAGCTTACCCGACGCATTTATATTGCTTTTAAAAATGCCATAATTACCTGCTGTCATATTGGCGTTCAGGTGAACGAGTTTATCTATATCATTTTTGGTAGTGATTAGATTAATTACACCGCCCAAAGCATCACTCCCATAGAGTGTACCCTGAGCTCCCTTACAAATTTCAATCCGATCTATTTCATTCACAGAGAGAAGATTAAGATTAAATTCATTGTTAATCATGGAGGGGTCATTCATAGGAATTCCGTCTATTAAAATCAATGTTCTTCCGCTCGATGCACCTCGGAGAAAAACGGTTTGCGCACTGCCAGGATTATTGAGGGCACCGTTAACAATGAGACCTGCCTGCTCATTTAAAATTTGCATTACGGTTTTACCAGCATTTTTTTCCAGCTGTTCTTTTGAAATTATAGTTATTATTTTCCCCGTCGTACTTTGTTTTTGTTCCGTTTTATTAGCCGTTACGATAACGGGATCAAAAAGGATAGAGGTGAGCGAGTCGAGTTGTGAAAAGACAACAAAAGGAATAGATAAGGCGGTTAAAAAACCAAACATTTTTTTACTCATTGTAATGAAATTTAAGATGACACAATGAGCTCCCGGATAATACAACAAATGAAATATACCTCCCTTCAGAGGTAAACAACACTAGCAGCCTTTCTCCCGAAAGCTTGAACGCTTTTTCAAAAGGCAGGTCTTCTGGCTCATTTTAAAATAGACACCTTCCCATTTGAAAAACAGTGGTGTATCGTCTATTTCTTATATACTTGTTACAGCATATCAAAATTTACAGCTACGGGGATAGCTCCTGATTTGAACAGGATTCCCTTTTAATTCCGCTTGAACGGAAACCAATTGAGCCGCAAATCTATTTTTATTTTATGTCAATTTGGTTTTTTTTGAATGGAAAAATATTTAATTATTTAGGGTAATTTTCAAACCTTGATTTTTAAGATTGTCAGGGTAAAACATTATTTTTTTAGTTTAAACTGTGTAATTATATGGTAAACATACAATATATGAATCTATCGGGTTCAGACACCGAAGCAAAATGACCTGTTTTAGCTTGTATTGCACAAAAAAAAGTAGGGGGAAACAGATAAGATGGCGGCACAAGTGTTCCTGCTGGAATGGAATTACTTTTGTTGATAATCAGTTTTAATTTAATTTGATTAAGGAAGGCCCAGGAACTACAACTTCATCAGGAGCTCTCGAAAGATTAGGCCGTTTTTTGAAAATGGGATTGAACTTACATGGAATGTGGTACGAAATGACTATATTAACAGGTGGAATATCATATCAAGTGCCACTTAAAATTAAAACGTTGGCCTAAAAGATGAGTTGGTATTATGGATTTTTGAATGAACTATTAAAATAGTTTAATATGAATTATTGGGTAAGTTTTTTATTGTTTGGAAGTTTCATTATTAGTCCGATGCTCAAATTGAATGGACAAACGGGTGAAGACAAGTATTTACAAGACATAAAAACTGAAATTACACTTCCTCCCGAAGCAGGAAAAAACGTTATCAAACTTTTTTTAGCAAATCAAAGTGTGATTGCAGTTACCACAGATGGTGTTTTCCGCCACCGCAATGGTCAGTGGAGCGGTAAGCCAAATGGCACAGATTGGAGGACGGCAACCATTGATAAACAGGAAAATGTCTGGCTGGCTACCACGAACTTTATTCAAAAGGAAAATTCTAGCGAAAAACTTACTTTACCGGAATCATCAAAAAACGACACCATTTTATGTTTGTTTTGGGAAGACGAGAAAACACTGAATGTAGGAACTACCGGCGGTTTGCTCATCTGGAACGGCCAATGGAACATTCAGCTTGAAATAAAGGTTAGGGTAAATTCGATTGCCTCTGATGCACAAAAACAACTTTGGGTTGCTACAAACAATGGGCTTTGGCGGCGTTCGGCGGGCAAATGGGTAAACATGGATGAAACCATGATGGACCCTGGAAATGGACGTACTTATTTTGCCCTTCTGCAACAAAAGGAGGGCTCTGAAATTTTGCTGAGCACGCCTTATTCAGTGGGATGTATTTCTGAAACCGGTAACCACTGGGTGTTACGCGCTGCCGACGGACTACCTTACGGCCCTGTAAAAGTCATCGCGCCAGCAGATGGTTCTCTTTGGTTTGGAACCGACAGAGGGGTCATTAAAAAAGATTCGGCATGGCATTACTACAATGGAAAACGGTGGCTTCCGGATAATAAAGTGAATGATATTCTGCCTTTTGATTCCACAACAGTCTGGATTGCTACGTCTTACGGAATAAGCCAGATAAAGCAGGTGAAAATGACCTTGGAGCAAAAAGCCGATTCGATGCTTAACATCACTGAACGCCGGCACAACCGTCTTGGATTGATAAATCATTCAAAACTGACGATTCCGGGCGATTTGAGCAGTAGCCGGATGGAAAACGAAGATAACGATGGACTTTGGACATCCTGTTATCTTGCCGCCCAGTGTTTCAGGTATGGTGCAACAAAAAGTCCCGATGCCAGGGACATTTCAGTTCGTACTTTTGATGCACTGGAAAGGCTCGAAACCGTAACAGGAATTTCCGGCTATCCAGCACGTTCTTATGCCCAGGCAACAGACAGCGTAAAACAGTCTCGTTCGCCTCACCCTAAATTTTGGCGCTCCTCGCCTGATGGAAAATGGCAGTGGCTCGACGATACAAGCGCCGACGAAATTGTAGGACACATCTTTTCTATTACACTTTTTCATGACCTGGTTGCTGACCAAAATCAAAAAGAAAGGGCTAAAAATCTGATAGATAGAATTGTGACTCATATTGTGGATAATAATTTTCACATGATAGATTTCGATGGAAAGCCCACTCGTTGGGGAATATGGAATCCCGACTCGCTCAATCACTCAAAAAACTGGATGTTTGAGCGCGGATTGAATTCGCTTCAAATCCTTTCCCACCTGAAAACCGCGATACATTTTACAGGTAAGGAAAAATTTGAAAAAGCTTATATCGAACTGATTGAAAAACATGGTTACGCTAAAAATGCTGTTCAGGCAAAAATTCACGGGCCTTTTGAAACAAGTCATTCCGACGATATTCTCAACTTTTTACCTTATTATAATCTTATCCGGTATTCAGAAAAAGAGGAGAATTTCCCCCTTTATGTTCAAAGTCTTGAACGTACTTGGAAAGTTGTCCGCCCCGATCGTATGCCGGTTTGGAATCTAATGGCCAGTGTGCTGCTTAAAAAAGATTGCGATGTAAAGGTAGTTATTGAAGAACTTGAACAATACCCGCTCGATTTAATTAACTGGACAATGGAAAATAGTCACCGCTGGGATTTGCAGCACGATTTACTGGCAGGTAGGTTTAATGTAAATCAGGCAGTAAAACCGGTGCCAACGCCCGAAAGTAACGTGTGGCGATGGAATAACAATCCGCGGCAGATGGATTCAGGATCGGGAGGCACAAGGGAAGAAGACGGCTCCTATTTTTTGTTTGCGTATTGGATGGGGCGATATTATGGTTTACTTAAATAATTAATTACTCATTTTTGCAGTCTTTTTATCCAGCGCCCATCTTAAAATATCAAATACCTTACTCATCATTGAACCGCAAATTATTTTTATTTACATTCAATTATGGTTATTTTCAACCATTCATTTTTAAGATTGTTATCATGACAAATTGTATTTTTTAAGCTTAAACTTTATATTAAACCAATGGGAAACAACGAACATCAGAATCCGTCGGGATCAAATGGTGAAGCAAAATGCCCTTTTACAGGTAGTATTGCACCTAAGAAAGCGGCAGGAGGCGGAACAGGAAATCGTGATTGGTGGCCAAATCAGTTAAAACTGAATATTTTACGCCAGCACTCAGCCTTGTCCAATCCAATGGGTGAAGATTTTAATTATGCTGAAGAATTTAAAACTCTTGATTTAGCAGCGGTTAAAAATGACCTGTATGATTTAATGACTACCTCACAAGATTGGTGGCCTGCCGATTATGGTCATTACGGCCCATTTTTTGTCCGTATGGCCTGGCATAGTGCCGGAACGTATAGAATTACAGACGGTCGCGGTGGTGGAGGAACGGGAGCTCAGCGTTTTGCTCCTCTAAACAGCTGGCCAGACAATACTAATTTAGATAAAGCCAGGTTATTACTTTGGCCTGTCAAACAAAAATATGGAAATAAACTATCCTGGGCAGACTTAATGATTCTAGCTGGTAATTGTGCCATGGAATCAATGGGTTTTGAAACTTTTGGTTTTGCAGGGGGAAGAGCGGACGTTTGGGAACCTGAAGAAGATGTTTATTGGGGTGCTGAAAAAGAATGGTTAGCTGATAATCGTTATTCAGGAGACCGTGAGTTGGAAAATCCTCTGGCTGCCGTGCAAATGGGATTAATTTATGTTAATCCGGAAGGCCCAAATGGTAATCCTGATCCTGTAGCTTCCGCGCGTGATATTCGTGAAACTTTTGGTAGAATGGCTATGAATGATGAAGAAACAGTAGCATTGATAGCGGGTGGTCATACGTTTGGAAAGACACACGGTGCCGCAGATCCTTCTAAATATGTTGGTCCTGAACCTGCAGCAGCAGGCATTGAAGAGCAAGTTTTAGGATGGAAAAATTCTTTTGGTACAGGACATGGTGTTCATACTATTACGAGTGGATTGGAAGGTGCATGGACAACTACGCCTACTAAATGGAGTAATAATTATTTTGAAAACTTATTCGGCTTCGATTGGGAGTTGACAAAAAGTCCAGCAGGTGCTCATCAGTGGAAACCAAAAGGTGGCGCAGGTGCAGGTACAGTGCCTGATGCTCATGATCCTTCACTAAGCCATGCTCCAACCATGCTTACTACGGATATTGCCATGAAAGCTGATCCTGCTTATGAAAAAGTATCCAGGAAATTTTACGAAAATCCAGATCTTTTTGCTGATGCTTTCGCCAGAGCCTGGTTCAAATTAACCCATCGTGATATGGGCCCACGTGCCAGATATCTTGGGTCTGAAGTTCCAGCTGAGGTGCTGATTTGGCAAGATCCAATCCCTGCCGTTTCGTATAAATTAGTAGATCAAAAGGATATCGATGCACTAAAGGAAAAAGTGCTTCAAAGTGGTCTTTCAGTGTCAGAATTGGTGTCAACTGCCTGGGCTTCAGCATCTACCTTTAGAGGTTCAGATAAAAGAGGTGGGGCAAATGGTGCCAGAATAAGATTATCTCCACAGAAATACTGGAAGGTTAATAATCCGGCTCAGTTGACAAAAGTGCTTGATGCTCTTGAAAAAATTCAGGCTGATTTCAACCAAGCTCAAAAAGATGGAAAAGGTATTTCCCTGGCAGATCTGATTGTATTAGCTGGTGGTGCTGCCATTGAAAAAGCAGCTTCTTTGGCTGGTGAAAGTGTGAATGTTCCTTTTACTCCTGGTCGTGGTGATGCTACCCAGGAACACACTGATGTTGATTCATTTGCTGTACTTGAACCTTTGGCAGATGGATTTAGAAACTATCAAAAATCCTTAGCTAAAAATATGTCTGCGGAGGAGTTGTTAATTGATAAAGCTCAATTGCTAAAGTTATCAGCACCTGAATTGACCGTGCTGATAGGAGGAATGAGGTCTTTGAATACCAATTTCGATCACTCCCACCATGGGGTTTTTACCAAAAATCCTGGCGTACTTTCTAATGACTTTTTTATCAATTTACTCGATCTGAATACTACCTGGAAAGCAACGTCAGAAGATTCGAATATCTTTGAAGGTCGCGATAGAAAAACGGGTGATTTGAAATGGACAGGTACCAGAGTAGATTTAATTTTTGGTTCCAATTCAGAACTTCGTGCTTATGCTGAAGTCTATGGCTTTGAAAGTGCAAAATCTAAGTTCGTAAAAGATTTTGTCAAAGTATGGACAAAAGTGATGAACCTGGATCGCTTTGACTTGAATTAATCAAATAAGTTATATTTTGTTAAAGGAGGCTGTCTAAAAAGGTAGCCTCTTTTTTTTGGTTTTATAGGTAAAATTTACCCTACCACCTGGTTTTGAATCACGGATTTTAAGGATTATGGGATTTCACGGATTATATTATTCCATTATTGTAGGGGCGAATAGCATTCGTTTTCTCATGATCCAGGTGTATTTCCCTATTGTCGAAACAATAGAACCCCACCATCAGGTCATCCATCCCATTAGGTTTCAATATAAATTTACCCCTAACGCCTGGTTTTGAATCACGGATTTTAAGGATTACTGGATTTCACGGATGATAGGAGAGGACGTCTTCGTTTCTTGTATGATGTTTATTCGTAGAGTATTACTTTATACCCTTCTTTTCGCCGATGCGTAACGCATCGGCGAAAGGTTTGGAAATGAAAGTACCATTTAATAACAACCTCCCCACTCAAACCGGGGACGTTATGGTTAAACAGTGAAATCCTGAAATCCCTTAAATCCGTGATTCAAACAACTGGCTGCTGCGCACATAGTTTCCAACGAAGATTAGGAGTGTTGCTTGCTTTTGTGGAATGTTTCCAGTAACTAATTCTGAATCAGGATTTACAAGATTTTCAGGATTACTGATGACGTCTTCGGTTTTAGCGCAATGGTTATTCGTAGAGTATTACTTTATACCCTTTTTTCGCCGATGCGTTACGCATCGGCGAAAGGCTTGGCAATGAAAGCACCATTTAATAACAACCTCTCCACTCAAACCGGAGACGTTATCATAAATCCTGAGAATCCTGTAAATCCTGATTCAAAAACTAGTAGCTGCTGCGCGCATAATTTCCAACGAAGATTGAGGAGTTGCTTGCTTTTTTGGGATAGGATGTTCTGTAAATAATTTTTGAATCACGGATTTTAAGGATTTATAGGATTTCACGGATTATGGATAACCTCTTCGTTTTTAAGATAGGGGTAATTATGAATGGTTACTTTTTACACGCCTATTCACAGATGCAAAAAAGCATCAATTTTTTTTAGTGTTCACTTTAATAGCATATCTTATTAATCAAAAAAATCAAAAAAATCAAAGTTCAGACAGGATCTGCATATTCAAATAAAGGTCAACATTTTCCCTTTCCATCCATTTGGGGGGCTATTTTGAACAAATTCCTTTAAATTCGTCGAATTTAAAGGGATTTGTGGGTCTGTTTTAATGCTGAAACTTTAAATCCAAATAGTTTTGTAACACAAAGGAATTAGATGGTTTTTAGTTATCTGCAATTTTTTAATATTACTTCCACAAATTCACCTTCATCAGACATACAATGGGTATGTTTGTTGACAGGTGATATATCCACCGGGTATTCCTTTGAATCATGGTCTGAATGGTCTTTTTCACTAAAAGAATATACTTCCTTTAAATATTGGATTATTTCAACAATAGGCTTACTATTATTCCTTTTGTGTGTAATGTCTCCGGCTTCTTTAATAGCCCAGGACACCACGATGGTGAGTGCTGTTTCTTCAGGAGGAAGTTTAGAGAACACTGGAAATGGATCGATTGAATTTTCCTTCGGACAACTGCTTTATGCCAATGAAATAGCGGGTTCTTATCATGTAAATCAAGGTATCCAACAACCATCTATCTACGAACTGACTTCGTCTGTGTCCTCCCTCTCCTGCGATAATTATATGCTAGATAATACGGTGTTGTTAAAGGGGGAAATATATAATGGCGTAGTCATTTTACCTTATCTAGGTGGAAATGGCGCTAATTATCTGGGACTAAATATACCTTCTTCTTTGGTTAATGGTCTGACAATGACCTTGCCAACAGGTAAATTAGCGAAAGGCAATGGCTCCATTGAATTGGTGCTTAAAGGGGTGCCTGCCGACACGGGGATTGCCCTGTTTAATCTGGTTTTTGGAACTAAATCCTGTCCCATTAGCCTTCGCGTATATAGTCCCCAACCTGAATTATCTGTTTTGCTTTGTGATAACTTTTCTTTGTTTCCCTCAGCAGTGGGGAAAAATTTGGATTATTCCGGAGAAGTGAGTATCACCTATTCAGGGGGAAATAACGTAAAAACAGCGCCTGTTTCGTTGTCTTCCCAAGGGGTTAACGGACTTGTTTTAAAAGCGGATTCCCTTTTGTTGAATCAGACGGGTGGCGTACTAAAATATACGCTGCTTGGAAAACCTGGCAGTGCAGGTACCGCCCTTTTTTCACTTAAGATTGGCGGAAAAGCATGTGAGGTATCTGTGAAGGTGCTGGATAGCAAAATGATTAAAGTGAGTGATTATTTCTCTCCAAATGGCGACGGCGTCAATGATTACTGGTCCATTCCGGAACTGGATCTGCTGCCCGATTCCAGGGTATTTATTTTTGACAGATTCGGTCGGGTGTTGGTGGAGTATGCCGGAACTGCTTTCCGTTGGGATGGATTGATTAACAATATCCCCGCTCCGGTAGATTCCTACTGGTACCTCGTAAAATTAAATGACATCGAAACGTT
>CANMVX010000007.1 GCA_947501115.1 Haliscomenobacteraceae bacterium
GACCTTGAGTTAAAGACATGTGACCCTTGGCAATAGACATGTGACCCCTCCGGGGTCAGGACAAAAATGAACCGACCCCTCTGGGGTCGCACGTTTCTAGCATGTTAGGCCGCAAGGCGCACAATGGTTCGATGGACATTTATTATCGCAAGGCGCAAATGGTACAATGAAAACATTTATTATCGCAAGGCGCAAACGGTACAATGAAAACATTTATTATCGCAAGGCGCAAATGGTACAATGAAAACATTTATTATCGCAAGGCGCAAATGGCAATAGACATGTGACCCCTCCGGGGTCAGGACAAAAATGAACCGACCCCAGAGGGGTCGCACGTTTCTAGCAAGTTAGGCCGCAAGGCGCACAATAGTTCGATGGACATTTATTATCGCAAGGCGCAAATGGCAAAAAAAAAGGGAGGCTATCTTTTTAGAAAGCCTCCCTTTTTTTACAAAGTATTCTATATACTACAAAGTGAATCTAACTCTGGCAAAAAAGTATGCCCCGTTAAATCCAAATTGCTGTACTCTTCTCGAATAAACAAATCGTCCTAAACTGAAGTTATTCGCATGGGAATGAATATCCTGATAAACATCAAAAATATTATTTCCACCTAATGTAAAGGTCATCCCTTTTCTAAAATCATAAGAAACGGTGATATCCGTAGTAACTTTAGGACTAAACACCTGATCCGTTGTTTCCTTTTGGTTTGTTAAGGCATTTACTGGCCAGGTATCAGGTTTGTCAGGATTAATTGATGGATCCAGATAAGTAACTTCTCCAAAACGAACGACTCTTAACATAGAACTGAACTTACCATTTCTGTAATTTAACATCGCGCTAAATTTACTTTGTGGGTTAGCTACTTCAACACGACTTTGGTCTTCTCTATTGAAATAAGATCCTAATTGTCCGGTTTTAACGAGTATGTCTGAAGCTTTGATAATAGGTTTACCCGTTGCATCTTTTATCACTTCATTCTGAATGAATATTCCCGCAAGGGTCAACCGGATATCACTTTTAGTATTAATTCTCTTAGTATAATTCAAAACAGATTCAATACCTCTGGCTCTGGTATCAATGGCATTGGTAAAGAAGTTGGCAGCACCTGCATTGGCAGCATCTAATTTAGCTTTTAATGCAGCATCACCACCCGCGGTAAAGTTGTTGGTTAAAACAATACGGTCATTGATGTCAATTTGATATGCGTCAACGGTAAATTCAAGATTTTCAGTAATCCTCGCCGTAGCACCTATGGTATAACTAATAGAAGTCTCCTGCTTAAGTTCAGGAATGCCTAATATTTTAGCTGGCTCACTGTCGTTGGTAAATGTTCCACTTTCAACAGCCACTAAGCCAGCAGGCGAAGCAACAAATAAAGTATTTGTTTTTGCATAATACTTTTGCTGCTGAGAAGGGGCACGGAATCCTGTACTTGTACTGGCACGAAGTGAAATTTTGTCTGTTAATTTTAAGCGGGAAGCCAATTTATAATTAAAAGTGCTGCCAAAGTCTGAATAGTTTTCAAATCTTAGTGCACCGGCAATCATAAAATTCTTAGAAAAATCTTGCTCCAAATCTGCATATAACGCTACGTTATTTCTTGCATTACTTCCTTCATTTGACGGTAAAAAACCAGCAAAAACCTGAGCACCCGCAGCAATACCTGCGGCAGTGTTATAATTCTTGTAAGATGATTCTTCTCCCGCTCTGATATCAAACTGATCTATCCGATATTCTGCTCCAAAGGCCGTATTTAGCCCACTTAAAACTTTATATGTGCGAGAAACGTCCGCATTTATCGTGTTTTGTAAAAAAGTAAGACCACCAGCATCAAATTCTCTTTGTGGCGCGGCTGAAATAAGCGCCTGGGTATAGTTTACAGAGTTAGAAACGCCAAAATCAAAAACGTTTCTTCCATAAGTGTTACTCAAATCATAGAACCATTCGCCAGCTTTTCCTTTTAATCCTACCACCGTTGAGAAATCTACTACGGTTGAGTTTATTAATGGCAAAAATCCATTAGGATAGTAGCTGCTTGATAAAACCAGGCCTCTGACAGATGCTGGAACGGCATTTGGGTATCTGTAAATACCAGCAGCTTCTCCCGCTTTTCTATTGTAACCTCCAAAGGCATAAAAGGTAGTTTTATCATTGATGGGTAAATCTAAATTATACATGATGCCACCACCATTAATCTTTGAATTACCAATTCTCATATCAAAATCGTTCCTATCCAATCCTCTGGCAGAAAGAATAGAATCATCCTTTATTAAACCACCAACGGATGGATAAATCTGACCTGTGTAAGTACCTGATCTATTCGAAATGTCTCTTTGAGTATATTCGCCAGTTAAATTCAAAATACCTTTTGAACCTAATTTGAAGCCATAATTCAAGGCAACCTGGGTAGCCGCTCCATCACTTACATTTACATGGTCATTTACCCCTTTATTTATTACATAGTTTTTTGCATAAGAACTAACGTGCTGACCATAAGATACATTGCCACTAAAAACACCCGTTTCGTTTTTCAATACTATGTTGATAACCCCGGCAATCGCGTCGGAACCATACTGTGCCGCCGCACCATCTCTTAATATTTCAACACGTTCAATGGAATTGGCAGGAATGGCGTTCAAGTCAGTACCAACCTGTCCTCTGTTTACCGTTCCGTTTACGTTCACTAAGGCAGATTGATGACGTCTTTTTCCATTCACTAAAACCAAAACCTGGTCAGAACCTAATCCTCTCAATTGAGCTGGATCAATATGGTCCGTTCCGTCAGAAATAGTTTGTCTTGCCGATTGAAATGAAGGAGCAATAAATGTCAAAATCTGATTTAAATCGACCTGTCCCACATCATTTATGATTAGCTTCATGGGGATAATATCCACAGGAACTGCCGATTCAATCTTCGTTCTCGTTTGTGAACGGGAGCCAATAACAACAATATCAGAAAGTTGTACACCTTCTTCTAATACAACATCGATGACAGATTTGTCACCAATGGTAATTTCCTGGCTTATAAATCCAGTATAACTGAATTCCAGTACAGTACTTCCAGCGGGAACTTGAATGGAATAGGTACCATTTGCGTCTGTAATACTTCCCACTGTAGTACCTTTTACAGAGACTGCCGCAGCTTCTAATGCTGAACCGTCAGATGCAGAGGAAATCTTTCCAGTAATCGTCTTTTGGGCAAATACAGAAAAACTGATGAGCATACCCAAAAACACCAGAAATGGTTGTCTAATTGTGCTTTTTTTCATGACAAATTAATTAAGTTGAATGATAAAGTGAAAATTTTTTTTAAAAATTCTTTAGGGGTAATCCTGAGATTACGCTAATGTTTAAGGTGCTCACCCAAATTTAATAATTTTAGCGTAAATTCGCTAACATTAAAAATTAAATTTATGAATATTAAATTAACAGAAGAACAGATTTCCGTTCAGGGGGCAGCCAGGGAATTTGCCCGGACAGTTTGCAAGCCTGGTGTCATTCAAAGAGATACCACTATGCAGTATCCTTATGATGAGGTAAAACAAATGGCTGAACTTGGATTTATGGGCATGATGGTGGACCCGCTCTTTGGTGGAAGTGGTTTAGACACAATCTCTTATGTCCTCGCTATGGAGGAAATCTCAAAAGTAGATAATTCCTGTTCTGTTATTATGTCGGTAAATAATTCATTAGTTTGTTGGGGAATCGAAGAATATGGTTCGGAGGAACAAAAGGTAAAGTATTTACCACTTTTAAGCTCGGGTGAATGGATTGGTTCGTTTTGTCTTTCTGAACCCGAAGCGGGAAGTGATGCTACGCATCAACGCACCCAGGCAATAGATATGGGGGATTATTATTTGTTAAATGGGACAAAAAACTGGATTACCAACGGAAGTACCTCAAAAATTCACATTGTTATCGCACAAACCGAACCTGGGAAAGGTACGGCCGGTATTAGTGCTTTTCTGGTCGAATCTGCCTGGGATGGTGTTAAAATTGGGGCCAAAGAGGATAAACTGGGCATTCGCTCTTCCGATACAACTTCTATCACTTATACAGACGTGAAGGTTCCAAAAGAGAATAGATTAGGAAGTGATGGGGAAGGATTTAAAATAGCAATGAAAATACTCGATGGTGGAAGAATTGGCATCGCCGCTCAGGCTTTAGGGATCGCTGGCGGTGCCTACGATCTCGCACTGGCCTATAGTAAGGAGAGGGAGGCTTTTGGGAAGCCTATAAATCAACATCAGGGGGTTAGTTTCAAATTAGCTCAAATGGCTACTGATATTGAAGCAGCAAAATTAATGGTCTATCGTGCGGCCTGGCTAAAAGATGAAGGCCTGCCCTACAATATAGCAAGTGCTATGGCAAAATTATTCGCTTCTGAAGTAGCCATGAAAACAACCATTGAAGCCGTTCAAATACACGGCGGATACGGTTTTGTGAAGGAATATCACGTCGAAAGATTAATGAGAGATGCTAAAATTACCCAGATTTATGAGGGAACGTCGGAGATTCAACAAATAGTCATTTCCAGAGCGGTTATTCAGGGAAGCCCTTATCTGCCTATTTAATCATATATCGAATGACTGAAAATGAAATTTCTACCTCTATTATAGATTGTGCCATGAGGGTACATACCGAATTAGGGCCAGGTTTATTGGAAAATGCCTACGAAGCCTACCTGTATTATGAACTAATGCAGGCAGGCCTCCTCGTAAGCAAACAACGGCCTATGCCCGTAGTTTATCACGACGTTAAACTAGAGGCTGGATATAGAATAGATTTATTCGTCGAAAACAAAGTGGTAGTAGAAATAAAAGCCGTAGAGGCTTTTCACGACCTTCACTTCGCCCAATTACTTACCTACCTAAAATTGTCAAAGTGCAAACTGGGTCTCCTGATAAATTTTAATGTAAAAAGTTTGAAATTCGGCATTCGAAGAGTCGCTAACGGATTGTAAAAAAACTTTCCACCTGGTACAACTCAAACCCTGCGAAACGCTGCGCAGAACACCGCAAACCCTGCGTCAAAAAAAAGCTCCACCCAGTACAAATCAAACCCTGCGAAACGCTGCGCAGAACACCGCAAACCCTGCGTCAAAAAAAAGCTCCACCCAGTACAACTCAAACCCTGCGTCAAAAATAAAAAAACTCCACCCAGTACAAATCAAACCCTGCGAAACGCTGCGCAGAACACCGCAAACCCTGCGTCAAAAAAAATGCTCCACTTCAAAAAAAGTTATGCCTGACTCTTATTATAATCACTTAAGAATTTTTCTAAACCCATGGTCGTCAGCGGATGATCCAATAATCCCATGATAGCCGATAAAGGACAAGTAACCACATCGGCCCCAGAACGGGCAGCATCAACAATATGCCTCGAATTACGGATAGAAGCAGCTAAAATTTCCGTTTCATAACCCTGAATCGTATAAATATCTGCAATATCCCTAATCAATTGCATACCTTCCCAATTAATATCATCTAAACGACCAACAAAAGGAGAAAGATAAGTAGCACCAGCTTTAGCAGCCAAAATAGCCTGACCCGCTGAAAAAATAAGCGTACAGTTAGTTCTAATCCCCAAAGAGGTGAAATGACAAATAGCTTTAACACCGTCAGCCGTCATAGGTACCTTCACTACAATATTAGGCGCCAGATCAGCCAATATTTTTCCTTCTTTAACCATAGTTGCAAAGTCAGTACCAATAACTTCAGCACTAACATCGCCAGAAACCAGTTGGCAAATCTTTTTGTAATGTGCCAAAATAGCAGCATCTCCTTTAATGCCCTCCTTTGCCATTAATGACGGATTCGTTGTAACGCCATCCAATACACCAAGTTCTTTTGCTTGTTGAATTTGATCTAAATTGGCTGTATCAATAAAAAATTTCATAGAACTATAGGTTTAATTATGAATGAGAAGCTAACAAATTACTCGCCGCGACAAAAACCCGCTCACCGGTAAATCCAAATTTTTCATCCAGCACATCGGCCGGAGCAGAATATCCGAAATGTCTTAATCCTAATACAACGCCGTGATGTCCAACGATTCCTTCTAAATTTACCGGAAGACCAGCCGTAAGACCAAGTCGTGGAACATCATTTGGCAAAATACTGTCTTGATATTCTTTAGATTGGCTAAAGAATAACCCCTCAGAAGGAATGGAAACCAGTCTTACCTTTTTATTTTCCCTCTCTTTTAATAATTGAGCACCGGCATAAAGCGTACTCACTTCAGAGCCATTTCCAACAAGAACAATATCGGGTTTTCCTTCACAATCGGAAACGATGTAACCACCTTTTTGAGCACCGAGGGCATTATGATATCTGGAAACCCCATCAGTAGCTGGTAGCGAGACGATATTCTGCCTTGATAAAATCAATCCAGTGGGTGTTTCAGTATTTTCGATAGCCATTTTCCAGGCCACGGTAGTTTCATCGGCATCTGCAGGTCTAAGAGCAAGAAAACCTGGTTTTCCAGAATGATTATGTAATTTTTCTAGTAATCGCAATTGAGCTTCCTGCTCTATAGGCTGATGGGTTGGTCCATCTTCGCCCACCCTGAAAGAGTCGTGAGTCCAGATAAAAATAGTAGGGATTTCCATAAGGGCAGCCAGACGTAAAACGGGCTTCATATAATCGGAAAAGGCAAAAAAGGTAGCGCAAACGGGTATTACACCACCATGAAGCGCCATACCAACCGATAGGGCAGACATTGTAAGTTCAGAAACACCTGCCTGAAGGAAAGAACCGGAAAAATCACCTTTTTTAAGGGCTTTTGTTTTATTTAAAAAAGACTGCGTATTGTCGCTATTTGATAAATCGGCCGACGCAACGATCATATTTCCTACTTTAGAGGCAAATAATTCCAATACCTTTCCCGACGCTGATCTGGTAGCATCACCTTGTTTTTGAATAATATTTTCCCAATCGAGTTCAGGTAAGATGCCGTTGAGATATTGATCGAGGAGTAAAGATTTTTCAACATTTGCCTGTCTCCATTCCAATTCCTCATCTTTCTTCCTTCCCGCGGCATTGATACATTTTTCCTTAACTGCTTCGTAATATTCTTCGACATCAGGAAAAACAAGGAAAGGATTTTCAGGGTCGCCACCCAAATTTTTTATAGTTTCCGGAAAAGACGCGTTCGATTTTCCTAAAGGTTTACCATGGGTTTCTACCTCCCCTTCAAACGATTTTCCTTCAGCGGTAACGGCACCTTTACCCATAATCGTTTTTCCAATGATTATGGAAGGCTTATCTGTTGCCATTTTTGCCTGACGCAAAGCATTTCTAATCGCCTGATGGTCATTACCAACTATGGTTTGAACGTCCCAACCCCATGCTTTGTATTTAGCGGCAGTATCTTCATTTGTAACATCTTCGACCCTGGTAGAAAGTTGAATGTCGTTAGCATCATAAAAAAGGATTAAGTTTCCGAGGCCAAGATGACCGGCAATACGACCAACGCCCTGGGAAATTTCTTCCTGAATGCCCCCATCAGATATATATACATAAGTATGATGAGAAAGCCATTCTCCAAATCTGTCGGCCAGGAATCGTTCGGCAATGGCGGCACCGGCACCAAAGGCATGACCTAGACCAAGAGGGCCTGAAGTATTTTCAATACCTCTATCTAAATCTCTTTCAGGATGCCCTGGCGTTGGACTTCCCCATTGTCTGAATTGCTTCCAGTCGTCGGGTGTGTAATATCCTAAAAGACCCATTTGGGCATATAACATAGCTGACATGTGTCCGGGATCCAGAAAAAAGCGATCTCTAAACGGCCAACGCGGATTTTCAGGGTCGAAAACCATGAATTCTGTGAAGAGTATGTGCATAAAATCAGCTCCTCCCATTGGTCCTCCAGGATGACCTGATTGTGCACGCTCAACCATGGACGCGGAAAGAATTCTGATTAAATCGGCAGCGCGTTCAGAAACTGTTTTTTCTGACGGGATAGTTTGTTCGCTTAACATACTCGTGTTTTTAAAAAATTAACTTCGCAAAAATGACCTTTTTTTTACTTTACAAAAGAATGTAGAGGCATTTATTTATTTTTTTTATTAAAAAAAAGTTTAAAAAATATCACTCAGGCCTTAGGTCCAATAATCTAAGTCTGTATTTATTACCTATTTTTTTAACTCTAAACGAAATTAATTTTGGCAATAACAGACCTACGGCGAGGGCACTTCCTGTGACTATTGCGTCGGAGGTTCTGTAGCTTGTCTCCGGTCTTCCGTCAGTCAACGTACCGATAAAGGCATACCCCGACCAGGACAGGCCAAATAGACCCACTTGTCTGCCAATGGCCTTTGGCCAGGTTCTATCATATCGCAAGGCCGTAATTTCACTTAACGGAATAGTCCTGTCGGCCATGGCTATAAGTTGGTCTTTATACAAAAAGTTAGCTATTTCGGAGGAGTACCAGCCTTGTCCATCTTTTATGGAATAAGTGATGACTGTCCCAAGGGAAATTTTTTCAACCTTCATACTTCCTACTTTTTCTAATTGTAAGAATTGGAGGTTTCTTTGTGCAGATAAAATAAAAGTGAGATGTAAAAAGGCTACAATCAATAGTTTGCTTCTCATGTTAAACTTCTTTTATTGGTTTATTTCTAATTTTATGAAATCGATGAAGCATTTTTTCCATGGCATTCGCAATGCTGGAAAAAGGCAAGGTTTCAGTGGCAATATAGATAACCATGATGGCTATTTGTTCGTCATTTTCCCCGGAAAAATTAGCGTAAAATGTTGCTTTATTTAAACGGTATGCTTCTCTGATTCTCCGTCGGATAAGATTTCTATCTACCGCATGTTTGAATTTCTTTTTTGGGACACTCTGTGTAAATAAAACGGGATTTTCCAATGAATGTGTAGAGGCAATATTGGCCCATAAAAGACGAAATGGATAGTGACCCAGGCTCTGTTTCGAGCGAAACAGTTGGCCAATCACTTTTCTGCTTTTTAATCGTTCTTCTTTTTTAAACGTTTGTCCTTCTGCCAAAATAATTAATTTATCCTGTTTAAAATCAGTGCTTTGAATGGTTAATTAACGAAAATCAACCCTTTTTTATAGCGAAAAAAACCGCTTTCTGTCCTTTTGGAATGGTTGGTTATTATAGACATTGCACTCAATTCAAATCTCATTAACACAAAAGTAAGCATTATATGGCAACAGATTTAACAGATTCAGCATATCCTCAGGTTCATATAACAATGAGAACGCTCCCTGAAGCTGAAAGACCAAGGGAAAAATTAAAAATGAGGGGTAAAAAAGAAATGTCAAATGCAGAGTTATTAGCCATTTTAATAGGTTCTGGTTCGTTTGAGGAAAATGCAGTTCAATTGGCACATCGATTATTGAAGGGTTTCAATGATGATTTATCTTCTTTAAGTAAAGCGTCGATTAAAGACCTCTGCCGGTTCAAAGGGGTTGGTCCCGCTAAAGCCAGTTTAATTTCCGCTGCCTTAGAATTGGGACAGCGACGATCGGAATTGAAAATTACCGTAAGGACACAAATCAAATCGAGCGTTGATGCTTACGAAATATTTAAACCTGTGCTGGTTGATCTTCAGGTAGAAGAATTTTGGATTATCCTACTAAATAGAAGCAATAAGGTCATTGGTAGAGAAAGAATTAGTATTGGAGGTGTTTCGGGTACTATGGTTGATCCAAAAATTATTTTTAGACATGCCCTTGAAAATTTTGCCTCCTATATCATTTTGGGTCATAATCATCCGTCGGGAAATTTAACTGCCAGTGATGCAGATTTGAATCTTACAAAAAGACTCATGTCCTGTGGAAACGACCTTGATGTCAAAGTTATTGACCATATCATTTACACCGATGCCGGCTATCTGAGTTTTGCCGATGCCGGCATTTTGATGTGAGCGGAGATTTTGCTTGCCTTTGGCAAAAATTATAAACGTGTGACCCCTCCGGGGTCATTTGTATTTGCGGACCTGACCCCAGAGGGGTCACATGTATCTAGCCATTTGGTCCCAGGCGGCAACATTTTTTTATTGTACCATTTGGTCCCAGGCGGCAAAAATATTATTTTAATCTATCCATTCAAAAAGATGTCCTGTATTGTATTCAATTTCAAAATTTCTTAAAAATTCAATGTATTCCTCTTTGAAGGTTTTCTTTTTATGATGTTCTTTCTGGCTTTGAATATATTTGATCACATTTATTACACTGGATTGGCTATATGAAAATGCACCAAATCCTTCTTGCCATTGAAATTTGGAAGGGCATAATTTTTTTTCGTTTATATATACATTGGATGCCTTTTTTATCTCTCTGACTAAATCAGAAAGACAGCAGGTTGGCTTCATGGCTATAAAAATGTGAATATGATCTGGCATTCCATTGATTGCAAGCAATTTTTGGCCCTTATTAGTTAAAATTCCAGACACAAACTTATACAATTCCTCTTCCCAAGATTTACTCACGAGGCTTGCTCTTCCCTTAACGGCAAAAACAATCTGAATGTAAATTTGAGAATATGTACTTGATCTAACCTGCTTTATTATCTGACTGCACATTTTATTTGAAATGTAGAGGGACGTTAGACTAACCAATTTTTTTCGCCCACGCTAATATTTTCTGAATGGGCTAATCCAACAGGCTTATCCCCCTGGAAAACAAAATCTAATCGACCTAATAGGATTCCTCCCCATCCTGCCTGATTAACATATACCGATTTTCCAGCCAAATTGCCAACTTTTGTTGGGGCAGGGAGAAAAGTGTGCGTGTGACCACCAAGGATAACATCGATATTTTCAGTTGCAGCGGCCATGGTAATATCACTTACCTTGTCTTCCGAATATTGATATCCTAAATGACTTAAGCAGACAACAAGATTACATTTTTCCTCTACTTTAAGCAATTTTGCATAATAATTGGCTTTTTCAATAGGGTCTTCGTAAATGGTATTGGTATAAAGATCTTTAGGAACTAATCCTTTTAATTCAATACCCAGTCCAAACACTCCAATGCGAAGTCCATCTTTTTTAAAGATATGGTAAGGTTTGGTTTTTCCCTCCATTGGGGTATTTGTAAAATTATAATTGCCGCATAATACGGGAAAGCTGACTTGTTCCAGTTGCTTGGCTAAATTTTCAATGCCTCCATCAAAATCATGATTACCAATAGTTAATGCGTCGTATTTTAATAATTCCATGATCTGCATTTCCAATTGACCTGCAAAGAAATTAAAATAGGGCGTTCCTTGAAATACATCGCCGGAATCGAATAGCAATAAATTCTCTTCTTTTTCTCTGATTTGCTGAATTAACGTCGATTTCCTGGCCACACCACCCTGTAATGAGTTCCGACCACTTCCAGGAGGAAACGGATCGATTCTGCTGTGGAAATCATTGGTATGCAGAATAGTCAATTTTTTACTTTCCGGTTTAAGGGATCGGAAAGCCCAGGCAGGATTGGTTCCCGTAACAATGAGGCCTGCTCCGGCGTATTTAATAAAGTTTCTCCTTTTCATATTAATTATTTCTTATCAGAATTCTTTCATCAAGCATTCCCTGTTGAATAATCCCTTTTTTGGTTTCAATACGTAATTGTTCAATGACCGCTTCCCGCATATACATACCCGTTTTTTCTCTGGGGGCATTGGCTAAAAATGCAGTTCCCTCACCTCCATTTGCCACATAATCAGGCATTTGAACTTTATACATCTTTTCAGGCACCAAAGGTTGACCCTGAATTTTTATCCATTCTATCTTATTGTCTGTCTGAAGAATATTAATTCCTTTACTAACTGGCCAAAATCCACTTTTTGCCATATATCTAACGAGTGCCTCAATGTCACTTCCTTTTAAATCTAACACAAGTAGTTCATTATCAAAAGGGAGTAGTTCAAAGATCATACCGACGCGCAAACTGTCTTGCTTGATAAAATTACTTCTTACACCACCATAATTACTTAACGTAAAATCACATTTTATACCTTTTGTTTCTGTGATGTAACGCTGTAAAACATCAGTTATCCAATTTCCAAGGGTTGACTCAGGTTTGCCCAATGTCAACTCTCCTGAGAGTGGAGCTATGCCGGACAACATGGTAGCATTCAGCTTTTCAGTGTATGGGGCAATCAAGGCCAGCAATTTTTTATCCTCGGGAATGGAGTCGTTAATTTGATAACGAATCGCATTTTCAAAAGTACCTGAATATCTCGGATGACAACCTAGCAGGCTAAAAACAAGATACGATAGGAGAGCGGCAGACTTTAGGTAATTCATTGGTAAAGAATACGAGGTAAAATAAGTAAAGATTAGATGGTCGGTTCTATGACAAAAATACCTTTTTTTTACCATCTTATGAAAGTTATATTTTCCAATAGCTGGGAAATCAACTCTCATTCCGCGGAAACACCTATTTTACTGTTTCCTTAAGATTCACCATCATTTAATATGCTAACTAAAGATTTAGGGCAGAAGTTAAAATCTGATTTTTAAACCAGTGTTAAAACTTAAAGGCATGTTGGGTCTGTATCCTTGAGGCAGGTTTGCAACAATGGCCTTGCTGTTGGTTAAGTTATTTATAGTGGCGAAAGCCGTTACCGATTTATTTATATCATAATTGGTTGAAAGATCAATGATTAAAAAGCCTGCCAATGCGTTTACGTCTGCGTATTTTACCAGGTCATTTGGAATAATGGGGGAACCTGCCCCTGGCTTTACCCTGGTTATTCCCGTAAATCGATTGCTAAGGGTAATATCAAATTTCTGGTTTGACATACCCAAATTAGCCGTTAATAAATGGGGGGTAATAAAAGGAATTTTGTCTCCCTGATTTATTCTACCTGTTCCCCAATCACCGCCTCCATTAATAAAAGTTTCTTGAAATCTCGCGTCTGTGAAGGTATAGGCCAGGCTTACAGGTAAGCTCAAACCCGACGGATTATTCTTATTGGAAAGTAAGTTGCCTTCAAAACTAATTTCTATCCCCTGGATATGTGCGTTTCCAGCATTGAACATGTCCCCCGTGCCTGCACCTCCACCTGACATATTATCAGAACCTAAAATATTGGAATAGTTATTAAAGAATCCAACAACTTGTGCAGTATATCCATTTTTTTCAAAATGATAGCCCAATTCGTAATTAACGGACGTTTCTATCCTCGCTTGACCGCTCGTTGCTGTAAAAGAAGGCATACCAGGAGGAGAAAATCCTTTATGAATACCCCCAAGCAAATTCATGTTTTCGTTCAACCAATAATGAAGTCCTATCCCTGGTAAAATAACGGTTAATTGGTTTTCTGCAGATCTAAGAACCGTCCCTAAACGGGCATTATCGGCCGTTCCGTAATTTTGAAAATCAAAGTGGATATTTTCATATCTCACGCCAGGGCTTACTTTCAGACGCTTGAAACTTACATCGTAATTTAAGAAAGTAGCTAAGCTTTGCCCGTTTCTAATTTGATTTTCCTGATTTCCTTTTATTCCGGCCGCAGATAAAATCATGGTTCCGTTATTCATATTATAAACTGAACGCGTCGCAAATCTATCCGCCTGGTCCAGGTGATAACGAATTCCAAATTGTATTTTATGAGTCCAATCATTTTTAATAAATAAATATTGCGCATTGGTTTGGACACCTTTTGAGAAAAAATTTCTTTCTGCACTTTGGTAGTCAATAGCCCCGTTGGCATTTCCAGTCATAACCTGATAAGCATTGGCAAAGGAGGCTGGATTTTGTAAAATATTATTTAGCGACTGTCCAGCGACGGAATTTACCCTGGCCCAATCTCTATAAGTAAATGAATAGTAAGCTGTTGTATGAATTTTTAATCCTGCCAGAGGTGAAATAGTATGCGTCAGAGAAAGATGATTATGATTCATATCTAATATATCTTTTTGCGTTGCAGCATACCTGCTTAGCCTATTTGTTTGGAAATCTTCATAAGTTAATCCAAGATAAGTTTCATTTCCCTCTTCCACGCTGGCCACCATTTTCAACATAACAGACTGAGCTATTTTTGCCTCTTCATTGGTGTGCCAACGAATTTTGCCCATAACATCTCTTCGGTCGAAACCTGTATTTTCTCCATTCTGCAAAACTTTAAATCCATTTGAAGCAATACGGTTAATTTCGAAAACATAATCAATATTTTTCCGGGAATCACCTACCCAGATCCTTTGCTGATTCGTTCCAAAACTTCCATACCCTGCTTGGGCATAGCCTTTGAAGGTATTAGGAATACCCGTAGAAAGAAGATTAATAGCCCCGCCAATGGTATATGGACCATATTTAATTTGGCTACTCCCTTTTAATACTTCAATTCCTTGCATCCGTGAAAAGGTAGGAAAATAATACGCGGAAGGGTCAGCATAAGGCGCTGGGGCGATAAGAATGCCGTCTTCCATTAGGGTAATTTTTGCACTTCTGTTAACGGGGGTCCCCCTCAAACCAATATTTGGTCTTAAGCCAAATCCTTCCTCGTCTCTAACATTAACACCAGGAACAATACGAAGCACATTATTCACATTGGGCTGATTCAGTTTCTCTATTTTTAAAATGTTGATGTACTGACCAGAACCCGCAATATATTTTGCTCTGTCTCCAACAATAACCACAGGATCAAGCTCTTGATTTTTTATAGTATCCTGATTAGGCGCTTGACTAACTAAGTTTAAACTATAAACAAGTGCTGGGAATAGGAAACTTTTTTTCACGGCGTTACATTTTTACAGGAGAAAATTCTCTAAGTATTTATTTAGACTTAATCTTAATAAATGCAAATATAGGTAGTTTTAAACCGAAAATTCAATAGTAAAATCAATTATTTTTCAAAAAATATAAGGGTAGTAATTCGTACCTAATGTTTGGTATGGTGGGATAAAATGTTTGGGAAAAGTAGAAGGTTTCATTAGAATCATTACCTTAGCCTATTATTTCCCTCATTATTTTTTCTACATGGCTTTGATGGGTAAAACGGTACTTAAAGACAAAGAAGAACTCAAAAAATGGGCCATCAGGTCTGTTATCTGGGGAGTCTCAGGTCTCATTATTTTCCTATCCTTGATTTATCTGGGAATTTTTGGCCCAATTCCTAATTATGCGGAATTAAAAGGTATTAAACAAGCCAATTCATCAGAGTTAATTAGCATCGATGGAAAAGTTTTGGGTCGGTATTATGTAGAAAATAGAGTGGATGTTCAATTTTCAGAAATTCCCCCATATTTAATTCATGCCTTACTGGCCACAGAAGATACTCGCTTTTTTGAACATAAAGGCATTGATATCAGGGCGCTTTTCAGGGTGTTTTTCAAGTCTATTCTTTTAATGAATGAATCGTCTGGAGGGGGGAGTACCTTAAGTCAGCAGTTGGCGAAAAATTTGTTCCCACGTAAATCCTATTGGCTGGCCAGCATGCCTGTCAATAAGTTCAGAGAAATGATTACCGCGCAGCGACTGGAGAAAATTTACACTAAGGAAGAACTTTTGAATTTATATCTGAATACCGTTCCTTTTGGAGGTACTATTTATGGAATAAATGTGGCATCACAAACCTTTTACGGGAAAAAACCTGCTCGCCTGACGATAGCAGAAGCGGCTTTGCTGGTGGGTATGCTTAAAGGCCCCAGTTTGTATAACCCTGTTAATCATCCAGAAAGAGCTTTACAAAGGCGAAATACTGTATTGTCACAAATGGTCAAATACAACTATTTGACGGAAACAGCCTATCAGAAATTGAGCAGAACTTCCTTGCGTCTTAGATATAATCCTCAGGGAAGAAATGCCGGTCTTGCTTCCTATTTTAGAGAATATATCAGACCTGAATTGGAACAAATAGTAGGTAATATAAAGAAAAAAGACGGTAATTATTATAGCCTTTATACCGATGGGTTGAGGATTTATACAACGGTCGATTATTATTTGCAGTTGTTCTCAGAGCAGGCAGTCAAAGAACAAATGCCGCAAATTCAGGCTGGTTTTTTTAGAGAATGGCGTAACGGGAAGCCCTGGGGAAATGATGCCTTTTTGTGGAGTATAGTAAAGCAGACAGACAGATACAAACAATTAATTAACGCCGGAGCTACGCAGGAAGAAATTGAGGAGAATTTTAATAAACCCGTGCCTATGCAAATGTTCGCATGGAATGAGTTGCAGTCTGTTCAGAAGGTTATTTCTCCCTTGGATTCACTTAAGATTTCATTGCAAATGTTACAAGCTGCCCTGCTTTCTATGGATCCGAAAAGTGGCGCCATCAGAGCATGGATTGGTGGAAATCATTTTGGTTATAATCAATATGACCATGTTCATGCAAACAGGCAGGTAGGTTCTATTTTTAAACCTATTGTGTATGCGGCGGCCATCCAGGAGGGATTAAATCCTTGCACTTATTATCCGAATGAACAAATTATTTATCCTGAATATGAAGATTGGAAACCTGGAAATTCAGATAATATATATGGCGGCTTCTATACCATGGCAGGTGCGCTAAGTAAATCAATTAATACCATTGCTGTTCAAGTTCTTTTGGCAACGGGCATTGAGGAGGTTAGGGAAATGGGAAAGGCCTTGGGCATTACGTCGAATATTCCTAAGGCTCCTTCTATTGCGTTAGGTTCTGCAGAAATTTCCTTGTATGAAATGACTCGGGTGTATGCCACCTTCGTTAATAAAGGGGTAAAACCGCCCCCTCATTATTTGTTGCGCATTGAAACCAAAGAGGGAGAACTTATTTATACAGCCCCAAGACAGGCCAGTAATCAGGTGATTGATCCTTTTACGGTGGCTACCTTAATTCCTATGCTAAAGAAGACGGTTAATGAAGGTACAGGTGGAAGATTGCGTAGTGTTTTTGGATTGAAAATGGCGCTGGTTGGTAAAACGGGAACCACTCAAAATAATTCAGACGGCTGGTTTATGGGCGCTTCTCCCAATTTGGTTACCGGCGTTTGGGTAGGTGCTTCTCTTCCCGCTATTCATTTTAAGAGTACCGCTCTGGGCCAGGGTGCAGCAACGGCATTACCTGTTTTTGGCTCTTATTATCATAGGGTGGCCCAAAGTCCGGGATTAAGAAAATATATTCAGGGAGATTTCTATTTGGACATTGATTCTTCAGAAACAACCGTTGATTGCCCTCCTTTTTTGGAAACGGGGGGATTTTCCGCAGATTCAGATCCTGACATAGTGAATAATCCAGCTATTTTCAGAGCAGTGTATCAAGCCATTTTAAAGGAAAACGGAGAAATTAATTTTGCTAATGAAACGGAAATGCCTATTGAATTGTCCCGGAAATTTTTATTCGAATCAGATTCCGCTTACCTTAGAAGGATGTTTGATAAAAATTTAAAGCTCCTTAAAATGGAAAGGGAAGAGGAATTTTAACGCTATGTTTACTCAAGGCTAATTCTTTATTAATTAGTGCACCATTTCCATTTTTTCAAAAGATTTCAATTATTTTTGAAAAAAAAGGCAGCGTATGAAATTTCTTGTTATCCCCATATTGGGCTTGTTTTCCGTTTTAGCCACTGGTCAATCTAATCACCAACATGGTAGAGTCGCTAAATTCCCTCCTATTCCGGGATATCTATCCCTTTCTTGTGATTTCCATATTCATACCGTATTTTCCGACGGAAGTGTCTGGCCAGATATCCGTGTACAAGAAGCACTAAAAGATAGTCTGGATGCTGTCTCTATGACCGAACATTTGGAATACCAGCCTCATAAAGATGATATTCCAAATCCAGATAGAAATAAATCCTTTGATATTGCTTCAAAAATAGCAAAGCCTTATGATTTGTTAGTGGTGAAAGGGGCGGAAATTACCAGGGGAATGCCTCCGGGACATAATAATGCCATTTTCATTAAAGACGCAAATAAACTTTTGCAGGACGATGCTTTGACTGTGTTTAAGGAGGCAAAAAATCAAGGAGCATTTACCTTTTGGAATCATCCGAACTGGACTGCGCAAAGAAAAGATGGGGTAGCTCGAATAACTGATTTTCATAAACAACTTATTAAGGATAATCTGCTTCATGGTATTGAAGTGGTAAATGATGTCACTTATTCTGATGAAGCTTTTCAAATGGCACTCGATTATAACCTCACCATTATGGGTACTTCTGATATACATGGTTTGGTAGATTGGCAGTTTAAAATTTCTGAAGGTGGACACAGACCTTTCACCATCGTTTTCGCAAAGGAAAAAACGGAAGAAAGTATTCGGGAAGCTTTATTTGCCAAAAGAACGCTGGCGTATTTCAATCATACTCTTATTGGCCGCGAAGAATGGATGATGCCTATGTTAAATGCCGCTATAACTGTTCAAAAGGCGGAATACATTGGTACTTCTTCTATTCTTGAAATTTCCATAAAAAATGATTCTGACACGCCTTTTTTATTGTTGAATGAGGGCAAATTGAATTTTCATCAACATTCGGGACTAATTACCCTGGAGCCGCGGGTCATTACTAAAATTCAATTGAAAACACTGGAAATTCTTCCTTCTGTTGAATTACCATTTAAAGTGATCAATGCGGTTATCGCGCCGGGTAAGTATGCGAATTTTATGGTAAAAGCTAAAGTGGAAGAATAATTTCAATCCATTTTGCTTATCTTTAATAAAAAGGATAAGGTCATGCTTTGGAAGAAAATAGTATTGTTTGCTTTAGTTTTAATTTTGCTCGTTGTAGGAAGAACCCTTTATTATGCGGGCGCATTTAAAAAATCGGTGATCATTGGTCGTCCAGAATCGAGTCTGATAAATGGGATGATTGGCGCTGAGGACATTACGATTAATCAGACGAGTGGTTTTGCTTTTGTCTCTTCTGACGATAGGAGAAGTACGGTAGCTGGAAAGCCGAAAAAAGGGGCAATATATTTGTTGAATCTTTCTCAGGATTCTCCGGAACCTATAGAATTAACGGCTGATTTTGAATTAGATGATTTCCATCCGCATGGTATTTCTTTGTATCAGGATAATGTGGACAGCACACAATGGCTTTTCGTGGTTAATCATAGGGCAAAGAAAAATACCGTGGAAGTTTTTCAATTCATAGATACTTCCCTCGTCCATGTAAAATCTATTTCGGATACTCATTTTGTGAGTCCAAATGATCTGGTGGCGGTAAGCAAAAATGCTTTTTATTTTACCAATGATCATGACAGCCATGGGGGTGTTTCTAGTTGGAAGGACTTTCTTGTTATTGGTACGGGACAATTAGGTTTTTATGATGGACAAAAGACGACTATATTGGAAAATGGTATTCGATATGCCAACGGAATAACTGTAAGTCCGGATGGGAGTAAGATATATGTAGCCGCTTGCACCGATGGGTCCATTTTCTCCTATAACCGAGAACCTTTTTCACCGTTGGGTAAAATAAAATGTAATACCGGAGTGGATAATTTAGAGTGGGATTCAGAGGGTAATTTATGGGTAGGTGCCCATGCGAAAATGCTTGTTTTTCTGGGGCATTCCAAAGATGCCAATAAGAGATCCCCTTCAGAAGTATTGAAAATCAGTTTTCCAAAAGGTCAAAAGGAGGTAGTAACCCAGGTGTACCTAAATGATGGCAATCCCTTGTCAGGATCTTCCGTAGCGGCTCCTTATAAAGGAAAAATTTATGTTGGAGGTGTTTTTGACGATGGGGTATTGGTGCTTCGCGATCAGGATTAACAGGTTTTCACGGATTCGTGGAAACTCGATGCCTCGCGTCTTTTCCCTGACAGGTTCCAATGTAATATTCATCTGCTTTCACCTGGTTTTGAATCACGGATTTCAAAGGATTTTTAGGATTTCACGGATTCGTGGAAACGCGATGCCTTGCGTCTTCTCTATGACAGGTTCCAATGTAATATTCATCTGCTTTCACCTGGTTTTGAATCACGGATTTTAAAGGATTTTCAGGATTTCACGGATTCGTGGAAACGCGATGCCTCGCGTCTTTTTCCTGGCAGGTTCCATTGTAATATTCATCTGCTTTCACCTGGTTTTGAATCACGGATTTAAAGGATTTTTAGGATTTCACGGATTCGTGGATACGCGATGCCTCGCGTCTTTTCTCTGACAGGTTCCAATGTAATATTCATCTGCTTTCACCTGGTTTTGAATCAGGATTTCGAGGATTACAAGGAACGTATTCGTTTTGGGTGTAAGGGTCATTCGTAGATTAGTAACTTTATACTCTCTTTTTCGTCGATGCGTAACGCATCGACGAGAGGCTTCGAAATGAAAGCAACATCTAACATTAACCTTCCCTCTCAAATCAACGACGACGCTGTGTTTAATGACCTTTATTTATTGCATTCGCCCAATTTTTATTGCTAGGTCTTCCTTTTCTTTTAAAGGGTAAGAAATTATATCTTGAATGGGAATAAACCTCTAAAAAACTTTCTTGAGTCAAAAAACACATCAAGATTATTATTTTATTGAATTTATGGGTAGGTGGGAAGAGTATCTTATTTTAAAACTTGACTTAGCGATTAGTACTTATTCTTCGAGATCCAGAACTATTCTAATATTCTCTTTCACCCGTTCAGAAATGTCATCTGGTAAGTCTCCCATTTATTCTATCAATCTTTTATTGTTGATAACTCTTAGTTGATTAATCATTATATCACAGTTGTCTTTTACTTTTCCGATGCCTTTTTTTAAATGAACTCTCAATATATGACTCTCGGGTTTCACATTTTTTGTGATTGGATATATTAAGGTAGATGGATGAATATTATTTAATACATCTGTTTGAACAATTAATACTGGTCTGGTTTTTCCTGATTCAGTGCTAATCCATGGATCGAGATTAGCTAACCAGACTTCATATTTTTTAGCTGTCATAATCTTCAAGTTTTTCAAATTCATTCAGCACATTCATAGATTCGTCGCTAACGAGTTTTGATTCTATGGCTAATTGTTCAGAGATAATTTTCTTTTTTTGTATGTGATGATAGAATTGAAGTGCCTCGTTAATATAACGATTTCTGGGTTTCTTAATCTTTTTAAGCAATGGCTCGGTCTCTTCGTAAACGATTACGTCAAGCTTAAGTGATACTGTTTTCATCTACTTCTATTTTAGTATATTTTTAAAGTATATACTTTATTGGAGAATTCAACATTTTTGGAAGGATTTATATTGTTAGGCGCGTAACTCTATGAATTTCCCAGACTTTTCTTTGAATGGTGGTATTTATTTCAATAAATTTGTATAACATAGTTACATATCTACAATATGGCAAAATATTCTCTAAAAATAAATGGTAAAACCCAACAAGTTGATGTTGATCCTTTAACACCAATATTGTGGGTACTGCGTGACCATTTAAACCTTCAAGGTACTAAATACGGATGTGGTATCGCCCAGTGTGGCGCTTGCACTATTCACCTAAATGGAATGGCAGTTCGCTCGTGCCAATTGCCGGTTTCCTCCATAGGTAGGCAGGAAATTACAACCATCGAAGGACTATCAGAGAATGCAACCCATCTGGTTCAGGAAGCCTGGCTCGAACACGATGTAGCCCAATGTGGTTATTGTCAGTCAGGACAAATCATGACGGCAGTGGCTTTACTGAAAAATAATCCTAATCCCAGTGATGAAGATATTGAGGCAACCATCAGCGGAAATATTTGCCGTTGTGGAACTTATTTAAGAATCAAAGAGGCTATTAAAACTGCTGCTAAAAAATAATCTAATCAACTTTCGAATGATGGAAAATAAGAAAACATATACCAGGCGTTCCTTCATCCAGTCTTCTGTATTGGCTGGTGGTGGTTTGATGCTCAGTTTTAGTTGGTTTTCAGAAGCCAAAGCGGTTGAAAAGGGGTTAAGTTCCAATCTTACAGGTGAATGGAATCAACTCAATGGTTATATTCAAATTACGACTGATAATATAGTGAAAATAATGTGCCCAAATCCTGAATTCGGGCAAAATGTTATGACTTCACTCCCTATGATTGCTGCAGAAGAATTAGATGTTGACTGGAAGGATGTGAAGGTTGAAATGGCTTCTCATGATAATGTAAAATTTGGTAATCAGTTTACCGGAGGTAGTAATTCGATGCGTGCCTATTGGAAACCGCTCAGAAATGCAGGGGCTTCTGCCCGACAAATGTTAATTGAAGCAGCAGCTCAAGCGTGGAATGTACCGGCAGCTGAAATTACAACTAAAGCAGGTATTCTTTCTCATTCAAGTGGAAAAGTAGCAAAATATGGTGAAATGGCGGCTAAGGCAGCTACCATTGCCGTTCCCAAAGAGGTTAAACTGAAATCACCAAAGGATTTTTCAATTGTAAGAAATTCAAAGAAAAATACTGAAGGCGTAAAAATAGTTACCGGTAAACCTCTTTTCGGAATGGATTATAGCATGGAAGGAATGCAAATTGCTATGGTTCAGCATCCTCCTGCTTTTGGTATGAAATTAAAGTCTTTTGATGCGTCAGCTGCACTCAAAATGCCAGGTATTAAGGATGTTTTTAGTATAAAAATCTTTGAAGAAGGTTCTGACAGGGGAGCATTTGAAACGCGTACCTTCAATGAATTAGTTGCCATTGTAGGTAAATCTACCTGGGAAGTTATGAATGCCAGAAAGGTCTTGAAAGTAGATTGGGAAGTAGCGCCGGAGCGTAAGGAATTTATGATGGTTCGGGGAAATAAGGTCGAAGAAATTACCCCGTCTGGCTTGGAAAGTACAGATCTACATTTTGAAAAAATGAGGGAATGGGCAAAAAAATCGCCCAAAGTATTGAGGAAAGATGGAGACCCTGAAGCTGCTTTCAAAAATGCAGCAGTGGTCATAGAACGTACCTATAATGCTCCGTTTTTGGCGCATAATTGTATGGAACCCATCAATTTCTTTGCTCACGTTGAGACAGATAAGGCTTTATTCGTTGGTCCGCTCCAGGCACCAAACTTTGCAGAAGCAACGCTTGCAGCCAGGTTCGGACTACCAACAGATAAAATAGAGATTCTTATGACACGAATGGGTGGAGGTTTTGGACGGCGTGCCTATCATCATTACATGGTGGAAGCAGGGCTAATTTCCCAAAAGGCCAAAACACCCATAAAATTAATTTATAGCAGGGAAGATGATATGACTTATGGTATCTATCGCCCGATGTACACAGCAACCTATAGGGCTGCGCTGGACCAAAACAAGAATCTCATAGGTTTCCATGTTACAGGAGGTGGCATACCTGAAAACCCAATTCATGCAAATCGTTTTCCTGCAGGTGCCGTCGATAATTATTTAGCTGATGGATGGGAAATACCTTCCAATATTACCATCGGTGCCTTTAGGGCTCCAAGGTCTAACTTTAATGCTGCTGCTGAACAATCTTTTCTCGATGAGGTAGCGGAAGCCATGGGTAAAGATCCCATTCAACTTCGTCTTGATTTACTTAAAAAGGCAAAAGAAAGACCAGTGGGCTCCAATAATGATTATGATCCGGGTAGATATATAGGTGTTTTGGAATTATTGAAGGAAAAATCAGGATGGGGGAGATCAGAGAATGCGGGTAAGAAACGAGGGGTAGCGGCCTATTTTTGTCACGCTTCCTATGCTGGTCATGTGGTGGATATGGTACTAAGGGATGGTCAGCCCTATGTTGAAAAGGTAATTTCAGCGGTTGATTGTGGTGTAGTCGTAAATCCAGATGCTGCAACAAACATGGTGCAAGGCGCCGTGGTGGATGGTATCGGACAATCGTTTTATGGCGCTTTGACCCATAAGAATGGAGTAGCAGAGCAAAATAATTTCCATAATTATCGGATGATTAGAGCCAATGAGGCACCTCAAAAAATAGAGGTTCATTTTGTTCAAAATGATATCGATCCTACGGGTCTTGGTGAACCGCCATTCCCTCCGGTTTTTGGAGCCGTAGCTAATGCATTGTTTCAAACTACAGGACAACGATATTATAATCAGCCGTTTGTGAGTGATCAAGGCCAACCAAAATCTTGATAAACGGATGATTATTTAATAGAATTTTTGTGATTCAGAAGGCGAGCTGAACGAAGGTTCCTATATTTGGTCCTTAATTTTTTGTTTTTTTGATGGGTAAATGGTAAAAAGTTCCTCCGTTTTATTGAATTACATAAAATTCTTTTATCCGGGTAAAAAGCGTTTTTATCTAGCAATTATTAATTCGTTGGATTCTCAATGAGGATTTTATTCTTTAGGGTTAACTGGTTTTTTAGTCATCCATTTTTCAATATCGGGTAAAAGAAGACTTCAAAAAGAAAGTTCCCATCAGCTTTTTCATCAGACCAAAGCAAAGGCGATATTGATTTTAATAATTTTTCCAACGCTGCCAGCATCTTTGTATTTACGTTGAAACTTAGTTTTATTTAGACAAATTATTTTATTAAAATTTTCCAATTACCACCCTTGTCAGCACCAATTCGATCAATAATACCCTCTTTTTTCAGATTGGCAATATGTTTTTCAATTCCTTTTATACTTATTCCAATAATTTCACTCATTTCCATTGTTGTTATATTAGGATTTTCCTTAATTAGTGCCTTTATTTTCTCCCTACTTTTCTCCCTACTTTTCTCCCTACTTTTCTCCCTACTTTTTAGTGGCCGCATTAAGGTAACAGTAAACATTCCTTCTTTCTGGAAGAGAGGAGCCGGCAATGTTGCCTCCTTCATCAGATGAATGATTCTGGGAATGCCCGATCCAATCTGTTCAACCAAACGCATCCTGGAAAAAAGGCCAAAAATAAGTGGATTTCTGGAATGACTTCGTTTACCAAATGAAGCCATAGGAATGGCACTCACCAAACCGCCGGGATTACTAATTTCCACCCGGTTTTCAAATAGTTCTATGGTAGTTAATGCACCCTTATCGTAATAATCTCTATGGGACAAGGAATTAATAATCGTTTCTTTAAATACAGTTTCGGGAATCTCCCATATTTCCTTTCTGGGACCGGAACCCTGTCCTTCTATATCGTAAGCAACGTTCAATTTTCCACGTAGCCATTGCATAGCCTTGGTAAATTGATGGTACAAAGGTCCTCCAAAAACCTGATCATCAAAAATAAAGCGTTTATCCAGCCCCTGAAATGCAATACAACGAATCATTGCCTTTTCAATAAACTGTTCTGGATTAGACCCAAGGAAAAGCACAGCACCATTTTTAAAATATTGTGCCTCTGCATATAATTTCAGATTGTTATAAACCTGTTCGTTGGAAACCGCTGCACTCAAGTTAGCTTCCAGTTTAAAAATAGTTAATACTTCAAGGTCAATATCAGTTAGGGGGTTAAAAGCAGGACAGGGAACTTCATCGAAATAAATCTTGTCAGACTGTTGAAAGAAGTCGCGCATTTGCTCGGCAGTGGTCAGCTTTTGTGTGTTCGGGCCAATACGAACATATATGGCACCCGACAAAACGTATGGCTTTTTAGGGCCAGAAGCTACTTCAATCACTCCGATGGTTTTACCAGCTACCTCAACCAGATTTAACCCACATTGTAAAGCAGGGGTTATTTCACTTAAACTATGTTGTATGGCAGAACGCTTTGCATTATCAAAAATACCACACCCTACTATTTCATTGGCATCACTCACACCAATCAATAAAACACCCCCAGCTGCGTTAGCAAATGCACAAACTTCTTCAGACAATTCTTTTACTTTCGATGGAATGCTAACTTTGAATTCAGCATTGTATCCTTCGCCACTTGCTATAATCAATTGTATGTCTTCTGCAGTTATCATGCTTTAGTTGTTGGTTTATTACATGACCTAAAAATAGTGCACTTGGCGAAGATACTAAAATGAGGCCAATGCTGAAAAATAATTACTTGATGGTGATTGGTTTATATTAGATATACAAAAGGTAATTATCTCGTTACGGCAAAGAATAAAGACCATGATGATTAAATTTTTCCATTATAGGGTTAAGTTAGAATGGGAATCCCATTTTATTTAAGTGCAGAGTTACTATTTCTATTAATTCAGCTACATCGGTACTTTGTTAGGGTAGCCCTCTCCTTCATCACTCATACCATTCCTCCTCTTCCAAACTTGCATATAATTCCCTAATCCCGTTTTCTAATGAAATAGTTGGTTTCCAGTGGATTAAATGTATGGCTTTGCTTGAATCCATTAACTTGCGGGGCGTTCCATCCGATTTGGTTAAGTCAAATTGGATATCTCCTTCATAACCAATGATTCTTTTTATAAATTGGGCCAGCTGACAGATGGATAGGTCGGTACTGGCACCAATATTTATGGGCGATACCTCATCATATTCCAGCATAAGGGTAAGCAGCGCTTCCGAAAGGTCATCTACATGAAGAAATTCTCTCCTTGGCGTTCCACTTCCCCAAAGTGATAACGTCTGTATGTCATGCTTTTTTGCCTCGTGTATTTTACGGATTAAGGCAGGTAATACATGGCAGGTTTCCAGGTCGTAATGATCATTGGGACCATATAGATTAGGTGGCATGACGGTGATGAAATTACACCCGAAATCAAGCTTGTATGCCTGGCAAAGTTTTATACCTGCTATTTTGGCTATGGCATAATATTCATTGCTTGGTTCCAGAGCACCTGTTAATAACTCCGATTCCCTTATCGGTTGCGTAGCCAATCTGGGGTACAAACAACTTGATCCGAGAAAAAGGAGTTTTTTTACCCGTGAAAAATGCGCTGCTTGTATTACGTTAGTCTGTATCTGTAAGTTATCATAAATAAAGGCTGATCTGAAGGATAGATTTGCCTGAATGCCGCCTACTTTTGCCGCTGCAAGAAATACATATTCTGGCTTCTGTTGTTCGAAAAAATTGTTTACTGCCTGCTGATTTCTTATATCCAGTTGTGTTGAAGTTTGGTAAATAAGATTTTTATATCCCCGCATTTCAAGTTTTCTAACGATGGCTGAACCTACTAATCCTGTATGTCCGGCGATATAAATCTTGGAAAGTATGTTCATTTCACAGTTTTTATTTGGTGTGTCACACTTTTTATATCTGATGTGACCATTTCGTGAACCAGGCTATCTACAGATGTTCTGGCTTCCCATTTGAGTTCCTCTTTCGCCTTTGTGGTATCACCTATTAACCACTCAATGTCGGTTGGGCGATAAAATTGAGGATCAATGGCGACAAGAAGACTATTTTTTTTAACAGGATACAAGCTGTTTTGCGAAGACAAACAGTATCCTTTTTCAGCGGTACCAGTACCCTCAAATTGTAATTTGATACCTATTATGTCAAATGATTTTTCAACAAATTCCCTAACGGAGGTGGAGGCACCTGTGGCAATAACGTAATCGTCGGGCTTGTTTTTCTGAAGCATCAGCCACATAGCTTCCACATAGTCTTCCGCATGCCCCCAATCTCTTTTCGCATTCAGATTGCCTAAATACAGTGTTTTTTGACATCCTAATCCTATTTTGGCCACTGCCAAAGTGATTTTTCTGGTGACAAATGATTCATCGCGTAAGGGGCTTTCATGATTAAATAAAATGCCATTGCAGGCAAATAAGCCATAAGAATTTCTGTAATTGGTGGTCATCCAATAGGCGAATAATTTGGAAATAGCATAAGGTGAAGTGGGATGAAAAGGGGTTGATTCTCCTTGAGGCAATTTGGTGGCGTTACCGAAAAGCTCGGAAGTGGAGGCTTGGTAAAATTTTGTCTTTTGGCAAAGGCCTGCTATTTTTATGGCCTCCAATAACCTCAATGTTCCCGTAGCATTTATATCGGCAGTATATTCCGGTTGGTCAAAACTGACTTGAACATGACTCATTGCAGCTAAATGATACACTTCGTCAGGTTGAATCTGCTGCACAAGTTTTATGAGCATGCCAGCATCTGCAAGGTCTCCAAAATGGGAGAAAAGATGAGTATTGCCGACAGCTGCTTCCCGTTGTATGGTATCCATTCTCACGTTATTCAAGCGGGAAGTTCTACGCTGCATTCCATGTACCTCATATCCTTTTGACAGTAATAATTTAGTCAAATAGGTACCGTCTTGTCCCGTTATTCCCGTTATTAAGGCTATTTTTTTAGTCATTTCAACATTTAATTTGTAATTTTTCATAATTTACGTGATTGAAAAGAATAACCTTAACTTTGTGAAAGTTAAAAACGGACAGTAATCTGAAAATGTAAAAGAGGGATGAACGATTTATTAATAGAAACCGCCACGGCATTTGTAGAAAAACATTTCCTGGAAAATATACCGCCGAGTTATTTATATCATAATTTTAATCATGTTCAGGACGTGCTTTCTGCGGCAAAAAGGATAGTTTCTGTTGAGTGTCCGTCCAATGAAGAGCAAGAAGCTTTGCTCTTGTCCGCCCTTTTTCACGACACAGGATTTTCCGGGGGGTCAAAAGATCACGAAGATCGATCAGTACAAATTTTCAGACAGTTTGCATCGAATTCCGTTGAGATAACGGACGAAGCCATTGATAAGGTTGTACGTTTAATTTTGTCCACAAAACCAAGTCATCAACCTTCTGATTGGTTGGAAGGGGCTATGAGCGACGCCGATTTTGGACACCTGGGCAATGAAAATTACTGGGACAGGTCCAATAGATTGCGTCAGGAATGGTTGTTGACGGAAAATCAGTTTCAACCGGAAATTCAGTTCGTTCAGGCAGAATTGAATTTTATGGTTGCCCATAAGTATAACACACCCTCTGCCCGCATCCTTTTTGATGAAGGCAAAGAGAAAAATATCAAATTCCTTTTAAAGTATAAAAACACGATTTCACCGTCAGAAGAGGGAAAAGACAAAAAGAAAAATAACAAATCCAGAGAACCGGAGGTGAGTAGGGGCGTCGAAACGATGTTTAGAGCTACTTATAGGACCCACATAAACCTAAGTGCCATTGCCGACAATAAGGCAAATATTATGCTGAGTATTTCGGCCATTATCATTTCTATAGTGGTATCCAATTTGCTCCCTCAGCTTAAAATGAATCCCAGACTGGCATTTCCCACTTTTCTGCTCCTGGCCGTTTGCTTGCTATCTTTGGTTTTTGCCATTCTATCTACGCGTCCTAAAGTGACGAGCGGAACAGTTACCGATGAGGACATAAAAGACAGAAAGGCTAATCTCCTTTTTTTTGGTAATTTCTATAATATGGAAATGGAGAAATTTCAGGAGGGTATGATGGAGATGATTCAGGATAATGATTTCTTGTATAACTCTATGACGAGAGATTTGTATTTTTTAGGTAAAGTACTGGCAGTCAAGTATAAATACCTAAGAATTTGTTACGCCGTTTTTATGTACGGCATCATAATCGCCCTTTCTGCCTTCGGATACATATATATAACAGGCTGATTATTTAGATTTCCTGTTTCCGCTAATCGTTCTCTGCATACGGGAATGAAAGCGATTTACGTCCTCTACCCTCAATTTTTCATGCTTTGTGCTTCTTCCCTGAACCCTTGCTCTCCATTTTTTGAAATTATTGGGATGCATTTCGCGACGCATAATGGCAATAACATCTGCTTCAGCAACACCAAATTGCCTGAAAATGCCATCGAAAGAGGTTCTGTCTTCCCAGGCCATTTCTACAATTCTGTCAATTACCTGGTCGTTTAAAGGTTCCATTTTATTAGAATGTTGATATAGAACAATAAATAGAGTATAAGCTAAAGAGTTTATAAAAATAAGATTTAATTAAAATATTTCTTTTAAAACGGGAAGCGATTTGAGTTCGGGAAAAAAATCAAGGTGAAATCTGTAATACCATATTATTTTGTCAATGAGATATAAACGCTGGTCCCGGGAAAGTTTTATAACGGAAATTTGCTGTAAAGGAATGTTCATAAACTGGTCTAAAAGTCTGCTCGGTTCCGCCTCCAGGTTATACTCCATGATCTCTTGAAAAGGTTCAAAATATCCTTCTTTTAGGTTTAAAGAACTATTGGATTCGGTCCATTCATTCACAGGAAAAAATCCCAGATGAGCGGTGAGGTGTAGTAAAAAATAAATGGTTACATTGGAAAATCCCTGATTTGCCTGGTCCAGGAACTGAAGATTAGCGTCGATGAAATCATAAAGTTCTTTATTTGGCGCATTTTCCTTCACACTATGTCTTAAAACATCACCTAAAAACAATATTATAACGCCTTTTCGCAGGTCACTTTGAATACCGGTAAATAGCCTGTCAAATTTTATTTCTTTTATTTTTTGCAAATTTTTTCCGTCCTGAACCTCTATAATTAAGTCGAGGGAAGACAGCGGTTGTAAAAATATCCCTTTAGAATGAACACCTCCTTTTCTGGCACCAGGGACAATGAAGGTTAAGAGGCCGTTAGATTCTGTAAAAATATCGGTAATAACTTGGTGGTCACCGTATTTAAGCGTTCGGAAAACATATCCTTTGGTTTTAATTATCATGGATGGCACACATTAGTTTACCAGCTACGCCATTCTTCATCTTCTATCGGAGCTTGTTTGTATTTCAGTTTGGTTTCCATTCGTTTTTTTTGCCTCTCTAAAACTAGCTGGGCTAAAGCAAAGGATTGTTGTTCCGGGGGAGTATTTTGAAGCACAAAACGCAGGGATTCGTCTGTGATATCCAAGCGATAAAAAAGGCTCCACAACTGTTCCCGATCATGAACCATTAGGTGCTGAATCTGTTCGGATAACAAGTTCATAAGTTCTTCCTCCGTGTATAAGTTGGTTTTTTGGGAAATAATATCATTTTCATTCTTCAAAATAAGGGATGAAAAAATATTATCTTCATCTATGAATGTTTTTTCAGACATTTAAGGAAGTATTCAGTGTAAAAAAAGATTAAATTTACAGAAAAATAATATATCATGGCTGCGATTACACTAAATGTTAATGGTAAGAAGCGCAAATTAGACATAGATCCTGAAATGCCTTTGCTATGGGCATTAAGAGATTCTGTGGGACTGACGGGTACGAAATATGGATGTGGTATTGGACAATGTGGTGCATGTACTGTTTTAGTCGAAGGTGAGCCTATGCGCTCCTGCTCTCTTCCCGTATCTGTCTTTGACGGAAAAAAAATTGTAACAATTGAAGGTTTAAGTGAATCCGGAGATCATCCGGTGCAACAGGCCTGGCAAGAAGTGGATGTCCCTCAATGCGGGTATTGTCAAGCGGGTCAAATCATGACGACCGTTGCTCTTCTCGATAAAAATCCAACCCCGTCCGATGCCGATATCGATGTGGCCTTAGCTGGAAATATATGCCGTTGTGGTACCTATAATAGAATTAGAAAAGCCGTACATATTGCGGCACAAAAAGCCCGATAATTATGAATAATCCTCAATTTTCAGTATCAAGAAGATCCTTTATTAAGGTTACAGCCGTAGCAGGCGGCGGATTATTATTAGGTTTTTCTTCCGCCAATGCCGCAGCCTCAACGTCGGGTTTAAACGAAGCATTGTCTTTCAATCCCTTTATTTTGATATCCCCCGACGGATTCATTACCATTTATTCGCCAAATCCTGAAGTGGGTCAAGGCGTTAAGACGGCTATGCCCATGATTGTCGCGGAAGAGTTAGACGCTGACTGGTCAAAGGTTAAAGTGGAACAAGCTCCTTTAGATGGTAAAAAATATCAACGTCAGGTAGCTGGAGGAAGTGGCTCTTTGAAGGCTTCCTGGGCAACTTTGCGTCAGGCAGGAGCTACCGTAAGAATGATGATGCTGGCCGCAGCAGCACAGAAATGGCAGGTTTCAGTAGATAGCCTGAGAACTGAAAATAGCCAGGTGCTTGGAAATAATCAAAAGGCTTCTTATGCCGAACTGGCGACAGAAGCGGTGAAACAAGCAGTGCCAACCAAGGTAGTACTTAAAAAACCAAGTGAATTTAGACTATTAGGCAAATCTATTGCCAATGTAGATAATAAAGATATTTTTACAGGAAAAGCCATCTATGGTATCGATTTTAAAAGACCAGGTATGAAATACGCGGTGGTCGCAAGGCCTCCGGGATTTGGTCAAATACCTGATAAAATAAACGATGCCGCTGCAAAAGCTATTCCCGGCGTTTTCGGCGTTTACCCTTTTGATGACAAAATTGCTATCGTAGCCAATGATACATGGACAGCATTAAAAGCCCGCAAGGCACTTGATGTTTCCTGGATTCAAAAGACGGCGGCGGAAAATACCGAGCAGCACGATAAATCGTTGACCGACCTGTTAGCTCAAAAGCCGGCTAAGGCATTTCGGGCAGATGGCGATGCAGAAACCGCTTTCAGTCAGGCTGATAAAATTATTGAAGCGTCCTTTAGTTGCCCTTTTTTGCCTCATAATGCCATGGAGCCTATGAACTTCTTTGCAGATGTAAAGGAAGGTTCAGCGGAATTAATCGGGCCTTCACAAACACCTCAGCGTTCTCAAACAAAAGTAGCTGAAATATTAGGAATTCCCGTTGAAGCCGTTACCGTACAAATGACCAGAATGGGTGGTGGTTTCGGTAGAAGGTTAAGTTCAGATTTTGCAGAAGAAGCAGCAAAAATTTCCCGTTTAGCTAAAAGCCCGGTGAAAGTTCAATGGACCAGAGAAGACGATATGGCGGGTGGGGTTTACAGACCAGCCTGTAAATATACTTATCGCGCCGCTATTGATAAAAATGGTGACTTTTTAGGCTTTCACGTTAGAGGCGCTGGCCTAAATGTAGGCAATCCTACCCGTGAAAATAATTTCCCCGCCGGAGCCATTCAGCATCTTTTAATTGAAGGTCATAACAAAGAATCTAATGTTACTACGGGACCCTGGCGTGCACCCGTTCATAACTTTGTGGCTTTTGCCGAGCAATGTTTTCTCGATGAAGTGGCCTTGGAACTTAAGAAAGATCCCATTGACTTTAGAATGAACCTGTTAGATAAAGCTGCCTTAAATCCAGTAGGTAAGTTAGATTATGATGTAAGCAGGTTTAAAAAAACCATTCAATTAGTTCGTTCTGTTTCTGGTTGGGATAAGAAAAAAGAGGGCGTTTTTATGGGTTTTAGTGCCTATTTCTCATTTAGCTCTTACGTTGCAATGATCGCAGAGGTGGTCTTGGAAAATAATAAACCAGTAATAAAAAAGGTGTATTGTGCCGCCGATTGTGGTATTATAGTGAATAGAAGTGGTGCAGAGAACCAGATTGTTGGAGGTATTATCGACGGATTGGGGCATGCCCAATTTGGAAATATCGACATAAAAGAGGGGAAGTCCCAACAATCAAATTTCGATACCTACAGAATGATAAAGATAAATGAGTCTTTTCCAGTGGAAGTTCATTTTGTGGAAAATGAAATAGATCCGACCGGGTTGGGAGAGCCAGCTTTACCTCCTGCCGCTGCAGCCGTGGCAAATGCCTTTTTTGCAGCTACAGGAAACAGATTATATAATCAGCCTTTTACAGAGGCTAAAAAGAATTTAGGATGATTTCCTATTCCTCGGGTGAAACAGATTTAAAGTTTCTCTAAGGTAGCTGTTATCTAAATGGGTATATATTTCCGTTGTTAGGATCGACTCGTGTCCGAGCATTTCCTGGATAGCCCTTAAATCAGCTCCCCCCTCGAGTAAATGAGTAGCAAAAGAATGACGAAAAGTGTGTGGGCTTATCAATAATGATAGCCCCGCCTTTTCCGCTAAATCTTTAACTATTTGGTATATAAATATTCTGGTCAGTCGTTTTCCCCGCCTATTTAAAAATAAAATATCAGTTTCTGAAGCAGAAATCTTAGGTAAGTGATTTCTCCAGGTAGATAAATAGTCTTGAATATAACTAATAGCGTCCTCCCCAATAGGGACAATCCGCTCCTTGTCGCCCTTACCGATGACCCTCAAAAATCCTTCGTTAGGAAAATAATTACTTATTCTTGCGTCACACAATTCACTGACCCTTAATCCTGAAGCATATAAAGTTTCTAAAATGGCTCTATTTCGGGTGCCTGTCGGTTCACTTAAATCAATTTGCTGAAAAAGTTTTTCAATGTCTGTGAAGGATATAACCTGTGGAATTTTCCTGTAGATTTTTGGACTTTCAATTAAGTCGGTTGGATTTGATTTAATTTTGTCTTCTAAAAGTAACCAGGCATAGAAGGTCTTAAGGGCGGAGGTAATCCTTGCCTGTGAAGCACTGGATTGTCTTAAATCGCTCAAGGTTCCAATGAATTCAGCTAGTTCTTGTAGTTTTGCGTCTTCTGGTTTTAAATGAGGGTAACAATTTTCTAGAAAGCTAAAGTATTTGTTTAAATCTTGTTTGTAATTTATATAGGTGTGATTTGATAATCCACGTTCCAATAATAAATATGCTTTGAAGCGTTCAAACACCACTTTTTTTTCCATCGATCAAGCCTTTTTGTAGATTTTTTTGTTTGAGTTAGTACCACATCTTAGAACAATAGCAAAGGTTCTTATGTTTTGACATTGTTTAATAGTAAAACTATCATGAAATATACGCCATTTAAACGATTATTAAGAATGCTGGAATTAGACCGGCAAGATATCATTTACGTTTATGTATATGCTGTTTTAGCGGGAATTATAACCTTAAGTTTACCTTTAGGTATTCAGGCAATCATTGGATTAATTGCTGGTGGAAGTGTATCGAGTGCCTTATTTATATTACTTGGCGTTGTAACATTAGGCGTTGCTTTAACGGGTGTTTTAAAGATAATGCAGTTATCGGTGGTGGAGGTTATCCTGCAACGAATTTTTTTAAGATCAGCCCTGGATTTTAGTTTCAGGCTTCCCCGATTTAAATTGGAGGGACTTACGAAAAAGTACCCCCCTGAATTAATGAACCGTTTTTTCGATACATTAACGCTTCAAAAAGGTATTCCTAAGATACTCATTGATTTTTCGAGTGCGTCTTTCCAGATTTTAATAGGGTTGTTGCTTATTTCCTTTTATCACCCATTTTTCATTTTTTTTAGCCTTGTGTTAATCATCATTTTATTCCTTATTTTCAGATACACAGGGCCAATTGGTTTGAAGACCAGTTTGATGGAATCGAAGTACAAATATGCGGTAGCGCACTGGCTCGAGGAAATTGCCAGGTCTATGTACGATTTTAAAATTACGGCCAATAGGGCTAGCCCTCTCATTACGACAGATAAATTAGCGTCGAAATATGTTGATAACAGAAAGGCACATTTCAAGATTTTAATTACGCAGTACAGTACGGTAGTCATATTTGAAACTATTTTGACGGCTACTTTACTTACCCTGGGGGCCTATTTAGTTATTGAAAATCAGATTAATATTGGACAGTTTGTTGCGGCTGAAATTATTGTGATTTTAGTTATTGCGTCGGTGGAAAAACTTATTTTGACTATGGAAAGTGTTTATGATGTGCTCACAGCTTTAGAAAAAATGGGGGAAATAATGGACTTACCCTTAGAAAGGGAAGATGGCCAATTGCTTTATTTTCCACCTAACCAAAAGGGTATTTCCCTGGAAGGAAGGGGCTTATCCTTTTCTTACGGACCTGAGGAACCCTTGTCCTTGCATGCGATGAACTTTAAGATTAGTGCGGGAGAAAAAATTTGCCTTGCCGGGGATGCTAATGCAGGTAAAACTACGCTTTTACATATTTTATCAATTCTTTATACAGATATTAAAGGTCAGCTTTTATTTAATACAATGCCCGTTGGTTCATTAAATATAAACGCCATTCGCTGTAAGGTCGGGCATTTTCTAGCAGATGAAAATATTCAGGACGGTACGATTCTGGACAATATATGTATGGGGAATAATGATGTAAATTTTGATAAAATCACCCCGGTAGCAGATGCCATAGGATTAACAGAAATTATTCAGAATATGCCAAAAGGGTACTCGACGCACTTAGTTTCAGAGGGTAGAAATATTTCGAAAAGTACAAAATCAAAGATTATTTTAGCGAGAAGCCTTATTTTTAATCCAGCACTTTGGTTAGCAGAGGGAGAATTTATGTTTTTAAATCGACGGGAACGCCATAAGGTATTTAGTTTTATACTCACTTATTTAAAGGAAACAACGGTGGTTATTTCAACAAGTGACCCCATAATAGCAGAAAAATGCGATCGCATAATACTTGTTAAGTCAGGTACCGTATATGCTGCCGGCACATTAAAGGAGTTGGAAAACGATACTTACTTTCAGGAAATATTTTATTGAATTTCACGAAACTATCTCCATGTTAAACATTTCAAATAATAAACTTCCTCTTGAAACAATAAATTATCCGTTCGCTTCCCTGAAGAAGACGCAAACGTCCAATGCTAAGTTATTTTTTAGAGTTTGGACATGGGTACTTATTGTTTTTGGTATCTCTTTCTTATTTCTCCCCTGGACTCAAAACATTCAGTCTGAGGGTAAAACAATCCCCCTTAATCCTTCCGACAGACCTCAAACCATTGATGCTACCATTTCAGGGAGAATCGAACAATGGTATGTAAAAGAAGGTGATCGGGTAAATAAGGGAGATACTATTTTGTTCCTTTCGGAGGTCAAATCCGATTATTTTGATCCGAATTTAGTCTCAAGGTCTAAAGCGCGCGTAGTAAATAAAGAGGGGAGTATTCAAGAGTATCTTTCTAAAATTCAGGCCTTAAATGATTTTCAACGGGCTATAGAAAGTGAAGTATTACTAAAGCAGCAAACCATAAAAAATAAAATTTACCAGATTACTCTAAAAATAGATGCTGATAGTATTGACTTAAATAGGGTTAAACTTGATTTGCAAATTGCTAAAATACAGTTTGACAGAACGGTCTCTTTAAATGAAAAGGGTATTAAATCGGTAGCTGAGATAGAAGAGAAAAAATTTAAAATTCAAGAACTGGTAGCAAAATTGAATTCAGCTGAAAATAAACTGAATATTTCCAGAAATGAAAAAATAAATTTACAAGTGGATGAAAAGGCCATTTTAAATGATTTTATTCAAAAAACAAGCAAAATTAATTCCGATATTGCTGCGGCGCGCGCATCCATTATGGACACAGAATCGTATTTGGACAAATTAAGAAGTGAAGCATCAAATTATGAAATCAGAAATGGGTTTTATTATATAACAGCCCCCCAGGATTGTTTCATTACCAGAATATTAAAGCCAGGTTTAGGAGAAATTGTAAAGGAAAATGAATCGGTATTGACCATTTTGCCAGCTAGTTTTCCATTAGCCGTTGCGTTGTATATACGTCCCATGGATCTTCCTCTTATTGAAAAAAATCAAGAAGTGCGCTTTGTTTTTGATGGTTGGCCGGCTATCGTTTTCTCTGGCTGGCCAGGAAATTCATTTGGTACGTTTGAGGGAAAAATTGCAGCTGTTGATAACGATATATCAGAGAATGGACTCTATAGAATTATAGTGGCGGCAGATGAAAGAAATAAAAAATGGCCAAAAGAACTTCGCCCGGGTTCGGGTGCTCAAGGTATTGCTCTTCTGGGCGATGTGCCTTTGTGGTACGAAATATGGAGAAAGTTAAATGGATTCCCTCCCGACTTTTATGGTTCTGGCATTGAAGGAGAGAAAACAGAGAAAATTAAAGGTAAAGCGCCACTCAAATCAGTAAAATGAGGATGTTAATTTTTTTGTTCTTTATTTGTTTTAGCTTAAATGGAATGGCTCAGGAGCCGCTTTCTATGAACCAGTATCTTCGTTGGGTCGCCGAGGAGCACCCTGCGATAAAAGAAGCAAAGCAAAGATGGTTGCAATCTCAAAATCTTTTGTTGATGGCCAAAGGAAATTTCGATCCTTCACTGAACTTCGCCATGGATAGAAAAAAGTTTGACGGTAAAAATTACTATACTATTTCTGAAAATCAATTAACGATTCCTACCCGGTGGGGAATGAAATTTAAGGCCGGATATGACTTCACTTCAGGTAGTTTCTTAAATCCACTCGATGTAAAACCATTAAATGGGCAGGCATTACTAGGTATGGATATTCCTTTGCTGCAAGGCCTTCTTTTTGACGAATACAGGCTCATTTTAAGGGAAGCTGAACTAAATATGAGCATTCAAAAAATAGGTTTGGAGCAGGTTGAAAATGATGTTTTGTTAGATGCCGCTAAAGCTTATCTGGATTGGTACGTTTCTTATCAGCAGAGAGATGTGCAGAATCAAGCGTTGATACTGGCTAAGAATAGACTAAAAGACATGGTTACCAGTTTTTTAGAGGGAGATAAGCCAACCATAGACACTGTGGAGGTTTACGTGAATGTATTAACCAGAGAGTCCTCTCTATTTGAAGTTACCCTTGATTATACGTTGGCTACCCAGGAAATGGGTAATTATTTATGGCAAAACGACCAACCTGTTAATCCTGGAAATTATTTCCCCCTCGCTACCAGTGAATTGGATCCAATCATTGAGAACAGCTCGGAAGTGTGGATCGAAAAAACCTTGAGCGGAAACCTCGATCTAATGATTTTGAGGCTAACCGGAAACCAATATCAACTGGAAAGAAAATGGGCCTTAGAACAATTTAAACCCAATCTCAATCTCCAGTTTAATGCTTTAGCCACTGGACGAAGTTTTAATCAGGAATTTGACGTAAGGTCGGATAATTTTTTATTAGAAAATAATTACAAACTTGGATTAAGAGCAAGAATACCTATTTTATATAGAAAGGAACGCGGAAAATTGCAGTTGATAGATAATAAAATGAAGGAATGGGAATACAAAACAATGGACAAGACGCAATATTGGACGACTAAAGCAAAGCAATATTTTAGTGCTTTTGAAGTGTTAGATGCCCAGGTTAGAAATCTTCAAAATCAAACAAATCAGTTAAATACACTGTTAGATGCAGAAAAAATCAAGTTTTCCGCGGGAGAAAGTTCTGTTTTTTTATTAAACACCAGGGAACAGAAGAATCTTGAGATAGCTATGAAATTCATAAAGATAAAAGGCGATTGGTTAAAAAGCTATTATACTTTATTATGGACATCGGGCCAACTGTCAAAATAGTTATCTGTCGTTATACAATTTCTAAGTAATTGATGTATTATGAGGGGTTTGCAAAGTGAATTTGATAATAAGCGTCTAACTCTTCATAAAATGAAGCGCCATATTTTCTGATAATAGCCTCTTTAACAAATTGAAAAACAGGAATTTTAAGGTCTTTGCCCAGGGAGCAGGCGGCACTACAAATATTCCATTTCTCGTAGTTTAACCATTCATATCCGGCAATTTCATTTTTCACTCTGATAGGATAAAGGTGGCACGAAATGGGTTTTATAAAATGCGTTGCTCCTGCCAGATAAGCTTTTTCAATGCCACACTGGGCGATACCCAATTCGCTGTAAGTTAAGTAAGCACAGGCAGCATTATTCAATAGAGGCGTGCCCCATTCATCAACCTGTTTATAGTACGTATATTTTCCTTGTTTTTCAAGAACGTCTTGACCTTCAGCACTTAAAAAAGGCTTAATAGAGAGGTAGATATCATCGAGAATCTGCTTCTCCGCTTCCGAAATGGGCGCACCAAAATCGCCTTCCCAGCAGCAGGCACCCTTGCACGCATTTAGGTTACAGACAAATTTTTCTGAAACAACCTCGTCACTAACTAAAATATCTCCAATAACAACCATTTTTTAGTGCGTTTATTTTATTTTAATGTCCCAAATGTAAGGGGAATTTGGTACATTTATCGCAAAAAGAACCTAACTGAATTTTAATGGATACCTTGAAACAAAAATTCTTCGAAAAAGCCACGGCACTTCGGGGAGAAATAAAAACCATCCTAAGTAATCACGGCGAAGAAAAGGTTGATGAAGTAACACTAAGTCAGGTATATGGCGGGGCGAGAGGGATTATATCAATGATATGGGAGCCTTCTTTGCTCGATCCTATTGAAGGAATTCGCTTTAGAGGCTTCAGTATTACAGAATTACGAGAAAAATTACCCAAAGGCGAAAATGGTACTGAACCTATGCCAGAAGGTCTTTTCTGGCTTTTACTTACTGGTGAAATTCCTGATAATTCTTCCGTTGAATGGCTGTGTGAGGAATGGCGTAAAAGAGCGGTCGTACCAGATCATGTATTTAAAGTGCTGGATGCTTTGCCAACGGAAACGCATGCGATGACCCAATTTTCAATTGGTATAACAGCGCTTCAAACAGAAAGTATTTTTGCCAGACGCTATGATGAAGGCATGCGCAAAGACGAATATTGGGATGCTGTTTACGAAGACACGATGAATCTGATAGCTTGTGTCCCGCAGATTGCAGCTTATATTTATAGAAAAACTTATCACGGTGGTGATTATATACTTCCTGATAACAATCTTGATTGGGCGGGCAGTTTTGCTCATCAATTGGGCATTGAAGACCCTGCTTTTAAGTCTTTAATGAGATTATACCTCACTATTCATGCCGATCATGAAGGAGGTAATGCTTCCGCTCACACTACGCATTTGGTAGGTAGCACCTTGAGTGATCCTTATTTGTCTCTCGCTGCGGGAATGAATGCATTGGCAGGCCCCCTTCACGGTCTGGCCAATCAGGAAGTTATCGGTTGGATTCTCGATATGCTTAAAGAGCTTGGGACGGAAGAACCTACCGAGGAAGAAATTATTGCCTATGTAAAAAAGACATTGGCTTCGGGTCAGGTTGTTCCAGGTTATGGTCATGCCGTATTAAGGAAACCAGATCCACGATTCATTGCCCAAATGGAGTTTGCTCAACGGAATATTTCCAATGATCCACTCGTAAATGTAGTGTGGAAAATTTATCGCGTGGTACCTCCTATATTGGAAAGTTTAGGTAAAATAAAAAATCCATGGCCTAACGTCGATGCCCATTCAGGTGCTTTATTAGTTCATTACGGATTAAAAGAACATGGATTCTATACCGTTTTATTTGGTGTTTCCAGAGCTATCGGCGTCTTGGCTGCCCTTTGTTGGTCAAGAGCACTGAATTTCCCATTGGAAAGACCCAAATCGATCACTACAGAATGGGTAAAAGAGTTTTTAGCGAAAAAGTAATTAATAATTAACAAACCTTAGTAAAAATGATAGCATATCCTGATGATTTGTATTATACACGAGAACATGAGTGGATACGTGTAGAAGATAATATAGCCATGATAGGTATTACTGATTTCGCGCAAAGTGAGTTGGGCGATATAGTTTATGTCGAAGTAGAATCAGTAGGAGATACCCTCGAGAAAGAGGCTATTTTTGGTACGGTGGAAGCCGTGAAAACTACGTCTGATCTGTTTATGCCAGTAAGTGGGAAGGTGCTTGAGTTTAATACCGACCTTGATTCAACTAATGGTGATAATCCGGCACTGATCAATCAGGACCCTTATGAATCAGGTTGGATTATTAAAATAGAGATGACAAATCCCGAAGAATTGGAAGAACTTTTAAGTGCTGCGGACTATCAAAAATTGGTGCATTAATTATTTTTTTTGCTGAATACACCTTTTTTTTAAAAATGTTCATCTATCTTTAAACTATTCCTAGGAATAAATAATTTTTTACCGTCTTAAATTTGTTAGTATGGCTATTGAAGTATCAGGCACAATGGTCTTTTATTCACTCTTGGCATTTACTTTACTCACTGTGGGTATTGTATTTGTAGCACGCTACTTAATGTCTAAGTTAAATGAAGGATCATTGAATGAAAAGTACAACAAGCTAGCTGGGAAAGCAACCTCATCGAACCGCGCTAAATTCGTTGAAGCGGATGTGTTCAAGATGAGTGGTTCTTTTTTCAACTACGGCTTAGTTGTAGCACTTGGTATCACTGTTTTGGCTTTGGGTCTAACGGAATATGCTGAGAAGGTAGCCACTGGAGATAATTTCGTCATGATCGAAGAAGACATCGAGATGGAACCTCCACGTACTGCTGAACCTCCGCCTCCGCCACCTCCTCCGCCACCACCAGTGATTCAGGAAGTTCCCGATGAGACTGTTCTGGAGGAAGATGAACCAGAATTTGTCGATCAGTCGGTTGAGGCAGACGAAGTTGTTGAGGCACCTGTTGTCAAAGCACCTCCGCCACCACCACCTCCGCCACCTCCACCACCAAAAGAAGACGAAGAAATCTTCATGGTCGTTGAGGATATGCCGCTTTTCCCTGGTTGTGATACAGAAAAAACAAAAGAGGACAAGAAAAAATGTTCAGACAGAAAAGTGTTTGAATTCGTTTTCAAAAATCTTAAGTACCCTGTTATTGCAAGAGAAAATGGTATCGAAGGCACCGCTGTAGTTCAATTTGTCGTCGATAGAGATGGCACTGTTAAGGACGTTTCTGTTCTTAAGGAAATTGGCGGTGGCTGCGGTGAGGAAGCATCTCGTGTGGTGAATACCATGAATGAGTCTGGAATTAAATGGACACCTGGTCGCCAAAGAGGTAGACCGGTAAAAGTTCAGTTCCGTCTTCCAGTAAGATTTAAACTTCAGTAATCGTTTATCCTTTGTTGAAGTTAAAAATGGTTGTTTTGCTTAGGTAGAACAACCATTTTTGTTTTTATAAAACATGTTTATCTCTATTGCGTTTTGTTATTTTAAGTCGATTAATTCCTTACCATGCCACAAAAATTAATTTTGTTCAGTCTGCTGCTCGCTTTATTGGCCGTTCCTCTCAATTCGTTTGGTCAAGATCAAAAGTTAGCTCAACAATATTTTGCCGATGGTGATTATGAAAGAGCGCTGGTCCTTTTCAAAAAATTGGTAGAAACAACACAGGGGAATACCTATTTTATGGAAAGGTATGTTGATTGTTTGTTTCAGTTGAAGAGATATACAGAGGCCGAAAAGGTTTTAGTCAAAGAATTAAGAAAGAAAACCGCAGATCCTATTTTTAATATCTCCCTCGGTCAGGTCTATGATAAACTGGATGATGCCGCCGCCGCTTCACAACAATTTCAGTTAGCCATCAATAGAATGAGTCCTGAACGCTTTTTTATTGTTCGGATCGGAAATACTTTCACTAACCTAAATCAATTGGATTGGGCTATCAAAACATACGAAAAAGGGGCCATCATGCTAAATGATAATCTCGTTTTTTCCTACTATCTGGCGGACTTATTCAGGAGAAAAGGGGATGGACCTAAAATGATTAATCAATACTTGAATGTGGTATCCAGTCAAGCTGACAGAATGGATAATATTCAAATGATTTTTCAACGGTATTTGCTAAAGGAGGATTATAAGGAGCTTAAAAAGCAGATTTACGAACGCATTCAATTAGAACCCGATGCTATCGTGTACCCGGAATTACTTATCTGGTTGCTTTTACAAGAAAAGGATTTTTCAGGTGCTTTCCGTCAGGTGAAAGCGTTAGATAGAAAGTTAAAGGAAAATGGTTCCCGCCTATTTCAATTTGCAAATATGGCGGCAAATGAAAATGACTATAACACTGCGATTGAAGCATTTGATTATATCGTTGAAGTGAAAGGGGTGAACTCTGGTTTTTATCTGGAGGCTAAAATTGAGGGTTTGCGTTGCAGGAGGAATAAGCTGGTTGAAGAATCTAATCTTTCAACCGCCTTCGTGGCAGATCTTAAATCAAAGTATTTGTCCTTTATTAATGAATTGGGAAGAAATAGAAATACAGCTACCGTTCTCATTGATCTGGCCGAATTAGAAGCCTATTACTTAAATGATTTGAATAAGGCGATAGAATTATTAACAGAGGTCATCAGTTTTCCATCGCTAAATCCTCGTATTCAAGCATCAGCAAAACTTGTTTTGGGAGATTATCAGTTGATGAACGGTGAGATTTGGGAAGCAACCCTTTTATATTCTCAGGTTGATAAAGCTTTTCAAGATGATTTATTAGGCCAGGATGCTCGGTTTAGAAATGCCAGGTTGTCCTATTACACAGGTGATTTTACTTGGGCTCAATCTCAGTTTGATGTACTAAAGGCGTCAACGTCAAAGTTTATTGCTAACGACGCACTAGATTTGTCTGTTTTTATATTAGATAATTTAGGACTTGACACTACGCCAGAGCCCCTGAAAAATTATGCAAAAGCTGAACTACTCAGTTTTCAAAATCAAACTAAAGAGGCTTTTACGGTTTTAGATAATATACTCAGAACTTATCCGGACCATAGTTTGGTGGACGATATCTGGTATTTGAAAGGGAATATATTCAGGAAAGAGAAAAAATTTGCTGAAGCCATTACTTTTTATGAAAAAACGATTGCGTCAGACCCGGAAAGCATTAGAATAGATAATGCCTTATTTGCCTTAGGAGAATTATACGAAAGTAAAGTAATAGATAAGGAAAAAGCGCGCACTTGCTATGAGCGTATATTCATTGAGTACACAGATAGTTTATATGCCGTTGAAGCCCGAAAAAGGTACAGATTATTGCGTGGAGATAAAATACAATAAAAGGAAACAAAACCGCTGTACAAAATAATAAAAGTAAATGCTTATTTACGTGGGCGGAAAAAATAGCCTAAAAGGTAGAAGGTATACATGAGGCAAAAATGAGCTTGATATAAACGTATTTTCATATCGTCTATAGATAGCTTATATATTTTTGAATCGGTAAAAGTGTCGGTGTACAAATACAAAAGCAAATAAACATTTCACTTTGAAGAAAATGTTTATTTGCTTTTGTAGCAAACGGGCATTTGCGCAGATAAATAAAGTTATAAATACCTTAATAGGTTAGGTATGACTTTATCTATCTATGTCAAATATAAAAAGGATTATTTAGTATGTGTATCGTCAGAAACAGTCAGCTTGTGACGACCCTTTGCACGACGATTAGCAAGTACCCGGCGTCCATTTTTAGAACTCATACGGGAACGAAATCCATGTTTATTTACGCGTTTGCGTTTTGATGGTTGGTAAGTACGTTTCATTGCTGTTATTTTTAAGCAATATGCTCAATTAATTCAAAATGTTTGCAAAAGTATCATTTTTTTACAAGAAACAAAAATCTAAACGGTCATTATTTCTTTTTCCTTTATATCTAGTAGTTCGTCAATTTTTTTGATGTGTTTATCAGTGAGTTGCTGAACGGTTTCCTCCCGTTTTTTCCCTTCGTCTTCTGAAAAACCATCTTTAACGGCCTTCTTAATACCCTCCATGGCTTCCCTTCTTGAAGAGCGGGAGCTAACTTTAGCATCTTCGCCCAAAGCCTTTGATTTTTTAACTAAATCGCGACGACGTTCCTCGGTAAGAGGAGGAAACGATAAACGTACCACTTCACCATCATTCATAGGAGTTACTCCAAGATTTGCCTCAAAGATAGACCTTTCGATAGGCGCTAACATAGACTTTTCCCAGGGTTGGATAACGAGAGACCGTGCATCGGACGTTGAAATATTGGCTACTTGGTTCATAGGCGTCGGTGTTCCATAGTAGTTAACCAACAAATCTCTGACAATCGCTGGGGTAGCTTTGCCCGTTGTGATTTTCCCTAACTCTTTATTGAGGTGATCCAACGCTTTTTCCATGGCTTCTTCGGCCGTTTCCACTAAAAAATTTACTTCTTCCAACATAGCTGTATGGATTATTACCAGAATTAAAAATAATTTCTTTTTGCGCCGTTAGTCATTGGAAGATCCAAAGAAACGAAGAGCGAAATACAATAACATCACTAAAGCAGAAAATGCAGCAGATACATAAGTCATGGCAGCCCACCATAATGCATCTTTAGCCCCTTCTTGTTCTGCCCCATGGGTAATGCCAGAGTGATTTAACCACACCAGGGCTCTTTTGGAAGCATCAAATTCCACAGGCAAGGTGATTAAGCTAAATACTGCCGTTACTAAAAAGGTAAGCATGGTGATAAACAAAATGGTTTGATTGCCACCAGATCCAAATAATCCAAGGGCTAACATTAAAAGCCACTGTTGCAGTGATGAGGCAATATTTACTATAGGTACAACGGCTGAACGCATAGTTAACCAGGCATAAGCCTGATTGTGTTGCACCGCATGACCGCATTCGTGTGCAGCAACGGCCGCAGCAGCAATAGTCCTTCCGTTAAATACATCGGGACTTAGATTGACAACTTTAGACATCGGATTATAATGATCCGTCAGCATACCGTGTCCTTCTTCTATTCGAACATCGTGAATACCGTAATACTTCAGCATATTTTCAGCTATTTCGCGCCCGGATAATCCGGAGCGAATACCAATTTGGCTATAATGCCTGAATTTATTTTTTAATTTCTGGCTGATGATAAAACCAACCAATGATAACAAACCTGCTAAAATAAAATATCCCATGATTTGAATTTTTTAGGATTATAACGTAATTCCTTAAAATTTAGTTTACATTAAAGTCAAGATATACGGTCAAAACCTGTATAGGGAATCAAGGCTTTAGGAATAATAATACCCTCGGCTGTTTGATTATTTTCCAACAAAGCGGCTACAATGCGGGCTAAAGCTAAAGCACTTCCATTCAGGGTATGCGCGAGTCTGGATTGTTTGCCGTCTTTGAATCTTAATTTTAACCTATTACTTTGAAATGTTTCAAAGTTTGAAACAGAACTTACTTCCAGCCATCTTTTTTGACCAGCAGAATACACCTCAAAATCATAGGTCAAAGCGGAGGCAAAAGACATATCGCCACCACATAAGCGCAATATTCTGTAAGGTAGTTCCAATTTGGCTAAAATTTGACTAACATGCTGAATCATTTGATCAAAAACCTGATAGGATTGATCAGGATGAGCGACTTGAACAATTTCAACCTTATCAAACTGGTGAACCCTGTTTAGTCCTCTGACATGCGCGCCGTAAGAACCAGCTTCTCTTCTAAAACAAGGGGTGTAACCGCACATTTTTACCGGAAGTTTCGCTGCGTCCAAAATAACGTCACGCAAAATGTTCGTTATGGGTACTTCAGCGGTTGGTATCAGGTAAAGGTCGTCTTTGGCTACATAATACATTTGCCCTTCTTTATCGGGGAGTTGTCCAGTGGCTGTGGCTGAAGCTTCATTGACCAATAATGGTGGCATAATTTCTTCATAACCAGCATTTACAGCTTCATCTAAAAAAAACTGAATGAGTGCGCGTTGTAGTTTTGCCCCCTTACCACGATAAACGGGAAATCCACTACCCGTAATTTTTACGCCCAGTTCTAAATCGAAAAGGTTATACTTTTTAGCTAAATCCCAATGGGGTAGCGCTTGTTCACTTAAAACAGGAAGTTCGGCTGCCCACGATTGATATTCCTCATTATCGTCAGGTGTTTTGCCGGGAGGAACGCTGGCATGGGGAAGATTGGGAATTAAATAAAGTAAACCATCCAGGTCTTTTTCTATGTTCCCAAGTTGTACCTCAAGTTCGGCCGTTTTGTCTTTTAGCGCATTTACTTTGACTTTAATAGCATCAGCGCCCTCTTTATCACCCTCTTTATACCGTTTTCCAACTTCATCAGAGAACTGATTTCGATCAGTAAGTAACTTCTCAAGTTCGGTTCGCCATTGCTTGCGCTGATCATCAAGCTGAATAATTTCAGCTATTTTTTCAGCAGCATCGGGCACATTTTTCTTGCCAAGTCCTTCAATGACTTCTAACTGATTTTGACGGATAACGCTAATTTGCAACATAATTTTACTTCCCTTTTTCTCTTTAATGAACTTTAAAGAGTTCTTTTTGTCTATATATTTGAAAAAATTTGACTCAATAAGTAAATTTTTTGCAAAGATAATACTTAGTGTAAAAAATTAATCTATTTTTGTCTCAATGTTTCCTTGTATGTAAAGGAAATCTAAATTTCACCCTGTTTTTTCCTTTCAATTTAGATTAGCTTCTTTACACTAGCTTCTTCTTTAGGATATTTTTTGGTAAAAATAAAATATCTTTCTCTTAGTGGGAAAGGAAAATTTCAGTTCTATTAATTATTCTATATGGTTCGACGAGCGAATCTCCTGTTTTCTTAAAGTTTTATTCATGCAATACGACATTGTCCAGCTCAATGAAATGTTGGTACCCGAGTTACGCGATTTAGCGGAAGAAATGCGAGTACCAGGATTCAAAAAATTAACCAAAAAAGAGTTAGTTTATAAAATTCTCGACCAGCAAGCCTTAGCAGGTGTTGCATCAGAAAAGGTTGTTAGTCCATTGGTAACTCCTCCTGTTAACCCAAAACCAGAACAATTTCGAATTGATTTTGATAAGGTAGAGGAACCGTCAGTTTCACAGTCAGTACCCCCCACCATAGATTTGAAGGTTCAGGAAGTTACTGTTGATAACACGCCTCCCCAGGAGGAATCTCTTCCAACGGAGGAGGAAAAACGCGAAATTCCCAGAGAATTACAAAGAGTAAGAAGGGTTAATCCAACGCAGGAACCTTTACCTATTACTGATAATAAGTTGAACAGACGTGAATTTCCCAGCGTACGGCGAACTTCTCCAGGAAGGGAATCCAGTCCGGAGGGTAATGCCAGTTTACCAGATAAAAGAGATTTTACAAGCGTCAGAAGAAATGTAGAAAATAGTCCATCCGAAAACAAATCGCTGGATATTGAAAATGACGGTAGGAAAAATTTAGCCTCTAAAGAATTGTGGGACAAGCCGGGAGCAGCTGAAATTGCGCCTATTCCCGAAAATATGGAGGCTGAAAACAGAAGAATTCTCAGAAAAAGAAGAGAAGATGGTGAAGTTCAAAGAACACCTCCAGCACTCGTTCAAAGGCCAGCAGTTATACATAGAGACAATAGGGCACCCCTAAGAGATAATAGAAAGCCTTTGGCAGCGGATGCAAATAGTCCAGAAGCTCCCATGCAACAGCAGCCGGTAAACCCTCAACCTGCACCGCCGCCGCCAGTAATCAAGTTCGAACCTGAATTAGACGGAATTATAGAAAGCGAAGGAAGTTTGGAGATGATGCCAGATGGTTATGGTTTCTTGCGCTCGTCAGATTATAATTATTTGTCCTCACCTGATGATGTTTATGTTTCTCCTTCTCAAATTAAATTGTTTGGTCTGAGAACAGGAGATACAATCAAAGGGACTTTAAGACCACCTAAAGAAGGCGAAAAGTATTTTGCATTACTAAAGGTGTCCAAAATAAATGGAGCCAATCCAGATAATATAAAAGAAAGAATTCCTTTTGATTATCTAACGCCTCTTTTTCCTACTGAGAAATTTAAGCTCACCGCTTCGTCTTCAGGAAAAGATATGGGTAATAGGATGATCGATTTGTTTACGCCTATTGGAAAAGGTCAGCGCGGTCTTATCGTTGCCCAACCAAAAACAGGTAAGACCTTCCTGTTGAAAGATTTGGCAAATGCCATCTCTAAAAATAATCCTGAATGCTATATTATAGTTCTTCTTATAGATGAACGCCCCGAAGAAGTTACCGATTTTAAAAGAAGTGTGAATGCTGAAGTTATCGCCTCCACTTTTGATGAACCCGCTGATAATCATGTTAGAGTAGCCAATTTGGTTTTAGAAAAAGCAAAGCGATTGGTGGAAAGTGGGCACGATGTGGTAATAATGCTCGATTCTATTACTCGTTTAGCAAGAGCCTACAATACTGTCGCCCCAGCAAGCGGAAAAGTTCTCTCGGGTGGGGTAGAAGCCAATGCGCTCCATAAACCAAAGAAATTTTTTGGCGCAGCCAGAAATATCGAAGGTGGTGGATCTCTGACTATTCTGGCTACAGCCCTTATTGACACAGGATCAAAAATGGATGGCGTTATCTTCGAAGAATTTAAAGGTACCGGTAATATGGAACTTCAACTCGATAGAGGTCTGGCAAATAAACGGATGTTCCCTTCCATCGATCTTACAAAATCATCTACCAGACGGGAAGATTTGTTGTTAGACAAGGAAACGCTGCAGAGAATGTTTATTCTGAGGAATCACCTGGCAGATATGAAGCCGGAAGAAGCAATGGATTTTCTTCGCAAACACATGGTTGGAACAAAATCAAATGATGAATTTCTTTCCTCTATGAACGGTTAATTTGCCTCTTAAAACAGAATAATTTGTTGGAAATGCAGTTTCTATAGAATAATTTCTTAATTTAAACCATTGTTAACTATGTCGAGATGTTTAAACCTTACCCGTTTAGATCGGAATGAAAGAAAATGATGTTGTTTTTACGTTTGAATATTGTTCTATTTGTTTGTCTCTTTGCTCATTTCCATCTAAGAGCTCAAGAAGCTGATTATGTGCCAAATGAGTTTTTAGTACAGTTTAATCCTGAGGTATCAGCATTGCAATGGTTTAACTCGCTTGCTTTAGAAAAAAAAGCAACGGGCATTTCTGCTGTTAAAATGCTTTCCGAGCCCCTTAATATTTATCAGTTAAATATTAATCCTTCTTTAGTATCTGAAAATGAAGCGCTTCGTTTTTTAAAACAGCAGCCTAATATTAGATTTGTACAAAGAAATCATTACATAAAATTACGGAGCGTTATTCCTAACGACTCTCTGTTTTCTCAGCAGTATTATTTGCAAAATAAAGGACAAAACGGCGGTCCGGTTGGTTTGGACATAAAAGCAGTTGAAGCCTGGAATGTAACGCAAGGCGGCGTTACCCCAAGCGGGGATACCATTGTTATTTGCGTAATTGATAATGGAGTGGATATAAATCATCCCGATCTGAAAGATAATCTCTGGGTAAATCAGGCGGAAGTTCCAAATAATAACAGAGATGACGACGGAAACGGTTACACAGACGATTATCGGGGTTGGAATGTTGACTTTAAATCGGATGAAGTCAGTTATATTAATTTTCATGGCACACCTGTAGCCGGATTAATTGGTGCAACAGGTAATAATAAAACGGGTATAACAGGTATTAACTGGAAGGTTAAACTGATGGTGGTAACCTCCCAGATTGCTAATGTTCTATCAGAAAGCAGAGCTATAGAAGCTTATTCCTATCCTCTGGTTATGAGGAAATTGTATAATGAATCAAAAGGAAAGAAGGGGGCTTTTGTTGTCGCAACCAATACCTCATGGGGCATAGATAAAAGAAAACCAGAGGATTTTCCTATATGGTGTAATTTTTATAATGCCCTCGGTGACGCGGGTATTTTAAACGTCGCAGCAACCATTAATCAAAGCATCGACGTAGATGTTTCCGGCGATATTCCTACCACTTGCCCAAGTGATTTTATGATTTCGGCAACGGCTATTTCCGATAAAGGCGAGTTGAGGTACGGTTACGGTAAAACCTCTATAGATATTACCTCTTTGGGCTTTAATTTATTAACTACAGCCGATAAAGGTGGCTACGCAAAGCAAAGTGGTAATTCGTTTGTCTCTCCTCAAATTGCCGGAGCTATTGGGCTTCTTTATGCTTCTCCCTGCCCAACTTTAGCGGTATTATCTCGAAATGATCCTGCTGCCGCTGCAAGGTTGGTCAGAAGGGCTCTGCTGGGTGGTGTAACTGTATTGGATAGTTTGGTGAATAAAGTGAGTTCAGGCGGCATGCTGAATATGGAGAAAAGTATTCGGTTTCTTTTAGATAGTTGTGGTAAATGCCCTCCTATTGCTAAAATTGAGGTGGCTAATGTATCTACTACCGAAGTACAATTGTCATGGATATCAAATGATAGTATCAAAAATATAAATTTATTTTTTAGAAAAATGGGAGATACCTCCTGGATGTCTCTGCCAAATAATAAGAACCCTTTATCTATTGCTGGATTATTACCATGTAATGATTATGAAATATCATTGAACAGGACTTGTCTCAATGGGGAGAATCCTGCGGCTCAGTTGGTTGTTTTTAAAACAGATGGTTGTTGTAAAAATCCAGCCAATATGGAATCCGTAAGTGTCGGAAATACAGAATTTGTCTTAAGATGGGAAAAGGTAACCGCGGCGTCCGCTTACCTTGTGCGCTGGAAATTATCAAAAGATTCTCTTTCTTCTGCCTGGCAAACAGTGCAAGTATCTCAAAATAGTGCGTCGATTCGTGGATTATCTTCTTGCTCAGAATATGATGTTCAGATTAGAAGTTTGTGTGCTTCAAATCAATTACCCTTCAGTAGCTCATTTAAGTTTAAAACGACGGGTTGTGGAAATTGTCTGGAGAAAAATTATTGTATTCCTAAGGGAATAACTATTGTAAGTGCAGAAAATGAATGGATTGCACAAGTAAAAATAGGCGACTTTGTCCATTTGTCAGGTAAAGACGGATATGGTGATTTTACGAGAAAAAATGGCCCCACTTTAAAACCAGGTACTTCCTATCCTTTAACTTTAGAACCAGGCTATTTGAGTACCGCTTATGACGAATTTTTTATCGTTTGGATGGATCTTAATCAAGACGGTTCTTTTACAAATGATGAGGAATTATTTAATTCAGGTTCACCTAAAAAAGGATTAGTTACCTCCATTTTGAGTATTCCTGCTTCTGCTACATTGGGTTCCACACGCATGCGTGTAGTTATGCAGTATCGGAAAGAACCGGGAGCATGTGTTTTTCCTGTGGAATTTTTTGGAGAGATAGAAGATTTTTGCGTGAATTTCAGCCATACTGTGAATACTGTGCCTATCATACCGGTAGCTAATATTAGGGTATTTCCTAATCCCAGTGAAGGTGTATTTTCAATAAACTTCCAGGAAGATCATCTATGGGAATCTATAACCATGATAAATATGATGGGGCAAACTATTTCTAAAGTGAACTTAGAGAAGGGAGTAAAAGAATACCTTTGGGAGGGAAAAAAGACACACGCGGGTCAATATACCTTAGTTTTTCAGGGACCAAAGGGGGTTTACACCCACAGAATATCTATTTTATAGTTTTGAATCTATATTTTCGATCTCGGCCGGATCATAATTACTAAACCATACTTTCAATGTAGATTTTGCTTGAAGTTTCACTGCATCATTGATATAAGAAGCAATGGCTACCAGACCTATGCCTAAAACGCCCAGATCGTCTGTATATCCAATGAAAGGAGTTAGGTCGGGGATTAAATCTATGGGAGCAATAAGATACCCCAACACGCCAATGATTATGTTCTTGGCCCATGTTGGGGTTTCTTTCCGTTTAAAAGCATAGAAAAGAAGCAAAGAAGAATAAAGGGATTGCACGCCTATTTTCTTTGCGTAAGATTGTACCGTGTTCCAGAATCTGGATTCTGAAAAGAACACGGCATATTTCTTGATTCGCGAAAGCATATATAAAGGATTATTTATTAATCCAATCGTTGTTTAACCTCGGTAATTTCGTACACCTCAATAATGTCACCCACTCTCATTTCATTGAAATTCTTTATGGAAAGACCACATTCCATGCCATTTCTGACCTCTTTAACGTCATCTTTGAAACGCTTGAGAGAGGAAACTTCACCGTGTGTATTTTCTCTGGTAGGGAACACAATAATGCCATCCCGCACCAATCTGATATGACTATTTCTACTGATTTTACCTTCTTGAACGTAACAACCTGCGATAGTTCCGATTTTACTAATCTTGTAAATTTCTCTGATTTCCACCATACCTATGACCGTTTCCACTTTGGTAGGTTCAAGCATACCTTCGATGGCCGCTTTAACTTCTTCAATGGCTTCATAAATAATAGAGTAGGTTTTAATTTCAACGCCCTCTTTTTCGGCTAGTTTTCTTGCACCAGAGGAAGGTCGAACCTGGAAACCAATAATGATGGCATCAGAGGCGGAAGCGAGAAGGACATCAGACTCGATGATACCACCCACTGCTTTATGTATTACATTTACCTGAACCTTCTCAATAGATAACTTGATAAGAGAATCAGCTAATGCTTCGATAGAACCATCCACGTCACCCTTAACGATAAGTTTAAGTTCTTTGAAGTTACCAAGGGCTAAACGACGACCTATTTCATCAAGAGAAATACGTTTTGTTGCCCGGGTAGTTTGCTCTCTGGTAATCTGCGCTCTTTTCGACGCAATTTGCCTTGCTTCCTGATCGGAATCTACTACTTTGAATCGGTCACCTGCCTGAGGCGCACCAGTTAATCCCAGTACTAATACGGGGGTTGACGGTCCTGCAGACTTAATTCTTTGTCCCCGCTCGTTCAACAGCGCTTTAACTTTTCCGGCAAATTCACCAGCTACAAGAGAGTCTTTATCTCTTAATGTACCATATTGAACCAAAAGCTTTGTTACATAACCTCTACCTTTGTCGAGAGAAGCTTCGATAACCGTACCAACGGCAGATCTGTTAGGATTAGCTTTAAGTTCAAGCATCTCCGCTTCCAATAATATTTTCTCCAATATTTCAGGGATACCGAGGCCTGTTTTGGCTGAAATATCCTGAGATTGGTATTTTCCACCCCATTCCTCTACCAAAAGATTCATGGAAGCGAGTTCTTGTTTAATTTTTTCAGGTTGAGCACCTACTTTATCTACCTTATTGATGGCGAAGATAATAGGTACGTTGGCAGCCTGGGCATGAGAAATAGCTTCCTTTGTTTGAGGCATTATGCTATCGTCTGCGGCAATAATAATAATGGCAATATCCGTTACTTTAGCACCACGGGCACGCATCGCTGTGAAAGCCTCGTGACCTGGAGTGTCCAGGAAGGTAATTTTTTTATTATCACCTATAATCATTTCGTAAGCTCCAATGTGCTGGGTGATACCACCGGCTTCTCCAGATACTACGTTAGCGTTTCTAATATAATCTAATAGAGATGTTTTTCCATGATCCACGTGACCCATGACGGTAACGATAGGTGCGCGATGAATTAATAGGGCTGGATCATCTTCGACAACAACTACTTCCTCATCGGCTTGTTCTTCTACGGAAATAAACTCAACTTCTCTGCCAAATTCACCAGCAACGAGTTCAATTATTTCAGCGTCCAAACGTTGATTAATCGAGACGATAACGCCCAGATTCATACAAACGGTGATGACTTCGGAGATGGGAACATCGAGAAGATTAGACAATTCCTGAGCGGAAATGAATTCAGTTAACTCTAATTTTCCTGTTAGTTCGTCTTGATCAAGTTGTTCTTGTTTCTCTCTGAAACGATCCCGCTTATCCCGCTGAAACTTCTGGCGTTTATTCTTTCCACCACCTGAAAGGCGAGCCATAGTGGCTTTGATCTTATCCTCAATTTCTTTTTTAGATACCTCTTTAGGTTCTTCTCTTCCCGTGGCTGGTCTGTTTACCGGTGGCCTGTTATTATTAGGCCCTGCGCTATTATTACCTGGTGAGGGACGTCTTTGTTGAGCACCTCCCTGGCCTTGATAATTCTGTCCGCCTTGTCCACCTGTATTAGGTCTGTTTTGCGGATTATTGTTATTACTGTTGTTTTGTTGATTGTTATTGGAACCTTGGCCTTGACTTTGCCCCTGACCCTGATTAGCGGTTGAACCCTGGTTATTACCCTGACTTTGTCCTGTATTTTGGGTATTCGGAGTGCCTTCTCCAGCTACTTTTTTACGTTTGCGTTTGCGTTTTCTTCTTGCTTCTTCTGACTCAGGGCTTCCTGGAGTTAGTGGTTTAGCGCCAGCAGCGGGAGGATTGCCACCTGGAACGGCTGGTTTTGCTGCCGCGGGTGGAGGCGTTACTGGCTTACTTCTTCCTCTGTTTCTATCGAAGGAATTGGTATCAATTTTACCCAAAATCTTTAAACCTCTTAATTCAGGGGTTTCCGCTCTCATCATATTTCCGTCCTCAGTGACCACTGGTGGCGTAACTTTGATGGCCTGCACTTCAGGTTTAGCGGGCGTATTTAGTAAGGAACTAACTACGGTGTTTGATGGTGGCGTTGATTTTTTTTCTTTCTCAATAGAAGGCTTTTGTACCACTTTAGGTACTTCAGCTTGAATTTTTGCTTCAGGTGTGGCGGAAGCTGGGGGATTAACAGGCGGTTCACTTGGTTTTGCAGGCGTTTTTACCGCCGCTGGTACAACGACTTCAGATTTTTCTTTCTCTTTAGTTCTTTGTTGTAAACGGCTGGAAAGATCTATTTTACCGATAACGGTAGGGCGTTGCAACTGAATAGCGCCTTCCGGTCTCCCTGACTTTTCCTCTGCAACAGGCGCTACAATCTCTTTCGGAGCTTCTGTTGCAGCAACATCAAGCTCTTCCTTTCCGGTCTTTCCCGCACCAAAACTGACTGATTTTGCCTGTTGTTTAATATCTCCTGATTTCTGGAACTCTTTTAACAGCTCAGAATACATCTGGTCTGTTATTTTAGCGGTGGGTTTATTTTCCACCTCGTATCCTTTTTTGGCAAGATGCTCAACGAGTGTGGACAAGCCCACGTTTAGTTCCTTTACTATCTGAATAAGTTTCAACGGCATTCGATTTAATACTAATTTGCAGTGCAAAACTACAAAAGAGTTTCGTTAAATTATAATAGGAATTTCATCATTCCTCAAATTCCGCCGCAAGAACAGATAAAACTTCCTCAATTGTTTCAGTTTCCAGGTCTGTGCGGCGAATTAGTTCTTCTTTGCTTAGGGTTAACACGCTTCTTGCGGTGTCACAGCCAATGCCTTTAAGGGCATCAATAACCCATCCTTCTATTTCGTCTGAGAATTCTTCTAAATCAACATCGTCGATTTCAAATTCCTCATTATTTCTAAATACATCAATCTCAAATCCAGTAAGTAAACCCGCTAATTTAATATTTGTTCCCCCTTTTCCAATAGCCAATGAAACCTGTTCCGGTTCTAAAAACACTTTTACGCGCTTTTTTTCTTGATTTACATTGATGGAGGTTACCTTAGCTGGTGTGAGAGCACGCTGGATATACAATTGTAAATTGTTTGTGTAATTTACAATATCAATATTCTCGTTATTTAATTCTCTAACAATACCATGTATTCTTGATCCTTTCATTCCGACGCAAGCACCCACTGGATCAATTCTATCATCAAAAGATTCCACAGCCACTTTCGCGCGCTCGCCTGGCATCCTGACGATTTTACGAATAGAAATCAGACCATCCTCTATTTCTGGTACTTCCTGTTCCAATAGTTTCTCTAAAAATAAAGAATCTGTTCTTGAAGCAATAACCGTTGGGTTATTATTCCTCATTTCTACTGATTTGATAACGGCCTTCACTAAATCTCCTTTGCGATAGTAGTCACCTTTTATCATCTCAGTTTTTGGTAAAATAAGCTCATTTCCTGTGGCATCATCAACAATTAAAATTTCTTTCTTTAGTATTTGATGCACTTCAGCGGTAACTATTTCACCTAATCTATCATTGTATTTTTTGAATACTTCTTCTTTCTCAAGATCCATAATTCTTGAAATGAGGGTTTGACGGGCAGCCATAATAGACCTTCTGCCGAAATCCTCAAGTTGCAACTGCTCGTAGCATTCTTCCCCCACCTCGTAATCAGCATCGATAGAAATAGCCTCAGATATAGATATTTGGCTTTTTTCATCAGCCACTTCTCCGTCGGGGACTATTTCTCTAACCCGCCATAATTCTAAATCGCCTTTTTGCGTATTAACAATGACATCGAAATTTTCGTCAGAGCCAAACTTCTTTTTGATTAGGGTACGGAATACATCCTCCAAAACCCTTACCATAGTAGGACGGTCAATATTTTTACCATCCTTAAATTCTGAAAATGTTTCTACAAGGTTCAGCATAATTTTATCCTTTTAAAATGAAACCTTAACGAGTGCGTTTTTGATAGTGCTAAAAGAACACCTTTTCTCAAATGGGGTATTTACTTTTTTCTTCCCCTCTAAAATTTTTTCTTCCCAAACAATTAAAACACCTTCATCATCAGCTTCTTTCATAATACCAGTAACCTGACTATCATCATCAAGGGTTATAACTAATTTTCTACCCAAATGTTTTTTATATTGCCTGGGCAGACTTAAGGGACGACTAACACCTGGGGATGAAACTTCCAGGGTGTAGGTTTCGCCTAACCATTTATTTTCGTCTAAAATTCCTTCCAGAAACCGGCTGACCGTCCGACATACATCAAAGTCAACGCCTGTATCACTGTCTATAAATACTTCGACTTTTTGCCTGACAGAAATGCTGATATCCAATAAAAAGCAATGACTTATTTCAGGTTCCTGAAATTTTTCTGCCAATAAATAGCTTAGTTTTTCCTTGATTTCGTCCATAAATATTAAATTGGTTTAAAATAAAAAAGAGGGTTATTTCCCTCTCACTTACTTTTTCCCATTTTTACTCGGCAAAGATAATGAATTATTTTGTTTTTTTATAAAAATCTTATTTTTTGATATGATAAGGCTCATATTGTTTATTATTAGCCCCGCATCATTTTCTTTTTTTGAACTTACATATAACTATCTTTGTTTTCTAAAATGATATGATTTTAAACGGAAATTGGAAATGAACAAAGACACACTTTTACATAGAGCCTTAAAAGGTGAATTTTTATCCCCTGAAGAAGGTGTTTTTCTTTTTGAGAATGTTCCCACCGCAGAATTAATGGAGGTAGGGAATATGATCCGTTTTAAACTCAATCCTGAAAAAAAAGTAACCTGGATTATAGATAGAAATTCAAACACAACGAATGTTTGTGTGGCTAACTGTAAATTCTGTAATTTCTACCGACGACCAGGTCACGAAGAATCCTACATTACTTCACTCGAGGAGTATGCAGTTAAAATTGAGGAAACTTTTAGGTTGGGCGGAGAACAATTATTACTTCAAGGTGGACATCATCCCGATTTAGGGTTGAATTATTATGTTAACCTTTTCAGGGAACTTAAAAAACGGTACCCTCTGCTTAAGTTACACGCTTTAGGGCCGCCTGAAATTGCACACATCACTAAATTGGAGGGCTCAACTCATATTGAGGTGTTAAAAGCTTTAAAAGAAGCCGGATTAGATTCTTTGCCTGGTGCTGGAGCGGAAATTCTGGATGATAGGGTGAGAAGATTGATTTCTAAAGGTAAATGCGGTGCCGATGAATGGTTAGATGTCATGAGGGCAGCGCACAAAATTGATTTGACGACCTCCGCGACGCTCATGTTCGGTCATATTGAAACCAATTTGGAGCGAATGGAGCATTTGGTCAAAATACGACAGGTTCAAAGTGAAAAACCCTCGCATACTAAAGGTTTTATCGCATTTATCCCCTGGCCTTTTCAAGATGAAGATACTATTTTAAAGAAATTAAAACGGGCAAGAAATGCCTGTACCGGCGATGAATATATTAGAATGATTGCTTTAAGTAGAATAATGTTGCCAAATGTTCAGCATATTCAGGCCTCCTGGTTAACTGTAGGGAAAACGGTAGCTCAGGTTTGTTTGCATTCTGGTGCCGATGATTTCGGTTCTATAATGATAGAAGAAAATGTCGTTTCCGCCGCAGGTGCCCGTTTTCGTTTTACCGCCAATGGTATTCAGGAAGCCATTATTGAGGCGGGTTTTGAACCTCAATTGAGAAACCAACAGTATGAATACCGTAGGCTACCTGAAAATATGGAACAACAAATTTTGAATAGAGAAGAAATGCTGGTAGATTAAAATACACCAATAAATGACATTCAATGAGGTTTGACAATGCAGAAGAATCTATAGCCTATATTCGGTCTAAAACAGATTTTGATCCTGAATTTGGGCTAATTCTGGGAACGGGTCTTGGGAATCTTTCCGATGAAATAGAAGTGGTACACCAGTTTGATTATGCTAAAATTCCACATTTTTCCATTTCAACGGTCGAAAGTCATAAAAGCAAGCTCATATTTGGTTTTCTGGCGGGTAGAAAAGTAGTGGCTATGGCTGGGAGATTCCATTATTACGAAGGATATTCTGCGGCGGAAGTTACCTTTCCTCTCATTGTATTGAAAAAATTGGGTATTAAGAGATTATTTATAAGCAATGCTGCCGGTTCCGTGAATCCCTCCATTTATGCAGGTGATCTGGTGCTTGTCCGTGATCATATTAATCTTACCCCCGATAATCCACTCCGGGGAATAAATGATGAAAGGCTTGGCCCACGTTTTCCCGATATGTTACATGCTTATGACCATGAGGGTAATAAAAAAGTGCTGGCATTAGCTTCAACATTAGGAATTAAACTCCATGAGGGCGTTTATCTGGGTTTACAAGGTCCAAATATGGAAACACCTGCTGAATATAAATTTGCCCATATTATTGGCGCCGATGTTTTGGGAATGTCCACCGTGTCAGAGGTTATCATGGCAAAATATTTATCTTTGCCTCTTTTCGTATTTTCCATTGCGACAAATAGATGCTATCCTCTAGATGAAATAGGAGTTTCAACCGTAGAGGAGGTAATAAAAATGGCTCAGAAATCAGGAGTTACCTTATCAAAACTCATCAAGGAAATTCTCCTGACACTATAATACGTTACTATGTTGGCAAAAAGAATTATCCCTTGCTTAGATATTAAGGATGGCAGAACAGTTAAGGGCGTGAATTTTGTAGATTTGAAAGATGCCGGTGATCCGGTGGAACTTGGAAAACGATATTGTGATGAAGGGGCCGATGAGCTTGTTTTTCTGGATATTACCGCAACGCACGAGAAACGGAAAACATTAGCCGCTCTGGCTAAGAATATTGCACAACATCTGAATATTCCATTTACTATTGGTGGTGGAATCTCTTCTGTGAACGATGCCTCTTATTTATTGGAAGCAGGAGCAGATAAGATTTCTATAAATTCTGCCGCAGTCAAAAACCCCGATCTCATTAATCAATTGGCAGATACTTTTGGAAATCAATTTGTTGTCGTTGCCATCGATGCCAAACAAATAAACGGAGAGTGGTTCGTTTTTCTAAATGGTGGCCGTCTGCCTACTGATATCCCTCTCCTTAAATGGGCAAAAGAAGCCGAAAATCGAGGGGCAGGTGAGATATTGTTCACCTCAATGGATCATGATGGTACTAAAAATGGATTCGCCTGTCAAGCCTTAGCTAAAATGTCCGATTTAGTTGGTATTCCCATTATTGCCTCTGGCGGTGCAGGAAATATCGATCATTTTTCAGAGGTTTTTACCGTTGGTAAAGCTGATGCGGGTCTGGCTGCTTCTATTTTCCATTTCAATGAAGTCAACATTCCAGAACTTAAGCAAGCGCTTAAAAGTAATGGAATTTCTGTAAGATATTAATAACCTATAATGCAAACTAAGTCTCTCGCAATACCCGATTTTTCAAAAAATGATCTTGTCCCAGCTATTATTCAAGATGTAAACACTGGGGTAGTACTCATGTTGGGCTATGTTAATGAGGAAGCTTTCCAGGTAACGTTAAATACCTCAAAAGTAACTTTCTTCAGTCGGTCTAAAAATAGACTGTGGATGAAAGGGGAATCCTCAGGCAATATTTTACATTTAAAAAGTTGGCACCTCGATTGTGATGCTGATACGCTGCTTTTTTTTGTAGAACCAACAGGGCCAGTTTGTCACACGGGTGAAGATACTTGCTTTTCTTTGCCAAATAAAAAGGCAGACTTTTTAAAAACTTTAGAAAGTATTATTAATAATAGAAAATCAGAAGGTCAGGCAAGTTCCTACACTGCCTCTCTTTTTGCAAAAGGCATAAATAAAATCGCTCAAAAAGTAGGGGAGGAAGCCGTCGAATTAGTCATCGAAGCCAAAGATGATAATTTAGATCTGTTTTTAAATGAAGCAGCTGATTTGATGTATCATTATCTCATTTTGCTGTCTGCTAAAAATACTTCCTTGAACGATGTAATAGAGATATTGGAAGAGCGGCATAAAGTTCAAATCAATCATAAATAAGACTATAACTATGACTTTACAAGACATTACAGCTCAATTTGAAGCTCAGTCAGGTAATTTCCCTTCTATTGGGAAAAGTATTAAATTTCAATTTAATGAAGGTGCCGTTTTTATCGATCTAAATGGCACTTTTCCGCAAATTAGTAATGCTGATAGTGACGCCGATTGTACAATTGTTACCAGCATTGAAACAATGGAGCAACTTCGTAGCGGTTCTTTAAATCCTATGATGGCTATTATGAGCGGTAAAATTAAAGTAAAAGGAGATATGAGCGTGGCAATGAAATTGCAGTCTATGTTGGGCGCTTAATCCGAAAGGTGTCATTGAACCGTTCTTTCAGATTGGGATGGAATCAATATCCCAATCTGATTTTATTGTTATTCTTTCCTTCGTTTCCGGGTGATTAAAGTGCAATTCTGAAGCGTGAAGACCTACGCCCTCCCTCTTCCAGAGCTTTCCCCCATAGAGTACATCTCCCGCAATCGGGAAACCTATCGAAGCTAGTTGAGCTCTGATTTGATGATATTTGCCCGTCATTAACTCGATATTTAACAACGTTCGATGTCCAACTAAGCCTATTTTACTGAAATTCAGCTTTACCTCCTGGTTTGCCTGGCTTTTCTGTTTGGATATTATAGCTTTTTTTTGTAAAAAATCCTTGTAAAGGTAGCCTTTAAGGCTCCCTGAGGGATTGGGAACCTCTCCGTCCACTAAGGCTACATAGTATTTCCGAACGGACTTTTTTTCAAATTGGGCATTCATTATTTTTAAAACAGAGGGTTTTTTAGCAAAAAGGATAATCCCACTGGTTGGGCGGTCTAAACGATGCACAATACCTACAAATGGTTTTTTAGCAGTTAATAGAAGGTGAGAATAGACTAAGTCTTCTAAAGTAATGATTTGAGGTGAAATTTTTTCTACAGCTATTCCAGCCGGTTTGTCCACAATAAGTAGAAACTTGTCTTCAAAAAGAATTCGTTGTTTAAACTGTTCGGGGGACATTTCCTGATGTATTTAGTGGGTTAAAATAAAAAATATTCGTACATTTAAAAAAATCAAAGTTACATTAAATGAAATTAGCAATATTTTTTCATTCTGCTTTATTGTCCTTCCTAATGTTGCAAACCGCTTGCGTCGGTAAAAAGAATGATTCATTTCCAACATTATTACAAGGAAAATGGCAACATATTGACGATAAAACGAACTTTTTGATTTTTGAAGGAAATAAACGGAAAGAAATGGCTGAAGGAATGGAGGAGTGGGATGTTGAAGAAATAATCATTTCTGATCATTGCAAAAATAATTCAAATCCCGGGAGTGACCCTAATCAGGAAAAAGGGTTTTATATCTCTGCCTTAACCTCTGATTTATGTTGGTATATATCTTTTGTCGATGAGGAAACCTTGTCCTTAATTTATATGGGAAGAGGAAACACATTAACTTATAAAAGAGTTAGACAGAAATAGTATGTAACATCATCAGGGATGTAGGGTATAAAGTCTTGATTTATTTAAATGCCGATTAGATCACAGGAAGCGGAATAAAGGTTTCAGTATTCCATGACGACATGTGTTTACTGAAGAACTGGTCACAATAAAGGCATATATTTTTCAATTCCTCGGTTTGTCTTTTAGCCTCTTCAAAAGATATACCCAGATGTTCCCCCATTTTTTGAGGTTGCCCATCATTTAAGGCCATAAATACCGGATGAGTGCTCACTCTTTCTAATATTTCCGATACTTTTTGAGCTCTGGCATCGCCCATAGGGTATTTGGTTCCGGGACAACATGGGTTAATTTTCCATAGCTGAATACTAACTTCCTGAGAAATATCGGTATGGCCACCAAGAAAATTTCTCGCACCTGAATGAATTGAACAGAAATTATGATTCGGATCTTTCGTCCATACATCTGTTTTTAATGCCCTGCCTCTCGCCCAATTTCCACCCAACCATAGGTCCTCCGTCGATCCCCAATAGGCCCAGCTCACCTTGGTGTTGTCTAAAAGATAGGAGGTTTCAGCATCATTGTCAAAATAGATTTTTCGACTGGAAAACAAGGCTTTTAGTCTGGACAAATGGTTTTCTTTATGGGTATGAAAACGATCTATGCTGGCAATGTCAATGCGTGTAACACCAAGATCGAGTAATTTGTCCAATATTTTTTCATTCAGCAAATCGCCATTGGTTTGAAGCATTATTCTGGTAGCGTTGCCGTATTTGGTCTGAAGCGCACTCAATATTTCATATAAAATTTTTTTTTCAGACAGAGGTTCACCACCTGATAGTATCAATCGGTCTATTTTGTCGGGCAAATTGTGAACAATCCTCAGGCAATCTTCTAAACTCATCCTTTCTCCCGAAGGTCCCGAATTATTGTAACAATGGTCGCACCGGTCATTACATAACTGGGTAAAAACCCAATAAAGGGAAGGGACATAATTGAAATCAGATATTTCTTCCTGGTTGAGCATTTACTTTAGCGTATAAACTACGGTATTTGTTAATATTTTGCTCAAACCAGCGGCATGAATCTCTATTTTATTCATATCGCCCATAGGGAAAAAGATATCAGTCATTGCGGTAAGTCCTTCATCTGCAAAAAGTTCAACACTTGATTTGTCCAATATTATTTTCATACTTAAGCTAGTATTTTGGGACAAACAGGGGGAAAAGTGTTTAGCAGGAAAAACTTTATTAAAATCGGAAATTCCGGCTTTTACTCTATCGATAAAATAACGGTATGACATAGGGTCAAATCCAATTTTAAGAGTATCTTTTTCCGGACTGGTTATTAAAATAGTGAATTCGCCTTGAAGCGGTTTGCGGTTAAAACTAATATTTAATTCACAAACAAGAGGATTTTTTTGTTTAATTAAAAGGCGGTCTTTTACTATATTATTTTTGGAAATGGCTGTTTTATTCTCCTTATACGATTCAAATTCCCTGACTATTTCACTTTTTAATTTCCATTCCTTCTCAGCAATGTTTACTAAAGTAACTTCTCGGGGTAAAGTCATAGCACTTCTCCAACGATAGGTAGGAACCTGTTGTGCGTATTGCCAGTTGCTCATCCAACCGAGCATCAGTTTTCTGCCGTCTTGAGCGGGAATATCAGACCAGGAAACCATGGCATAATTATCTGTTCCTGCATCCAGCCAGTATTGTTTATTTTCAGGTTGACTGTTCACAAAACGATGTCCGTCGAAATCCCCTATGAAATAACTTGTTCCCGTTCCACCATTTGGTGCACCAGATTGCATACTAACAACCAAAACCCATTTTATTTCATTGGTTCCGGCCACTTTTAAGGGGAAAAGATCGGGGCATTCCCAAAGCCTTTTGTCATCTTTAAGGCCATATTCAGATTCAAAATCCCATTTTTTCAAATCTTTAGAGGAATAAAACATCGTTTTATCCTTCACGGCAAGAACCATAATCCATCGTTTAGTTGCATCGTGCCAGATAACTTTGGGATCTCTGAAATCTTTAAACCCAGGATTAGAAATCACTGGATTCTGATTATATTTTTCCCAGGTTCTACCATTGTCGAGGGAATAGGCAATACCTTGGGTTTGAAAATCAATGGCTCCTGTTTTTTCTTTTTCGGCATCATGGTAAGTAAAAATAGCGACCATTGGCGGATTGTCAATGCTTCCAAATCCACTCGTATTTTGCCAATCGATGACGGCACTTCCAGAAAAAATATATCCATGGGAATCAGGAAACAGCGCAATGGGCAAGTGTTCCCAGGTAATCATATCTTTACTCACCGCGTGTCCCCAGTGCATGGGACCCCAAACATTGGCCTTTGGGTAGTATTGGTAGAACAGATGATATTCACCTTTGTAATAGACCATGCCATTCGGATCATTCATCCACATCGAATCGGGGGTAAAATGATACTTTGGCCTGTATTTTTCGTCATCCCCGATCGCATTATGGTTAGCAGGATCCGTTGCACTCACCCCAAGAAGATATATTGCTAAAAATTGTAATATGTAAATTATTCCCATGGTTATAGATATGTCATCCCTTCAAGGTGATAGTTTACGATTATATTATCTCGGTAAGATGATGCGTTACTCTTTAAAAAGTATCACTTCATGAATTTGCCAAGTAATCCCATGGCATCATCCATGACGGAGCCGTCTTTATCGGCATCGAGCATATCCAGTAAACCACCCATTCCGGACTCTTTAGCCTTTTCTTGCGCTTTCCCCTTTTGGGTGTTTAATAAGGTACTCACTCCCGCTAAGTCTAGTCCACCTTCTGTTTTAGACTTTGAAAGGGTTTGCATAATTAATGGGGCAATCATACTAAGGAGACCTCCGGCTTGTGCTGGATTTATTCCTGACGATTTACTCAACTCATTTACCACCTTGTCTGATTTTCCACCTAAAATGCTGGAAACCAAACCAGTTACGTCACCACTGTTCGGACCTCCTTTGGCAACTAAAGACATGATATCATCCATTACGGAACCATCTTTGTTTTGATCTAACAGGGATAAAAATCCCAGGTCATTTTTTCCACTTGCCGCGGAAGACTTTGTAGCCAGTTCTGTCATTAAACTAGGTAGAGCGCCACCGACAGCCTTCTCAGCCTGAACTGGTGAAACACCTAACTTTTCAGCTATTTCGGTAATGCCACCATTCTGTAGCTGAGACATGATCATTTGAAACATTTCCATTGGGGAGATTTTTTAGGGAGATTTTAAAATAATAAGCAACCCAATATACATGAAATGCTTGCATTTTAAAACAATATGTCTGATTATTTTATTTGTTTTCCAATATCCTCCTCAGGTAGTTCAGTTGTCCTGTGTGGCGGGATAAATGGCAACTCAATTGGATTAAAAAAAACTGGATACTCCTTCCTTTGTGTTGCGGTGGCGTGTCGGGCATGGGATTCAATAATTGTTCCGGAGTTATTTTCATGAGGGCATTTCTTACAGAAAGCTGTGTGTCCCGTATTTCTTGAATTAATTTTTCCTTTGAAAAATATTGGGGTTCAAATTCCTTCGTTTTATCCCTGACATAGCCATCCTTACCTAATACTTCGCCAATGAAATATCGCAAATTTCCACAAAGATGGTAAGCAATGGTGCCTGCGGAATTGATGATTCCCGGATGAGATTTCCAAAGATTTTCTTCTGAAATATGATGTACTTCATTAATCAATGCCTCTACATCGCGTTGTAGGATTTCAGAAATATCAGAAATGAATGCATTTTCCATATTAAACAGCTTGTTTGAAGGGGTGAACTTTTTCAGTTTTCGATACTTTTTGGAATGAATCTCCCCACATAACTGCTGTTTTTTTATCAATGGCCGTTATATTTTCAAAAGATAACTTAGTTTTCCAGTCTTCCGTTTTTCCAGATCGAAAAAATGTGTTCACATTAAAATGAAAACTACCCGGGTTTTCTGAAATCTTATTTTTCATGTTTTGAAAATCTGTAGCGAATATAATTTCCTTGATATTTTTCATTGGAAGATTTTTACCCGTTAGAAACCGACATAATTTCTTGGTAGCGCTTACTTTATTATCTACAAGTTCTTCGTAGGTTAATGATATAAAATGGTCCCTGTTTATTCTCAGATCGGTGCTAGAAGTCCAATTTCTAACATGCTGGTGATAATCTCCAAAATATAGATTTCCATCCAAAAAAAGAGTGACAAATTCATCCATTTCCATTGTTGGATTAACTTCAAGAAGCGGATGGGATTTATAGAAGAAGTATTGAGATACGGCAGCACCCTTGGGATTTCTATACACATAAATGAATTTGGAATCCGGATGTATTTTTTTCATCGGCAAATCATCATTTTCACAATGAAGGTACCATACCCTTGGTGAATCTGCTGTTTTTGCCAAAAAATCCTGAAAATGGGCATAGCCGTGTTGGGATACCATCACCTCCGGCCAGGGAATAGTGGCATGTCCAATATCACCACTGGCCATTGGGTTATTTTCAGGATAGGAATAAACGGCGCGAAGTATTTCACTTACAAACTGTTTTGTAAGATGGGTACCTACTTTTTGATGCGTGCATATAAAAATATCGTTCGCTTGTGTTTCCCAATTTTCACGAAGTTGTTCTATTGCATTCAAATCGAAAAAGGGGGGATAAATTCTTTGGTCGCCTTCAATATGTAAAAAGCCGGCAATATTTAATTTTTTGGAGGGTCCAAAAGTTTTCAGTTTATGGGAAATGGGATGATTAGACATGTCTTGTTTTTTTAAAGTTGAGCAACTAAAAGGCCACATTCTGTAGGAATGATTTCGTGATGTATATCATTTTCAGTGAACCAATCGAGAAAGGGTTGACATTCTGTTTGTCTGTCAATCACATTATCAGCGAGAATAACGCTTCCTTTTCCTATTAATCCTTTGGAAAGAAGAGAGTTCAATTGCTTGAAGTAATGATTCTTCTGTGCATCAAAAAATACAAGATCATAAGAACCAGTGAGTTGATCAATTACCTCCATCGCTTCCCCATGATGAACCTTTACAGGAACCTCTAATTGAGACATTCTTTGTTGGGTGGATTCGGCTACTTGTCCATCAAATTCAATAGTATCGATAACCGGGTTCAATTCCTTTTTTAATCCACAAACGAGGTAAAGGGTCGAAAGACCATGTGCGGTGCCAATTTCAAGTACTCTTTTAGGTGATGTTTTTGAAGTTATATCAACTAAAATAGGCCCTGTATCTTGCCTGATTGGATTTCTCCATCCAAAACTTCCTGAATCATTCGTATAGCTTTCACCTTGTTTGCTAAATGATTCAAGCATTTCAATTTCATTACTGATTTTTTCCGTTTTCATTTTCATCTGATTTTTATAAGTATGTCAGAGGCAAATGGAAACGTTCCGGGAAGGCTATTTTTAGTAAATAATTTTTTTTGGATTGATATAAAGTTTAATTTTAAAACAATTTGGCCTAATTTGCTATTCTACTCGAAATTCTACTATGAAATATATCTTATCGTTGTGGATTTTATTGAATTTCACCCTGCTGTCAGCACAAAATTTTGATTTACCTACCTTAGAATGGGGACCGCTACTTCAACAACCTATTGAAGCTAAAATGGCAGGTATAATTGCTGATGCCGATTATTTTTATGCCTGGAGGTATGGCAAGTATGCCAGAAAAGGGGATGAAATGTATCTTGAAAAATATAATGAAGACGGTTCACTGAGTTTGTATAGAAAGTTAAAAATGAATCCTGGCGAGGCTTTTAGAAAATTTTTTTCATGGAAAGGTGGAAAAGTGGCCCTCGTTGAAGGTAAAGAATATGTTAGATTAATCGCTGTAAATGAGGAATCTCTGGCACCAGGTTCCGAAATACTCTATGTTAAAAAGGAAAAGGATCAATATTGGCAAAATGTGGAGTTGGATGCGACACAGGGAAGATTGCTTATTTTATTGAGAGAAAAAAAAGGCTGGCAGCAAAGAGTGCGACTACGTCTCATTGTTTTAGACCAGAATATGGAGGTTTGCTGGGATGAGGATACCCAGTTGCCTTACGTTTATGCCGAATATTATCCGGAAAAAGTACTCCTCTCTTCTGAAGGGGATGTGTTTATTACCGGTTATACTCAATTTGCTTACGAACGTACCGTGGATAAGGGGAAACCAAATTTTCAATTTATTATCCTCTCTTTTACAGGCTTTGGAAAAATTCAAACGGAGTTTCAAATTGGGTTAAGACGTAAAATCGTAACCGATTTTCAGGTTAATCTGAACGATGAAGGTAAATTGGTTGGCATAGGTTTTTATAGCGAAAATAAGGAAGCGGCTGCCGGAGGGGTCTTCCTTACCACTATTGATCCTTATAAACAGACAGCCTCTGGCGGTAAATTGCATGCTTTTGCCAAAGCGTACGATATGGGCAGGGTACGTGTCGGTCAGCAATTTGAATGGAATGAGCTTTCCCAGAATAAGGGGGAGTTCTTGCATTATTACATCAGGAGTTTTCTCCCTGAACCAGGGGGCGGGGGATTGCTAATTGCAGAGCAAGTGATTTTACAAGAGAATTATATTTCGTTTAAAGAAGGCTACAGTGCCAATCAGATAAATTATAATTTCAATGACTTATTGCTCATTAATTTATCTGCGGAAGGGCAGGTTAGTTGGGTAAAAAAAATTCCCAAGAAACAGCGTACACTCAACGATAAAGGGAAGTATTCCTCTATTTCCGCTATTCCAACCGCTGAGGATAATTATCTTATTTATAATGATAATGGGAAAAATTTCAGCAAAACCAATAAAACCAGGACGTTTAAAGGATTACAATCGGTTATAGCGCTCACTCATATCGATGAAAATGGAAAGTCAGAAAGCTTTCCCATTGCTATTAATGAAGAACAAGGTGTGCTTTTTCAACCGGGGCTTACTTCATCCTTTGGTAAGGACAAAAAAATAATTTACGGCGAAAAAGGTAAAAATTTTCGATTTGGTATTTTGACTTTTTAAATAGTTTATATTTGCAGCCATTTGTTACCCGAATTTATGTCAAAGTCAGTGAAAAATATAGCTATTCTTGCCTCCGGCGCAGGGTCGAATGCTCAAAAAATATTGGAATATTTTTCTGATAGAATGGATATTGCAGTTCGTCTCATTGTCTCAAATAAACAAGAGGCAGGGGTGTTAAACATTGCAAAGGTAGTATCCATTGATACTTTTATTGTTACCAGAGATTCATTTTACGCCACAACAGATCTTCTCGTTGAACTCGATAAGCGTAACATCGATTTTATAGTGCTCGCTGGTTTCCTTTGGTTGATTCCTCCCTATTTAATTCAACATTATCCTGATAGAATTATTAATATCCATCCCGCCTTGCTTCCCAAATATGGGGGTAAGGGAATGTATGGTCATTTTGTCCATGAAGCTGTGCATTTAGCGAAGGAAACTCATTCCGGAATTACTATTCATTATGTGAATGAAAAATATGATGAAGGTTCTATCGTTTTCCAAGAGAGATGTGAGATTTTGCCCTCCGATCAGCCTGAAGATATTGCTAGAAAAGTGCAGGTTTTGGAGCACTCTTATTATCCAACCGTAATAGATCAATTGGTTAGTTCTTTACCTCTCTAAAAACATGAATTTTCTAATGGTGAAATACAAAGTATTGAAAAGTTATTTTAAGATTTGTTTCTTACTATCCCTGCCTGTATGGGGTTTTGCACAGTCCGTTAAGGAAATGGAAGACCTGGCAAACAGGTTTCATCAGACAGGTGATTATGGCCAGGCTGCTGGAATTTGGGTGAAACTTTATAATGAAAAAGAAAAAACGGATTATGCTTTTCAGGCCGCTGAAAATTATTATCAACAACGCGATTATCGAAGCGCTGCCACTTTCTATCTGAAAATTAAAAATGATTTTAACAAATTTGATAATCTCATTTATAAATATGCCAAATGTTTAAAGCAGGACGGGCAGTATGATGCAGCCAGTAAAGCTTTTCAAATGTTTCTGAAACTATACGAAGGTAAAGAGAAACCTCTTTGGGAAGAAATGGTAAGCATTGAATTGGAGGGGTGTTCTCTCGGAATGAAGTTGGCTGAAAATGCGGCAGACGACATAGAGTTATTTAGACCCAAGGAGCTAAATACGGGCAAAGATGAATTTGCCGTTTCCCAAACAGAGGAAAATTATCTTTATTATGCCTCCACAGCCAATGGAAAATCAACCATCCTGGCCTCTGCTAAACAAGACAAAATATGGGAAAAGGGAGTTATCCCATCCTCATTTCCACTTATTCCAAATGGGCAGGTCTCCACAGGTAGTTTTAATGCCGATGGTACGCGCTTTTATTTTACCATCTGTTCCAATGATGGTTTGTATAATCATCGTTTGACAAGATGTGAGATTTATAGAATGAAAAAGGTGGGCGCTTCCTGGTCACAACCCGTGCGTTTATCTGATGACGTAAATTTGAAGGGTTTTACCGCAACCCATCCTAATGTGGTAACTAAAAAAGGAAGGGAAATTCTGTATTTTGCTTCCGATAGACCAGAAGGAAGAGGCGGTATGGATATATGGTTCGTTTCTCGTGATGCCTCGTCCGATGACGCTTCCTTTTTGCCCCCTGTGAATGCTGGTCCATCCATTAATACCCAAAACGACGAACTTTCTCCTTTTTATCATACTAAAAATAACACCTTGTATTTCTCATCCAATGGCTTTCCTTCTTTAGGCGGCCTGGATATATTTTCGTCCATAGGTACTATGTCTTCCTGGGGGGAGGTGAAAAATATAGGGCTGCCTTATAATTCTCCAGCCGATGATCTACATTTTTCTTTGTTAGCGGACGGAAAATCAGGTTGGTTGACTTCAAATAGGATTTTTGAAAGCGAAAAAGGAGTAACGACCGATAATGATATTTTTCATTTCAGTGTTAAAGCTACTATTTTAAAATTGTCGGTGGAGGTTACAGACTTGGAAGGAAAAATGATTCCTGGCTTTTCTCTTAAGTTGTTCGAAGATATAAAAGAAAATACCTCACCCCAACTTTCCCGAGATTATGTTTATGTTTCTAAAATTTCGCTGGATGTTTTGCCTTCCCGTGATTACGTAATACGTATTCAGGCCCCTGGTTTTTACCTGGAAGAGCAACCATTTAAAATGGCTGAACCTTCAAATGATCCAATAAAATTATTATTTAGGTTAAAACCTGAAGTAAAAAAAGAAGTAATTCCGCCTGTGAGTGAAAAAAGGGTGATGGAAATAATTGAGGAGGTGGCAAACACTAAACAACCTGTGATTCCAGTGCCAGCTGCACCGGAAGTTTATAGGGCTAAAGGTATTTCTCCGTATGACAATGGTGAATATGAAACAGATTCTCCCCGATTTCCCGGATTAAGTTATAAGATTCAGCTCGAAGCTACTGATAAGGTGCAAATGGGAAAATATAATGCACTATCCAACGCAGGAAAAGTCCACACCGAGTTTTTAATTGAAAAAAAGCTGTTTAGAGTCTTGATTGGCCCATTTTCCGATGTGTCGGAAGCTAAAAATGTAAAGGCTGCTTGTATTAAAAATGGATTTTTAAAAGCTTTTATCGTTAAATATCAAGACGGCATCAGAGTGGGGATGACAGGTTTATAGGTAATGGTAAAGCAGTTTGGTATCTTTTATTAAATGCTTCAATACCTTGAAGTCCACCCGTATGAATAGCTATAATGGTCGTACCTGGATTAAAGTAATCACTCTTGATGAGTTCGTTCAGAGCGTACAACAACTTTCCTGTATAAACAGGATCTAAAACGATTTGATAACGTAGGTAAAAATCGTGCATAAATGCGACCAGTCCTGCATGATACTTTGCATAACCACCCAAATGGAAATCGTACTGCAAATCAATGCCTTGCCCAAGGGTGTTTTCTGAAAAACCTTTTAACACATAAATACCAAGTAAGGGCATACCGTGCTCATTATTGGAATAAAGACCTTTAATTGTGCCACCCGTTCCAACGGAAACGGCCGCTATCAGTTTTCCACTTTTCAGTTCTTCCTGAGAGAAAGAGTCATTCATTTCATTCATTAAATGCCCCATCCCCAGCGCGGAAGCTTCATTGCTTCCCCCTTCAGGGATAAAATGAAAATGAGGATATTTGTCTATTAAAAAAGGTGGTAAAAAATCAGAAGCTAACGCTTTGTATTCATTTCTTGAAATAAAATGGAGTTCCATACCATAATATACAGCTTTCTGAAGCGTGGGACTTAGGTCAATTTTATTTTCCCCCCGAACAATTCCCACTGTTTTTACACCCATAAAATGGCCAGCAGCGGCTAAGGCAACCAGGTGATTAGAATGAATGCCACCTTGCGTAATTAACGGGCAGCTATTTTCCCTGTCGTATTGGGCGAAAGTCCCCCACATTTTTCTCCACTTATTTCCCGCTATTTCCGGATGGGAAGGCACAAAGAGTAAATCATCTCTTTTTAAAAGAACAGTAACACCCTTTTTCAGCCATTCCTCGTTAGGTAGGGGAGAAATGGCTGAAATGGGGGGATGAAGAAAATAATCCCAGGCATCAGATAGCACTGACATCTGGCTTATACCGCTTTTTCGGAAAATACCATTTCTTCTGTTAACATCGTTACAGGGCCGTATTTTTCCAGCAAAGAAAAATCAATATTTTCCTTATTTCCCATAACTAAAAGGGTATAATTCCTGTTTTTAACGTATTGCTGTTGAAATGACGATAAATCATTTCCTTTTGCGTCATTTAATCGCTCGTAAAGAGGTTTTCTAAGATCTTGAGAATGCCCCAAATCCTGTATTTTTCTGTAATTCCAATAAATCCCGCCCGGCGTCATTCGCTCACTTTCCAATCTTTTTAAAATAGATATTCTCGCATTTTCAATTTGAGCGGGAACTATAGGCATATTTTGAAGTAAATCGTTGAGGCAGGGTATCGCATCAGCTAATTTATCGGGCTGAGTACCAATATATGCTTGCAAATAATGAGCTTCCAGTCTTTTTCTAGGAGAAGTATAAAAGGCATACGTGGAATAAGCAAGTGCCTTTGATTCCCTGATTTCCTGGAAAACGATACTGGACAGACCATACCCGAAATATTCGTTATACCACTCCTTCATGAAATGTTCTTCCAAATTAAAGTCGGGAGTTCCTTTGGAAATCCACATTAAATCGGTTTGAACAATGGGGAAATTGTAAAAAAGAACACGATTTTCTGTGTTTGGGACTTGTAAAAACAATTTGCTGTGAGGTGCAGCCCTTCTTTCCGACGGCACGATATGATGCTTTCTTAAAATGGGGATAACCTTGTCGAAATCGTTACTGCCAAAGTAATAAACAGAGTGTTCGTATTGGTTTAATTCATGAATTCTCTGAACGATATTTTCCGGGTCCAATTGAAGAAGTTGCTCCTTATTTAATCGAAAATTAAAAGGAGATTCTATACCATAACGGGCATAAGAACCCAGTGCATTTCTCAACATATAAGCCCTGTCCCTGAGCGCATTTTCCCGTTTGATAAGTATGTCGGAAGCAACATTTTTAAGTTTATCCGCATTTGGAACGGCACCATTTATTATTTTTTCTAATAAAATAAGCGCCTCCTCCATTGATTTTTCTAAGCCTGAAAGGGAGATATAACAACGTTCTTCCTCCATACTCACGTCAAAAGAAATACCAAGTCTGAAAAATGCCTGTTGTATTTCAGAGGGTTGCATATCTTTAGTCCCAAGATAGGGTAGATATTTAAAAAGGATGGGAAGAAGGGGGTCGTGCATTTTTCCCATTGGATAAATAAAATCTAAACGAAAGAGATCATTATCCGGATTCTTTACATAATGAACAGGTATGCCGGGAAATAACTCGTCTTGCTTAATATTTTCCTGATAAGAAACAAAAACAGGTTTCAATCTGGGAGACTCAGTAGATAGAAATTCATTGGCAAAATCAGAGGAACCGTCTCTATTTATATCAACCGCTGTGATGGGAGGTTTTTCTACTTTTATAACAGAAGGATCATCGCCTTTTCGCTTATAAACGACCACATAATTGTCCCGGTGTATGTATTTTTTAGCAAAAAGAATGATATCTTCCTTACTAAAATGAACCATATCGCTGACCCTTGTCGCAAATTTTTTCCAGGGAATACCTAGAATAAAAGCCTGCGTAATACTGCCTGTTCTGGCCTCATTTGACTGTAAAGATTTTAACTCACCCAGGCGGAAATCGTTGCAAACGGCTTCTGGCAACCAATCGGGAAAATTCCCCTCCAGTAAAATATCTAGTTGGTTTAATAAAAGGGCTTCAACCTCCTCCAGCGTCTGACCTTCCCTTGGTTTTCCATAAAAACCGAACGCAGAATAATCTTCGTGAAACCAAGTCCATGCCTCAGATTCAAGGACAAGTTGTTGTTGATTTATATTCAAATCGAGCAATCCCGCCTGCTGATTATAAAACAAATGTTGAATAAGACTTAATAAATAAGGGGTGTCGGTATTGGCACCAGGCAATCGCCAGGCCATTTGAATAAATGGAGATTCCTGACCAAGGGCCTCCATTCTTTTAACCTCCGTGATGGGAGGTTGTTCGTCAAAATTAAAAGCGGGAATGTCAGAGTTAACTTTGGAACCCCAATATTTTTCAATGAGCGCAATCGTTTTATCAGCATCAAGATCGCCAGCCAGAATAATCGCCATATTATTGGGAACATAATAGGTGCTGAAAAATTTATGGATATTATAGTGGGATGGATTTCTAAGATGTTCCGCACTGCCTATGGTCGTTTGTGTGCCATAAGGGTGATTGGGGAATAAGCCGGCATGGAGCAAGTTGCTCACCTTACGAATATCCTTGTCCTGACTAATATTAAATTCTTCGTAAACGGTTTCCAGTTCCGTGTGAAATAAACGGAGGGTAAGTTGGGAAAAACGCTCCGCTTCGAGGGAAATCCAACGCTCTAATTCATTGTTTGGAATGGCATTCAGATACACTGTTTGTTCAAACCATGTGTAGGCATTGGTTCCTTTGGCGCCAATAGAGGATGCTAATTTGTCATATTCACCAGGGATAGTTAACTTAGCTGCCTGATATGATTTCTGGTCAATGAGCTGATATATTTCTTTACGCTCATCCTCTGTAGAGGCATTTCGGTGTTTTTCATATAAGTCAGCAATTTCCTCCAACAAAACTTTTTCCTCTTCCCAGTTAGCAGTACCAATTTTTGAAGTCCCTTTAAATAGCATGTGCTCCATATAATGAGCAAGTCCTGTTGTTTCTGCAGGATCATGTTTTGAACCCGCTCGAACTGCAATCTGGGTGCTAAGGGTTGGGTGATAAGGATTTATACTTAAAAATACCTGCAAGCCATTTTTAAGCGTATATTTTTTTACTTGAAATGGGTCATTTTCAAATTGTTCTGGCAAAAGGGTAGAAGACAAATTAGTTAAAGTCATATTACGTTTTTATCTAGCAAAGCTAAAACGGCTTTACTTTGTATGAAATGTCGTTGTTCGTGTAAAAGGATAACATCAAAAGCGTCTTCTAAAGAGTACACGATGTTATTATTGGCAGGGGAAGCAATAATTTGTTTACGCTGAATGGGGTCCTCGCATTGAATTCGGACTCTTCTTAAGGCCTGTTGATGCTTTTCAAAAATCTCCAGAATAGGTCCTTCGTCGATTAAAAGGGAGGGTTCCCAAATGGGGAATGTTTTGACCTTCGCTTCCTCCGCTTCAGGTTTAACGTATTCGATGAGAACGGAACCAAACAATTTTGGTAAAAACGGAATTTTACCAAGGAAGGGCACCTTGTAAGTATTATTCCTTATTTGTTCTATAAGCGGAAAATAAGTCCTGTTGACCACAATGAGGTGAGCCAGATTTTCAGCAATACTCCAACGGTTGGCCCCAGGTTTAAAATGAAGGTCTTCGTGTTTAAGTAAACCGAAATCTGAAATAACAGCCTCAGTAAGTTGATCCAATTGGTTAAGCCAAATTAGCTGATTCATTATTTTTTTTGCAAATTTAATCAGATTAGACTTTAATAACACTAAAATGATTTATTTTGATGTAATTTACAAAATAATACTTCATGAAAAATGTATTTCCTGTTGCGATCTTTAGCTTTTTCGCCTTTTTATTTTTAGGCTTCAGCATTTTAAAAACAGTTGATTTTCCAGATGAAATGGCTCTTTATGCCTCGCATAATCGATATAAAGAACCTATGTTGAAGGAAAGAAGGTTTAAGCATGCCGATATCGTTCCTTTGTTGAATGCGCTTCCTGCCGCTTATCGATTAAGAGTTTTAGGAAAATCTATGGAGGGTCGAAACATTTACGGCGCCACCATGGGAAATGGGCCGGTTTCTGTCCTGCTTTGGTCTCAAATGCATGGGGACGAACCCACAGCTACGATGGCCCTGTTCGATATCTTTCGATTTATGCAACGCCACGACGAATTTGATGGTTTCAGAGATAAAATACTGTCAAAACTTACCATTCATGTGGTTCCAATGTTAAATCCGGATGGTGCCGAGCGTTATACCCGCCGAAATGTTCAGGATATTGACATAAACAGGGATGCCCAAAGGTTACAGACACCGGAAGGAAATATCCTAAAGGCCATAAGAGATTCTGTACAGGCAGATTGGGGTTTCAACTTACACGACCAGAGTCGTTATTATGCGGCGGGGAATGTCCCTAAAACAGCGGCCATTTCTTTCCTCGCTCCGGCTTTTGACGAAGCTAAAACCATGAGCGAAAAAAGATCGGATGCCGCTCGCCTGATTGGTGTGATGAATAAGACAATACAAGAAATTATCCCGGGCAGTGTCGGAAAATATGATGATACTTTTGAACCCAGGGCTTTCGGTGATAATATCCAGAAGTGGGGAACCCGCACCATTCTTATCGAAACGGGCGCTTTACCTGGCGATCCTGAAAAGCAGGAGTTAAGACGAATCAATTATACCGCTATATTGACGGCCTTGTCTGCCATTGCCGATGAATCATATAAAAATATGCCGGTAAGCGAATATGAAGGTATTCCTTTTAACAATAGTAATGCCTTTCATGACCTCTTACTTAGGGAAATTCAACTGCCTACGCTTAGGGGTAAATTTTTCGTTTCAGACCTGGCCTATAGAAATGATGAAGTTCAATTGGCAGATAACAGATCGTTTTATTTATCGTCTAAAATTTCGGAACTGGGTGATTTATCTACCTTTTTTGCCTATAACGATAAGAATCTGAATGGATATAAGGCAAAAATGGGAAAAGTTTATCCTACTATTTTGGCAGATTTTTCCGCAGCAAAAAGTCTGGATGTAGCCTCGTTATTAAGTCAGGGAATTACCTATATACAGGTGACTAATTTTAAGAAATCGAAGGAAATAATGAATTTTCCACTGCATATTATTCAGCCCAATACCACTGTGTCTAAAGAATTCAAGATAGGATTGAATCCATCTTTTGTATTGGAAAAAGAGGGTAAAATTCAATATGCGGTGGTTAATGGAACGCTTCATGATCTTGGAAAATTAGCTGTCAGCAAATAATATATGATGATGAAATTTATGACCTCTCTGCTTTCTCTATTTCCATTTCCTTGGATTAGTGGCCAGCTCTTTGGGCAATCACCTACTCTTAATGTTCCATTTTCCGTTGATTTTCCTTTCAAGGAGGGATCCATCAGTTCCGTTTGGAAGGGATTACCCGTGTATTCTTTGCAAAAACTGGATGACGACGGACGGGAAGCAGTCACTCAATTCCAGCTTGCCTATAGTGACAAAGGCATATATGTTCATTTTTATGGCGATGAATGGAAAGTAACTACCACGGCCAAGGCCGACTTTGAGGACCTTTTCAAGGGCGACGTCTATGAAGTTTTTTTTCAGCCAGATGCATCGAAACCGATGTATCTGGAATATGAAATAAATGCAAATAACCATGAGTTAGTATTATTAATCCCCAATTATGGCGGTAAATTTTTGGGCTGGACCCCATGGAAATATGAGGGAGAGCGAAAGATAATCAAAAACACCTGGCTGGCTGAGAATGCTAATCCAGCCATTCCATATACCTGGCATGCCGAAATATTTTTCCCTTATCAGATATTCAATCCTATGATTCAGGGTAAACCAGAAAAGGGAACTACCTGGAAAGGTAATTTTTATAGGTTAGATTACGACACAGGCAAAATGGTCAAATGGGCTTGGAGTCCCATTGCCAAAAGTTTTCATGAATATGCCAAATATGGCGTTTTGGTGTTCAGGTAGGGGCGAATAGCATTCGCCTTCATGATACAGATGCATTTCCCTATTGTTGGAAAATGGCACCCCATCGTCAGGTCATCCAGTTGATAAGGTTTTTGAATACCCTGTAGAGACGCGATGCTTCGCGTCTTCTCCCCGACAGGTTTCAATGTAAAATTTGTCCGCTGTCACCTGGTTTTGAATCAGGATTTACAGGATTTTCAGGATTACAGAGGATGTCTTTGTTTTAAATTTGGAGGATATTTGTAGAGACGCGATGCTTCGCGTCTTCTCCCCGACAGGTTTCAATGTAATATTCACCTGCTGTCGCCTAGTTTTGAATCAGGATTTACAGGATTTTCAAGATTACAGAGGACGTCTTTGTTCTAAATTTGGAGGAGATTTGTAGAGACGCGATGCTTCGCGTCTTCTCCCCGACAGGTTTTAATGTAATATTCACCTGTTGTCACCTGGTTTTGAATCAGGATTTTCAGGATTTTCAGGATTACAGAGGACGTCTTTGTTTTGGGTACAATGGTCATTCGTAGAGGATTACCTTTTACCCTTCTTTTCGCCGATGCGTAACGCATCGGAGGGTTGCTTCGAAATAAAAGCACCATCTAATATTCTCCCACTCAAGCCGGAGACGTTATCATAAATCCTGAGAATCCTGGAAATCCTGATTCAAACCAATGGCTGCTGGTCCGTAATTTCCATCGGAGATTGAGGGAGGTGCTTGTTTTTTGGGAATGTTTCCTGTAATAATTTCTAATCAGGATTTACAGGATTAGGTTCCCTAACCTTATTTGTTCCAGCTTGTCTGCAAACTGCTCACCTGATATCTTGATGTAGCGCATAAAATACTTATAGCAGCTGTTCCTGAACTTAGCGCACCAACCTGAACGTCATTACCCAAATACTGTACTAAGTCTTGCTCAAAACCACTTGCGTTAGGTCCCAAAGGCGCGACCCAATGAGTATCAAAGGCTTCTTGGGTGCAGTATTGTTCGGTTTCACCCATGTGGGGAGAAGAAAGCCAGATTTTTGATTGGTTCATTTTTATAATTCCAATAGTTCATTTAAATAATTTCTCCAGCCCATAATTTTTTTAAAAATTGATTCCATGGCAAAACGGCAATATCTCCAATACTTCTTTCCATTGGATAGTTACTTATAACTATTAATTTTTTTACTTTATACTCTTCCGAAAAACTTTTCAATCCTTTTAAATGACGTGATTGTACATTATTTGTTCCATTTACTTCAATTGCTACCTCATGATTTCCCAAAATAAAATCAACTTCAATTTGCGAAGTGGTTCGCCAATAGGAAATGGAATAATTAAGATCCGAATAACTACTATGGGCATAAAGTTCTTGGTAAATAAAATGTTCAAAAGCACTTCCGAAAGCTTCGCTTCCAAATTCTATACTGCCTCTTTTAAGTAAAAAGTTAGCTATACCAATATCAAAATAGTAAAATTTTGGCGCTAAGATTACCCTGCGTTTAGGATTCTTTTGAAACTATGGGACAAACCGCCCAATCAAAGTGTCTTCCAAACTTTGAAAATACTCCTTAACTGTGACCGAGCTTACACCACATTCAGTTGAAATGTTGGTATAATTTACTATTTCACCATTAGAAAAAGCTACCGCTTCTAAAAATAGGTTAAAGGCATTGATATTTAGGATTTTTGCTTCCGAAATAATCTCGTCTCTTAGATAACTTCCTATGTAGGCTTCAATTAATTTTTTTGGTTTTTCAGCTAATAAACATAGTATTTTTTTTGTATTAAAAATCACATATATTTAAAGTATCAGTTTAAATTTTCATGATATTTTAAAATGCAATTATAGAAAACTTTTTGGATTTTCTTGGATTTTAAGGACGGGTCAAATTGCATTCGTTATTAATTTGATATACGCATTCGTATGTATTTTAAATGGAAGACGCATTGGTAATGGGTGAATAGAATACAAAAAATGGTTAAAATGCATAATTAATAGGTCTCAAATTCCTAAAACTTTGCATTATTGGGAAGTTTTAGGAATTTAAACTATCTTTGATTTATGCAAACGATTCTGAGAAGCCATTACCTGGATGTACTCAAAGTGCTCAAGGGCAAAAATTTAATTAAAGTCGCTACCGGTGTTCGACGCAGTGGCAAGTCCACATTAATGTCGCAATTCCAAGATGTATTGCGCGCCGAGAATGAAGCCGCTTCTATCATTTCCATCAATATTGACATGCCAGACTTCCGATTTTTGGCAGAAAAAAGTTGGAAAGACGTTTACGACTATATCGTTGTGCAGCTCAAAAACAATGTCAGCAACTACGTTTTTATTGATGAGGTCCAGAACGTAAAAGAATTCGAGAAATTATTGGAGGGTCTTTATGTTCATCCGAACATTGATTTATACGTTACGGGCTCCAATGCATTCCTATTATCCAGTGAACTAGCCACATTACTCACCGGCAGAGCATATGAAATCCATGTCTTACCATTTTCATTCGCTGAATACATCAGCTTCACCGGCAAATCCAATAACTTAGACAGGGCTTTTGCAGCGTATATTGAAACAGGTGGTTTTCCGGAGGCGGTCCGACTGTCGGCCGATGGAAACCAATTCACCCTTGATTATCTGCAAATGGTTTTTAATACCATTTTTAGGAATGATATTTCTGCTCGACGGTCAATCTATTCTGAGGAATCCTACCTGGAAGTTGTTAATTTCCTGATCGACTCCATAGGATCAAATGTATCAGCTACGAATATCGCTAATACTTTAAAGGCCAACAAGAAGCCCATCGATAACAAAACTGTTTCCAAATACATCGATTCTTTGGTGGAATCATACTTATTTTACCGCGTAAAGAGATACGACATCAAAGGCAAACAGCACCTGGCAACACAAGAGAAATACTACCTCGTAGATTTGGGTTTTCGACATGCATTGTTGGGAAAAGAGTTGCTAAGCGATGCTGGCCATCTCCTTGAAAATGTTATTTACCTTGAACTAAAACGCCGAAATTTTCAAATTTGGATTGGAAAAACCAACAACTTAGAGGTTGATTTTGTAGTTAGGACAAAGGAAGGTTTCACACAATACATTCAGGTGTCGCAAACAGTTCAACATCCAACTACTTTGGAACGGGAACTTGCGCCATTGAATAGCATTTCAGACCACCATGAAAAATTGTTAATCACTATGGACTTTGATACCGGCACATACAATGGGATCAAGAAAATCAATGCCATTGACTGGTTGATAGGAAAATAACCCCCTTTTTGTAACATTCGTTATTCAGGTAATCTTGTAAATCCTGATTCAGAACCAAATGTTCGGGGTAAATTTTACCTGTAAAACCTATTTTATTTCGATATCACGTTAGTAGGGGCGAATGGCATTTGCCCTCCCATGATACAGATACATTTCCCTATTTGCGGAAAAATGGCGTTAGTTATTCATGTTATATGTGTATACGCACATTATTTAAATGAATATTTTTTGGCAATGATGAAATGGAATGAAGAAATAGGTAATGGTTAAAAAAGGTCGAATTCAATTCGCCCCTACGTGAACTATTAAACGATGTTGATGGCATCCTATAAATCCATAATCCCTTAAACAAAAAGGGGAAGGTAAAATTTACCCTCCCCTTTTTATCGGATATTTAAAATCCTATCTTATTTAAACAACGAAAAGGAAAGTGCTTCCACTTTCTTTTTGTAATTTTCAAAAGGTCCGGTCATGAAGGCATTGATTTTTTCAATGGCCTCATTTACCTCAATGGTCGCTTTGTTCAGATTATTTTTTGCCGCTTGCGTGGGTTCACCTACAAACGTATTCATAGTAGATCGAACGGCCGATAAACTACCCTGAATATTCGATGCGCTTCTTTGAATACCCTTGAGGCCGTCAGGCATTATGTATAATTTCTCCAAATTATTCAGTGAATCCGTAAGAGATTTACCCAGTTTCACTAAGTCTTTTTTGGTGCTGTCCACAACGAGTTGTATGGCAGATTCTACTCTCGTTATAGCCTTTTTGGCATCCTGTATCTTTGTGAAACCCGCATTAGCTTTGGTCATTAACTGATCCAACTCTTTGAATCCAGCTTCTTGGGCGGCATAGTCAGCTGTGGAAATATTTTCTCTCGGATCACCTGATACCTTTACCATCGTAGAATCAGATTGACCGTTTAAGGTAACAATAAACCAATAATTACCTGGAGAAACGGAACCACCTACTGGTAATTCATCGTCGGGTTTGGCTTCACGGCGAGATGGCATGGCGACCCCATTTTTTCTAAGATCCCAATATATTCTTACCATTCCAGTGTCCAAAGTCATAGACATTTTTCTTATAACCTCACCTTTTTCAGTTTTTACTACCATCTTAGCCTTTTCGGGCGTTGCTGCATTTTTCGATGCCCCTACTTTGTTCCAAATGGTTATCATAGCACCTGGTGCTTTATTTTGACCCTCATAAATGCCATCAGCTGCGAAGTGAAAGCCTGCGTAAGATTTGAAATTGGCCAGATAAGCGTCTGGTGCAGGGAATACCCGAAGGGCTTTGTCCAGTACTTTTCCTCCCGTTTGTGCTATTTCCCTTAGAGGTCTGATATCGTCAAGGATATAAAAAGCTCTACCAAAAGTACCAAGAATCAAATCATGATCGCGAGAATGTATTTTCATGTCCATGGTAGGAACTGACGGATAATTATTCATCCATTTATTCCAGTTTTTACCGCCATCTATACTCAAATAGAGACCGCAATCGGTGCCAAGCCATAGCATATCGGTAGCAATAGGATCCTGAACAATAGATAAGGTGTAACAAGGAACCTGCTTTTCGGTGACGATAGCCGTGAATGTTTTGCCAAAATCCTTGCTTCGGAAAGCCATTGGGCGATAATCATTTCTCCGATAATCATTTACAATGACAAAAACTTCCCCTGCATTTTTAGTTGAAACCTCAATAAATGGAATCCAGGAACCCGCTTTTACACCAGGTAGAGATCCACTAAGATTTGTCCATGTTTTTCCACCATCGCGGGTAAGTTGTAAATTGCCATCGTCTGTGCCTACCCAAATTACATTTTTATCTAAAGGACTTGGCGCAATAGCTAAAATAGTAGTATGATTTTCAGCGGCAGTATTGTCAATGGTCAAACCACCGGTAGAATCCTGCATTTGTTTGATGGCATCATTTGTGGTAAGATCGGGCGAAATAATTTCCCATGTTTTACCGCAATCATTGCTTTTGTGCACAAATTGACTGCCAAAATATAGTCCACAAGGTTCAAAGGGATTTTGGGCAAAGGCAGCATTCCAATTATATCGCAATTCAATTTTCGGATTAGGATGGGTTGGTTTAATACCCTGTGTTCTTCCTGTATTCAAGTGTACCTGACCGACATTTCCACCTTGTGACATGGCATAAGCCTTGGTTGCATCTGTTGGGTGAAAACTCACATCAAAACCGTCGCCGAAATAAACTTCCTGCCAGTCTGTATTGCGAATATTACCTTGCTGCCAGATGGAACTTGGACCTACCCAAGAGCCATTGTCCTGCATACCGCCACCAATTCTATAGGGTATAGACATATCATAATTGACATGATAAAACTGTCCAACGGGAATATTTTCAATGAATCGCCAGGTTTTTCCCATGTCCCTTGAAATATTTAATCCACCATCATTACCATCAATTAAATAATTTGGGTCTTCCGGGTGAATCCAAAAAGCATGATGGTCTGGGTGCACCCCATAATAAGGAAGTAGGGTTTGGAACGTTTTTCCACCGTCTTCACTTCGGGTAACAAGTGAAAATAGATTGTAAATCCTATTTTCATTTTTAGGGTCCACATAAATTTCGTGATAGTAAAATGGTCGGTCACTCACTCCTTCCCCTTTTCCAACTAAGGTCCATTTGAAGCCGCCATCGGTCGATTTATAGAGACCATTTTCCTTAGCTTCCACTAACGCGTAAATGATATTGGTTTTTGAACGGGCAATCGCCAATCCAATTCTACCGAGCGGACCTTTTGGTAAACCATCGGCATCGGTTCTTTTAGACCAGGTATCGCCACCGTCAAAAGTAACATGCAGGCCAGAACCAGGACCACCGGAATTGAAGAACCAAGGTTTACGACCATATTCCCACATAGCCACCAATATTTTATTTGGATTACTTGGATCGGCAACCATATCAGCTACGCCCGTTTGGTCGTTCACATAAAGAATTTTCTCCCAGGTTTTTCCGCCGTCTTTGGTTCTGAAAACGCCTCTTTCCGGATTTGGCCCGAATGGAGAACCTTGAGCACCAACATAAACGATATCGGGATTATCGCGATGAATAATGATTCTATGAATGGTTTTAGTATTTTCCAGACCTAAACACTTCCATGTTTTTCCTCCATCACGGCTTCTGTAGATACCTTTTCCCATATTTTGGGAATTTCGAGGATTTCCTTCACCCGTTCCAACCCAAATATCCAGCGGGTTTTTCTGATTTAAGGCAATTGACCCGATAGACAGATTGTCCATTTCATCGAAAAGACTTTCCCAGGCAGTTCCACCGTTAGTTGAGCGCCATAATCCACCCGATGCAGCACCTGCATAAATAATCTGAGGATTCGACAAATCGACCTCAATGGCAGTAATTCTACCGCTCATACCAGCCGGACCGATACTCCTCGGTGAAATGCCTTTTAATCTTTTCAGGTCAATTTCCTGACCATAAGATAGGTTAAAGCATAAAAAAGTGAGCAAAAAGGCCCACATTTTAATTTGAAGTTGCTTCATTTTGATTGTTTTTTAATAAAGTAGGTTGCGTTATTTTACAAATATTAGAATTGTTGAAACAATAAAATTAATTTTATCGTTATTAGGTTTTAAAATTAAACAAAAAAGTAAGAATATGAAAATTAAGATGTTTGTTGCCTTTTTGTTTGCAGCCTTTCTATTTGGTGCAAATACTACCATATCAGCTGCTCCTCCTAAAAAAGCAAGCTTCACCGTCGCTGGAAATTGCGGCATGTGTAAAAAACGAGTTGAAAAAGCTGCCTCAGGTTTAGAAGGGGTGGTTGAAGCCGTTTGGTCAACAGACTCTAAAAAAATGGTGGTTAAATACAACGCAGATAAGGTTTCTGTATCTGATATTAAGAAAAAGATTGCTGCAGTAGGTCATGACACCGATGAGTTCAAGGCTTCAAAGGATGTGTATGATAAACTGCCAGGATGCTGCTTGTATGACAGAATGCAGTAAAATAAGGTTTTTAATCCTTTTTGTTTGGGCAAATCTTCATCTTTCTTTGATTGGATTTGCCCAAACCTATACCAAACCTTTTATCGTTGAGGAATTACCGTCGCCAGGTAAAATGGGTGCGGTTCCTAATCTTTTTAAAGACCATGACGGAAAGGTTTGGCTAAGCTGGGTTGAATTTCTGGACGATTCAACCGACGTATTAAAATATTCCCTTTTAGAGGACGGTAAATGGTCGACAGGAAATACTGTTTCCCAAGGTAATAATTGGTTTGTCAATTGGGCTGATTTCCCCTCCTTTACCCGTTTTCCTGGTCTGAAGGAAAACTATCTTTTAGCGCATTGGTTGCAGAAAAGCGCCAATGGCACTTTTGACTATGACATCAGAATTTCCATAAATAAACCTGGCCTTTCACATTGGTCTCCTTCTACTATTTTACATCAGGATGGTATCCCCGCAGAACATGGATTTGTTTCTCTCTTGCCTGAAAAGGCGGGTAAAATAAGGGCATTTTGGTTAGACGGCAGGCTGACTAAAGGACATGAAGAGGAAGCCAAAGACAGTAAAGATGATCATGGTGGACATCATGGAACGATGACTTTACATACCGCTTTGATAGATACCAGCGGTATGGTTTCGGATGAAATGATGTTGGATTCTCGAATTTGTGATTGTTGTCAGACGGCTGCTGCCATGTTGGAAAATGGACCTGTTGTCGTTTATAGAGATCGTTCTGAAAGAGAAATTCGGGACATCAGTATCGTTCGTTTTGAAAATGGGGGCTGGTCTGAACCTACCACCATTTATAACGACGAATGGATGATTGCCGGCTGTCCGGTAAATGGTCCGGCCATTTCGGCGAATAAAAATAAATTGGCTATCGCTTGGTTTACAGGGAAAAATAAAAAAGGAGAAGTAAAGGTCATTTTTTCAGAAGATGGCGGTCGGACTTTTGGTAAACCAGTGGTTATCGATAATAATGGTCCTGTGGGACGCGTCGATATTCATTGGTTAAATGAAAAACAAGTCGCAATAAGTTGGATAAGTAACCAAAATAAATCAGCAAAAATATCCCTCCAGATTATTCATTCTAATGGAAAAAAAGGTCTTCTTCAACATATTAAAGATACCAGCGCGGAACGCTTAAGTGGCTTTCCCATCTTAGTTCCTTATAATAATGGCTTCATTTTATCCACCACAGAAGTGAATAGCGATAAATCTACACAGATAAAAACGTATCGGTTAAGCACCCCAAAATAATCGTTAGTTCCCTAAACCAGAATTATTCAGGATATCCCCGTAGAGGCGATGCACGCATCGTCTTTTCCCCGACAGGTTTCAGATTAAATATTATCGCAAATATTGGTTTTGAATCAGGATTTACAGGATTTTCAGGATTAACTATAACGTCTCCGGTTTGAGTAGGAAGGTTAATATTAAATGGTGCTTTCATTACCCGTCCTCCCGCCGCTGCGTAACGCATCGGCGAAAAGAAGGGTATAAAGTAATCCTCTACAAATTACCCTTACACCCAAAACAAAGACGTCCTCTGTAATCCTCGAAATCTTGTAAATCCTGATTCAAAAATTATTTACAGGAAACATTCCCCAAAAGCACCCATCTCTCCAATCTTCGATGGAAATTATGCGCGCAGCAGCCATTGGTCTGAATCAGGATTTACAGGATTTATAGGATTAACTATAACGTCTCCGGTTTGAGAGGGAAGGTTACTATTAAATGGTGCTTTCATCAGCCGGCCTCTAGCCGCTGCGTAACGCATCGGCGAAAAGAAGGGTATAAAGTAATCCTCTACAAATTACCCTTACACCCAAAACAAAGACGTCCTCTGTAATCCTGTAAATCCTGATTCAAAAATTATTTACAGGAAACATTCCCCAAAAGCACCCATCTCTCCAATCTTCGATGGAAATTATGCGCGCAGCAGCCATTGGTTTTGAATCAGGATTTACAGGATTTATAGGATTAACCATAACGTCTCCGGTTTGAGAGGGAAGGTTACTATAAAATATAGCTTTCATCACCCGTCCTCCCGCCGCTGCGTAACGCATCGGCGAAAAGAAGGGTGTGAAGTAATCCTCTACAAATGACCCTTCCGCCCAAAACAAAGACGTCCTCTGTCATCCTCGCAATCCTGTAAATCCTGATGCAAACTGACGATGTTTTGCTATGGCCATTTTTTTAAAATTTCTTTTTGCCAATGCACTGTGAAAGAATTCGTATTTTGTACCTGTTGTAAATAATAATATGATCACCGGAGAACTTAAATCACAAATAGACAAAGTATGGGAGGCCTTTTGGACAGGCGGCTTATCGAACCCCATTACCGTAATTGAGCAAATGACTTATTTGCTATTTATCCGAAGATTGGATGAATTGCAAACGCAAAAAGAATCGAAAGCCAATTTGTTGAAAAAGCCAATCGAAGAGCCGCTTTATACGTTGGCAGAAAACGAATTGCGTTGGAGTCATTTTAAAAATATGGATCCCGAAGTCATGCACCGCATGTTTACAAAGAACGAAGGGGTGTTTGATTTTCTGCGCAATGTGGGCAACCGCAGTGCTGCCTTTAGCAAGTTTATGAAAGGTGCTACCTTTATGATTCCTACACCAAGGTTATTGGCGCAAGTGGTAGAGATGATTTCGAATATTGACATGAGCGATCGCGATACCAAAGGCGATGTATATGAATACTTATTAAGCAAGATTGCCAGTGCAGGTCAAAATGGACAGTTTCGTACCCCTCGCCATATTATCCGTATGATGGTGGATATGGTAGAACCTACTTTGGAAGACGTGATTTGCGACCCAAGTTGTGGCACAGCTGGTTTCCTTACCGGTTCGGGCGAATACATACGGGAGCATTTTGAAAAAGAATTATATACCGACAGTGTAAAAAAACATTTTCAAGAAAAGATGTTCATGGGCATGGAGTTCGATCCTACCATGATACGCATTGGCGGTATGAACCTGATGCTGCACGGTATCGAAAATCCGCAATTAATAGATGTAGATGCCCTGAGCGAGGCCAATAGCAGTTTTACCGAAAAAGCAACCTTGGTATTGGCAAACCCGCCTTTTAAAGGCAGTTTGGACAGAGAAGCGGTAGATGGCAAAATACTGGCAGTGGTAGATAGCAAAAAAACAGAATTATTGTTTTTGGCCTTGATTTTAAAAGGATTAAAACTGGGTGGACGATGTGCCGTAATTGTGCCCGATGGTGTACTCTTTGGAAGCAGCAATGCCCATCAACAAATACGCAAAGAACTAATAGACCGGCAAAAACTACAAGCCGTTATTTCTATGCCGAGTGGGGTGTTTAAACCTTATGCGGGAGTGAGCACTGCAGTATTGGTATTTACCAAAACTAATAGTGGAGGCACCGATCATGTTTGGTTTTACGATATGCAAGCCGATGGTTTGAGTTTAGACGATAAGCGCCAAACCATTGAAACTAATGACATACCCGATATTATAAACCGTTATCACAACCTGAAAGCCGAAACCCAACGCAGCCGCACCGACAAAAGCTTTATGGTGCCGGTAAAAGAGATACAAGACAACAAATACGACCTCAGCATTAATCGCTACAAAGAAGTGGTATATGAGGAAAAAACTTACGAAAAACCATTGGTAATTATTACTCAAATTGAGACTTTGGATAAAGAACGTGCCGAATTGTTGAAGCAACTAAAAGCGATGTTGGAATGATAAAGAAGGCCTTGAACTTTGAATCGTTAGTTGCTGAGATCGAGCAAACTCACAGCCACTTCCAGCAGCAAGCGGTTAAGGCGGTGAATATATCTTTGACCATACGGAATTATTTAATAGGATTTTACATTGTGGAGTTTGAGCAAAATGGTGAAGACAGGGCAGCTTATGGCTCAAAATTACTTGATTCCTTAGCTGCTAAACTCAGCATAAAAGGGCTCGTTTCGGCAGAAATTTCTCGTTGTCGGCAGTTTTATTTTTGTTATCCTCAAATTCTTGGGGCGCTGACCCAAGAATTTAAAAATTTAGTTCCTCAACACATTCTTGGGACACTGTCCCAAGATTCTAATATGGGAGTTGAGCAATCCATAATAGTGTCATCAACCCCACAATCTACCAAGTCAAATCTGTACGTACCCGGAGAAAAGTTACTCAGTAAACTGTCCTTCTCACATTTAGTAGAATTGATAAAAATACAAGACCATCTTAAACGCACCTTTTACGAAATTGAATGTATCAAAGGAACGTGGAGCGTTCGCGAGCTAAAACGCCAAATAAACAGCCTGTATTTTGAAAGAAGTGGTATGAGTGCAAAGCCTGAATTGCTGAGTGAAATTACCCAACAAAAAGCGGAAACGGCCGGCCCAACCGACATTGTAAAATCCTTGTATGCCTTTGAGTTTTTGGGATTAAAAACCAAAGATGCCTTAGAAGAAAGTGATCTGGAAACGGCGCTGCTCGATCATCTACAAGATTTTATGATGGAAATGGGTCACGGATTCTGTCTCGAAGCCCGACAAAAGAAAATTCTGATAGGCGATGAATACTTTTTTATAGATCTGGTATTTTACCACCGCATCCTTAAATGCCATGTGCTGGTAGAATTGAAAATAGCAGATTTTAAGCACCATCAAATTGGGCAACTCAACACCTACGTAAACTACTACAAGGCCACAGAAATGCAAATAGACGATAATCCTACCGTGGGTATCTTGCTTGTTACCAATAAAAATAATGCACTGGTTGAATTTGCCACCGCTGGCATCGACAATCATCTTTTTGTTTCCAAGTACCTTTTGGAACTTCCCAAAAAAGAACAACTCGAAGCGTTTATTAACAACGAACTACTCAAATGGAATAGCTAATGGAACAAATGGAAACCGTTAAAAGCGATGGTGGTATGAGTTGGGAAATGGTGAGACTAGAAGTCTTATGCACGATTGTAAGAGGAAGCTCTCCTCGTCCGCAGGGGGATCCAAGGTTTTATAATGGCGATGTCCCTAGACTTATGATTGAGGATCTTACGAGAGATGGAAAGTATGTTACTCCTCAAGTGGATTCGTTAACTGAAGAAGGCGCAAAATTAAGTCGACCTATGAAAAAAGGAGATTTAGTTATAACAGTTAGTGGTAGAACAGGAGTGCCAGCAATATTGAATGTTGATTGTTGTATACATGATGGATTTGTAGGATTTAGAGAATTATCAAAAACTGTTGATATAGATTATCTGTTTTATTATTTATCGAACTTGACTTCAACTACAAGCCAACAAGCTGTAGGTGCAATTTTTAAAAATCTCACAACTGACCAACTTAAAAATATCCAAATCCCCCTCCCGCCGCTCCCCATCCAAAAGCGCATAGCCGAAATATTGGATGCAGCCGATGCCTTAAAACGCAAAGACCAAGAACTGCTCAAAAAATACGATGAATTGGCGCAAGCTATTTTTATTAATATGTTTGGAGATCCCGTGAAGAATGAGAAGGGGTGGGAGGTGAAGAAGTTAAAAAGTATTACAACTAAAATTGGTAGTGGTGCAACTCCAACTGGAGGAAAAACAGCTTATAAAGCAACGGGTATATCATTAATTAGAAGTATGAATGTCTATGACTTTTCATTTAAATGGAAGGACTTAGCATTCATTGATAATGCTCAAGCATCAAAACTCAATAATGTTGAAGTCATGTCAAAAGATGTACTATTTAATATTACTGGAGCTTCTGTTTGTAGATGCTCGATCGTGCCTGACGAATTATTGCCGGCAAGAGTGAATCAGCACGTAGCAATAATTCGTGCAAAAACAGAATTTTTGAATCCTATATTTTTAAATCATTTGCTGGTTTCCAATAGCGTAAAGACAAATTTATTAGGTGTTGGTTCTGGCGGTGGAGCTGTAATGGAAGCGATCACAAAAGATCAATTAGAACAATTTGAAATAATAGTTCCTCCAATTAAAATACAAAATGGTTTTGAGCAAAAAATTAATAATGTTTTTGGGCAAAAGGATATTGACTTGAAATCAATAGAAACTACAGACAATCTTTTCCAAACCCTCATCCAAAAAGCTTTCAAAGGCGAACTGGTAGCTTAAAATTATTAGGAAAAATGAATAAGAATTCTGAAATTACATTGCGCTAACAAATGAATGAAGCATTAAATAACTTTTCATTTATCCCTTCAAAATGGGTTAAGATTTACGGAACACCATTGGAAGCAGAAAAGCATTTGTATAATGCTCCAAGCTAATTGTGCAACTGGCTGTTGCACAATTAGAAAATGAAGTATAAAAATAAGTAAAAGACTATGGACGAATTAGAAAACGAAAATCGCCTTATTGGGCAGGTAAGTACACTTATCGAATCGGCCAATACATTTGTACACAAAGCAATCAACCAAAGTATGGTATTGCTTTATTGGCAAATAGGAAAAACAATACAAGATGAATTATTACAATATGACAAGCCTGAATATGGCAAACAAGTGATGCAAAACCTTGCCATAAAACTAAGCGGGCAATATGGCATAGCTATCGTACATTATATAGAATGACTCATTTTTATGATTGCTTTCAGGATCAAAACATTTTGACAACAGTGTTGTCAAAATTGAGTTGGTCGCATATTTTAGAAATTTTAAAGATCAAAGAACCTTTAAAACAAGAATTCTATATCAGCATGTGTAGCTCTGAAAATTGGAGTGTGCGTGAACTTAGTGGACGAATAGATAGTATGCTGTTTGAAAGAACGGCTATCAGCAAACTTCCCGAAAAAACAATCGTGAATGACTTGAAACAATTGCGCGAAAAAAAAGAAATGAGCGTAAATCTGTTTGTAAAAGATCCCTATGTACTTGATTTTTTAGGACTAAAAGATACCTTTAGCGAAAACGATCTCGAATTGGCCATCTTAGTGGAATTGCAACAATTTATACTTGAATTTGGAAATGATTTTGCCTTCTTGGCACGACAAAAAAGAATCACGATTGATCAGGATGATTATTTTATCGATCTACTCTTTTATCATCGAAAGTTAAGGCGGTTGGTGGTGGTAGAACTTAAAATAGGAAAATTCAAACCCGAACATAAAAGTCAGCTGGAGTTGTATTTGCGTTATTTAGATAAATACGAAAAACAAGAGGGTGAAAATGCCCCAATTGGCTTATTATTGTGTTCTGAAAAAAGTGACAAAATGGTGGAATTGTTGGAGTTGGACAAATCGGGCATTCATGTAGCAACTTACCTTACAGAGTTGCCTCCTGTGGCTGTTTTTGAAAGTAAAATTCAGCAATCGATTGCCTTGGCAAAGCAAAAATGGAGCAACACCCCCAATATTAATGAGTAATTTCAACTTCATACCAATCCAGTGGGCAAACTTTGCCCAGGCACCGCAAGAAGCGGAGGGGCACGTATTGAGTGCGCCTTTGTACGCTGCCATGCTTTGCCGCAAGAGTCTGGAAGAATGGGTGCGTTGGATGTACGAACACGATGGAGATTTGGTATTGCCTTACGATACTTCACTTAGTTCACTCATGCACGAGCAGGATTTTAAAAACATTGTTGCGCCAATCCAGTTCAATCAAATAAACCTCATACGCAAACTTGGCAATACTGCCGTGCATACCACGGCCAAAATAAAACCGCAGGAAGCCTTGTATGCCCTGCAATTGTTACATGGTTTTATTAGCTGGGTGGTGCAGGTATATAGTGAGGAAAAAGTAACGGTTGCGAAGTTTGATGAAAACCTATTGACCAAAGGAAAGGAAAAAGATTTTAATAAAAACGACCTTCAGCAATTAGAACGCAATTATCACGAATCGCAAAGCAAGCTCGCTAAATTAGAAGCCGAACTGGCCAGCATCAAAGCCATTAAAGAACAAAACAAAGCGTTTGTTCCGCCACCCATTGACCCCAACGAAGACCTTACCCGCAAAATATACATCGATACCTTGCTGCGTGAAGCAGGTTGGGATCCTTATGGCAATAATGTACCTGAATATCCTGTACAAGGTATGCCACAAGGCAATGGTGACGCCAACGGAAATGGTTTTGTAGATTATGTACTCTGGGGTGATGATGGCAAACCGTTGGCGGTGGTTGAAGCCAAGCGCACCAAAAGAGACCCACGAGTGGGGCAACACCAGGCAAAATGTTATGCCGATGGTTTGGAAAAGGAGTTTGGACAACGACCGGCTATTTTTTATTCCAATGGTTTCCGCACCTGGCTTTGGGACGATGTAAACTATGCGCCCCGTGAAGTATTTGGCTTTTATACCAAAGACGAATTGCAAATGCTGATACAAAGACGCATTTCGCAAAAAACATTGGCATCGCAAACCATCAACAACGATATTACCGATAGACCTTATCAGCACGAAGCTATTCGTTGCGTTACCGAGGCATTGGATAAAAAACACCGCGAGACCTTGCTCATTATGGCAACAGGCACCGGCAAAACAAGAGTTTCGGCTTCCATTGTAGATTTACTAAGCAAGGCCAATTGGGCTAAACGTATTTTGTTTTTAGCCGATAGAAATGCGCTGATTCATCAAGCAAAAGTTAACTTAAACGATTATTTACCCAATCTGCCAGCTGTAGATTTAACAAAAGAAAAAGAAGACGAAAGCAGCCGATTGGTATTTTCCACCTACCAAACCATCATCAACATGATAGATGGCGAAAGCGATGGAAACAATCGTTTTTATAGTGTTGGGCACTTCGATTTAATCATCTTTGATGAAATACACCGTTCGGTTTACAACCGCTACAAGCATATTTTCAAATATTTTGATGGCATACGAATTGGCCTAACCGCCACACCAAAATCGGAAGCCGACAGAGACACCTATGCTTTGTTTGGCATGGAGCCCAATAATCCAACCTTTGCCTACGAATTGGAACAAGCAGTTAATGATGGTTTTTTGGTTCCACCAAAAGCGATTTCTGTTCCATTAAAATTTCAGCGCAGTGGTATCAAATATGCTGAACTAAGTGATGACGAGAAACTAAAATACGAAGAGCAATTTACCGACCCTGTTACAGGAGAATTTCCCGAAGAGCTAGATGCAGCCGCATTAAATAAATGGTTGTTCAATACCGATACGGTGGATAAAGTAATTGGTCATTTGATGGAACACGGAATTAAAGTAGAAGGAGGAGATAAATTAGCCAAAACCATCGTGTTCGCACGTTCACACAACCATGCTAAGTTTATTGAAGATCGCTTTAACAAACAATATCCTGCCTACAAAGGTGAGTTTTTGAAAGTAATAGATTACCACGAAGAGTACCGATACGACTTGCTCAACAAGTTTAAAGACAAAACAAAAATGCCCCAGATTGCCGTGTCGGTAGATATGCTCGACACCGGCATTGATGTACCCGAAGTTTGCAATTTGGTATTCTTTAAGCCCGTGCGCAGTAGTGTTAAGTTTTGGCAAATGATAGGACGAGGAACCCGTTTGTGCAAAGATCTATTTGCTATAAACGAACACAAAAAAGAATTTGTCATTTTCGATTTCTGCGAAAACTTTGAGTTTTTTAATGTTACACCCAAAGGAAAAGTTGGTGCCAGTGCTAAATCATTAAGTCAACGGCTGTTTGAATTGCGATTGCGCTTAGGATTTGCCTTATTAGGTCAGGAAGAAACAGAACTAAAAGAATACGGTCAATCCATTATAGATCAATTAATAAAACAAACCCAAGCCCTGAATGGCGAAAGTTTTATTGTTCGTCAGCATTGGGAAGTAGTAGAAAAATACCGTGATGCCAATGCATGGAATGCACTCAGCGATCTAGACATTAAAGAACTACACGACCACATTGCCCCTTTAATGATGGAAACCGACCAGGACGAATTGGCAAAGCGATTCGATGCCTTGATGTTGGACATACAATTAAGTGTTTTGAATGGTGAGAAAAAGCAAGCGGTACTTATTCAAAAAGTGGTTACTACAGCAGGCAAATTGAGTAAAAAAGCATCCATTCCATCGGTAGCAATAAAGATGGAAACGATTAATGAAGTACAACAGAAAATATTTTGGGAAGGTGCTACTATTCCAAGCATCGAAAGAATCCGCATTGAACTGCGAGACATTATTAAGTTTTTAGATGCAGAAAATACCCCGATTTATTTTACCATGTTTGAAGATGAGTTTTCGGGGAATATTCAAGAGCATCAGTTGCTTTATAACTTCAATGATTTAGATGCCTACAAACGCAAGGTAGAGCAGTATTTAAAAGAACAAAGCAATAACATCACCATACATAAACTACGCAACAATGTGCCTATCACAAAAGGTGAATTAGAAACTTTAGATAAGATGCTATTTGAACAAGGAAGTATTGGCACCAAAGCAGAATTTACAAAAGCTTATGGCGAACTACCCTTAGGGAAATTTATTAGAAGTATTGTCGGTTTAGAGGTGCAAGCAGCGAAATTAGCTTTTGCGGAAATACTAAATAATCAAACCTTAAATGCACATCAAATCCGTTTTATGGACGCGATTATTAATTACTTAAATGTAAAAGGAATCATTGAACCATCTATGCTATTTGAAGCGCCTTTTACAGATATTAATTTAACTGGAGTGGCAGGTTTATTTGAAGATCAAATTGCCTCAAAAATAATTTCATTAATAGAAACAATTAATCACAATGCAGAAACAGCATAAAAAATAGCCAACCCAAAGTAGAAACGCGATGCTTCGCGTCTTCTCCCCGACAGGTTTCAATTTAAATATTATCGCAAATATTGGTCTGAATCAGGATTTACAGGATTTATAGGATTAACTATAACGTCTCCGATTTGAGAGGGCAGATTATTATTAAATGGTGATTTCATCTCTCGACCTCCGCCGCTGCGTAACGCATCGGCGAAAAGAAGGGTATAAAGTAATCCTCTACAAATGACCCTTACACCCAAAACAAAGACGTCTTCTGGAATCCTCGAAATCTTGTAAATCCTGATTCAAAATTATGTGCTCTGGAAATATTCCACCAATGTCATTTGCTCTAAAATACATCGGGCACCCGTAATGAATGCCCCACCCGAGAGCTATTCTTCGTTATGAGGACAATTATGGACTTTACTAATCAGATTTTGATGATCTTTCAGCATCGTTTGTGCCGCTTGATAAAGTTCTTCGAAGTGCATGACCAGAATGTGCACATCGCGGGGAACTTCCTCGCCCCACTGTTTGGTTTTGAACATACAACAAGTGTGTAAACCTTTAAAAACAGCTTCTAATTCTTTGGCGCGAAATAAAAAATTTTCAATATCAGGTAAGGTGGCCGGTAAAATAGTATTTTCCCTTTGTAAACCTTTGGATAGGTCTTCAAATACGAGTTCCTTAATGCTTACTTGAAAAAGCTCGGACATCTTTAAAAGACTATATATTTTTGGCTCCGTAGATCCATTTTCATAAGAGGCAATGTTCCCTCTGTTCAGACCAACACGGTTGGCGAATTCTTCCTGACTCCATTGAAACTTTTTCCTCAGCAAACGGAGATTTAAAGCCAGAAAAGTAGCGTTCATTACATCGTTATCCTGCTGTTCAATCATAAGGTAAAATCGTAAATAAAAAGTGTCGAAAGATGAATGTTCATATTTAAATACAAAAGAAAGGAATTAATTGTTTAAATAATGATAATTAAATTTACATTTTTAATTCATTTGTCAGAAAAAAGTCATTTTATGTCGATAAATTGGACAGTTTAAAAGATTACTGAAAAATATATTTGCATTCAATGCGTTTTTGGACTAAATTTGTGCAAAAATAAAAACAATGACAGAAACAATAGTTGCCAATTCTTCCATTCAGATTCAGTTAGGTGCTATTCGTTCTTCCTTGCGTGCCTTTGCACTCAAATTAACGGGCTCCTCCAGTGATGCAGAAGATTTGTATCAGGATACCGCTTTGCGAATTATTATGCACGCAGATAAATTTAATGAGGGCACCAACTTTAAGGCGTGGGCAGTTACCATAATGCGGAATATTTTTATAAATAACTACCGTAAAAAGATTCGAAGAAATATGATTGTGGATCAAACACCCAATTCTTATTATTTGGATTCAAATGAAGTTAATGAGCCTAACGCCGGTGAAACAGAAATTATTTTCAGTGAATTAATGGTACTTGTTGAAGGTTTGCCGGAAGATTTCAAAAGACCGTTCCTAATGGCTTTTGACGGGTATAAATATGAGGAAATTGCGGAGGAGTTAGGTTCTCCACTAGGTACAATCAAAAGTAGAATATTTTTTGCAAGAAAGAAATTGCAAAAGTTATACAAGGAACGCTATGCCATTTTCAGGGCATAAATCGATATTTCCAAGATAGTTAGGGGCATTATTTATGTTACCTAATTATCTTGGTTTTTATATATTTATTATTTACCGGGGCAAAAATCACGTCCTGTTTTGAAACCAACCATCTTTCTGAGGCGGCTGCTCAAAGGTTTCCCGAGGTAAAAAGAATTCTTTTTCCTGCTTTTCGAAAAGTTTTCTCCGACGCCGTTCATTATAATCTTCCTCTTCCTCTGTATTTTTAAATAAAAAGGCGGTTATCATTCCTGATATTGCGCCCAACAAATGACTTTCCCATGAGATACCTTCCTGGCCAGGGAAAATGCCAATAATCATCGATCCGTAATAAAAACCGACCAATATGGCCAGAGCGATAGAGCGAATATTTCTTCTGAATATACCCAGCCAAAAAACAAACGCTACTAATCCGTAAATAACGCCACTGGCACCGATATGAAATACCTGTCTTCCGAATAACCATACGAGGCTGCCCGTTAGGAAATATATAAGGAACAAGGCAGGAAATGATATTCTCCTGTAGAAAAATAAAATGAGGGTCATAAGGGCAAAAAGGGGTGGGGTATTGGACATCAAGTGAGACCAGTTACCATGAATCCATGGACTAAATAATATGCCTTTTATCCCAAAATCGGTTCTTGGAAATATACCCAAATTGCCTAAATCAATGAAAGTCAGGAAGGTAACCAAATGAACTAGCCACAGGATTGAAACCGTCAGGGTAGCTATTTTCAGGCTCTGAAAAAATGAATTTGGTTTTTTAGACTTCATTAATGGGTGTTGATTATCAATTTAAATCTCTGATAAGATCTAAATACTTAGGTGAAATATCTCCCGCTTTTTTAATAGCATTTTCAAAAGGGGTGTAGGCAATTTCATTATTTATAATGCCAATCATTACACCAGATCTACCCTCGAGGAGAGCATCTGTGGCGGCAACGCCCATTCTACTGGCCCGCACTCTTTCTAAACAAGTGGGACTGCCTCCTCGTTGAATATGACCTAAGATGGATACTTTTATTTCAAAAATATCTAATTTTGATTTTACATAATCAGCAATTTGATAAGCTCCACCCGCCTCATCTCCTTCGGCAACAACTACAATACTAGAGTTCTTTTTTCTATCGTGAGCATTTTGCAGCACCTTAACCAAATCGTCTAAATTTGTCTTATGCTCTGGCACCAAAACCGCTTCAGCACCGGTGGCAATACCTGCGGCCATGGCAATATAACCAGCATCGCGACCCATCACTTCAACAAAGAATAATCGGTCATGTGCGTTAGCGGTGTCTTTAATTTTGTCAATAGCTTCCATCGCCGTATTAATAGCGGTATCGAAGCCAATGGTATGATCCGTTCCCGCTAAATCGTTGTCGATAGTACCCGGACAGCCTACGATGTTAATATCGGGAAATTCCTTCATAAAAATGTCTGCCCCTGTAAAAGTTCCGTCGCCACCGATAGCCACGATACCGTCAATACCTGCACTTTTAAGATTTTGATAAGCTAGTTTTCTACCTTCGGTGGTCATAAAATCTTTACTTCTTGCAGACCTCAGGATAGTTCCCCCTGTATTTATGATAGAAGAAACAGAGTGTGAATCCATATTTTTAATGTCACCTTCTATAAGACCCTGATAACCGCGATAGATACCTGCCACTTCGAGGCCTCTTTTTAATGCGGACCTAACTACGGCGCGAATACAAGCATTCATGCCCGGTGCATCACCTCCTGAAGTAAATACTCCAATTTTTTTCATAGTTCTAAATTATGCTTAATTATAAGAATCGTCGGCGAACCGTATTGATAAATGATTTTGCTGCGTCTTTTCTTTCCTCTTTATGCCAGTCGTGTTGACGGCCAATATTCAGTAAAAATACTTTTGCCTGGTCAAAATGAGTAAAATTATTGATCATCTTTACTGCTTCTTCCATTTCTACACTATTTTTTCCAAATAAATCATTGGTGTACAAAAGACGTTCATTCATACTAAACGTGGAAAAACTTAAATTAGTAATAGCTTGACTAGCTAATCTTTCTGCTAAATTACTAGGTTCTTGCCATATAAACAAATGGGCTAACTCGTTATTTAAGAAGGGTTCAGCAGGTTGAGGGGTCACCGTAGGGGCTACTGGTTCGGATATTTCTTTCTCGGGTTCAAAATTGGCTACCCCTCGCTCACGTCCCAATAAACCCGTCTCTCTTTTCACTTCGTTTAAGGGTTGTACCTCTTTTACGGGTTGTACTTCCTTCACCGCTTGAATTTCCTTTTCAGGTTGTACCTCTTTTATGGGCTGTACCTCTTTAATAGGTATTATCTCCTTCTCCGGTTGAACCTCCTTAACAGGCGCTTTATTTTGACTTTGGCTCAATGCGATGGTTTCGTAAAACTGCCTTAAATAGCTTAGCATCAGGTCTCTTTCCAGGGGGGAAACGCCAGGTGTATTCGCATCGATATTTTTATAAAGCGCATTTATTTTGTGTATCAATACGCGTGCTTTTTCCTTGTCCATGATACATTTTCAGGTTGACTTTAGCAAATATTCTTTACCTCTATCCTAAAGTTGATTTGTTTATAACGCACAAATATCTAATTTTAACTTCCCAAATGGAAATTAGACAATGAAAATTAATAAAATTTATCATTTGACTAATATTTTAATCAAAAAAGAATAATATGTTTATTGAGCCCTACATTACAGGTAATCCTAAGGGATGGATTGAAGTAATATGTGGAGGAATGTTTTCAGGCAAAACAGAGGAGTTAATCAGGCGTTTAAAAAGAGCACGGATAGCAAATCTTAAGGTTGAAATTTTTAAGCCTGCTACTGACAATCGGTATGCTATCAATGAAGTAGTCTCTCATGATGCAAATCAAATTCCTTCTATTGTGGTGCATCGGGCCATGGATATTCTTTCTTTAGTGGAGGAAAAGGAGGTCGTTGGTATCGATGAGGCTCAGTTTTTTGACAATGATCTCGTTTTAGTCTGTAGGGAATTGGCCAACAGAGGTATTAGAGTGATTGTTGCCGGGTTGGATATGGATTATAAAGGGGTTCCTTTTGAACCTATTCCCGCCCTTTTAGCTACCGCTGAATACATTACGAAGGTGCATGCCATTTGTCCTCATTGCGGACAGTTAGCCTCCCATTCTTATCGGCTGGTTGACGTGGAAGATAAGGTGCTGGTGGGCGAAAAACAACTGTATGAACCACGTTGTAGAAATTGTTTTAATAAAGGAATGCTTTAAAGTTCGTTGCTCATGATAATATCCAAAATTTTGTTTCCATATTAATTATCAATTAATTCAATTTTATAACTAAGTTTGCGAAAATTTTCTTGTTATCACAACCATTATGTCTTTAATTCCAATTTCTCGTGCGTTAATCTCTGTTTACTCAAAAGATGGTTTAGAACCATTGGCTAAGTTGTTGCATCATTACGGTGTTGAAATATACTCAACAGGAGGTACGCAAGCCTATTTGGAAAGTTTGGGCATTCCCGTTATAACCGTTGAATCACTAACGGGATACCCTTCTATTCTTGACGGAAGAGTTAAAACACTTCATCCAAAAGTTTTTGGTGGCATTCTTGCCCGACGCGAAGTAGGACATTTAGCAGAACTAAATGAAATGGATATTCCTCCTTTCGACCTAGTGGTAGTCGATTTATATCCGTTCGAGGAAACGGTTGCTTCAGGTGCAGGCGAAGCAGAAATCATTGAAAAAATTGACATTGGAGGAATTTCTTTGATTAGAGCCGCTGCTAAAAATTTCAATGATGTGGTGGTTATTCCATCAAAGTTATCCTATAAACCGTTAGTAGAGGCTTTAGAAAAAAATGCTGGCTCAACAACGCTTGCTGAGCGTTTATCATTTGCCAGGGCTGCTTTTGGCGTGACTTCACATTATGATGCAGCTATTTATGCCTACTTTCAAGGAGATGAAACCTTTTCGGAATCTTTGCGCCTTACTGAAAATAATAGGGTGAACCTTCGTTACGGTGAAAATCCACATCAAAAAGCCGTTTTTTACGGAGATTTTGATGATATGTTCGAAAAATTAGCAGGAAAAGAACTATCGTTCAATAATTTAACAGATATAGACGCTGCCGTTGGATTGATTTCTGAGTTTGAAAAGGATGGGCCAACGATGGTCATTCTAAAACATACCAATCCTTGCGGTGTGGCCACCAGATCTACCATTAAGGAGGCATGGCTGGCTGCCTTAGCTGCCGATCCCGTTTCTGCATTTGGGGGTATTTTTATATCAAACGTACCCATTGATATGGCTACTGCAGCTGAGATAGATCAGCTTTTTTACGAAGTATTAATTGCACCAGAATTTGCGGAAGACGCATTAAATTTTTTGAGTAAAAAGAAAAACAGAATTTTATTGAAGTTAAAAAAACTTAAAATTCAAAACATTAGCGTTAAATCTTTGTTAAATGGCGTGATTGTTCAGGAAAATGACGTTATAACGGAAGGAAGGGAGATTTGTAAAGTAGCGACCCTATTGGAACCTACGGAAAATCAGTGGAAAGATTTGATGTTCGCCGCAAAATGTTGCAAACACCTGAAATCAAACGTTATTGTGCTGGCTAAAGATAATCAGCTTTTGGGTATGGGTTGTGGTCAGACATCGAGAATTGATGCGATGGAACAAGCGGTGGACAAGGCAAAAAAATATGGTTTTGATCTGCAGGGTGCAGTGATGGCTTCAGATGCTTTTTTTCCCTTCCCCGATTGTGTGGAAGTAGCTGAACGGGCGGGAATAAAGGCAGTTATTCAACCGGGTGGATCGGTTAAAGATCAGGAAAGTATAGATTTTTGTGATGCGAATAATATGGCAATGGTTATAACTGGAATTAGACACTTTAGACATTAATTCTTTAAACCAACTATATTGCAGTTATTAGCATCTTTACATAAAATAAACGTAGTGGCTCAAATGGCTAAATTAAACAATAAAGTATGGCTTCTAGTCATTGGACTATCGTTCCTGGGAGCTTTACAGCTAGCTGGACAGTCCACGTCGAGTATTATTCCCAAATATAACTCGCCCTATTCCAGGTTAGGCATAGGTAACTATTATCCGGGATATTTTGCAGCAGCAGCTGGTATGGGGGGAATTGGCGTTGGGTATAACGATCCCACGCATCTCAATCCGCAAAATCCAGCCTCTCTCGGTTTCTTAAGAGTCACAGCTTTTGAAGGAGGTATATTTTCCAAGTATAATGTCCTCAATAACGGTAAAGGAGAGAGGGATGACGCCTGGAGCGGAAATATCCAGTATCTAAGTCTTGGTTTTCCCATGCGTAACCCTATTAATGAATCGTTGGAAAGACAACAGCCTACCTCGGGGATTGGCATGGCCTTTACTTTAGTGCCTTATACTTACGTAGGTTACGATGTAAAATCTACCATTGAAAATCCAGGATTCGGTACGGCAACCAATACGTTGAAAGGAACTGGCGGTACTTATAAACTTGCCTGGTCAAATGGCTTTAGGTATAAAAGTATCGCTGTGGGCTTAGAAACGGCTTATTTGTTTGGTAAAATAACTAATTCGCGACGCTTGCAATTAGATTCATCGTCTATTGCCTATGGAACTGAATTAGCAGATGATATTAGTTTAAGAGGTCTTCGGTTAAAAGCTGGGTTTCAGGCCGCTATTGATTTTGGAAAGAAAAAAGATAAGGATAAATCAATTTCAGACTATAAAAGGCTCCTCATTTCGGGTACTTACACCATGGGAGGTTCTGTACAGACCAATGCCAGTCGTTTTTATAGAAGAGAATTGTATTTAACCACTACCATAATAGATACCATTTTAAGAGAATTTGATAATATTCAAACAGGACAGCTTCCCATGGAATTTGGTATGGGGCTTACTTTTGAACGGTTTAATAAGCTTAGAATTAGTGCAGAATATACCGTTGGAAAATGGTCCAATTATGAGTTAACTGCAAAATCAGATAAACTATTTGATAATTATTTCTTTAGATTTGGGGGTGAATTGATTCCAGAGTATGCTTCTTATAACAAATATAGCAGGCGTATGAGTTACAGATTAGGCGCATTTTATGGAACAGACCCCCGAACAGTAAATGGAAAATCTCTACTTCAATACGGCTTTACCATGGGATTAGGTCTTCCGATAGTGGTTCCCCGGCAAACTCCTTCTTTCGTAGATTTATCTTTGGAAGTAGGTCGTTTTGGCCTGAAAGACGCACTAAGAGAGACTTATATCCAACTAACAGCTGGATTTTCACTAAACGACAACACCTGGTTTTACAAACGTAAATTTAACTAATTATGAAGGTTCTATCTCATGGAGTTCTTCCACTACTCCTCTTACTTACTTCGTTTAATAATGCTAATGCCCAGTGCAATTCTTGGGTGGGAAACCCTCGGGAAACGGAAGCGAAAGAGGCTCATGTACTTTACAGGCAGATGGTAAAAGGTAAAACAGCTGCCGATTTGGCTAAATTAGATGATGTATCATTCGGTATTATCTATGATAATTGGCTAAAAGCTTACGAAATTGCCCCAATGGCTGATGGACAAAGAGCAAATCACTACATTGATGGCGTGGAAATAATGAAGGCTAAGAAAGAGAAATCAACAGATGACGCAGCTAAATTAGCCGCTGATAAACTTATAATTTCTCTTTATGACCAATTGGCGGTTTGTTATCCAAAGGAAATAGGGTACGCCTTAAGCAGAAAGGCGTTTGATATGTTCTATATGCCTTCTTATGGATACAGTGCCGAAACTGCGGCAGCATTTAAAAATGCTATAGAAAAAGCGGGTAACTCTGCTGAATATATAATTCTTGAGCCCATTGGTTTGATAGTAAATTATATGTTCAAAAATAAATTGATGTCTTCAGCAGATGCAAGATTTTTAGTGGAAAAATCACAGGAAATTGCTGACTTCAATATTTCTAATAATGAGAAATATGGCCAATATTACGAGGCCTCTTATGCAAGAATGGAGGTACCTTTGGCTGAAGTTGAAGGTAAAATATTCGATTGTGACTATTTTAAAGCAAAATTGGTTCCGGCTTATCAGGAAAATCCAGAAGATTTAGCTACCATTCGCTATACTTTCAATAAATTGAAAACGCAGGGTTGTGCTGATACTGATCCTATCATGGTGGAGTTAAAGACTAAGTATGAGGCTAAAGCAGCTAACATGAATGCAGCTATGCAAGAGGATTTCTTAGCTAAAAATCCAGGAATGGCAGCAAGAAAGCTTTATGAGGAAGGGAATTTTAGCCAGGCTATTGCTAAATACCAAGAGGCTTTATCTACTGAAACGGATGATAGTAAAAAAGCAGATTATTACCTCGGTATTGCCTCAATTCAGTTCCGTCAGTTAAAATCTTACGGTCCGGCAAGAGAAAATGCTCGTAAAGCAGCTTCGTTGAAGTCAAATTGGGGTAGGCCATACCTCTTAATTGGCGATATGTATGCTTCTACCAGTAGAAATTGTGGCTCCGATGGTTACTCAAGAGGTTTAGCCGTACTCGCTGCCATAGAAAAATATGCGCAAGCAAGAAATATCGATGCAGAGGTGTCTGCCGAAGCTTCTAAAAAAATATCCCTTTATGGTGCATCTATTCCTCCAAAGGATGAGGCACACATGAGAGGTATTGCGGAAGGTGCCAGAGTATCAACAGGTTGTTGGATAGGCGAAACGGTTACGCTTAGATATAATTAATTTCAAACCAATTGATGGGTTTGCCGAAAGGCCTTGTTCCTCTTTCGGGACAAGGCCTTTACTTTTAAATTTTTTCTTATGAAGTTCCTTATCTTTTTTTCTTATCTGTTATTATTAACAGCCTTTTTAAGTTGCTCACCTAAAATGAAGGTGGTCACTACCACGGAAAGTGCACCAGTCACTTATACCTTGCCAAAAGTGGAAAGACCAAAAGGATTTTGTGCCACTTTTGATCAGTCGGAGAATCCTCAGGAAGCCTTGCGAAGTTTTGTACTTTACAGAGATTTTTTAAAAGATACCGATTGGAGTCAGGCGTATGAATATTGGGTAAAAGTTTATGAACTGGCTCCAGCAGCTGATGGTAAAAGAAATACAGTCCTTTCAGATGGAATTCGCTTTTATGAACATTTTTTAGAACTCGAGAAGGATTCTCTGAAAAAAGAAGAGTGGATAAATAAAATATTTGCTTTGTATGACAGAATCGAAGAATGTTATCCAGCAGGTGGTTATGTACCCGCCCGGAAAGGTTTTGATTTGTTTTTTACGTATAAAAACCGAGCTTCAAAAAAAGAGATTTATGACCTTTTTAAAAAAGCGTGGGATCTTGATGGGGAAGAAGTCCCCGATTTTGTGCTGAATCCATTCACTTCTCTGCTGGTCGATTTGTATTTTTCAAATGAAATACCTTTGGAGGAAGCCAGAAAGTATTCGTTAGCTTTATCTAACAGACTAAAAAAGGGTTTAGCAGAATGCGAAGGCTCCTCCTGCGTGCGATGGAAAGTTATTGAAGAATATTTGCCACTCAGAATGGAGGTTTTCGAAACAGTGAAAGGTTTTTACGATTGTAACTATTTTATGGATAAATATTATCCGCAGTTTTTAGCAGCTTCTGACGATTGTGAAGTTATCAGAGAAGTTTATAGCAGGTTAAAATTTGCAGGATGTTCTGATGTAGAAGAAAAATTTGCCGCGTTAATTCAAAAAGGAAATGAAAAATGTGCCCCGGAAAAGGGTCCCGCAGAACTAGCCTACATTTGCCTGAGAGATGCGGACTACTCTTGTGCTATAGAGGGTTTCCTGAAAGCCTCGAAGGAAGTAGAGGATGTGAAAAAAAAGGGCGAACTTATACTTCTGGCTGCGAAGGTGTATTATGTTCATAAGAAAAATTTTACGAAGGCAAGACAATTGGCTTTAGAGGCCGCCGCAGCAAGACCAAACTGGGGAGAGCCTTATATTCTTATCGGCAGAATGTATGCCTCTAGTGGCCCTCTTTGTGGTCCGGGCAGAGGTTGGGAGAGTCAGGTAGTCGTTTGGGTAGCTGTAGACGCCTGGGTCAAAGCTAGAAATGTCGATGCCTCTTTTGCCGCTGAAGCAAATAAAATGATTAACCAATATTCCCGTTTTATGCCCAATAAAGAAGATGTTTTTATTCGTGGCCTGAAAACGGGTGAAAGATTTTATGTTGGTTGCTGGATCCAGGAATCTACCACCATCAGAACGGTTGATTAATCATGATCGCCTTTTGATATCGGGATGTTTCACATGAAATGGTTTTGTTTTAATATTGGGGATGTTCCACATGCAATGATCGCATTTTGCCATTGGGGATGTTTCACATGCGATGATTTTGTTGTGGCATCGGGATGTTTCACAAAAAGCTATAGACGTGTAATCCCTCCGGGATTATGTCCATTGGGTATCCCTACGGGGTATCACATTCTTACCTGTTTCATGAATCCAGCGGATTCACATGTCTCTTGCCTGTCAATGCCAAATCTCCATTATTCAACAAATACCTGTCAATGCCAAATCATCATCTCCATCATCGATCATAATAGATATTCCCCATTTTTGCGATGTTGTATCCGGACAGGAGAAGTTGTTTTTTATAGGGGTGATTATTTTGGAGTAGTGGGTTGGTATGATTCAAATGAATAAAGTGGATTTTATTTTTTTCGATGAGGGGTAAATCTTTCCATCTTTCCATACTCTCAATGATAAAAGGATGGGGTATTTCAGACATATTTCTACCGGGTAATTCCAAGGCATTATAAAAAGTGCCATCTAAGAAAGAGTAATCAGTTTCGCTTATATATTTTTCAATCGAACGATCCCATTTTTCCCATTTATCAATGTCGGGTAAATAAAAGAAGGATTTTACATTGCCTTTGACAATAAAACCGGCTGTTTCAGAAAATTCATCCCTATGAGGTACTTTAATGGCCGTTACTTCAAACCAATCGGCTATTTGAATAGGTACATCTGCTTCCAGAGGGATTAATTGAATGTTTTTTAATTCCACCAATTGTTTCCAGGGCCCATGTTCAGATAAATATTTGTGCATACGCGGAAGCGCAAAAACGGGAATATTTTTCGTTCCCATCACTTCTCTACCCAAATGCGTGAGTCCGGTATAATGTCCTATGTGTGCATGCGTTAGAAAAATACCAGCCAGTTCGACGTTATATTTCTCCGATAAATAATGCATTTGTTCAGGCATATCAGGTGTAGCATCAAATAACCAGTATTTTTTTCGAATTGGGTCAACCCAGGCAACACAACTCACAAATTCCCTTTTGTTTAGATTAATCCAACTTTTTTCACAACACGATTTTTTGCAGCCTGCCTGAGGAAAACCTCCATCTTGTGCAACACCTAAAACAACTAAAAATGATTCTTTATCCTGTCCTGTGGTTTGGTTGGGAAATAAAATAGTGACAATAAAATATAGTAATAATAGGATTTGGTGCCGCATTTTTCGTATTTTTCATGAATATAAATACGCAAATTGAATAAACCATGTTTATAAGGCCCCTATTTTTATTTATGATGGGTAGTTTACTCTCTCACGGATCGCTTTCAGGTCAAAAGGAATTTCCATTATACACTGGAAACATACCTTATTCCCTGCCAGTAGAGAGTCAGGAGGAGATAGAAACCAGACCTGACGGTATCCGTTTTTTTCGAAAAACGGCTGTTCCAATCCTTACTTTGTTTCAGCCTGAAAATGCAAATGGTCAGGCAGTATTAGTTCTACCAGGCGGTGGATATTCAGGTACTGCTTTTGATCACGAAGGTATTGATGTAGCTAAATTTTTAAATAAACATGGGATTACTGCAATTATACTCAGATATAGGATTCCAAATGACAAGTATTGTACTCAAAAGCATCTGGCACCCTTAAGAGATGCATTGGAAGGAATCAGGTATATTAGGAGTAAATCGGAAGAGTTAAAATTAAATAAGAACAGGATAGGGGTTATGGGTTTCTCTGCCGGTGGACATTTAGCAGCCACGACATCCACTTTATTTGATAAAAATATGGTTGACATTCCCATAGATAATATTTCCGGAAGACCCGATTTTAGTATCCTTATTTATCCGGTGATTGCCTTTACAGAACCATTCATGCACGCTGGATCCAGACGTAATTTACTCGGGGAAAAACCAGATTCAACGTTGATTAATGCGTTTTCCCCCGAAAAGCAAATAACGGCTAATACTCCTCCCGCTTTTCTTGTGCACGCAGCAGATGATAAAACCGTTTCTGTTCAAAATAGTATTTTGTATTACCAGGCCGCCATTTCGCACGGATTAAAGGCAGAAATGCATCTCTATCCGGAAGGTGGCCACGGATTTGGTCTGAAAAATAAAACAACTGCTGATTATTGGCCAGATCGTCTTATTCATTGGCTGGCAAAATATTGATACCTGACGAAAAAAGGTAACCGCAAAGTCCTGCCCATACACCAAGTTCTAAGCACCAACGCACCCAATACCACCCATCACACTAACCGTTGACACTGAGATAACGTTGGACTTTATGGTTAATAATCCATGTTGAAAAAGTAACTTTGAGTGCGGAAATTGAAAATCAATACTGTTTTGCAAATGAGAGATGCAGGTCTAGAATTTAAAACGGTGTAATTATGGAGAATAATAGTATTTTAATATATCAATCTGCAGATGGGAAAATAGCAGTAGATACTACTTACGAAGCCGAAAACTTATGGTTATCGCAAAAATTGATGGCTACATTATTTGAATGTACGCCAGAAAATATTTTAATACATATTAAAAATATATATGAAACTGCGGAGTTAGAAGAAAGCGCAACTACTAAGGATTTTTTAGTAGTTCAAAAAGAAGGAAATAGGGACGTAAAACGAAACATTAAACATTACAATTTAGATTTAATTATTTCAGTAGGTTATAGAGTAAATTCTTTTCGTGGTACACAGTTCCGTATTTGGGCAACCCAAAGGTTAAAAGAATACCTTTTGCAAGGGTTTATACTGAACGAAGAAAAATTAAAATCGGGCAAGTCAACGGAATATTTTGATAAATTACAAAGTAAGCTAAGAGAAATAAGATTATCTGAAAGACTTTTTTATCAAAAAGTAAAAGATATATACACCACCAGCATTGACTACAACCCAAAAGATGAAAAAACGGCAGCTTTTTTTGCGGTGGTTCAAAATAAACTGCTTTGGGCAATCAGTCAAAAAACAGCAGCAGAATTAGTTTATTACAGAGTAGATATTGCATTGCCCTTTTTAGGAATGCAATCTTATGACAAAAAAGAAGTAAGTAAAATAAGTTCTGCTGATGTAATTACAGCTAAAAATTATTTGAATGATGATGAGATGAAAAGTTTAGAACTTTTGGTGGAGCAATATCTGGCATTTGCAGAAAGTATGGCACAATCCAAAATAGTAATGACAATGAATGATTGGATACAAAAATTGGAAATGATTTTGCAAATGAACGGAAGAGAAATATTGCAAGGCTATGGAAAAATATCTCATAAATTGGCGGAGGAAAAAGTCAAGAAAATTTATGGTATTTTTAACCAGGAACAAAAAAAAATAGAATATTCCAAGAGCTTGAAAGAAATAGTAGCGGATATTAAAAAATTGAGGAAAGAATAAAATTAACGTTTGAAGCCGACTTGCCATTTCAACAAGATGCCATTAAATCTATCACATATTTAGTGAATAGCAACCTATGGAAAACCTCAATTCCATCCAAACTAACAACGAAGTAAAAATTTCTACAAGTTTAGACGGCTCAAATTTTTCGGTAGAAATGGAAACAGGCACTGCTAAAACTTATTTGTATCTGCGAACAATTTATTCAGCGTTTATCTCTTTGGATTCAGGTGTAGAAAGTCAATTTGCAAAAGACTGTGAAAGATGCGACCAAATAAAATTTTATTTTAAATTGTCAAAATGGTTTAAAACTCCGACACCGATTAGAAACTATAATCCCGATTGGGCAACTGTATTTGAAGACGATAAGAAAATATACTTTGTAGCAGAGACAAAAGACACAGGAACGACAATGGTGGACTTGACAAAATTAATTGCAGACGAATAAATGAAAGTTAAATGTGGTAAAGCACATTTCAACGAATTTGACGACTTGGAATATAAAGTAGTAAACAAAGTAGGACAACTTTTAGAATAAGCCAACGGATCTGGTAGCACATTTGCATTTTTTGCCAACTCACCAAAGACACCATAAAAAAGGGTAACCGCAAGGGCCGCCCATACACTAAGTACCAGGTACTTTTTTTAGCTGCTATTAAAATGAGTAAATAGCTTGTAAAAATTTGCCTTTTCCTTGTTTTTTTTGGATATTGTACTCAATACCATATTATTTATGAAGAAGACCCTGTTTTTCCTGATTAGTTCGTGTCTTTTTGTGAATCTTGCTTTGGGGCAGTTCCAACAGGGTCTGAGGATGGGGAAATATACCAGCCTTTATCAAATGATGCTTAATCCTGCAGCCGCACCTGAAGGTACGGCATTCAATTTGATTCAAGGTGGCGTTTTTGCAAACAATAATATGTTAGGAGTTAGTAATGCCAATGCATTTCAGTTACTTCCCCGACAAAACGGGCTGGTTATAAACTATCCACGGGGTAGAGTCAAATATCCTGACAATTTTACTGGCACCCCAGACACGTTGGAAGGTTTTTTTCAGGATTCGCTGAAAAATCAGTGGGCTTATGGCTCTTTTGTATTAGAAGGTCCTTCAGCAATAGTGGCCATAAATGAAAATTTTTCGGTTGGATTAGGATTTCGGGTGAAAGGAAATATAGGTGCTTTTAAGATTCCGCCAGGAATGATACCTTTTACGCATGCTGAACAAGCCTTTTTTTCTACCTATCAGATAGGCCCTTTTAATTTGAGTGGCGCCGTATATACTGAAATTCCTCTCACCCTGAATATCAAAAAAATAGTTGGCTTTAATGTCCTTTCTGTAGGTACTGCCGTGAAGTTTATTTTGCCGATGATGTCCGCTTTTGTTGACAGTAAAACGGATCTGAATATTTCTCAACGACCAAATAACAATTTTAATTTATCCAATGTGGATGGCGATATGGGTTTCTCCGTTTGGTCAAGAAATCCTATAAATGGGGGTATTAGAAAATCATTGAATGGTTTTGGAATGGGATTGGATATTGGTGCTCGTTTGGCGGAGGGGGAAGGTAGGTGGTTTGTTGGTGCCGCACTTAACGATATTGGGTATATTGGTTTTAATTCAAATACTACGACGTATAAAGTAACTTCAAGCGGGGTTTCTTTGCACGATGGTTCAGATTATATAAGTGCCATATCGAAGGGAAATGTAATTCAAGCGGGAAACTTACTGAGCACAGATATTTTGGGTAGTTCATTGGCGGGCGTAACGGGAAGTAATTTTAATATGTTGCTGCCAACATCCTTCAATTTTCAAGGTGGCTTCTCCGTTGGGAACTCTTTCTTTATCTCTTCTTTTGCAAATATTCCCCTCCTGAAGGCTATTAAAAATATTCAATCCATAGAAACCGTTATGGTAATGCCTTCTTGGGAATCAGGTTTTTGGGCTGTCAAAATACCTCTAACTTTAACCAATAGACAGCTGTTTTCCACCGGTTTGGCACTTCGGGCAGGTCCATTGACCATTGGTTCGGATAATATAAAGAATTGGGTGACAAAATCGTCCTTTACAGGATCTGATGTTTATTTTGCTTTGCAACTTCCCCTATTTTACGGTAATAATAAACAAAGTAAAGGAAGCGGTGGAAAAAATAGTAATCTTTTCCGTTGTTATTCCTTTTAATTAAAATTTTTCACATTGGAATATATTTCACAACACATTGAAGCACTGATTTTTGCAGCTGATCAGCCAATTAGTATAGAGGATATTCAAGGTTGTTTGGAAGAAGTGTTCGGGTTGGCGCTCTCAGAAGAGGAGGTAATGAGTAGAATTGAAGAAATTTCAATTCGTTTTGTGAATGACTCCTTTTCCTTTGAACTGATTCAATCGGGAAACTGTTTTCAGTTTTTAACTAAACCTACTTTTCATGGTACCTTAAATGTATTTCTTAGGAATAAAACAAGGAAAAAACTTTCAAAGGCTTCCTTAGAAACGCTCTCTATCATTGCTTATAAACAACCTGTAAGTAAATTGGAATTGGAAAGAATCAGAGGCGTTAATTGTGATTATGCCGTGCAGAAGTTACTTGAAAAGGAGCTGATTCTTATTTCGGGAAGAAGTGAAGGCCCTGGAAGACCATTGTTATATGCCACGGGTGAAAAATTCTTACATTATTTTGGTATTAACAGTTTGAAAGAGCTTCCCCTTCCTAAAGAATTTAGAGAACATGAATTTACAGCGGGTGAGGAATCAGATTTTTCGGAAAATTAATACGTAATATGGAATCAACATTAGTTAATAAGGTGGTAAATAGTGGATTATTCACTATTGATTTAGAAAAATTTTACCCGGAGGGTGATTTCATTTATTTTGATATAAAGGATTTTCTTTTTCAAGGGTTAATTTTAAAGGAGAAAGATTTTAGAACAGCATTAAAAGACATTGACTGGGCTGTATATAAGGATAAAAACCTGCTTATTGTTTGTTCTGTAGATGCCATTTTACCTTTATGGTCCTTTATGTTGGTCGCTGCCTATGCCGCACCTTATGCAAAAGCTATTTTTCAGGGCGATAAGGATACTTTTCTTTCAGCCCATTATGATAAGGTAATTTCTCAATGGAATAAGGAGGATTATGAGGACAAAAAAATGGTTCTGAAGGGTTGTAGTGAAAAAGCGGTACCTGCTTCTGCTTATACGGCCGCGGTACAATTTTTACAGCCCATAGCATCAAGTATTTTCTTTGGCGAACCTTGCTCAACGGTGCCTATTTACAAAAAAGCAAAAGATATTTAGACTATGAAAGAGAATAAATTTTTACAACCTATAAAATGGTCTCTCATGATTTTGGGAGCCATTTCCGGTATTTTTTTTATTTTTTCCTTTGTGACCAATATCGACCTGGGAGAGAATAAAGCGGCAGAACCGGCGATGGTTATCAGGTCAATAACATTACAGGATGAATATTCCTTTGCTGGTGAGAAATTAACCATCGAGGATTGGGATATTCGTGAACGACTTGAAAGAGAGTTATACGCTAATGTTTTTCAACATTCCAGTACGATTATCGCTATCAAGCGCTCTATGAGGTATTTTCCAATGATAGAAAAAAAATTGTCTGAACATGGCCTACCTTCCGATCTTAAGTATATAGCTGTGGCAGAAAGTATGCTTTCTAATGCGGTCTCTTCGGCGGGTGCAAAAGGGGTATGGCAATTGATGAAACCTGTTTCCGAGTTCTATGGGCTGGAAATTTCAGAAGAGGTAGACGAGAGGTATCATGTTGAAAAATCTACTGAAATTGCCTGTAAATATTTGAAGCACTTGCATAAAAGATTTGGAAACTGGTCGATGGCTGCTGCGGCTTACAATATTGGGGAAACCAGATTTAAAAAAGAGTTAGATTTTCAACGGGCGAAGAGCTATTTTGATATGCAGCTGAATGAAGAAACCTCAAGGTATGTTTTCAGATTGTTTGCTATAAAAGCCGTTTTAGAGGATCCCGAATATCACGGTTATCAGTTAAAAGGAGATAGTGGATATGCTCCTATTGAACCAACGAAAGTTATTACTGTGGCAAAACCTATTCCTGATTTAGGTTTGTTTGCCCAGGAAAATAACATTTCATATCGAAAATTGAAATGGTTGAATCCATGGCTCATTGGCAAGCAATTAACAAATCCTTTGAAAAAGGAATACAATATTCGTTTAGTGGAATAGTTTCATCGGATTAATTTTTGTGTTTTTCTAGGATTATGCCCGTTGAACATTAAATTTTTTACGATTGGTTTTATAGGTGAAATTTACCAATAACATCCGGTTTTGAATCAGGATTTACAGGATTTTGAGGATTACTGTGAACGTATTCATTATAAACATAATGTTTATTCGTAAATGTATTCTTTCATATTAACTCCCAGGGGTATAGCTTTGCCATCTTTGGACTAATATTTTTAATGCATCCAGGCTTTTTAGATAGCCTCTTTAGATGTATAATGACCTTACTAAGATTTTCTGAAGAATAATTTTTTAGGATTTTAACTAAATATAAAAGTGTCCCAGAAAAATATCATTCCATTATGAAATGATATTTAACGGGGACAAAACTAACTTGACCTATTTTTTTTTCAGTGTCACCGAAAGGATAGTTAATTTTTAAGGATTTTTGTGTTGAAGAAATCTAAATAGGCATTTGTATTTTTAATCCGAAGTAGTTCGCGATAATTATTCAGGCCTATAATAAAAAGCTCGTAAGGTGTTTCATCCAGTTTTAACTCTGCTTTGTTCTTATCAGCGGTTAGATAATAGTTTAAAGCGGATCCTTGGTTATTAAAACGTCGGAGTATCAATAAAGCCTTTCTTGAAGCTTCGTCTTCACCCAAAAAGAGGTTGGTCATATTTAACTTTTCCAAAGAGAAGTACTTTCGGTTAAAATCAGATATTCCGACCTTAATGCCATTGAGATCGACCGATTGAGGGAATGCAAAAATGACATAATGAACCTGGTCGGCCTCAATTTGAAATTGTCCTGATTCATCTACGCGTTGTCCTGGCATACTTGCCTGAGCCTCACCTAAAAGTCTAAGTATTTCAGCGGCTCTACGTTGTTCATCAGTGCCGGGGTATTTGGCAATAACTTCCTGAAGGGCATAAATATATTCTTCTCTGCCTTTAAGGCTTCCTGTACATAGCGCGCCGAGTAAGGCAAATCTGCCATTTAACTTAGTTAATGTGCCACTTTTAGCGGGTGCTTGCACAATAAGTTCCATTGCCTCTGCGAATTTTCTTTCTGTGAACAGTTTGTACGCAAGGTCATAGAATTGATTTAACTCTTTTTCTCTGAGTTTTGAGGAAGCCACAAAATTTGGGTCTGAAATAGCCTGGGCGAAATAAGTGCTGCCGTATTTATCTAATATTTTACTTTTATAGACATCAGATTTGGCTAACTCGTTATTTTCGCGATAGGTGAGGAAGAGATAATACCAGATATTTACTTCAATATTGGTCCCTGGAAACCTTTTATCGAGTTCAATAAATGCTTTTATTGATTCGGGATAGTTGGCGAGTTTTTCCCTGTAAAGAACGCCCAGTTTAAACAGGGCATCTATAATTTTAAGTTCTGCCGCTTTTAATGCGATTTCTGTTTTTGGATAATCACCTAATAATCTTTCAATGTCTTCTTCCGTCAGGTCGGTCACCTTTAAAGATTTGCCTTTCCTACTACTTGCGGTATCTATTTCGGTAATAGCCTGGGAGGGTGCGTCAAAAGATAATTTTTGTTCCCCCTGTCGCCAGTTATCCTGCAATGTTCTGGCTCCCCAAACCCGTTCAAATTCGCGAACACCACGTTTTAGTGTTTGATCGTCGTAGGCAAAGAAACTACTTTGGGTGGAAGCGCCGGTATTTAAACCATTGAAAGCATTTTCTCTGGCAGTGATAGGTAAAGCGCTAATACTTCCTTGATTTTTGTTTTCAATTTCGGCCATCCGTTTTTCATCCTCCTGTTTTTTAATTTTGAGAGCCAATTGCATGCGGTCTTCCGGAGAAAGTTTGGAAATACCAATCAGACTATCTTGAAGATTTATATTTTCTATAAGGCTTGCAATGTCCGTCAGACTTTCCCTGAGTTTAGCTGTTTCGGGTTTTCTGGGATCTTCATCAGCCATGGTTTGCAAGGTAGTATCAAGATAATTCTTTGCCGAAAGAAACTCACTATCTTCAAAATAGAGAGATCCCAAAATATAGGCTGACTCTGTTTTTTGAAGTGTATTTATGGTGTTTTTTGCCAGAGATTCCTTGAAATAGGAAATAGCTTCAACCCGTTGATTATTTTTAAGGGCTAATTGACCTTTATTGTAGTATAATTGATCTAAATAATCTATGTTTTTTTCATCTTTAGCTAGTTTATCGAGATCGGCCAAAGCATCTTCGTAGGAACCTTTCCCTGCGAGCCAGGCTAATTGCGCCTTATTTATTTTAGCATTGAAAGCCATTTCGTAGTTTGAAGCCCACTTTTCAGCTTGATCAAAGGCGGTAAAGGCCTCCGCTTCTTTTTTATCTGTTGAAAATAATTGACCAGCCAGGAAGCTAAGTCTTGCTTTTTCTTTTCGGTCATCTGACAGGCTTATGGCTTTTTCAATGGCGATATTTGCTTCGGCGATATTATTTTTTTTAAGGTAGTAGAAAGCCAAAAGAGGGTAAACTTCCTCAAGCACATATTCGAAGGTAGTTTCGTCTTCAATTAATTTTTCTAAAATACGAAGCGCTGAATCATCATTATCACGTTCTATGAGGGTTTTAGCGAGCCACAACTTACCTTCCTGAAAGACAGGTCTATGTTTTAAGAAATACTTTTTAGGTTCAGCTGCTTTGGCCTCTTTTTTTGCCTCTGCGGCAGCTTGTTTCCTTTTTTCAGCCTCTTCCTTTTTAGCTTTTTCAGCTTCTGACTCATCTGTCTTAGCTTTCGGCTTAGGTTTAGAGGGTAGGGCTGTTTTACCTTCCTTTTTACGTTTTGCGTTTTGGATTTTTCTTTTTTTAACCTCCTTGTTGTATTTTTTTCTCTTTTTGAGGGCTTCTTTTTTAGCTTTTTCCCTTTTCTTGGCCTTTTGTTTAGGAGATAAAGTAGATTTTTTTGCGTCAGCTTTAGCTTTATCTTCCGATTGGGCTAATTTTTCCTCTGGATCGAATTCTGTAATCAAATAACGGAATGCTTTTTCAGCATTTTCATAATCCTCTTTTAAAAACCAGGCTTGACCGGCGAGCAAATAACAATCGTCCATCCAATAACTTCTAGGATGTAAAGCGACCACACGCGTTACTTTTTTTACTGCCTTGTCGAGTTCCTGTCCCGCCGATTTTCTATTTGAGGCAGTCAGGTAAGGAAAAATAGGAAGTTGTTTTTGATAATTAACCGGATCTTGTGTAGAGAGAGCTAATTTATTAATTTCCAATATTTCATTTGCATTAAAATATCCGTTATACCTTGCAGTGGTATTTTCATATATCTTGCCTAAAATAGATAGGTCAGCTTTCTTTTTTCTTGTTACACAGCTCGAAAAAGTGAGTAAAAAAAGAATAAGATAAATAGGAAGAGTCAGGCTTTTCAAAACTAAAATATTTTTATTACACATAAATAAGCTCAAATTTCGTTATTTATTATAAAATTGAGGGCTTAATTAACTTCTTGTTTTATTTTATTTTCGAAGTTAGAAAGAAAACTGTAACCTTTGTATTTTATTGTA
>CANMVX010000008.1 GCA_947501115.1 Haliscomenobacteraceae bacterium
AAACCGTTTGTGAAATTATATTTTTGCTTATAAATTTCATGTTCAAAGGGTAATTCAACAAGTTCCAATTCTGGAAATACTTTCTTCATGGCAGGTCTGATGTATGGATCCATACCATAGTTATCGTCTATGTGGAGGAAACCACCACCAGTTAAATATTGTCGTAAATTGGCTGCTTCCCTATCTGAAAAAACCACATTTCCATGTCCTGTCAAATGCAAAAAAGGATAGTTGAAAATATCTAAACTTCCAACTTCAACCGTGCCATAATTGGGGTCAAAATTTGTACCCATATTTTTATTGCAAAATTGCGCCAGATTTGGTAGGGCCGTCGGATTTGAATACCAATCGCCACCTCCGTTATACTTTAATAGCCCAAGCTTCAAGGTAGGTGGTTCGTTTACTGCAAACAAAGAGAGAACTAAAATGAATAGTATAGGCATTGGATCGTTATTTATTTTTCAAAATTAAGCATTGTGTAGCAAAAATACCAGCGGTTTCGGTTCTTAACCTGTTTTCACCTAAATGCACAGACAAAAAGCCATGCGATTTGGCGATTTCAACTTCTTTTTCTGTAAAATCTCCCTCAGGCCCAATCAAAATAAGTACATCTTCCCCTTTTGGTATGGCATCAAAAAAATGGCTCTTGCTGGATTGGTCCAAGTGGGCTATGTATTTATTTTTTTCTGTCGAACCATTTATTAATTCCTGAAAACTAATTAATTCGTTTAATTTTGGAAAATTTGGATTGGCAGATTGTTTTCCGGCGGTTCTAATAATTTTCTCTAAACGATCCATTCTTAATTTGTCTCGCTCCCCGTGCGTTGAAGTAAATGGTGTTATTGAATCAATGCCAAGTTCTGTTGCCTTTTCAAGAAACCATTCAAATCTTTCCATTTGTTTAGTTGGCCCAATAGCGACGTGGAGCTGGTAGTCTTTTTTAGGAAATAAAACTGTTTTTTCTACCTTTATAGTTACTCCTTTCTTATCTGTAGCATGCAAAAATCCTTCTACTTTAAGTCCATTTCCATTTAACAAGTGAATTAAATTTCCGGTTTTATGCCTGAGAACTAATTGGAGATGCTTGCTTTCATCTTCGTCAAGTCTAATAAAACCGTTGGAAATTTCTGTAAAATAAAAATAATTCATTGCTGAAAACTATATTTTTTCAATTAATCGTTTCTGTAAAAATGCAAAAAAGAGTTTAAAGTTTCATGGTCTTCGTATTTTGGAACTTTAAAGCAAAATAAGTTGTTATTTTTGCATCTTTATTTTTAATCACGCTAACCCAATGAACGGATGAGCATTCTTAGTATGGCAGGTCAATTGATGTTGAGTTTATCGATTCTCATCGTATTGCATGAATTAGGACATTTTATTCCAGCACGGTTTTTTAAAACCAGAGTAGAAAAATTTTATTTGTTTTTTGACCCCTGGTTTTCATTGATAAAATTCAAAAAGGGTGATACAGAGTATGGCATAGGTTGGCTTCCCTTAGGTGGCTACGTGAAAATTTCTGGTATGATAGACGAGAGTTTTGATGCCGCTCAAATGGCTCAGGAGCCTCAACCCTGGGAGTTTCGTTCCAAACCCGCCTGGCAGAGACTTATTATTATGCTGGGAGGGGTAACCGTGAATTTTATTCTCGGTTTCATCCTATTTAGTATGACGCTCTTTGTTTGGGGTGAATCTTACATTCCAGCCTCTCAAGTGAAAAACGGTATTTATGTCGATTCATTGGGTAGAGATTTGGGCCTTTTGGATGGAGATCAGATTCTGAAAGTTGGAGATAAACCTTTTACCGAGTTTAATGACAGATTGGTCATCAGAGGTATTATTATCGATAATGCTCAATCGATTGAGGTGTTGAGAGATGGAAAAGTAACCCAAATTCCAGTAGATGAAAAATGGGTGGATATTCTCTCCAGGTATGAAAATAAAAGTAATTTCTTATTTTCTGCGAGACTGCCCTTTGAGATTAGTAGTGTAACTAAAAATAGTCCTGCTGAAAAGGCTGGTATTAAAGTTGATGATATTGTTATTGGTCTGAATGATGTTTCAACACCTTATTTTCACGATTTTGTGAAAGCGGTTAAACCTTATGCAAATAAGGAGATTGTTATTAATGTATTAAGGGATAAGGACACCCTTTCTTTGCCAATAACTACGACAAAGGATGCAAAAATTGGCGCTTATACTTATCCTTTTAACCACTATTTTACACAAGATGTTCGTGAATATAGTTTCTTAGCATCTATTCCCGCAGGTTTTTCACAGGGTAGCCAATTCCTCGGTGACCAGTTCAAAGCCTTTGGACAGATGTTTAAAGGTAAAATTAAAGCGTCGGAAAGCCTTGGTGGATTTGGTTCCATTGCCTCAATGTATGGCGATGTTTGGATCTGGGAACGTTTCTGGAAAATGACGGCCGTCCTGAGCTTAATCCTCGGCTTTATGAATCTTTTACCTATTCCCGCTCTAGATGGTGGTCATGTTATGTTCTTACTTTACGAGGTGGTAACAGGCAGGAAACCTTCAGATAAATTCATGGAGATAGCTACTATGATTGGATTTATTCTGATTCTATCTTTGGTCATTTTTGCTAATGGTCTGGATATATTTAGGAATTTTTTCAATAAATAACCTGATGTTATATTTTGATTGGTTTGATTTGCCGGTGTCCCTGTTTCCCGATACTTCGTTGTTGAAGCAGCGGTTTCTGTCGAAAAGTAAATTATTTCACCCCGATAAATTTACATTGGCTTCTGAAGAAGAACAGGCGAAAGCTCTGGAATCTTCGGGTTTCAATAATCAGGCCTATAAAGTTCTTAACGATGTAGATTCGCGTATTCAGTATATTTTAGATGAATATGGTCTGTTAAAGGACGATAAGGAAGCTATGCCGCCTGATTTTTTGATGAAAATGATGGTTTTTAATGAGGCCATTTCTGACTTAGATGATGATCCTTCTTCTTATTCTTCATTGCAAAATGATTTGATAGAATGGGAAAATGAGCTTAAAGCGGAATTAGATTATTGTGCTTCTTTACTTCCCTTGGATATAGATAATGCAAGGCATTTAAAAACTTATTTTTTTAAAAGAAAATATTATTTGAGAATTCAAGATAATTTTTCTAAATTTGCACAACCTTAGAAATAAGGTGTATCAGTGCTTGCCGGAGTGGCGGAATTGGTAGACGCGCTGGACTCAAAATCCAGTAACAGCAATGTTGTGCGGGTTCGATTCCCGCCTCCGGTACAGAATAAAATAATCAGAGAGGCTATCCCAAAAGGTAGCCTCTCTTTATTTATCACTAAAGCTTTATAAGCAAATTTTACCCCTAATATCTGGTTTTGAATCACGGATTTCGAGGATTACAGGATTTCACTGATATCAGCGTATGACGTTGGTTTGGACATGATGGTTATTTAAATTTTACCCCCTAACAACTGGTTTTGAATCAGGATTTACAGGATTTTCAGGATTAACCATAACGTCGTTGGTTTGATTCGGAAGATTAATATTATCTGGTGCTTTCATTTTCAGGCTTTTCGCCGACGCGTAACGCATCGGCGAAAAACGTTATATAAAGATGTCCTCTACAAATAACCATTGGGCTAAAAACGAAGACGTCCCCTATAATCCTCTAAATCCTGAAAATCCTGATTCAAAAATTATTTAACAGTACATATTACCCCAAAGCACCCATTTCTCCCAAAATACATTATTAATCCATACAGGCTTTTTACAGCCTCTATTTTTTAAAGTTTCTGTAATTAAAAAGAAATAATTTCCCCGAAGATTATCTTTTTATCTTTCTTACTCCGGAATATTATCTCATAATTTCCGCCCTCGCTAAATAGAATGCCAATCATTCTATCATTATACTTCTTCATCTTCGTCTGGGTTGAAGTAATAATCTCCGTATCTGAAGTAATCAGGTAATCATTGATGTCGAAAGTTATCCATTCATTAGCCTTTATTTCTTCTTGTCTTGATAAATAAGGCTCCTTTTCTAAGGTAAATGTTTCCATAGGATTTACCATAGGTTCGCTGTCATCCAAAGAAGTCAGACTTAAGAAAAAACCCGCTCCGCCAATAAGGAAGAATAAAAAAAGCAAAAAGAATTCAATACGAAAGGCTTTTGCCTTCGTTTCATTAGAACGCTGCATCTGGTGTAGATTTAAGTGGTGAAGTTTTTTGTGCCTCTAATTATTTTAGAGGACTGAGAGTATGTATTATTAATTTAACATATATGTTAAATTAATATGTAATTGAGCGCGATTTTCCCGCCGCCTCAAATATAACTTTAGATTAGCACATAAAGAAAATATATATAATAAAATTATATGTGTAAATTGTAATTAATTTGTTTATTTGTTTGAATTATAATGTTTTATACATTAAAAATAATTTTACTACATTCTTTTGAAGACCTTTTGTTGCCTAAATGCATACGTATTTCCTCATATCCCTGACAAAGTTGTACTTGATGCTCCATTTTCAGTAACTCTTTAAATGTTTCCTCTAGTTTTTTACCTTGCTTCATGGGATAAATTACCTCTGCAACTAATGGTTTTTGAAGAATTAAGTTTACCAGTGAAATATATTTAACCTTTATCAGCACTTTAGCTATTAGATAATTGACGAGGTTAGTTCGGTAAAAAACGATTTGTGGAACATTGAAAAGTGCTGTTTCTAAGGTGGCTGTTCCTGAACACACTACGGCACATTTGGCCTTGCTTAGCAGGTGATAGGTATTATCGGTGATAGAAAAATTTTTTGGAAAAGCTTTGAGGAGATTTTGGCTCATTTCGTCGGGTAACCCGGGGGCAAGCGCCAGTTCAAAATGTAGCGATGGATTTTTTTGAACCAATGGGATAAGTAAGGGAACATGTTTTTTGATTTCTTGTATTCTGCTACCAGGTAATAAGGCTATGATGGTTTTTGTTTCTGATGGTTTTTCATTACTTACAAATACTCCGGCGTTTAATTTCTTAAAATTTTCTATGTGCTCTACCAATGGGTGACCTACATAATGTACTGATACATTTTTATTAAGATAATAAGCTTGTTCAAACGGTAAAATGGCTAATCTGGTCTGGGTATATTTTTCTATATATTTAATTCGTCGCTCATTCCAGGCCCAAATCTGTGGGAGAATGTAATAAATGACGAGTATTTTATTTTTATGTGCCCATTTGGCCATTCTAAGATTAAATCCGGGGTAATCGATTAGGATTAAATAGTCTGGTGTGAAAGAAAGAATATCCTTTTTGGCAAACTTAAAATTTTTAAGAATGGGAATTAAATTTTTAAAAACTTCAACAAAGCCCATGAAGGCTAAAGCTTGATAGTATTTGACTACATGGGCACCTGCATTTTCCATTTTACTTCCGCCCCATGCACGTAGTTCAACGTCAGGGTCATCTTGCTTTAAGGCAGAAATCAGGTTACTTCCGTGTAAATCGCCAGACGCTTCTCCTGCTATAATATATATTTTCATGAAAGGGTGATCGCTTCTTTACCAAATAAAAATAGCCATAACATGGCCAATAAAAAGGTTGAGATGAGAACACCCCTCATAGCTCTGGTTTGTTTCTTTTTATCTAACAAATGGAAGGGTAATAGATTAAAACAAATGGCTAAAATAGCAACGGTTTTAATATCTAGAATTAAGTCATCTTTCAATACTTCTTTAAAAATAAGTGCTGAGATTTTTTCATTTAACAATAGTAAAACGGCATAGCTAACAAAGGGAACGAGTAAGCCAGCAAGAATACCTTTGGCCAGTTCGGTTTTTTGATTTTCTTTTAATCGGTTCATTATTTTTCCAGTACTTTTAGAGAAGGAAGGGATTTATAATTGGTCAAATCATGGTGAGAAGGCACAACGGAGATATAGCCAGCCTGTAAAGCCTTAATATCGGTATCATCATTTTCGTCTTCATTTACAAATTTCCCGGTCAACCAATAATATTTTTGTCCTCTTGGGTCAATACCTGTAACATATTCCTCTACCCAACGGGAATTGGCTTGTTTACAAACTTTCAACCCTTGAATAGGGAAATCTTTTTTAGCGGGAATATTGACGTTCAATAAATTTCCCAAGGGAATTCCCTGGGTCAGAACAAATTCCATGATATATGAAACCCACTCTTTACAGGGTTCAAAATCGGCATCCCAATTAAAATCGAGCAGCGAAAAACCTATGGACGGTATATTTTCCAACGACGCTTCCATGGCTGCGGAAAGTGTGCCGGAGTAGAGAATATTGATAGCTGCGTTGGATCCATGATTAATTCCAGAAACGCAAAGGGATACTTCTCTATCTTTCAACAAAATATTTTTTGCCAGTTTAACACAATCTACCGGAGTTCCTGAACATTCCCAGGCTTGAATACCAGGATAAATATTTACAGGATGTAATCTCAATGGTTGTTCCAATGTTATGGCATGACCCTGTCCCGATTGGGGGGAATCGGGGGCAACCACTACAACTTCACCTAATTTCATAGCCACTTCAATGAGAGCTTTTATACCTGGGGCGCTGATGCCGTCGTCATTTGTTACCAGTATTAATGGTTTTTTCATTTTGTTTTTATTTTATGCAAAGTTATATGTTTTCCAATTCATTTAAACACATTGACACTTTTTCGGGTTAAAGAGGTAATTTTGTCATTAAATAAAAAGAATATGGCTAATTCGCCGAAAAATGGATTGTTGCTTGTAAATCTGGGCACTCCTGATTCACCCACCAGGTGGGATGTATATAGGTATTTGCGTGAATTTTTAACCGATGCCAGAGTTATCGATTATCCCTGGTTAGCCAGACAGGCATTGGTTCAAGGCATTATTGCACCTTTGAGGTCCGGTTCATCTGCCAAATTATATAAGCAATTATGGACTCCAACAGGTTCTCCGTTAAAGGCTTATGGTATTAAAGTCGCTGATGGATTAAAAGAAATTTTAGATGATACCTGGCATGTCGAGTTAGCTATGAGGTATCAAAATCCGTCTATTTCAGATGCCTGGAAAAGATTGAAAAAGCAAAATATTACCCATCTATATGTTCTTCCTCTTTTTCCTCAATATGCATCGGCCACCACAGGATCGGTTCACGATGAGGTCATGCGTATTTTAAGAAAAGAACAATCCATTCCCGGGGTTACATTTATAAATTCCTACTGCGATTATGAACCTATGATTCAAATTTTTGCAGATAATGCAAGGAAGTTTGATATCCCTTCTTACGACCACATTTTATTTAGTTATCATGGATTACCTCAACGTCAGCTAAAAAAGGCCGACGAATGTAATCACTGCTTAAAAGTAAAAGATTGTTGTTTGGTTAGATCAGAAGTTAATCAGTTTTGTTACTCGGCTCAGTGTCATGCTACTACCAAAGCCATTGCTAAGGAACTTGACCTGAAGGAGGGTTCTTACACAACTACTTTCCAAAGTCGGTTGGGACCCGATAAATGGGCGCAACCTTATACAAGTGTTGTGCTTGACCATAGCGCTGAAGCAGGTGCGAAAAAATTATTGGTTTTTTCCCCCGCTTTCGTAGCAGATTGTCTGGAGACGCTGATTGAAATCAGTGTAGAATATCAGGAAGAATTTGTTGAGAAAGGCGGGGAAAGGGTAGATCTGGTACCTAGCTTAAATGATGATCCTCGCTGGATTTCTGCTCTAAAGGATTTGGTACTTTCTTACGCAAAATAGTTTTTTATGGTTCTTTCCTTCTCAGATTTAATGAATAAGCTTAAAAAGAAAACTTTTGAGCCTGTCTATTTTTTACACGGAGAAGAATCTTATTTCATCGATGTTGTTTGCGATTATATTGAGGATCATCTTCTTTCAGATTCAGAAAAGGCATTTAATTTTTCTCTTTTTTACGGTAAAGATTCCGATCATAGAATGGTCACCGATACGTCAAGGAAATATCCGATGATGTCTGAAAAACAACTGGTTATCCTTAAGGAAGCCCAGGATATGAGGACATTGAAGGACCTTCAGGCTTATATTGAGTCACCTACTCCCTCGACGGTTTTAGTGGTTGCCTATAAAAATGGTAAATTGAATATGAATACTTCTCTCGGGAAGGTGCTAAAAGATAAAGCGGTCGTTCTTGAAAGTAAACCGTTGTATGACAATCAAGTGGGCCCCTGGATAGAAGAGTATTTGTCAGGGTTGCAAAGAAAAATAGATTATGAGTCGGCATCTTTGATTGCAGCAAACATTGGTAGCGATTTGCAAAAAATTGTGAATGAATTAGATAAGCTGTTACTTAATGTTCCTCAGGGTCAAATTATTTCAAAAGGAGATATTGAAAAACATATTGGCATAAGCAGAGAATTTAACGTGTTTGAATTACAAAAGGCACTGGCAGTAAAGGATATTCTTTTGTCTAATAAGATTGTTTCTTATTTTTCCGATAGTGGTAAAAATCAAAATATTCCTGTCATTTCTTCCGTTTTTTCCTTTTTTAGTAAGGTGTATAAATACCAATTTGTAGCTCATCTACCTGAAAAAGAACAACTTGAAGCATTAGATTTGAAAAATAATTATTTTCTCCGCGATTATAAGCTGGCTGCCTCTAAATTTAACCAAGCTAAACTTGTTTCCATTTTCCATCATTTGAAAGAAGCAGATTTGCATTCAAAAGGTGTAAATTATCAGGCTACCTCGAAATCAAATGATGATATACTCAGACAATTAGTTTGGCAAATTTTACATTAATTTTAAATTTTTAGCTTGATTATTATAATTTTTCATTTAAATTTGTCCAACATTTAAACATTCTCTAATTATGAACCTATTTATTACTTGGCGTTGGCGTTTTTCTTCCTCGAAAGGGTGATTAGGCATGCCATGTATTTTAATATAAAAGCGGTTTGTCGGGTCTCCTGACAAACCGCTTTACTTTTAAATGAAAATTTATGAAACAGGAAAAAGTACGTTTAAGGACCGTTGTATCAAGGCAACTTGCAGATTTTCTGACGCCAGTATCTCTTTATTTGAAAGTGAGGGACTCGTTTACAGATCCCGTTTTATTAGAATCTAATGATTTTAGCAGCGCATCTGATTGTTTTTCATACATTGGTCTTCAATCTATTGCGGGAATTACCGTGGATAATGGATTAATTTCCTTGACACATCCATCGAATGGGACCGAAGAAATTCGGGTAAGCAATGAAAAAACGGTTCCCTCGGTGTTAAAAGACTTTATTTCCTCTTTTGAGGTGGACAATATCGCGCATTTACCCGTTTTTAATGGTTTTTTTGGTCATGTGGGCTTCGAAGGAGTTCAGTATTTTGATACATTTACGTTTGATCCGCAAAAGAAAAAACAAGATATACCCGACATTAGATTCTCCCTTTACAAATATATCATTGCCATTAATCATTACAAAAATGAGTTGTTTATTCTTGAAAATCTTCTCCCGGGCGAGCTTCCATCAGATGATAAACTGAAATCTCTTTTAAGTAATCAGAAAGTTCCAGAATACCCATTCTATTTAGAAGGGAGGGAAGAGAGCAATTTAACAGATGACGATTTCTTAGAATTAGTGCGTCTTGGAAAACATCATTGTCAGGTAGGCGATGTATTTCAAATTGTTTTTAGCAGACAGTTTAGTCAAAAGTTCAAAGGAGATGAATTCAATGTTTACAGGGTGCTCCGTTCCATAAATCCTTCTCCTTACTTGTTTTTCTTTGACTATGGTAGTTATAAAATCTTTGGTTCCTCGCCTGAAGCTCAAATCATTGTGAAAGAAAATAAGGCTTTCATTAATCCAATTGCCGGAACCTACAAAAGGACGGGTGATATAATGGAAGATGCCCAGAGAGCCAAAGATTTAGCGATGGATCCTAAGGAAAATGCCGAGCATATCATGTTGGTAGATTTGGCGAGGAACGATTTAGGAAGGCATGCGCTACATGTGGAAGTTAAAAAACTAAAGGAAATTCAGTATTATAGCCATGTGATTCACCTGGTTTCAACAGTTGAGGGTCAATTGTCTCCCGAAACAAATCCTTATCAAATATTTGCCGATACTTTTCCTGCTGGTACTCTTTCCGGTGCACCAAAATATAAAGCCATTGAATTGATTAGTCAATATGAAAATCAAGCGAGGGGCTTTTATGGAGGTGCTATCGGTTGCTTAGGATTTAATGGTGAAATTAATCAGGCCATCGTTATCAGATCATTTCTAAGCCTGAATCACACCCTTTTTTATCAGGCAGGGGCGGGCATAGTGCAGGTAAGTGATGCCGAGAGTGAGTTACAGGAGGTCAATAACAAATTGGGCGCCCTAAAAAAGGCATTGATTGAAGCGGAAAATATTGGAAAATCAGCAAAATTATTATGAAAATTTTAGTTATCGATAATTACGATTCTTTTACTTTTAATGTAGTCCAGTATTTGTGGAGCATTACAGGCATTAAACCTGATGTAGTCAGGAATGACGCTATTACCGTAGAGGAAGTGAATCAATGGGATGTCATAATTCTTTCTCCAGGGCCAGGTTTACCTTCAGATGCAGGAATTATGCCCGCTGTGATTAAGGAATATTTTGACAAAAAACCTATTTTAGGTATCTGTCTCGGTCACCAGGCCATTGGTGAAGCCTTTGGCGCAGAATTAGCCAATTTATCTAAGGTTTTTCATGGCGTTTCATCCACTATTTCCGCTATCCAAGGTACGGATAAATTGTTTGAAGGATTACCTCCTTCTTTTGAAGTAGGTCGTTACCATAGCTGGGTGGTGAAAAATGAGGCGCTTCCCAACGTCTTGGAAGTTCTTTCTTTTGATGAGGAGGGACAGATAATGGCTATGAAACATAAGCATTTTCCAGTGTATGGGGTTCAATTTCACCCGGAATCTATCATGACTCCCCATGGAAAGAAAATATTGGAAAATTTTTTGAATCTGATTTAATCTAAATCTTTTACGTATGAAAGAAATATTGAATAGGTTGTTTGAACACGATAAATTGTCGAGGGCAGAGGCTAAGGAGGTCTTGATGAATATCGGTGCAGGAGTGTATAATGAGGTGCAAATAACCGCTTTTACTACCGCATTCAATATGAGACCTTTAACTTTAGAGGAATTACAGGGTTTTAGAGATGCCCTCTTAGCTCTTTGTGTGAAGGTAGATCTTCAAGGTATGCCAACCATGGATATTGTAGGAACGGGAGGCGATAATAAAAATACATTTAATATTTCCACTTTGTCTTGTCTGGTCGTTGCCGGTGCAGGTTATAAAGTAACAAAACATGGTAGTTACGGTGTTTCTTCTGCCGTGGGATCTTCCGATGTACTCATTCAGTTGGGCTATCCCTTTTCAAATGAGCAAGATGTTTTGTTAAGACAATTGGAAAAAGCAAACATCTGTTTTTTGCATGCCCCGCTTTTTCACCCAGCGTTGAAAACGGTCGTTCCCGTTAGAAAACAGTTAGGCACAAAAACATTTTTTAATATTATGGGGCCTTTGGTAAATCCCGTTCAGCCTACCCATCAAATGTATGGTACCTTTAGTCTGGAACTTCTTCGTTCCTATCAATATATCATGGAACAATCGGGAAGAAAATTCTCTATTGTCTATGCATTAGATGGTTATGACGAAATTTCTTTAACTGGTGACATCAAATGGGTGTCCAACCACAGTGAAAAACTATTGAATCCTCAACATTTTAATCTTCAAAAAATTAATGGTCTGGATCTTCATGGGGGTGAAACTCCGGAGGATGCCGCCACTATCTTTTTGTCCGTACTGGAAAATAAAGCAACCATTTCTCAGAGAAATGTTGTTTTGGCTAATGCCGGATTAGCTATTCACACCATTCATCCGGAAAAATCCTTAAACGATTGTGTGGCAGAAGCTTTGGAGAGTATTGAAAGTGGAAATGCCTTATTGACCTTAAAAAAATTACTTTCATAAATGGAAGATATCCTGACTAAAATCGTTGCTGCTAAAAAACTGGAAGTAGAAAACTTCAAAAAAAATGAAAATGAGGCTTCCCTTGCTAAATATCCTCTTTTTAATAGGACGCCTTATTCTTTGAAAAATTTTATCCTTGATGAGGATAAAACAGGCATCATTGCGGAATTTAAAAGGAAGTCTCCTTCGAAGGGCATCATAAAAGATAAGGCAAGCCCCAAATTAATTACCCGGGCCTATTTTGAAAATGGTGCATCGGCTCTTTCTGTTTTAACAGATTTTACGTTTTTTGGAGGTTCCGTGGAGGATTTGGCTGAAGCCAGATTATTTAATCCGCTACCCATTTTGAGAAAGGATTTTATTGTCGATGCCATTCAGATTATTGAGGCAAAAGCCATTGGTGCCGATGCCATTTTACTCATTGCAGAATGTTTGACCTCGTCTGAAATTAAAAATTTTTCCAATATCGCAGCAGATTTAGGTCTGGAGGTGTTGTTAGAGGTTCACGAAAAGGAACAACTCGATAAATGGAACCCTGCCATTCATTTAGTGGGGGTAAATAATCGGAATCTTAAAACTTTTGAGGTCTCTGTTCAACATAGCTTCGACTTATTACCCTTAATGCCTGAAGAGGCGATTAAAATAGCGGAGTCAGGTATAAATAATCCTGATACGCTGGTCGATTTAAAAAAGGCAGGATTTAATGGCTTTTTAATTGGTGAATATTTTATGGCTCAGGAAGATACCCCTCTGGCCGCAGCTATTTTTATGCATGATTTTTCTGACAAATGGCAACGATTTAAGGTGAATAATGAAAAGTAACGATTATCTTATTAAAGTTTGTGGCCTTACAGATCCTCATAATATTGTGGACCTTATAAAGTTAGAACCAGATATGATGGGGCTAATTTTTTATAAGAAATCACCTCGTTTTGTTGATATTCTCCCACTATCTTCCTGGTTTAAGTCAAAGGGTAACGATCTTTTGGGGAATGTGAAAAAGGTTGGCGTTTTTGTGAATGAGGAACCCTCTGAAATCATTGCGAGGTGTGTTGATTTTGATTTGCAGTTTATACAACTTCACGGAAATGAAGATACCAATTATTTAAAATCTCTAATTACTCTGTTGAATGAGAATAATCTTGGAAATACTAAAATAATTAAGGCTTTTGGCGTGTCGGAATCTTTCGATTTTAAAACTTTGTCAGATTTTAACATCTTTATTTCTTATTTTTTGTTCGATACTAAGACAGAGAAAAAAGGGGGAAGTGGCTTGAAATTTCCCTGGTCAAAATTGGAGGAATATGCCTTTTCAACCCCTTTTTTATTGAGTGGTGGCATTGGACCTCTTGATGTTGAAGAACTTAAGCGTTTAGATCATCCCAAATTGGCTGGTTTCGATGTAAATAGTAAATTTGAAATGTCTCCAGGCATGAAAAATATTTCTCTATTACAAGTTTTTTTTAATAGTTTAAATGAATTTAGGTTAAACTCAAAATTTTTAATATGATACAATTGAGTGAAAATGGATATTATGGCTCTTTTGGAGGTGCCTATATTCCCGAAATGCTTTACCCTAACGTAAAGGAATTACAAGAAAATTATCTGAGCATGATTTATGCCGATGATTTTCAACGTGAGTTTTATTACCTGTTAAAAGACTATGTGGGAAGACCAACCCCTTTGTATTTAGCTGAAAATCTGTCGGCGAAACATAATGCCACTATTTACCTGAAAAGGGAAGATCTTTGCCATACTGGAGCGCATAAAATTAATAATACCATTGGGCAGATTTTACTGGCAAAAAAGTTAAATAAAAAAAGAATTATTGCAGAAACCGGCGCAGGTCAACATGGTGTTGCCACTGCTACCGTTTGTGCCAGAATGGGACTAGAGTGTATTATTTATATGGGCGCCGTCGATATTAAAAGACAGGCACCGAATGTTGCCCGCATGAAAATGCTGGGTGCCACTGTAATTTCTGCCACCTCAGGTAGTCAGACCCTTAAGGATGCTACCAATGAAGCTATTAGAGACTGGATCAATAATCCTGTTGATACGCATTATATTATTGGTTCTGTAGTTGGTCCTCATCCTTACCCTGATTTGGTGGCACGATTCCAATCGGTTATTTCTGAAGAAATGAAAAGTCAGCTACTCGAAGCTACCGGAAGAGAGAATCCCGATTTGATTATTGCCTGTGTGGGCGGTGGTAGCAATGCCGCAGGTGCCTATTATCATTATTTAAATGACCTGGATGTTAGACTTATTGCCGTTGAAGCAGCAGGTGAGGGGGTTTATTCAGGGAAATCAGCGGCTACAAGTATTCTGGGAACCGAAGGAATTATTCACGGAAGCCGTACCTTATTGATGCAAACAACTGATGGTCAAATTGTTGAGCCTCATTCAATTTCAGCTGGTCTGGATTACCCGGGCATCGGACCCCTCCATGCTCATCTGATTACCACTGGTAGGGCAGAGGCAGTGAGTGTTACAGATGAAAACGCGCTGAAGGCTGCTTTTGAATTGTCAAGAATTGAAGGCATCATTCCCGCATTGGAAACAGCCCATGCTATTCATGCATTAGAGGATATTTCGTTTAAATCTTCCGACGTTATCGTTATTAATCTTTCCGGTAGAGGCGATAAAGATTTGAATACTTACATGGAATATCTGGATAAATATTAAAATCGAAAAAAGTGTTGAACAGATTAACAAAATTGTTTGAAAATAATCGGGAAAATTTATTAACCGTTTATTTTACAGCTGGTTATCCTAAATTAGACGATACTGAAACTATTATTTGTTCCCTGGATGAATCAGGGGCAAATATTATTGAAATCGGCATTCCATACAGTGATCCCTTGGCTGACGGCCCTGTGATTCAGGAGAGTGGAATGGCTGCCATTGACGGTGGTATGACGCTACAAGTCCTTTTTAATCAGCTTACTGACATACGGACTAAAACGCAGGTTCCTCTTATTTTAATGGGTTACTTCAACCAGTTGTTACAATATGGGGTAGATAAATTTTTAGATGATTGTGTTAAAACGGGTATTGATGGCTTAATTATTCCTGATCTTCCCCTTATGGAATACGAACAGTTTTATAAAGATAAATTAACGCAAAGGAATATATCAATTAGTTTTCTCATTACGCCTCAAACGGAGGAGTCAAGGATTCATAAAGTAGATGCTCTTTCAACAGGATTTATCTATGTGGTATCTGATTCTTCCATTACGGGCATGAAAACAGGTATTTCAAGCCAACAGATAAGTTATTTTGAACGAATAAAGTCTCTCCAGTTAAGTACCCCTCAATTAATTGGCTTTGGTATAAGTGATAGAGAAAGTTATCTGACGGCTAGTAAATATGCTAATGGAGCTATTATAGGAAGTGCGTTCATTAAATATCTGAAGGATAAAAATGAGGTTGATAAAGCTACCGCAGACTTTATCAACCTTATCTTAAAGCCTTGATTTTTTAATTGAACCTGAAAAGATATTTATTCTTTTTACCGTTTTCAAGAATTATATACTTATCCCTAATAAGCTGATGTAAGCTTATTAGGTCTTCTCCTGAAGTAATTTTTTCCTTGTTAAGCTTCAATGCATTGTTTTGAATGGCTCGTCGAACTTCTCCTTTAGATGATAATATCTGACTTTCAGTGGTTAGTAAATCATTGATAGTCAGATTATTATTTATTGCCTCAAATGAAATATCAAAAGTTGGTATTTCATTAGCAATCATCTCAAGTTCTGTCTCAGAAAGATCGATTTGATCATCGGATGGCTTATTAAAAAGTAAATCAGTAACTTTCAGAACAGCTTGATAGGCATCTTTCCCATGTATTCGAACAGTTAATTCCTCTGCTAATAATAGCTTTTGTTCCCTTATGTCGAGGTCTTTTTCTCTTTTTAGAATGGTATCCTGGTCAAAAAAGGTAAAATATCTAACAAAAGTAGGAATATCTGCATCGGCGGCATTTATCCAAAATTGATAAAACCGATAAGGGCTGGTCAGCTTACTATCTAACCAGATATTACCTTCTGCCGATTTTCCAAATTTTGTCCCATCTGCTTTGGTTAAAAGTGGGGTAGTCAAAGCGTAGGCCTTGCCACCAATATTTCGGCGAATAAATTCAGTGCCAGAGGTTATATTTCCCCATTGGTCTGAACCGCCCATTTGTAATTTACATCCGTAATCGTTATATAAGCATTGAAAATCATAAGCTTGTAATAACTGGTAACTAAATTCTGTAAAAGAAAGGCCATTTTCCAATCTGTTTTGAACAGAATCTTTAGAAAGCATATAATTAACGGTCAATGTTTTTCCAGCTACTCTTAGAAATTCAAGAATATTTAAATCTTTATAAAAATCAAGGTTATTGATAAACATCGCTGGATTTTCAGCATCGTTAAAATCTATCAATTTTTTGAACTGCTCTTTTTGAAAATTTAAATTGGAATCCAATTCTTCATAACTTTTTAACTGCCTTTCCTTATCTTTTCCTGAAGGATCTCCAATTCTACCGGTGGCACCGCCCAGCAAAACGATAGGTTTGTGACCGTACTTTTGCAACAAGGTAAGTAGCATAATCTGAACATAATTCCCGATAGTGAGGGAAGGAGCAGTGGGGTCAAAACCTATATAAGCAGTAACTTTTTCTGTTTTCAGATAGTCTTCTAATCCGGGTGTTACATCTTGTAACATACCTCTCCATCTCAATTCTGATAAAAAATCCATTTTCCAATTATTTATGAGCAAAAATAGTTATTTTGTAGCTATTTAATGGTTTATTGGGAATGGTATTTTAAAAATATGGATGTTTTAATTATTGAGGACGATTTACTTTTTGCCACCCGATTGGAGGCAATTATTTCTGAAACTGCTCACCTTTTTGTTGGGCATTGTAACTCAGCAGCAGAGGTGCCACATTGGTTAACCAATAATAGTTGTGACGTTGCGCTCATTGATATTCACCTGGGTAAAGGTTTAAATGGCATCGAAATTTCAAAAAACTTTAAAGAATTAAACATTCCAGTTATATTTATTACCGCATTTCCAAGTGAAGAAATTTATAATGAATCTCTTCATAACTATGAAAGTTATTTTTTAGTTAAACCCTTTGATAAGTATACTCTGAGTAGTGTGTTAGATAAAATTGATAGAAACAGAGTAAGTCCAACTTTTATCTTAAAAGATAATAATCAATTGATTAAAATGGAGTGGATTCACTTATTATATATTGAGGTTGAAGGTAATTATTGTGTGTATCATTTTAATAATAAAAGAATAGCCATTAAAAACTCTCTTGTGAAAATAATAAATGAATATAAGACAAATAGCCCCTTAATTCAAATACATAGAAGCTTTGCTGTAAATAAAAATAAGATTAGTAAGGTTAATACAAAGGAATCCTGGCTTGAATTAAATGAAGTTAGGATTCCCATTGGTGCTAAATATTTAAATGAGGTAGCTATTCAATATAAATTTTTATCAAAATGAATAAATTTTTAATTTTCTTATTCCTTAGTATTCTCTTTTTTTCTTCTTCATTTGCACAAATAATCAATAATAAACCGACCTATTCTTCTCAATTTATTAAAGATGAAATATCCATTCGTCTTAATAATATGGTGGATTTTGAATTTGATGAATTCGGCAGAGCATGGATTTTATTGACAAATAGCCTTGTTTTATATGATGGGAATAAATTTGAATCCATACCATTTTCACAACTGGGTATTCCAGATTATTCATTTAAAGAAATTTATAAAAATCCATCAGGGGGTCTATATTTAGTTGGATATAGGAATTTCAGCTTTCAGCAAGGTTTAAAGATAAATTTAAATGTTGTAATCCTTAATCCGTTGCTAAGAACCTGGTCTCCGATAAAAAGTGAGTTGTTAAATAAGGACAATTTAATTAATTTTTATGGTTTTGAGAATCATACCGCATTAATAAACAAAAAAGGTTTTTTTTATATTAAAAATAAAGATAAATGGATTCAAAAATTTAAGATACCTAATGCTGCAATAACAACCATTTTTCCTGCAAATAAAGGTGAATGGCATGCCTATTCTGAAGATACTTATTTTAATTTAGGTGAAAACGGAAATATTATTGATTCAGTAAGAATTAAGGCAACGAAAATCAGGGATTTCATTGAATTCAAAGGACAAAATGAAAAATGTTTTTTACAACTTGAAAATGATTCTATTAGACTTTTAGATAAGGACTATCAGTTTAAAAATAAATTATCTTTTCCTAATAAATCCATTAATCTGAATATGGTAAATAATCTTCTCATCGATAAAAATTTAAGGATATGGATGAAATATAAAAATAGTGTTTCAGTTTATAATGAATGGGGAGAGATTTTTCAAGACTTTCCTGAAATTAATAATCAAGATATATTTTGGCGCGGTCGGTTTCCTATAAAAGAAGATGTTTTAGGAAAGGTTTGGATTCATTTAGGATTTGGTTTTTTTTATAATTCATTGATTGATAATGATATAAAATTTTATTTTAAGAATGAAGGGTATAGTTTTAGAGGCTTGCAACAAATCAATGACTCCATTATTTATTTTAATTCCTATAAGGGAAATGGATTATTGAACCTTAATACGGGTTTAAATACCTATTTTTCATCTAAAAATAATTATTTCCTGGGTGCTTTTCTTGACGAAAAAAAACACCGCATTTATATTGGAACAAATAATTCAAAATATGAAATTTTTAACCTGGATAACTTTCAAGTTTATGAAAAGACCAACATTGATAGGCGCTTTTATCATTTTGTTTATTTAGAAAAGGGATTGAACAATAAATATTTTTGGTTGGGTGATTTTGGCTTTCAATCTTTTGATATAGCTAATGATACTTTAGGAACTTTTTTTCCTTTACCTCCCGGGCATTCATCCATTTCTTCGTTTTTAGATATGGGTTCCTTTTATTTAGTTGGAACTGATAGAGGATTACTAAAGTATTCACTAAAAAATAAAGGATGGTTGAGTTTGAAGGTTATTCCTAAAGTAAGAGTTACAGGTATTAAATACTTTAAAAACAGGTTTTTAATTTCAACAGCTGCGAATGGCTTATTCGTTTTAAATAATAAATTAGAGACGATGGGCGATATTCGAAAAAGATTAGAGCCTATTAATAAGGTTATTTTCTCCATGCTAATAGGTTCCGATGAAATGATCTGGCTTGGTACCGAAAAAGGGCTTTATAAAGTTAATCCTTTGAATGGGAAATATAATAAGTATGGTATTTCTGACGGTATTTTTGAAGAGGATTTTAACTGGCTTTCCATGCTAAATTTAAAAAATGGGGAAATCCTAATGGGAACCATTAATGGTCTGGTCAAATTTAATCCTCGGAAAATGGCTGATTCTTTTAGTGATTTTGAAAAAGGAAATTTTTATTTTTCATCCATAGAAATAAATAATAATAGTAATACCAGAAATAGAAATGGACTTTTTGAATATTTAAATAAGGGTAAAATAACCTTAAATCCTAATGAATATAGTCTGACCCTTTATCCAGGTTTTTCAAATAATTACATTGGCAAATCATTACTTTTCTTTATTAAAACGCCCTATTTGGATGATTGGCAATTGGTAGAAAATTTTAATTCTATTACTTTAAGTCCCACGGCTGGTAAATCGAATATTCAAATTAGAATATCCCAGGACTCGCCTGAGTATTTTTTAAAAGAAATTAATATACCCGTTTATAAACTTCAGTATGTATTGGAGAATAAAACCTTTTTGTGGTTTGCTTTTATTCTGTTTTTACTTTTGATTGGTATAATCTTTTTTTTAAGGTATAGATTGCTTACTGGAAAAAACAAAGAACTTGAAAGAAATCTTGCCATAAGAGTAAACGATTTAGAATTAAACGAGCAATCGCTAATCGATAAAAATAATAAGTTAGCCATTTTAAATGAGGAAAGAAGGCGTTTTTTTGATATTTTAGGCCATGAGGTAAATACTCCTCTTGCTGGCATCAAACAACTGAGTCATACATTTAATTACCTCTTAAAAAGAGGGGAATATGAGAAGGCATTGAAAATTGCTCAATCTTTGGAACATAGTGGAACAGAAATTTCACATTTAGTAGATAATTTATTGACTTGGTCAAATCTTGAGAAAAATACCCAACTCTCGCGGAATCTATCCTTTAATATAACAGATAAACTTAATTCGATAGTAGATTTATTTAGTTTTCAGATTCACAGAAAAAATATTCAATTCCAATTATCATTAGTTGAAGGCTTTGATGGTGAAATTAATTCCGACCCTAATATCATTTCCTTCATATTAAGAAATATTCTTAGTAATGCTATAAAATATTGTCCTGAACATGGCAACATTATATGTACCCTTAATAGAGAAAAAGAGGTGCTATCTTTATCTGTGTATAATTCTTCAGAAATATTGACAGACGAAAATTTTTCTAAAATGATTGGTTTTTCTCCCGTTTCAAGTTTGCCTGGGACGCTTCAAGAAAAGGGACTGGGTATTGGGTTGTTTATGGTATATCAATTAGTTTTGATAATTAAGGGTACCATAACTTACGACATTCATCCAAATGGAGGGGTTACTGCCTTAATTAAAATTAAAAATTAACTTTATCACCTATTTAACGACTTTTGTCACCTAAGTGTGGTTATGATGACCTACGAGGGCATTTAATTACGTACATTTGCAACACAATAATTACATCGATTTTAACTGAAAAATTTAACTGGGAGTAATATTCAATGTCCCGCTTGTACTTTACAGGTGGGGCATTTTTTTTTGTCTGTATTCCTGCCTATATTGTCGGATTATACAATCAATCAGAATGAGGTGGGAGTTTAAATTAGCCATGCGTATTTCAAACGGTAAAGAAAAGTCGTTTGCGAGCATTATTATTCGTATAGCTTCGCTTGCCGTGGCTTTGAGTATTGCGGTAATGATTGTCACTACCGCATTAATTACAGGATTTAAATCAGAAATAAGTAGTAAAATATTTGGCTTTTGGGGACATTTACACATCAACGCTGCCAATGTTTATCAAAATTTATTGGAAATTGACCCCATTGAGGATAACCAGGATTTTTATCCTGTGCTCAAAAACATGCAAGGTATAAAGGCGGTTCAGGTGTATGCCATACAACCTGGTATCGTTAAAGGCAAAAATGACTTAGATGGCATTTTTTTAAAGGGCATTGGTTCTGATTTTAATTGGCAGTTTTTTAAAACGTACCTTCAAGAGGGAGATATTATTACTTTCCCAACGAAGGAGGCGTCTAACCAGATTATCATTTCCAAGCAAACAGCTAGTAGGCTTTCATTAAAAACAGGAGATAACTTTAGGTTGTTTTTTGTGAAAAATGGTACTATGCTGAAAAGGAATTTTAAAATTTCAGGTATTTATAAAACGGGCCTGGAAGAATACGATAGTAAATTTGCTTTAGTCGATATAAGAAAAGTTCAACAATTACAAGGTTGGGAAGATAACCAAATAGGTGGTTATGAAGTGTTTATTGACGATATTAGTAAGATTGATCATTGGGCAGAAGTGATTTATAGTAATGTGTTACCTCCCGAATTAAATGTGCAGTCCATACGAGATAAACTTCCTGAAATCTTTGAATGGCTTTCTTTACAAGATATTAATGAGGTGGTCATATTATCACTCATGATTGTTGTTGCTATCATTAATATGGTTACGGCTCTCTTGATTTTGATGTTGGAGAGGACCAGAATGATAGGGATTTTAAAAAGTCTGGGTAGCTCTAATTGGAGTATCCGCAGAATTTTTATGTTCTATGCAGGTATAATTGCAAGTAAAGGTATGTTTTGGGGGAATATTATTGGGATTAGCATTTGTTTACTTCAAAAATATGGTCACTTTATAAAGCTTTCCGAAGAGAATTATTATTTAAACGAGGCCCCCATTCTTATAAATTTTAGTCATATCTTATTCCTTAACCTGGGTACTATTTTGGTTATCGTCTTATTCCTAATTCTTCCAACCTGGCTAATTACCCGCATTTCTCCTGTAAGAACTTTAAGGATGGATTAAAGTTATTCTTACCGTTATTTAATCTAAAATAGGTAAGTTTGCATTTCGGATTTCAAGAATTATCAATTTCCTGCTATGGTTCATTTTTACGTAAAGGTTGATGGTCTCCTTACTGAAATTCAGCACCCGGAACCAGGTTGTTGGGTAAATATAAAACCCCCTTTTTCTACCGATGAAATGGAAAAAACGTCGGTGCAGTTTGAGATTCCACTAGATTTTTTGTTAGACTCTCTTGACATAGATGAAAGATCCAGATTTGAAGTGGAAGATGACTGCCGCCTCATTTTAATAAATGCACCTATTCTTAATACATCGGAGGAGGAAAATGATGCTATTTATATCACTGTTCCGATTGGTATAATCATTTCACCTGAACACGTTTTTACTATTACCACAGCAGATAATCCTGTGTTAGATAAATTTATTGAAAACAAAGTAAGAAATTTTGATCCATCTGATGCCATGTTTTTTCTTATTCAACTTCTGGAGCAAAATGTGTATCGATTTCTTACCTGTTTGAAAAAATTAGACCTCAGAAGAAATTTAATTGAAAGGGAACTTTATCATGCCAGTAGAAATAAGGAGTTAAAACAACTCTTAAGCATTGAAAAATCCTTAGTTTATATCCTCAATTCATTGAGCGCTAATGATTTGCTTATGATGAAAATGAAAAGGGTAGATTTTTTATCTATTCGAAGTGAAGAGGAAAAAATGGATTTGTTCGAAGATATTATTATTGATAATGGTCAGGCTCTGGAAATGGCCAATGTGTATTCAAACATCCTCTCAGGAACCATGGATACCTATGCTTCCATTATTTCAAATAATATGAATGTCACTATTCACAGACTTACCTTAGTCACTATTTTTCTCGCCGTACCTACCTTAATCGCTTCCTTTTTTGGAATGAATGTGCCCCTTCCATTATCAAAAAGTCCCTTTGCCCTGCCTGTTATCATTGTTTTTGCCACGTCGGTTTCTTTTCTCCTAAGCTGGATTATCCAACGAAAAAGATTCTTTTAACCTATTTGGAATACGACGCAATGATTTTTTCAAATACGCTCTCAGAAACTATTCTTTTTATCCATAAAGATAATTTTTGGAGGGGTTTGCCTACCACATAAGTAATGGGTAATTTTTCATGGCTTAATAAACGATAGATTTCTAATGCTACCGCCTGGGCGCTCATCCCTTTATTGACTTCTTCGTCAATGTGTTGGTTCGTTCTTTTTACAATGTCAGCATAAAATGGATCTTCTAAATCCTTAACTTTTAATCTGTTTTCGTTGATAGAAGTTTTTATGTCGCCGGCTTGAATGGAACAACAGCTTATATTAGTTTGGGATAATTCCATTCTTAAAGATTGAATAATCTTATCTCCTGCTGCTTTACTTGCACAATAAACACCTCTGAAAGGTAGAGCAATGACTGAAGCGATAGAACTTATGCTTATTATTTTACCTGCATTATGATGTCTCATGGAAGGGAGAACCGCTTGTAAAACATGCAATAACCCATTCACATTGGTTTGCCATACTTTATTAACATCGGCAACATCCAGATATTCGATGGGTCCAATAATACCTAACCCTGCATTATTTATAATTACATCTATTCTGCCTTCCTTTTCTAATATATAATTTACCGCATTTTGAACACTCTGCTGATAGGTAACATCTACTTTAAGTTCCTTAAAATAAGGGTTTTCTGCCGGCGGATTTCTTGAACTTCCGTAAACAATATGTCCATTTTCATAACATAATTCAGCAATGGCCTTACCCAGTCCTGAGGAGGTTCCAGTAATAAAAATGACCTGTTTTTTCATAATATAGGGCTTATTTTATTGAAATTTTCATGTAAAATTAGGTAAAATAGTTGTTTTGTTATAGTTGTATTTTCTACCATCGCCAATCCAACGATTTTAGTCGAAAAAATGAAACATATTTGAACTTTTAATTGTATTTATGCGAAATAATACAAAATTATAAAACAATATCATGGAAAAATTTCTAAGCGCTTTGCTTCTACTTGTTTCTTCTACTGTTTTCGGGCAAACCCAAATTAAGTTTGACCGATTTACTTTAGATAATGGTTTGAAAGTTATTTTACACGAAGACCATACTACACCCAATGTTGTGATTTCAGTTCTTTATCATGTAGGCTCAAAAAATGAAAAGCCGGAGAGAACTGGATTTGCTCACTTTTTTGAACATTTGATGTTCGAAGGTTCGGAGAATATTGCGAGAGGTGAGTACGATAAATACGTTTCCCGTGCTGGTGGAGCCTTAAATGCCTATACAAGTCAGGATAGAACGTATTATTATGAGTTTTTACCCTCTAATTATCTTGAATTAGGATTATGGCTTGAATCCGAAAGAATGAAACATGCCGTGGTTGATTCAAAGGGAATTGAAACGCAAAGAGCGGTAGTAAAAGAGGAGAGGAAACAAAGAATGGATAACCAGCCTTACGGTACTTTAATGGAGCAGGTTTTTGTGAGACTTTTTGATAATCATCCTTATCGTTGGATGCCAATAGGCTCTATGGAACACCTTGATGCTGCCTCCGATGAGGATTATCAGCAGTTTTATAAAGATTTTTATCTTCCTGATAATGCCGTTCTTACTATTGCGGGTGATATAAATAAAAGTACTGCAAAAGCATTGGTTGAAAAATATTTCTCGACGATTCCTAAATCATCGAAACCTATTTATCGTCCAACCATTACCGAAGCTCCTTTAAACGGACCAAAAAGAGATACAGTGTATGATCGTGTTCAGTTGCCAGCTTTAATCATTGGTCATAGAACGCCAGCACAAGGGAGTAAAGATTATTATGCTATGGAAATGTTAAATACTTTGTTGTCAAATGGTAACAGTTCTCGTATTTATCGTTCTCTTGTTGATGAAAAACAGTTGGCCATTCAGGCAGGTTCTTTTCAATTTCCACTCGAAGATCCAGGTTTGGGTATTTCCTACGGTATAGCCAATATGGGCGTTGAATTAAGTGACATTGAAAAGGCTATTTTAGGGGAAATTGAAAAAGTGCAAAATCAACCTATTTCTGATCAGGATTTAAAAAAGCTACAAAATCAAATTGAAAACCAGTTCGTTGACAAACTTTCATCAGTAGAAGGTATCGCAGAGAATTTGGCTGTATATGAAACGCATTATGGAGACGCTTCTTTAATTAACACAGAGATCAACCGTTTTTTGGCTGTGACTAAAGAAGATATTCAAAGAGTAGCTAATCTATATTTTGATGAAAAAAATCGTCTGGTTTTATTTTGGTTGCCAAAATCAAATTAAGATTGTTTTTAACCTTTTACATACTCAAATACTACAACACCATGCAGCAGCATAAATTTTTAATTCTTTCTCTTTTTACATTTCTTTCTGTCTTTTCTTTGCAAGGTCAGGAGGATTTTAGGAAATCAGCCCCGGTAGCTGGTCCAGCACCAAAAATTGAAATTGGAAATTATACCTTATCCAAACTAAGTAATGGTCTTCAAATTATTGTGGTTGAAAATCACAAGCTTCCCAGGGTTTCTTTTCAGCTTTTTGTGGATGTCCCTTTGCATTTAGAAAATGATAAAGCGGGTATATCATCTGTAGCAGGACCACTATTGAGCGCTGGTACCAGCTCTAAGTCGAAAGCACAAATTGATGAATCTGTTGATTTTATCGGTGCATCACTTAATACTTCGGGAAATGGTATTTCTGCCTCATCCTTAACAAAACACGCTGACGTTGTTTTAGAATTAATGTCTGATATTCTTTTTAACGCTTCTTTTCCTAAAGAAGAATTTGATAAACTGATGAAGCAAACGCTTTCTGGTTTGTCCAGTCAAAAAGATGATCCGGGGGCTATTAGTTCAGAAATTTCAAGCAGATTGAGATATGGAACAAAACATCCTTACGGCGAAACAACTACGGAGCAATCTATTCAAAATATTACGGTCCTGGATTGTAAAAATTATAAGGATGAATATTTCAAACCAGGTAATTCTTATCTAATTGTGGTAGGTGATATTACCAATGCTGACGCTATGGCCAAAGCTGAAAAGTATTTTGGGTCATGGAAAAAAGGTAAGGTTAAAGCTCAAAAATTTGTTGACCCAACACCGCCAGCGGCCAATCAAGTGTATGTTTACGATAAAAATGATGCGGTTCAAACCGTTTTATCCCTCACTTATCCTCTAAATTTAGAGCCAGGTGCAGCCGACATTACCGCAGTGTCAGTGATGAATCAAATATTCGGAGGTGGAAGCTCCAGTCGTTTATTTAAAAACATAAGGGAAGATAAAGGTTATACCTACGGGGCTTATTCAAGTATTTCTCCCAATGAGAATATTGGTTTCTTTACGGCGGGCGCCAATGTAAGAAATCTGGTTACTGATTCAGCGTTAACTGAATTTATCGTTGAAATGAAATCAATTAGAGAGGGTACCGTTACTGACGAAGAGCTAAATGCCGCAAAAGCAGAACTTCTTGGTCGTTTTGGACGTAGTTTGGAACAACCCTCTACCATTGCAGGTTTTGCCCTGAATATTGTTCGGTATAAATTGCCCGCTGATTATTACAATACTTATTTGCAACGATTGAGTGCCGTCGATGCTGCGCAGGTTAAAGCTATGGCTTTGAAATATGTTAATCCTGATAAGATTTTTATTTCAGCAGTGGGTAAAGGTTCAGAAATTGCTTCAAAATTAGCTCGGTTCGATGCTGAAAATAAAGTACGCTACGTTGACAATTATGGAAATCCTTTGGTTCCAAAATTGAAAATGGAAACGAAATCAGAGGTAAAAATAGATCCTTCTACGATCATTGAAAACTATATAAAGGCCATTGGCGGTAAGGAGGTTCTTTCCAATGTTAAAGATGTAACCATTGAAATGTCAGCATCTATTCAGGGAATGCAGCTTTCCATGAAAAATATCCAAAAGGATAATATTAAGCTCATTTCTTCGGTTACGATGAATAGTATGACTTTAAGTGAGCAGATATTTGACGGTACTAAGGGTAAAATTACGGCCATGGGTCAGCCTGAAAAAATAGTGGAAGGCGATGAGGCTAATGAATTACGTGAAGAGGCAAGTATCTTTCCTGAATTATTCTACACAGAAAAAGGTACTACTTTGGAATTAGCTGAAAATGAATTGGTTAATGGCGTTGATTGCTACAAAGTTTTGATTAAAGATGCTAAAGGAAAAATTAAATCTGATTATTTTGCCGTAGATTCTGGTCTGAAAATGAGAACGTCTATGGTGGAGAAATCAGGTGAACAGGAAGTAACCATCATTCGTGATTACGGTGATTATAAGCCAGTGGCTAATATTTTGTTTCCTCACAAATTAGTTATTAAAGGAGCTATGCCAGCACCTTTAGATGCTAATGTGAAATCTATAAATGTAAATAGTCAGGTATCTGATGATGTATTTAAAGTAGGAAAATAAGTTTAATCTATAGGTTTATCAGGAGTGGGTGCTGAAGCATGAAATTTTTCTTGTATGATGGGCGTAATATTTTCCATCATTGAGATAATATCTTCGAAATACTCACTCCTGAAAACCATACCTACATGGTAATCTTTTTTTAATGTCCAGACAATCTTTTCGTCACTAAAAATGGATATATCTGGCTCTTTCATTTTTGCCAGCGAAACAATAAGACCTGCGAAGAAATTTTTCTTATCGGGCACTTTATAGGGCTTATTTTCAAAAACACAATGCTCCAGGTTGGCCCATTCTTTCCACATATTTATTCCTGTGGCAGCTTCTAATAACTCTGTAATATGCGCCCCTCCAACCCGGGCAGAAGTTTCAAGAAAGTAGATTTTTCCATCCTTTTCTGCCTTAATAAATTCAGTATGACTTGCCCCGTTCTGTAGATTGAAGCTATGAAGGAGTTGCCTGTTTAGACTTAAAATCTCTTTATTGTCAGTGGTATAATCGGGCAGAGTAATGGTTTTAAAGATACCTCCTTCATGAGCTACCTTTAAAGGTGTTTCTAAATATCTCGAGGTTTTTTCAAAAACAATGTCGCCTTTATAAGATAAGGAATCACAGTGAAAAACACTCCCTGGGATAAATTTCTCCAAGAGATAATCAGTTCTGTTTTCTCCCACATCTTGAAGAAATTGAGCTACTTCATTGTATGATGCTACTTTTTTTATACCTGTAGTTGATGCCTGACTTCTCGGCTTAATGATCCAGGGACCCTCCACTTCTCTCATAAACTGATGAACCTCCATATCATTAAATAGAGGACAAAATGGTGGAATGGAAATTTCAAATTCCTTTGCAGCTATTCTCATGGCTAATTTATCCCTAAATAGTTGTGCCGTATGAACATTCATGCCCTTTATTTGAAAGGCAGACCTAAGAAATGCTGCTTTTTCAACGTCAAAGTCGTCCAAAGCAACCAAAACGTCAATTTTTTCCGTTTGTAACAACCAGCCAAACCCTTTTTTAAGTAAAGCCATGTTTTCCGTGGAATTATCCTCGGTGGGCAAATAATAGGTTTCGGTAATATGGGACCACGGCCAATTTTCCTGCTTTCTACTTTCACAGGTTATTAGAAAAACCCGATGTCCTAAATTAGATTGTTGGATTAAAAATTCTGTCCCTTTAAAATAGCTGCAAATGCATAATATATTCATATTAAATAATTTATAAGATGAATTCCATAGATTGAAAAAATTCTTCTCCCCAGTAAGATTCATGATGCTCCCCTTGAGAATTAATTTTCAAAGTGATTTCATTTTCTTTGTTTAACGCCCTCAACCCATGGTACAAAGCCACAACCTGACCTACCATTTCGTTGCTCTCCCTTCCACCACAATAAATATAAGTTTTTGTTTTTATTGTATCTGCGGAATTAGATTGTAACCAATCGAAAAGATTAGGAAGGAGCCATAAAGAAGGAGAAAAAATAAGGCCCTTTCCAAATACAGCGGGAAATGCCAAGTGAGCATATAAACTTATCAGACCGCCCATTGAACTGCCTCCAATGATGGTATTCTGAGGATTGCCAATGGTTCTGTAATTTTGATCAACGTAAGGAATAATATCATTTTTTAAAAAATCTATATATTCTTTACCATAAGCTTCCGCCCGATCAGGCACGTGAGGAGGCGTGTATTCTGCCAATCTATTCTCATGGGTATGATCGACGGCAAGAATGATAACCCTTTTATCTTTCTGAGCGGATAATCTGGCTACTTTTCTATCGATATGCCAATTGCCGTAAGGCGATTTGTCTTGAAAAAGATTTTGCCCATCCTGTAAATATACAATGGGGTATCTTTCCGTCGATGAATAATAATCCCAGGGTAACAGTATAGATATTCTTCTCGTTTTAATTGGGTCTGGGACCTTGAATTTGGAGGACAAATCATGGATGATAGGGTAATACTTAGTGTGGTTTAAATCTTCATCTTTCAACCACTGATTAACGGTATCTTTTGGTTCAGGCATTCCCTTTGCCCATTTTCTATTGGGCGTGTGTTTTCCAGAACTGTTAAGTTCAACTGAATGCCAATCTCCGCGGGTGTACTTATAATCCAGGGTTTCATCGGGAATTAAAGACAGGGGAATATCAATAAAATAATAGTTATCTAATGCATTAATCATTTGATATCTTTCATCGGCGGGTTTCCAACCGTTGAAGTTACCTGTCAAATAAATATTACCTTTTTCATTGGAATCATCCAATAAGGAAATTTTCAAGTAATTATTTTTTGTCATATTATTAAAAGGACGTTTTTAATCTTTTAATTGTGGCGGTTTATCGAAAAATAAATAAAGCAATTTACTAAATTACCTTAAATTGCAGTGTTTTTCGAATGGCTTTAATAATATATGAAATGATGGATAAATCATCGACCAACTTATTTGGTAATTTAGATGGCTTGGATGATAAAAGTTGTAAATCGCTTACCGATGCATTGCTTCGAAATAATTTGAAGGGCTTTGATTATCTGGAGTTTAGAGCATCCCTTCGCGCATTGGCGAGTTTAAAGATGGAGTCTTCCCAGGTTTTCCAATCTGCCTTTGCCACAGCTTCCGTCATTGGTTTAACGAAGGAACATTTAGTTAGCTCCGCCGAACATTATAAATCTGTTTTGCAAAAGGAGAAAAATTCATTCGATATTGCGCTGCAAAATCAGGTGAACCAGCATGTTGTGGCGAGAAACAATGAAATTTTGGCGCTGGATCAACAAATATCTTTGTTTAAGCAGCAAATAGCAGAGCTTGAATCTAAAATTATCAAGAATGAAGCCTTGATAAAATCTAAAAACGAACAGATTATTGAATCTGATTCGAAAATTAATACTACAAAACAAAATTTTGAAGTTACCTTGCATGCTATCAATAGTGAAATAGATCGTGATATCGATGCAATTAACCTTTATCTGTAAATACCTAAATTATGGCTGATATATCTCAATTTAATAGTGGAAATATGAAACCCAAGTCCTTTTGGTCAAGACCTGAAGGAATTGCAGGCCTTGTTTTTCTGATGACTATCGTCGGGGGCGTTGGTTTCTTGATTTTTTCAAATATTGCCTTCCTTTTAGCTCTGGCTCAAAATGTGTTCTATTTGACTTTAATGATTATCGCCATTGGAGCGTTAGTTTATATGGTGGCGGATCCTCGTATGAGAACGCTCGTATGGTATATGTATAAAAGTTTGATGCGTACCATTACCGGCGCTTTTGTTACCATTGATCCAGTAGGTATTTTAAAAAATTATGTGGAGGATCTGGAGAAAAATTTAGGTAAAATGCGCACCCAAATTGGCTTGTTACGCGGTCAAATAAGGAAACTTCACACTGTTTATGAAGAGAATGAAAAGGAGGTGAATGCCAGTATGAAATTGGCGCAGGCTGCCAGAGATGCTGGAAATGAAAATCAAATGTTGCTCAGTTCCAGAAAAGCAGCCAGATTGAAGGAAAGCAATGAAAAATATACTGTTCTCCTCCAGAAAATGGAGATTCTTTATCGTATTTTAACAAAAATGCATGATAATTCTGAAGTGCTTTTGGAGGATACAAGAGATCAGGTGAAATTAAAAGAACAAGAGAGAAAGGCAATTCGTACCTCTCACTCTGCTATGAAATCAGCCATGAGCATTATTAGCGGAGATCCCGATAAAAGAGCTATGTTTGATATGGCCATGGAAACCATTGCCGATGATGTGGCCAATAAGGTAGGCGAAATGGAGCGTTTTATGGAAATGTCTTCCAATTTTATGGATTCAGTGGATCTTCAGAATGGTGTTTTTGAAGAGCAAGGCTTAAAAATGCTGGAAGAATGGGAGAAAAAATCGTCCTTGATGCTTCTCGATGGCTCTTCCTCTTCGTTATCCTCGCCATCCATGCTTGATTTAAATCAAAAGGGTTTTTCAAAAGGTGAAACACCAAAAATTTCTGGTTCCTCTTCGTATGATAATCTCTTTAATAGCTAATTTTATGAAAAATACGGTTGTAACGGCTATATTTCTGACCATAATTTCGATTTTCAATCTGTCAGGTCAAGATAATAAAAAGGTTATGGATTGGGCCAATTTAACAAGATATAAAGAGGCGAATAACGCTTTATTAAAAGAGAAGCCATCGTCTTCTACTGTCGTACTGATGGGTAATTCCATTACCGAAGGTTGGGTAAGAGAGCGACCCGATTTTTTTAAAGCGAATACCAATCTGGTGGGTAGGGGTATAAGTGGACAAACTACGCCTCAGATGTTGTTGAGGTTTAAGCAAGATGTTGTTCATCTAAAGCCCAAATTAGTGGTGTTGCTATGTGGTATTAATGATATTGCTCAAAATACAGGTCCAATTTCTCAATCTGAAATAATGGATAATATTATTTCTATGTGTGAATTGGCTGTTGCAAATAAAATTGGGGTGATTTTAAGTTCTGTCCTCCCCGCCAGTGATTTTCCCTGGCGTCCGGGAATGAATCCCGGCCCAAAGGTGGTTAGTTTAAATGAAGACATTAAAAAGTATGCTAAATTAAAGGGACATATCTATCTGGACTATTATTCTTCCATGGAAGATGGTAATTTGGGACTTAAACCGGGGTTAAGTACCGATAAAGTTCATCCAACGCCTGCAGGTTACGCTATCATGGAACCTTTATTATTGGCAGCGATTCAAAAAGGGCTCAAGAAACTATAAAGTCTTAATTTTTCTAGCTTTTTCCTGCACCTCTTCATTTAATTTGTTCTTATAAGCAATAAGGCTGTTCTGAAGGTCGCTATCGCTGTTGCTCAATATTTGAACGGCCAGAATACCAGCATTTTTTGCTCCGTTCAGTGCTACTGTAGCCACAGGAACACCCCCTGGCATTTGCAAAATAGACAGAATTGAATCCCAACCGTCAATGGAATTAGTTGATTTTATGGGTACGCCAATAACAGGTAAAGGGGAAATTGCCGCTACCATACCAGGTAAATGTGCTGCCCCTCCTGCTCCAGCAATTATTACTTTTACCCCTCTTATATGTGCGTTTTTTGCATAAGAATACAATTTTTCAGGTGTTCTGTGCGCAGAGACAATATCAACCTCATAAGAAATGTTAAATGATTTGATGATGTGAACCGCTTCTTCCATTATCTTCATATCGGAATCGGAACCCATTATTATGCTTACTAATATGCCTTCTTCTTTCATTTGTTTTTTTTTCGTAAAACTACTATTTTATGTATCGATTCATACTTCTTTTTGGTCTGTCGCTTATTTTTTTTTCGATGAATGCGCAGCAAAATCCTGAAACAAAGGCAGATTGGTTCAAGTTTAAGTCAGATAAGGGCAAATTTGTTGTTACCGTGCCTGGGGAACTTCGCGAAAAAATAGATAGTTCCAATACCCCTTTAGGTCCTCTTGTTATGCATACTTTTTATTTTCAACCCTCAGCTAATAGTGGGCATTCAAACTTTATGTACATGGTTCAGTATTGCGATTATCCAGAAGGGGCACTTGATGTCAAAGATGATTCTTTTGTCAGTGATTTTTTTGAGTCAACCAGAAATGAAGCCGCTTTTAGCATAAATGGAAAGGTTATTTATTTTTCCCCCATCAAGTTAAATACTTTACCAGGACAATTTTGGAGAATACATTATAAAAATGATACGGCTGTCATTAAGACAAAAGCCTATTTAATGAAAAACAGATATTTTGCTATCCAAACCATCACCTTTAAATCATTGGCTTCAAATATGGATACAGATAAATTTTTCGATTCCTTCCAAATACTTGAAAATTAGATACCTTGAATTATCTTTGGTATTAATAAATCTGTCATGGAAAAAATTGCTGTATTTCCAGGGTCATTTGATCCTATCACTGTTGGGCATGTTGATATTGTCATGAGGGCTTTGCCATTCTTCGATAAAATTATCGTTGCGGTGGGGGTTAATGACCAAAAGAAAGCATTGTTTCCTCTTCCTGACCGAATGAAATGGTTGGATCAGGTTTTTCGGGACGAACCTAAAATTGAAATTGGGAGTTTTGAAAATCTTACGGCCCACTACTGTTCCAGAATTGGAGCTAAATATCTGATCAGAGGTTTAAGGAATGCCTCCGATTTCGATTATGAAAAAACCATTTCTCAACTTAATCATATCGTTGGAAATGGCCTTGAAACCATTTTTTTGATTAGCCAACCCGCATTCAGTCATATCAGCTCTACTATTGTTCGCGAAATTATAAAGGGTGGGGGTGACGCAATTTCTTTTTTACCTGAAAAAATAGTTATTCAACCTTTTTTAAGATAAAACCTTATATTTTAAAACCAAATATTATGGCCAATGCCCTTTTTACCCTTCCAGAAATAAAAAATGAACCGGTTCTAAATTATGCTGCTGGTTCACCTGAAAGGAATGCGTTAGATTCGGCGCTTACCGAGTCACTTTCAAAAAAAATAGATATTCCTCAGTTTATCGGTGGTGAGGAGGTTTTTGATGGGGATAAAATGGCTATTTGTCCTCCACATGATCATAAACTTACTATCGGTTACTACTATAAAGGAAATAAAAGCCATGTTGAAATGGCAATACAGTCAGCGCTGAAGGCTAAACATTCCTGGGAATCTACGCCTTGGGAACAAAGAGCGGCTATCTTTTTAAAAGCGGCAGATTTGTTGAGCGGGCCTTTTAGAGCAAAAATGAATGCAGCGACCATGCTCTGTCAATCTAAAAATATTTATCAGGCGGAAATAGATGCCGTGGCTGAATTGGCTGATTTTTTCCGATTTAATGTGAAATTTATGACCCAGATTTATGCAGAACAACCTATTTCTGCTCCGTTAGTCTGGAATAAATTGGAATTCAGAGCTTTAGAAGGATTTATCTTCGCTCTCACGCCGTTTAATTTTACCTCTATTGCTGGTAATTTACCCGCTGCCCCAGCCCTTATGGGAAATGTGGTGGTTTGGAAACCCGCAGAAAATCAGGTGTATTCTGCCGCAGTGATTATGGAGGTGCTGAAAATGGCAGGTCTTCCTGACGGCGTAATTAATATGGTGGTGGTTTCTGGGCCTGTTGCCGGTGAAGTTATTTTTGAACACAGAGATTTTGCCGGATTGCATTTTACGGGCAGTACTTCTGTTTTTAATAATTTATGGCAAAAAATAGCAGGAAATCTGCCAAAATATAAGTCCTACCCAAGAATAGTTGGTGAAACAGGAGGAAAGGATTTTGTGATAGCACATTCAAGTGCTTCCGTTCAGGCATTGGCCGTCGCCCTCGCAAGAGGTGCTTTTGAGTTTCAAGGTCAAAAATGTTCAGCCGCTTCCAGAGCTTATATACCCCAATCCATTTGGAATGAACTGAAAGATATTCTAGTTCCAATGGTGCAATCCTTTAAAATGGGTTCTCCGCTCGATTATAGTCATTTTATCAATGCGGTGATTGACGAAAAAGCCTTTGATAAAATTGCCGGATATATAGATAAAGGTAAAAATGACGAAACCGTCAGTTTAATCGCAGGTGGAAATTATGATAAATCAATAGGTTATTTTATTGAGCCTACCATATTCGTAGTTGAAAATCCTCATCATTTTTTAATGGAGGAAGAAATCTTTGGGCCGGTACTTACTATGTATGTTTATCCCGATGGTGAATATGAAGAAACACTGAAATTAGTGGATGAAACATCTCCTTATGCTTTGACAGGAGCCGTTTTTGCTTCAGATCAACAGGCATTGACCATGGCGAATAACTTACTTAGAAATGCAGCAGGTAATTTCTATATCAATGATAAACCTACCGGTGCTGTCGTTGGACAACAACCATTTGGTGGCGCACGTTCCTCTGGAACGAACGATAAAGCGGGTTCGATTATTAATCTTTGGCGTTGGGTTTCTCCAAGAACCATTAAAGAGAACTTTAATCCTCCTACAGATTATAGATATCCTTTTATGGGGTAAATTAAAATTTGAATTTTAGCGAAAATTCGCTATTTTTACAAATAAAAACACTATGGCAGCTTATTTTAATATGGAAACGCTTAAGTTTCTGATGTTCAATGTTCATAAATTAGAGGAACTGCTTTTAAATGAGCGGTATAATGCTTTCGATAAAGAATCTATCCTCCTTTTTTTACAATCCGTGGCCGATTTTTCAGATCAGGATTTATATCCAATCTTTAAAGAGATGGATGAAAAACCTGCGAAATTTTCAGAGGGTAAAATCCACGTGCATCCAAAAATAAAGGATATTTTAATAAAACAAGGGGAACTGGGTATTATTGGTGCTTCTTTTGATGAAGCTATGGGTGGACTTCAATTACCTGCCACTGTGATGCATGCAGCTTATTTTATTATGGAAGCAGCAAATAATCATATTCCTGGTTATGCAGGTTTGACCGCTGGGGCTGCCCACCTGATTTCCTCCTTTGCCGATAAAAAATATCATGACCAATATGTGCCCAACATGTTATCCGGAGAATGGAGTGGCACCATGTGTCTTTCTGAACCTCAGGCAGGTAGCGGCCTTTCGGATATAAAGTGTTCTGCTATACTCACAGACGATGGCACTTATCGCATAAAGGGACATAAAATTTTTATTTCGGGAGGTGACCATGAATATGCGGGCAATATTATTCATTTGCTATTGGCAAGAATTGAAGGTGCACCAGCTGGAACTAAAGGAATTTCGCTGTTTATAGTGCCAAAATATAAAATTACACCTGATCAGTCCTTAGTAAATAATGACGTTATTACCGCTGGTGATTTTCAGAAAATGGGTCAACGAGGATACTGTACCGCCCATTTAGTATTTGGCGATAATGAACAATGTACTGGTTATTTGGTTGGAGAAGAAAATAAGGGCCTCTTGTATATGTTCCAAATGATGAATGATGCAAGAATTGCTGTAGGAAGGGGAGGCGCAGCCATTGCTTCTGCTGCCTATTATGCCTCTTTGCAATATGCCCAGGAAAGACAGCAAGGAAGAAGGTTACTAAGTGGTGGACGGAAAGATGAAGCCGCGGGACCCACTTTAATTATAAATCATCCCGATGTAAGAAGAATGCTCTTTTTGCAAAAAGCTATTTATGAGGGTTCTCTCTCCCTTATATTGCAATCCTCGATTTATCACGACCGTGAGATTTCTGAAAAAGAAAATAATAATCACTGGAATCTATTATTAGAGTTCCTTACGCCAATTACTAAAACCTATCCTTCAGAAAAGGGGAAATTGGCCGTTGATAATGGTCTTCAGATTTTAGGCGGATATGGTTTTTGTGCTGATTTCATCCTTCAGCAATACTATAGAGACATTCGTATTATGTCTATTTATGAGGGAACAACGGGTATTCAATCCTTAGATCTTTTAGGTAGAAAAGTACTGATGGAAAATGGCCTGGTACTTAAAACGATGTTGGCAGAAATTCAACATACTATCTCAGAGGGTAAAATGGATGAGCGTTTGATGGCAACAGCCAAAGAACTGGAAGATCAATTACCGATGGTCGAAGCTACGCTGGCTCACCTCATTCCGATTGCCATGAAAGGGGAAACGGAGAAATTTGTTTCCGATGCTACTTTGTTTATGGAGGCGATTGGTACTATTGTGGTTGCCTGGCAATGGTTGAAAATAGGCATTACAGCATCGAATACGTTAAATTCGTCCGATGTAGCCTTTTCATCATCTATGTTGAAAAATAAACTTCATACCATGCGCTTTTTCTATAAATATGAACTAGCCAGAAACAAAAGTATTTTTAAAATTATCCAATCTGATGAGGTTTTAACACTCGCGGAGGATGAGGCTTTCCCAGACTAATTATAGGATATGCAAAAGTTTATAGACAGTTGGTATAGCCCTTCTCTTAACAAACAGATGAATATTGCGGTTTATGGTCATTACGGGTTTTCTCTGTTAATGCTTCCAACCGCTGCGGCTGATTTTCTTGAATATGAACGATTTAGTCTCATTCATGCTATTGCTCCACTTATCAATGCCGGAAAGGTCAAGGTCTTTTCTATAAACAGCATCAATAATGAAAGCTGGTTGAATCATTCTATGCATCCCAGAGATAAATCAATTCGGCACAATCAATTTAATGATTATGTCTTTAATGAGGTTCTTCCCTATATAAAGAGTAAAACATCTCCTGAAACACCAATTGTTGTTTCAGGAGCATCTTTTGGTGCACTCCATGCCGTAAATTTGTTCTTAAAAAGACCCGATTTGATAAATGGGGTAATTGGTATGTCTGGCGATTATAATCTTCAATCATATACAAAAGGTTATTTTGACCAGGATGTTTATTTTAATAATCCAATGGCCTATTTACCTAATTTAAACGATGATCATACTTTATCTCTGTTAAGGAATAGAAAAAATATACATATTATTTCAGGATCAGGTAGTTATGAAATGCCTGAGGCAAGCCGACGCTTATCTGAGGTGTTTAATGCAAAAGGAATTAACAACGAATTAGCTATATGGGGTAATGACATGCCTCATGATTGGCCAACATGGCATAAGGTTTTACCCTTTTATCTCGAAAATAGGTTTTGATTGCGCTGAATTGTCTATTTTTGAATTTTTATTCGTAATAACTTTGCTACTTTGATTGAAACCGAAAATGAGGACGATTTTTTCCAACGCCTCTCCCTGCAGATTGATCCTAAACAGGAGGCTGTAAGAATAGATAAATATCTTTCAGATAGACTCGGAAAAATTTCGAGAAATAGAATTCAACAAGCTATTAAAGCGGAATCTGTATTGGTTAATGATTTGCCTGTTAAGTCAAATTATAAAATTAGACCAGGTAATTTAATCTCTGCCGTATTTCCCAGACACTTTTCAGAGGAAGATGCAGGGAAAATTCAGCCGCAATATATTCCTCTTCAAATAATTTATGAAGATGATGATATTCTGATTATAAATAAGCAGCCTGGCCTGGTCGTTCATCCAGGAGTTGGAAATTGGGATGGGACTTTGGTAAATGGTCTCGCTTTCTATTTGGGCGTAGATCATTTAACAGAAGATGCTGAATCATTCCAAAATAGAGTAGGCTTAGTGCATCGTATTGATAAAAATACCTCGGGATTACTGGTCATTGCCAAAAATGATTATGCCCTAACCTTTTTAGCTAAACAATTCTCCGATCATACCATTGAAAGAACTTATTATGCCTTAGTATGGGGGGCGCCAGAACCTTCAAAAGGTAAAATAGAGGGGAATATTGGACGGCATCCCAGAGATAGAAAAAGTTATCAGGTTTATCCTGAAGGAGATGAGGGTAAATGGGCGTTGACTCATTATGAAACACTGGAAGATTATTATTACGTTTCTTTGGTGAAATGTAATCTGGAAACGGGAAGAACTCACCAAATTAGGGTCCATTTTAATTATATAGGTCATCCGCTTTTTAATGATGAAAAATATGGTGGATCCAAGATAGTAAAAGGAACTCCCTTTTCAAAGTATAAAGATTTTGTCAACAATACCTTTAATGTTTTACCCAGACAGGCTTTGCATGCTAAAACTTTAGGTTTTATTCACCCTACAACGAAAGAATTCGTTCGTTTTGAAAGTGATCTGCCCGCTGATTTTGAAGAATGTTTGCAGCGTTGGAGAAAATATTATTTGTCAAGAAGGGACTAATACATTTTAATTATGGAAAATGAAAAGGAGTTAGTTAAAGATTGGATCGAAAAGGTGGTCATAGGTTTAAACTTTTGCCCCTTCGCTGCTAAACCTTTCAACACTGATAAAATAGCCTACCTAATTCACATAGATGAGGATATTACCGTCCTTTTAAAACAATTTTATGCTGTTTTGAGGGAACTTCAAGAGGAACCAAGTGAAGTTTTGGAAACGGCCTTTATCATTTATCCCAACTCTTTTAAGGACTTTGATGATTATCTTTCTTATGTAGCCTTGCTTCAAACTTTTTTGGAAAAAAATCAATTTGAGGAAGAGTTTCAATTGGCTTCATTTCACCCTGCCTATCAATTTGAAGGAAGTCAACCCAACGATTTGTCTAATGTTACTAATAGATCTCCGTTTCCCTTAATTCATATTATCAGGTCGGAGAGTATTCAACAAGCCAGGCTATTTTATGGTGACACCTTAAATATTCCTGAAAAAAACATTGCTAATCTTAACGCATTAGGTGTTGATGGTTGGAACTCTTTTTGTGAAGATAACCAACTTCCCTATCTTGCGAAATAATAAATCCAGTCGTTTTATGAATTTAGCATATCGATTACATGCTTTTGTTTCTTTAGGTAAAATCTTACACGATAATCCTGAACCTTATGATAGTATTCTAACCAAAGTATATCAACATAATCCTTGGTTTACTATTGAAAATCAAAAACTTGCAATAAGTAACGTTATCGAATTTTTTTTAAATGAGCAAAAATTAAATGAGTGGGTTGCTTTGTATCCTCATTTAAAGGAATCAGATCAACCAAAGGAGATTGGATTAATTCTTGCTGGAAATATTCCTTTGGTCGGCTTTCATGATTTTTTATGCGTACTCATCTCTGGTAATATTGCTTTAATAAAATGTTCTGATAAAGATCCTTTTTTACTTCCTTTTTTAGCTGATCTTTTGATCGAATTAGCTCCTGAGTTTAAAAATTATATTCATTTTATAGATAGGCTCGTTGATTATGATGCCGTAATTGCCACAGGTAGTAATAATTCGTCTAGGTATTTCGAACATTATTTTTCATCAAAACCTCATATTATCCGAAAAAACAGGCAGGCGGTGGCTATTTTGAACGGAGATGAAACTCCTGATGATTTAATGAACCTTGGAAAGGATATTTTCACCTATTTCGGTTTGGGTTGTAGAAATGTATCTAAAATCTATGTGCCTCAAAACTATGATTTTACTTTGCTTTTGGACCAATTGCATTCATTTAAAGAAATCATTCTTCATAATAGCTATAAAAATAACTTCGATTATCAATCCGCTATTTGGTTGCTAAACAAAGTGCCTCATTTTATGACGGGCAGTGTTTTGGTAACAGAAGAAAAATCAATTTCTTCTAAAATTGCTACGCTCCACTATGAATACTACCCATCTTTTCCTCAGTTAAAGGAAGATTTAATGGCGTCTTTAGACGAAATTCAATGTATTGTGGGTACGGAACCACTTTCTGGTATGAAGGTCATTCCATTTGGTCAAGCACAAACGCCTACCTTATCAGAATATGCCGATGGGGTAGATACTATGGCTTTCTTAGTCGGATTGTCTTTTAATAGTAATACCCAAATATAATATTCATTTCGTCTTCGCTGGTGAAACCAGCTGTTATGGTCCGATTGGTTGTGTTCATGTAAGTTACCTCTGAAGTCAATCCTTCACCCGGATTAAGGATGATAGGATTTGAAAACAATTTAGTGAGAGGATGTTCCCAATCTGTATTTTCATATAGCACCTCCCCATTTCTGGGCCCGCCGAATATTTTAATGACAAACTTTTCACCTAATTTATGATTGTGTGAGGTCAAAAGTAAAATATGCGTTTTTTCCTGAAAGGTAAAGTTTTTGGTAATGGTTTTTCGTTGATTGGGTGGCAGATTTATACTTGTATTATTTAAATCGAGCATTTTAACTTCATTTTTAACGGATGAAGCGGGTACTGTATGGAAATTTACATAGTTTTCGCCCTGGAGCGTTAACTTGGTTTTATTGAAATAATGTGCGTTTAAATCTACCGGGGTATTTGGTGCTATCTTAATGGCAGCCCCCTCAGGTAGGGTAACGGTAGCGTTTACATCGGAACCTCCACCAATAAAATAGTGGTTTTGCATCTCAGCGAAAGTGGTCAAATTTAGCGAACCGTCCAGGTTTCTCAGCTCTCTTATTTTATTTTCTGCTGGTATAAATGACGGATTATTAAATCCGTACACAATGAAATGATGACTATTCGAACGACCTTTCAACTCAATTTTATTAACATAAACGGTTGAGGTATTTGGTGTAACTTTCCTTATAAATATTTCCCGTTCAAAATTTGAAGGGATATCAAATTTGTCAATTTTTAGTTGAAACCCATTAACAGGGGGAGCCAAAGGGTCAATATCTGATTGGCAGGGAGCATTGTCTGATAAAACGGCTAAACTTAAACTTCGATCATCCTTTAAGGCCCCGGTATTTATCCATCTTTTCACCAATTCAACTTGTCCTTTAGTAAGGATATTGCCACCTAATGGCATCTGATTGCCAAAATTTTCATTGCTTTTGTGGATATAAGAATCACAGTTTATTTTATGAAATAAGAAGCTTTTTTCTGCATCATTGGGTTTAACCAGTAGCATATTGGCCTTCACCGCAGCAATATTCACAGGAACCTTATTTATCAGATTCTGATAGGAGTTACCCTCAGATAAAATGAGTTTATGTTGCTGGAAACTTCCGTCAGTAGCCGATTGATGGCAGCCAGATATGGCGCAACTCGGCGTAAGGATTTGGTCCTGAATTACCTTAAAGGTTACTTCGTTTTTAGGTTCTCCTAAATTTTCTTGTTTACAGGAAGGTAAAAAATAAACAAGGACAAACAAAAGGGCTAAAGAGGAATATTTAAACATTAAATCATTTTTTTCTTAGAACGAAGTTATAATAATAAAGTTTAATCCATAAACATCCAGAACAGGAAATAGATTAAAGCCATAACACCACTTGATATTCCAAGGGTCAAACCACCTATACCAAAAAAGAAAACGACGAATAAAACCCTTAAGAGCACAACGGAAATTCCTGTACTATTTGCAATGCCGGCCAGTACTCCGCCAAATAAACCACTTCTACTTCTTTTCATGAGGATAAATATTGATTTAAATAATTTCTTGCAGTTTTAATCGCTGTTAAAACATCTTTTTCATTGGCTTCGAACGCTTTGTCTTCTACTTCAATACACACTGGACCACGGTATCCAATATCAGTCAATGCCGAGAAAAATTTCCCCCAATGAACATCTCCGTAACCAGGAATTTTGGGAGAACTGTAAAAATTTGGAGGAGACATAATGCCTACCTTATCCAGTTTATTTTTATATAATTTAACATCTTTCAGATGGATATGATGCAATCTATCCTTAAAATCATATAAAGGTTGAATATAATCCATTTGCTGCCATATAAAATGGGAGGGATCGAAATTTAATCCAAACAATGGAGTTGGAAAGCAATCGAACATTTTCTCCCAGATTTGAGGATTTATAGCCATATTTTTTCCTCCTGGCCATTCATCGTAAGTAAAAATCATTGGGCAATTTTCAATCCCAATTTTTATGCCATTTGCCTGGGCAACATCTATAATAGACGCCCATTCGGTGGCAAATAATTTAAAATTTTCCTCTAAGTTTAAATATTGATTTCTCCCTATAAAGGTATTCACTACTGGAATATCAAGTGCAGCAGCAGCTTTAATAATCTTTTTTATATGTTCCTGGAAATACTTTCGTTTTTCTGCATCCTCATCCAATGGATTAGGATAATAACCTAAGCCTGATATGCTTACGTTGTGGTCTTTTAACAAGGCCTTAATTTCCCTAATTTTTGACGCATTCAGCGTGTCAATATCGATATGTGTTACACCGGCATATCTTCTTTCTGATTTACCCAAGGGCCAGCACATAATTTCTATACAGGAAAATTTTTCCTCGGCGGCAAAAAGGACTAATTTTTCCAACGAGTAATCAGGTAATATAGCGGAAACAAAACCTAAATCTAACATAAGGTAAAAGACGTTTTAGAGATAAAAATCAAATTTTTTCCTGTTTGAAAAAAAACATAAATAATAAGAGAACCAGGGAAGCGATGCCGGCAGGAACTAACCAAACATTTGTCCAATTGGTTACATTGGATAAAGTATTCATGTCCTTTACATAACCTGCAATTAAATTACCTAATAACATACCAATACCATAAGTTGCCAAAGTAATTAAACCCTGGGCCTGTGCTTTTATAGCCGTTCCAGCTTTCTTATCGATATAAATTTGTCCGCTTACAAAGAAAAAATCGTAACAAACTCCATGAAGTAAAATAGCTAAATAGAGCATCCAGGGGGTGTTATCAGCTGTTCCGTACCCAAAAAACAGGAATCGAATAACCCATGCCAATAAACCGATGATAAATATATTTTTTAATCCCCATTTGCGATAGGCAAACGGTAACATTAGTAGAAAAACAATTTCTGAAACCTGCCCGAGAGACATTTTATTTTCAATAGCAAAGCTATCGGCATTGATACTCGGAAATGCCAGAATATAAGCATCAGTTAAAGAGGGATTTGCCCAGGTATAGTAAAAAGCTAAAGGAATACAAATAAGTACGGAGGAAATAAAAAATAGCGAAAATGATTTTGATTTAAACAAAACAAAAGCATCTTTTCCTATTAATTGAGTATAAGAAAATGGTTCCTTTGATTTGCCGGGAGGGGTATGGGGCAGAAAAAATGAAAAAACACCCAATACTAAAGATAATAATAAGGCTAATTGGAAAATGGTAGCTTTATCTCCCCAGCCATACCAACCTACAACGTTTACGATGACAATCCAGGCTATGGTTCCAAATACCCTGATTGGAGGGAACTCAATTTCTGGATTGGCCATCTGCCTCATCGCAATGGAGGTAGTCAGTGATATCGCTGGAGTGAAGGTTAAACAATAAAGTAACAGCACCCAAATAAATGTGCTTGGTTCTTTTATATTTATGAGCCAGAATAAAATGGCTGCCCCCATCAAACTTAAAATTCCAAGTAACCTTTGCGCCGCTATGTATCTATCGGCTAATAGACCTACCAAAAAAGGAGAGGCAATCATGGCAATGGAAAACATGGCATAAGCGTTTCCCACTTGTACGCCACTCGCTTCTAATTGATTGCTGAGATATTTACTCATTTGCCCATACCAGGATCCCCAAATACAGTACAGTAAAAACATCATTATGGAGAGGGCTATTTTTGTTTTCCAGGACATTTCTTTTTACTTTAGGGTGTTTTTTGTTAATTTCCTTTCAATATAGGTAATTTTTCAAAAAAAGAATTGAAACTTTTTAAAGTTATATTGAATTTAAATACACATTTTTTAAACAAAAGAACTAAATCTTTCATTTATAATAAAAAAAACTCATGAAATTAACCTCATTTTTTCATCTCTTCCTCTTTCTTTGTATAGGAACAGTGGGAACAGCTCAAACCAGCATGTCCAATTCAATTCATTCTTTTACGGTAAACTCATTGGAAGGTGAACCCATCCCATTGTCCAATTATAAGGGTAAAATGATTCTGGTCGTTAATACGGCATCTAAGTGCGGCTATACGCCTCAGTTTGCTGGATTACAGGAGTTATACAGTAAATATCAGGATAAATTGGTTATCCTTGGTTTTCCATGTAACCAGTTTATGAGTCAGGATCCAGGTTCAGCGACAGAAATCAAAGAATTTTGTCAAAAAAATTACGGAGTGAGTTTTCCAATGGCTGAAAAAATTGATGTTAAAGGAGATAATGTTGCTCCTATCTACGCCTGGCTTACACAGAAAGAGAAAAATGGGGTGTTAGATGCTAAAGTTGCCTGGAATTTCAATAAATTCTTAATTGATGAAGATGGTAAATTAGTAGCTTATTTCCCAAGTAGTGTGAAACCTTTGAGCGAAGATATTCTAAAATATATCAATAAATAAGAAATAAAAGGGGGCCTGCAAGCCCCCTTTTATTTTTAGAACGGCAAAGTAGGGTAGGGTACAAAATGAGAGGCTACCCGAGTAATTGCGGGAGCCAATACAAAACTTAGCACCAATATAATAATAGCGTGCACTAAAGCAATTTCTATATTATTTTTCCTCAACTCATTTAGTTCAGATTCAGGTGTTAAGAAACCTGTGATAAAAAAGGTAATTCTAAAGAGTACATAAGAAAAAATCCACATTCCAGCAAAGAAAAGCAGGGCAAAACCTATGGCTTTTGCCCACTCGTTTTGACTAATTAAAAATCGCATGGCATCAGAACTTGTGTCTGATATATGATTTAAATTAATACCAGCTGCGAGCAGAGAAGAGCCAAAAACAATGAGTATGGCAGCATTTTTTTCTTCCAGATATTTATCGAAGAAATTCGATTGTACTCGGGCAAAGGTGAATAGGTAAAAAATTGATAGTATGGTTAAGGTGCCTAAGTCCATCCATTCGTTTAGCATAATTTTTTATTTTAAGGTAATACAATATCCCATTTATTCAAATTTACATCTGGGTTTACACCAAGACCCCAGTCTTTTCCGGTAAGTTCCCACACGTAATATTTTTTCCCTCTCTGGTCTTTGATATGAGCTGACCCTGCTTCCGGGCTTTTTGGCAAATGAACAGCGAGCATAGAATGTTCTTCTCCATTTATGACTACCGCGTCAAAGCCTAAATTTTTTAACACCGCATAAGCAAATACCGTTCTTGTATCGCAATCGCCAGCTTCATGGTATAGGAACTCCATGGGGGAATAAACGCCAAAGGGTTGAATATTTCCGCAGCATCCCTGTCCGCTTTCCAGTGGGGCACAGTTGTTTATGTATTTGATTCCATTTAAGACATAAGGACAATTTTCATTGATAATCAATGTATAGGGGATAGCCTGAATACTTGATATGATTAAATTTAATGCGCCCATATAATTCAGATTAGCCTCATCAATGATATTTTTATAACCTGATGCAAGTTCATTGGTTGGAAATTCAACGGCGCTTAAAAGTTGTTCATATATAAATTTACAATATTCAATATCTGAAAGTTCATATTCCGGATAGCCAATATTTTCGCGGGTAGAAACACTTTCATCGTATAATTCCTGACAAACGGGAAAAGACATTTCATAATTTTTCCCATCTAAAGAATTCCATGCCCATTGTTTATCCAATGATTTACACCCTGTTGCCTCATTATAGGGAATATCCTCAGGAATGGGTGGTCTCACAACCGTTTCATCCACCGCCTCTTCCCCACTCAAAAGGAGGTAAATGAGGTAACCTAAGAAAATCCAAAAAAGTAACTTTTTCATTTATTCTTTTCAAATTTTTAAACAACCCATCTAAAGGTCAAATTAATTCTTGGGTCCTTTATTTTAGCTGATTTTGGTAAGGAATGTACCCAATGAGTTTGCGTATTTGACTTCATAAGTAGTACACTTCCACTTTCTAAAATAATGGATATTACTTCCTTAGTTATTTTATGTCGGAAGCTAAAGGTTCTTTCGGCGCCAAAACTAAGAGAAGCAATCGTAGGATTTAATCCAAATTCTTTGTCATCGTCACTATGCCAGGTCATTCCCTCGTTTCCATGATGATAAAAATTACATAAACAAGCATTAAATGAAGCGTTTGTTACTGTTTCGGTTTTCTCCCTTATGGGAAGTAACAAAGGATGCCAGGGAATAGCTGATTTAGTTGTTCGGGAATAAGTATAGGTAAATGCTTTATCACCATACCAGGCTACTTTTCTATTAGTCGTTATTTTTTTTCCAAACATCATTAGCTCATCATGTTGCCAGTGCAAATGTTGTTGCATTTCACGAAGAAGATTTTCAGCGTTGGGCTTATCCCAAATACATTTTTCGTAATAAACTTCCCCATCGTAAGGTAAAATATTCTGACTATCGAGCATTTAATTCTTCCTTTGGTAAAGATTTATGGCACCAACCCCATTTTCCAATAACCATTTATTAAGAGCGGGTAATTCGATGTCCATGATATTTAGTGCTTCTTTATAAGCGGCAGACCAAAGCGCATCTAGCCTTTTTTGTTCATCCAGGACAGCCTTAGTGACCACCGGAATATCACTTTCTGCCTGATTTACTAAAAACAGATAATTACCTGTCATTTTATTTTCAAAATTATCAACGTCATCATACGCTTTTGATTTTCGCTGTACCATGTTCTTGTCCCAATTTTCAATATCCTCAATTAATTTATTAGAGGTACTTAAATCTAGCTTAACGTTAGATTCTTTTTTTATAAGGTAAAGTATGCTTCGATCCAATTGTTCCTTATATTCACTCATTTGGTTTACCGTATTAACCATAGTGGTATAGGTACTTGATAATTGGGTCAACAATGTATTATATTCCTGGTAAACCTCTTTGGGAACATTAATATGAGGATTTGATAAGATATTCACCTCTTTTGACCATTTTTCCCCGGCAAATTCCAATTCAACGATGTATTTACCAGGCATCAACTTATGACCACGATAACTTCCTTCTATATAAACATTTGGCACGCCGGGTCTTGAAAAGGTCCTCATATCCCATACAAAACGATTTAAGCCTTTAGATACACTTAAAACAGGTTCTTTTGAGGGTCCTCCATCATACCTTTGGAAATGTGACTTTTGATCACTGGTAAATGTTCTTACCAATGTATTATTTGAATCATAAATATTCATTTTCAATTTTTCCAATGGATTATTACTTTGATCTTTTGGCAAATGATAGTAAATCACCACCCCTGTAGAAGGATTGACGCCTTCCTTAAGGTCAGTTCCACTGGCATCATTTCCAGGTTCATTTAACTTACTTCCACCATTCACCTGATAGGTATCTTCTATAGGATAAAGAAGTGTTTTAGTTGAATCACTGACATTATAATTTCTAATTACCTCCAGGTCATCTAAAATCCAGAAAGAACGACCAGAGGTTGCTGCGATCAAATCACCATGTTTAATCATTAAATCAGTGACAGGTACAACGGGGAAATTCAATGTAAACGGTTTCCAGGTTGTTCCTCCATTTCTTGAAATATAAAGGCCGGTTTCTGTTCCTGCAAAGAGTAATCCAGGTAACTTATCATCTTCACGAACCACCCGGGTATAGGCACCTTCTGGAATACCACTGGAAATATTGGTCCAGGTTTTACCATAATTTGTGGTCTTAAACAGATATGGTTTAAAATCATTAAATTTATATCTGGTAGCTGCTATGTAAGCAATGGCCTTATTGTGAGGGGAAACCTCAATAGCGTTTATTAGACATTCAGGAAGAACAGGTGGGGTAACATTTTTCCATGTTTTGCCTCCGTCCATGGTCAGATGAACCAATCCGTCATCACTACCTGTCCAAATTACCCCTTTTTCATGTTGTGATTCAAGGACATAACTTAAAGTGCCATAATTTTCGGCACCCACAATCTCATTGGTGAAAGGTCCACCTCCTTTACCTTGTTTGTCCTTATCATTTCTGGTTAAATCAGGTGATACTTCCTCCCAGGATAGGCCCATATCCTTGGTTTTAAGTAAAACCTGAGCTCCATGATAGAATGTATTGGCCTCATGTTTTGACCAGATAATAGGAGCGTTCCAATTGTACCTGTATTTCATGTATTTTGGTTCCAGTGCAAGATATTGAATAGGCGAAGGCATAATATTGGAACTGGCCTCAGCTTTTGTATCTAATATATCAATAGTACCCAGGTAACTTCCTCCCATGACAAAACGAGGATTATCAGGATCGAAGGCTAAAAATGCGCTTTCACCTCCTGCTGAACTGACCCAATCTTTTGTGCTAATTCCATAATTGCCTAATGATCGTGAGGCAATTGAAACGGAGGTATTGTCTTGTTGTCCACCATAAATTCTATATGGAAACTGATTATCAACATTAATGCGATATATCTGCGCAGTAGGCATATTTTGTTGCTCCGTCCAGTTTGCTCCTCTGTCAAATGTAATAGAAGCACCGCCATCGTCTGCGATGACCATATTCTTTGAATTTTTAGGATTAATCCAAAGATCGTGATGATCACCATGTGAGGTGTTTAATATTTCCCATGTTTTGCCGCCATCAATAGATCTTAGTGCAGGTGGCCCCAAAACATACACCGTGTGTTCATCATTTGGATCAGCGAAAACCTCTATGTAGTACCAGGCACGTTGAACGAGCCGGTGATCACTGCTTATCTTAGACCAGTTTGCACCTGCATTTGTTGATACAAAAAGCCCTCCTTCCTCTTTTTCAGTATCACCTTCGATGAGGGCATAAACAACATCTGAATTTGCTCCACTGACAGAAATTCCCATTTTACCTTTCCCATCGGGAAGGCCTTTGTGTATCTTAAACCAGGATTCACCTCCATCGACCGATTTATACAGACCGCTTCCTGGACCGCCACTGGTAACTTTCCATGGTGAACGGTTGTGTTCCCACATGGAAGCATACATAATCAATGCATTATTTGGATCGATGGAAAGGTCATTGCAACCTGTTCCATTATCTACAAAAAGGGTGTTTTTCCAGGTTTTACCACCGTCGGTACTTTTATAAATGCCTCTTTCAGGGGTTGGACCATTTAAAGCGCCTTGAGCAGCTACATATACAATGTCAGGATTTGTTGGATGAATGATTATTCTGGCTATTTGCCTTGTTTTATCTAATCCTATTTTTGTCCAGGTTCTACCTGCGTCGGTTGATTTATAAACGCCATCACCATAAGAAGTCATGACACCCCTTGGCGCATGTTCGCCCATTCCACAATACACAATGTTTGGGTCAGAGGTAGAAACAGCTACAGCGCCGACAGACCCGGTTTTAAAAAATCCATCGGAAATATTAAACCAATTATGACCTGCATCACTGGTTTTCCACAAGCCTCCGCCTGTTGTACCCATATAATAGGTGAGCGGGTCATTTGAAACGCCAGTTGCCGTAACAGATCTTCCACCTCTAAAAGGACCGATATTTCTCCATTTTACAGGGTGGAAATAGTCTTGCTCAACGGTAATAGAAGGTTGTTTGCTACTTTCCTGGGCGGTAAGAGATAAACCACAAATTGCAATGATTAGGAATAAAAAGTTAATTTTAAATGACATGAATATAAATTTTGGTTTGGTGCATTCAAAAAAATCAAATTGATGAACAATTTAGCGAAATTATAAATGTAAATTGTTTTTTTAGTTGAAAAATATAATATAAAAATTAGGATAAGTTAATTAAAATACTACATTTGCATAATTAAGCTTTTATATGTATGTTATCAGGCGTTTTATTTTTCTTCTTGCTTGCTTCTTGCTCCTTGGCAAAGATGTAACCTACGCCTATTCGCTATCTCACAAACTAGAGATTCAATTAAAACAAAAGCATCTCAAAAATGGAGAGGATTTTATAAATCCTTTTTCCATAAATGATTCAGTTAAACTTTTAATAGTTGAAAACGAAGAAATAGAAGATGATTTGTTATTTGGTTTTGCCGAATCATATACTTTTCTCCCACCTCCTACCCAACCAAATGGAAGCTTAGTAGCAAATTCCAGTTTGCTTTTTCACCTTATCATCAATAGGGTAATCCTTTTTTGTTCCTTAAAGATTGATTGTTAAATAAACATCACGCAGGTTTCACCAGGAAACATCATTTAGTGGTTTATTTTTTAACAACTCTTAAAAAGAGTTTTAATCTTTAATACAATGGATTCCAATAAAAATTCATCCAACATTAACACAGTAAAGGGAAAAGAATCTATTCAAAGTTCGGATATCATATCTGGGCTGATTGTTTCCTTACTGGCTCTTCCCCTAAGTTTAGGTATAGCCAAAGCATCTGATTTTCCTCCGCTAATGGGTCTTATTTCAGCTATTATTGGAGGTATGGTCGTTTCCTTTTTTGCTGGATCCAAATTAACGATAAAAGGACCTGCGGCAGGTCTCATTGTTATTGCTGCCAGTGCTGTGGCCGATTTTGGTGGTGGGGAGAAAGGTTGGCATTTGGCCCTGGGCACCATCATAGTGGCTGGTGTCATTCAGATTCTTTTTGGCGTATTTAAACTTGGAAAATTGGCAAACTTTTTTCCTTTATCTGCCATTCATGGTATGCTTGCTGCCATAGGATTGATCATCATAGCAAAACAAATCCCCGTTTTGTTAAATGTAGATCCACTATTTGCAAAAGGTAAAGATCCATTGGAGTTATTGGCATCTATCCCGGAATTTATCTTCAATATGAATCCGAAAGTTGCCGTGATTGGTATAATTTCTCTTATTATTTTATTTGTTTGGCCAACCTTAAAAAATCCAATATTAAGGAAAATTCCTACACCGCTCATCATTTTAGCATTTTCTATTCCTGCCGGAATCTTCCTGGATTTTAAGAATACTGCTCCAACTTATACCTTAGTTCATATAGGCAATTTTATAGATAGCTTACAGATGAATGCCGATTTTTCAGGACTAAGCCAAACCGGTATTTTTATTAAATACGTTATCATGTTTGCCTTAGTTGGAACTTTAGAATCCTTATTAACGGTTAAAGCGATTGATATTCTTGATCCTGCTAAACAAAAATCAAATACAAATAAGGATTTGATAGCCATAGGCATAGGAAATATAATCAGTGGAATTTTGGGCGGTCTTCCAATGATTTCAGAGGTGGCAAGAAGTTCAAATAATCTTTACAATGGGGGAAAAACAAGATGGGCTAATTTTTTCCATGGCTTTTTTATCTTGATATTTCTTTTACTTGCCGTTCCGTTACTTGAAATGATTCCCAACACTGCCTTAGCCGCTATGTTGATTACCGTAGGATTTAAACTGGCTCATCCAATGGAATTCGTTCACATATTTAAAATAGGTAAAGATCAATTAGCTATTTTCCTGGTAACAATCTTTTTTACTTTATTCGAAGATTTATTGGTAGGTATTGCAGCGGGCATAGTATTAAAATTAATCATTCACTTGTTTAATGGTGCAAAATTTAAAAGTTTGTTTAAAGCAACCATCAGAGTGGTTGATGAAGAATTTGGCCCCAGATTAATTATTGAACAATGCGCTGTTTTTTCAAATTGGCTTGGATTAAAAAAGATCCTGGATGAACTCCCTCAAAAGGAAGTTATTTCGATTGATTTTTCTGAACTAAGTTTAGTTGACCATTCCGTATTGGAAAATCTTCATCATTTTAAAGATGATTATGAAAGTTTAGGCGGTAAGGTAGAATTTCAGGGATTAGATCAGTTAAATCAAATGTCTAATCATCCTTTGGCCGCCAGAAGACTAAAATCCTAATTTAAACCGGAGAAAATGACAAAACATATCGCTTTTGATGAAGATCATGTTTTACATGAGTTAAAACATTATTTGCCATCTCAAACACCTCTTAAGGATTTTATTCATCACAATTCATTGCACGCCTTTCAACACAATGAATTTTTTGAGGGTATCTTTAAAGCCTCATCTTTATTTGGTTGTAAGGTCACCCTGTCCTTAAATGAATTCAGAAAACTGCATACGTTAGGGCGAATCCGGACAGAAATTTTGACTAAAACTATATTTGACAAATTTGGAGAGGCTGATTTTCCAGGTTGGTTAGATAAGGTATTAAATAAATCTTATGATTTTAATATAGTACCTGAAGTTGGCTTATTTAGAAAAAATTGGCAGCGATTTTATCACATTGATTTGGATAACGCAGTCCAACCTTTATTATTTAGAATCATTGGAAGTTATCTTGATCAAGGAATTGCACTTTGGCATTTCCCATTTGAGGATAAAGGTTTAATAGCCGCCGTTAAATTATTGGAAGAGAAAAGTTTTTCCAGTTTTTTTAAAACCCAGAAAGCCAAAAACTTACTTTTCGAAAAGAATTTAAGTATTACTGGATTGTTAAAATTATTGGTTGGAAAAGAAACTCTTTTTCAGGAATATATTTTCGACCAGCAATTTACTCATCGTGGCTGGAGTGGTATTGTTGGTGCCATTGAGGATAACCCCAATTCAATTCTTTATCCTAAGTCTATTACCTTAAAGGATTTTATTATCCTCGAATTGTTACTTGAAATTGATGCCTTAACGGTAGAGTTTGGTGATAATTGGCAGCCTTTGGGTGAAATTGTACCTAAGGAACCTGCTGATTTATTTGCACCTATTCCCAGAACAGAATTACAAGAGGTACTCATTCTATGGCAAATGGCTTTTGAATGGAGTTATTATGATGAAGTTTTTGCGGGTATAATTTCTTTACAAAAACAGAAAAAATCTTTACCAGCAAAGGACACTTCTCAAATTAATTCACAGACGGAGTTTATAGGTATTTTCTGTATTGATGAAAGAGAGTGTTCCATTAGGAGACATCTCGAATATGTTCAACCACATTCCGAAACAATGGGTTGTCCAGGTTTTTTTGGGGTTGAATTCTTCTTCCATCCCGCTAATGGTAAATTTTATGAAAAATTATGTCCAGCTCCCGTTACGCCTAAATATTTAATCAGGGAAATTGAATCAAAAGGGGTTCGTGGTCATGAAATTCTTTTCAGTAAAAAGGCAAATACCATTTTTAGGGGTTTTTTGATTACCCTCTCTCTTGGCTTTTGGGCTGCCATTCAAATGGTTCTGGATATTTTCAGACCTAAAATGAGTGCTGCAATATCAGATGCTTTCGCTCACATGAATCTAACCTCAACCCTTCAAATTGAGGTTTCCACTCCTATTGTGGTTGAAAATGGGTTGCAGGTAGGTTTTACAATTACAGAGATGGCTGATAGAGTGGAAAATTTACTTTGCGGAATTGGTTTAAGCCAAAACTTTCCGCCCATTGTCTATGCGGTTGCTCATGGAAGCAGTAGTGCAAATAATCCACATCACGGAGCACATGATTGTGGTGCCTGTAGTGGTCGTCCGGGTTCTGTAAATTCCAGGGTTTTTTCCTTAATGGCAAATCATATTGAAGTCCGGAAGATACTTAAAAGTAGGGGATTGATTATTCCAGAGAAAACACAGTTTATTGGTGCTTTACATGATACAGCCAGTGATGAAATGGCTTTTTATGATCTTGATTTGTTATCTCTGGAAAATAAATTAAAACATAACTTAAATGTCGTGAATTTTGAAGAGGCCTTAGATTTAAATGCAAAGGAACGATCCAGAAGGTTTGCTTCCATCAAGACTAATAAGGACATAAAACACGTTCGTAAATCAATTCAGAAGAGATCAGTTTCTTATTTTGAGCCTCGACCTGAATTGGGGCATGGAACAAATGCCCTTTGTTTCGTTGGTCATCGGCAGCTTACTAAAGGTCTTTTCCTGGACCGTCGGGCATTTATGAATTCTTATGATTACCGAACTGATCCGAATGGTGATCGTTTATTGGGTGTTATGAAGCCGCTTCCCATTGTTTGTGGGGGAATTAATCTCGAATATTATTTTTCCAGGGTTGATAATTATAAAATGGGGGCAGGAACAAAATTACCTCACAATGTAATGGGGTTAATTGGAGTGGCAAATAGTTCAGACGGTGATTTAAGACCTGGCCTCCCTTTGCAAATGATTGAGGTACATGATCCGGTAAGATTAATGTTGATTGTGGAGCATTTTCCTGAGGTTGTTTTGAAAACAATTCAATCGAGTACTGAATATTATGAATGGATTAAAAATGGGTGGGTTTTAATAACTGCAATTCATCCGGAATCAAATCAATTGTATATTTTCAAGAATGATCAGTTTTACCCATATACCCCTTTACTAAAAAAAGTGAATGAAAGTAATGATGTTCATGTGTTAATCGATTTGGCAACAGAGATGAAAACAAACGAAATATACCATGCTACGCAAGAGCACATTCCTGTTCATATTTTAAACTAAAAAAGAATGAATCCATATATTCCTTTGTTTGTCATAATTCCATTTATTGGTTTTCTGATTTCACTACTACCGAGTAATCATCAGGAGAAAATAATTTACAGAACCGTTTTCATTACCCTTTTATCTCATTTTTTATTGCTTATTTGGGTAAGTATCCAGCTGTATTTTAATCATAATGGTGCTATTTTTTTTGAGGGTCCTGCATTGTATAAAGCCAATAATGAAAATTTTTCTTTCCATTTATACATGGATAATCAGACTATTATTTTTGCAGTTATCACAGATTTTATTCTATTACTTGTTTCAACATTCAGTAAAACCTATCTGCATAGAGAAAAAGGATTTAAACGTTTTTTTAACAATATGCTTTTTTTCTTTTTAGGGTTAACTATCATTGAGTTTTCAGGAAATTTCGAAACGCTCTTTGCAGGTTGGGAAATCATAGGTATAGCCTCTTTTTTATTGGTAGCTTTTTATAAGGACAGGTATCTCCCGACAAAAAATGCAATGAAATTGTTTTCAGTGTATCGGGTGGCAGATATTTCATTGCTTTTAGGCATTTGGTTAAGTCACCATTATTTCAAAAGGTCGATTAATTTCCAGGAGTTAAAATCTTTAGATATTATCTATTTGGGGAATGATCACGATATTTATATTCAGGCTATTCCCTTTTTATTCCTCTTAGCAGCTTTGGTCAAATCGGCTCAATATCCATTTTCGTCTATGTTACCTAGGGCAATGGAAGGTCCAACAACCTCTTCTGCCATCTTCTATGGCTCCCTGAGTGTTCACATGGGTGTTTTCTTGCTTTTAAGAACCTTTCCTTTATGGGACGATTTGATCGTTTTTAAAGGGGTAGTGATTGTTTTTGGCTTTACAACTAGTTTGTTTGCCACCTTAATTGCCAGAGTTCAATCTTCTGTAAAGACCCAAATTGCCTATTCCTCCATCGCTCAAATTGGTATTATTTTTATTGAAGTAGCCTTGGGTTTCCATACGCTGGCCATTTTTCATTTTGCAGGAAATGCGTTTTTAAGAACTTACCAGCTATTAGTTTCGCCCGCTGTTTTGAGTTATTTAATTCATGATCAATTTTTTCATTTTGTTAAACCCAATAATCAGATAACCGACAATTTTTGGGGAAGATTAAAAATTTCCATTTATCAATTAAGTATCAAAGAATTTAATATGGATACGAATATGTATCGGTATTTGTGGAATCCATTAAAATGGATTGGCAGAAAACTCAGGTTTTTTCAAACTCGAAATGCCCTCATTTTATGTGGTTTATATTTATTGGCAGGATTCTATTTTATATTTATAAAAAAATACTACACTGAGTCCTGGCTGCACACCTTTTCTTTTATTGGAGGCCTTTTAAGTTTAGGGTTTATATTTTCAGCTTTCGAATCCCGAATTAATGCCAAAAATGCCTGGTTGCAAATTGTTTTTAGCCAATTTTTACTTGGTCAATGTATTGCTTTAAATGAGCAATTTGAAATTGGTCAACTTTATCTTTTTCTAAGTGGTATTGTTTTCGCAGCTATTTTAGGTCTTATAGTACTTAATCGCCTGGAATATTTCGGTCAATCTGTTTTGCTAAACAAATTTCATGGCTATTCTTATATTCGTCCAAGATTAGGTGTAGCATTTTTAATAGCCTGCCTTGGATTATCAGGTTTTCCTATTACACCCACCTTTATAGGTGAAGATTTAATTTTAGGGCATTTACATGAAAATCAAATTGGATTAACCCTTTTGATTTCTTTAATTTTAATCCTGGATGGATTAGCTATATACAGAATATATGCCAGACTATTTTTAGGGTCTTTTGAGAACGGTTATAACCCAACGGCTTATAGGTCATCTTAGTGGAAATAAAAAAAGAGCCATTTTTTTAATGGCTCTTTTTTCTATGTAAGTTTGAAGGAAAGAATTAATCTTCGACTTCTCTTTTTTTATCTTCCATGTAAACAGCCTTTAAAACCTCAGCTCTACGAGTGATAGAGGGTTTAACGAACTCTTGTCTTCTGCGCAATTCTTTCATCACTTGGGAATCTCTATATTTCCTTTTGTACCTTTTCAAAGCACGGTCGATACTTTCGTTATCTTTTACATCAATAATCAGCATAAGGTTTTGAAGATTTAATCGTTTAAGTTAAAAAATAGAGCGGATGACAAGATTCGAACCTGCGACCTCAACCTTGGCAAGGTTGCGCTCTACCAACTGAGCTACATCCGCGAAATGTAATTTGTTAAGGTCTTTTCCTCAACGCGTGCGCAAATATAGTAGTTTATTTACTTTTTACAATATTTTCTTTAAAAAAAATGTTTTTTATCTAATAAATAGCATTTTATGGGTTTCTCGTTATTTTTGTGAAAATATTGTATCAATGTCATGTAAACTGCAATTCCAAATTCACTACTACACCAAAACTGGAGAAAATTTATATCTAAAAATCTGTGGAAGTATTAATGAGGAAGTAAAATATCTGCCACTTAACTATTTAGGAAATGGTTTTTGGGGAAATTCGTTCGATTTTTTAGAAGAGGATCTTGATTTTCAATATAGTTATGTTGTGAAAGATTACCTTCTTCACAATAAGAAAGACGAAGGTGTTTTGCAACGTTCTTTTTTAAGAAGCGATGTATCTTCTGACTTTTTCGTTATCAGAGATTTTTGGATGGATAAAGGGCGTGCGGAAAATGCTTTTTTTACCGATGCTTTCGCAGGTTTGGTGTTACCTCAAACCAATCAGTTTCCTGAAACATTGAATGAAAAGGGTTTTATTCAGCTGACATTTCATATCAAAGTTCCTTTTTGTTATGAAGGTGCACAATTAATGGTTCTAGGAAATCATGAAAAACTAGGATATTGGCAACCTGTTAACGGGCTTAAATTATCCAATAATTTAGATAATAATGAATGGGTGGGAACGGTTTCTTTCAGCATTTTCCCGCAAAATCTGGAGTATAAATATGTTTGGTTACATCCTGATAATAATGTCACCTTTGAGGGTGGTGAAAACAGGCATTTGAGAGACTTAAAACCAATTCATTCAAGGGTTAATATCTTATTAAACGATATACATTTTAATTACACAACACCTTATTGGAAAGGTGCCGGCGTGGCCATTCCTGTTTTTTCCCTTAGAAGTAACCAAAGTCTTGGCGTAGGTGAATTTAATGATTTAATCCTGTTTTCAGATTGGGCCGCTCAATCTGGTCTCAAAATGATTCAAATCTTGCCCATCAATGATACTCAATCTTCAAAAACCTGGACGGATTCTTATCCTTATGCTGCCATATCTGTTTTTGCTCTTCATCCACTTTATTTGCATATAGAAAGTATTTCCGGCTGGGCAAATATCGTTACACCTTCAGAATTAGATAACATCAGAAGAGATTTGAATGAATTGGATGCCGTCGATTACGAGCGGGTGCTTACTTGTAAACTTGATCTGGCAAAGAAAATATTTACCGATCAATGGGATCAATTAAAAGACGACCCCAATTATAACCAATTTTTCAAGGAAAATGAAAATTGGTTATCGTCTTACGCTCTTTTTTCCTTTTTCAGGGACAAGTATAAGACCGTTGATTTTACAAAATGGGGTGATTACGCTGTATTTAATCCTACATTTCTAACAGATTTTATTCATCCGGCCAATGATCATTTCTTAGATATTGCCTTTTATTTCTTCCTGCAATATAACTTAGATAAGCAATTATTAAATGCCTCCAAATATGCTAAAAGTAAGGGAGTGATTTTAAAAGGGGATCTGCCTATCGGTATTTTTAAACATAGCACCGATGCCTGGATTTCTCCACATCTCTTTAATATGGATGGTCAGGCAGGTGCTCCGCCAGACCCTTTTTCGGCTACAGGGCAAAATTGGGGTTTCCCAACGTATAACTGGTCAGAAATGGCGAAAGACGATTATGCCTGGTGGAAAAATAGAATGATTATTTTAGCCAAATATTTTAGTGCATATAGAATAGATCATATTTTAGGTTTCTTTAGAATTTGGGAAATTCCTGCTAATCAGGTAGATGGTTTATTGGGTGTTTTTAATCCAGCCATTCCCTTGGTCATTCAGGATTTTAATAATTATGGTATTTCTTTCGATGAGAATAGATTTTGTAAACCTTATCTCACCTTTGAACTATTAAAATCTCTGTTTTCTAATGAAATAGATGAAATGCTGCTTGTTTTTTTTGATGTAGAGGAAAATGGTTTGTATTCTTTTAAGTCATATCTAGCTTGTCAAAAAGATTTAGAGGAATTTTTGAATTCAACGACTGGAAGGAAATATGTCTCACATAAAAATATCCTTTTTAGCCTTGTTTGTGATGTTATGTTTATAAAAGATAAATATCAGGAGAATGCGTTTCATCCCAGGATAAATTTAATGGATACTTATTCCTTTGCCTTTTTAAATGATCACGCACAATATAATATTAGGCGCCTCCATGATTATTATTTTTATCAAATGCAAGATGAATTTTGGAGAGACAAAGCAATGGAAAAATTGCCGGCCATTAAGGAAGCCACTAACATGTTAATCTGTGGTGAAGATTTAGGCATGGTGCCGGCTTGTGTTTCAGGGGTAATGAAAGAATTGGGTTTACTTACTCTTGAGATACAAAGAATGAGTAAAAATCCCTCAACGCCCTATTTGCAAGAAAGAGACATTCCCTTTTTATCCGTAGTTAGTCCTTCAACACATGATATGTCTCCGATAAGATGTTGGTGGGACGAATCAGAAAGGGATCAAATTCAATACTTTTTTCAGTCTCAACTCGGTGGTGTGAATGAAGCTCCATCAACCTGTACACCAGAATTAGTTGAGAAGGTAATTGATTTGCATTTAGGTTGGCCATCTCTTTGGGCCGTTTTTCCTCTTCAGGATTTGTTGGGAATGGACAGTTTACTTAGAAATCCTAATCCTGCAATGGAGCGAATTAACATTCCAGCAAATCCAAAAAATTACTGGCATTATAGAATGCATTTGAAAATGGAGGATTTATTAAAGAGAACTGATTTTTCAGAGAAATTGAAAAGGAAAATTAGTTTTTTCAGAGAATTATAGGTAAATTGATTTTATAATTATCGTTATACCAATGAAAAGTAAGATTTATTGCTTGTTTATGATGTTTGGATATTTTTTTGATCTTGTAGGTCAGGTGAATCCATGTAATCAAGTAATTATTCCTGCTGATTCTACGGGCATTTTTGCGTTTTCAGGGTTTAATGTTAAAAAGGGAATGGTTGACAGCCTTTGTTTACATATTCCGGTAGAATATTCCTTTGCTGTTAAAATTCCCAAAGGGATGTCTGTCTTGCCCATTGGTAAATCAATGCAGCATTTACCTGTTTCGCTTAAATATTCTTGTTATCCCGTTGACTGCCAATTCAAACAAAATGAAACGGGTTGTATAACATTGAAGGGTAAATTAGATGAATCTTATGGTTATGATGCACTAAAATTGAGGTTAGATGTCCCTGATAGTTTGAAATGGGGATTAAATGAATTTGGATTTTTCGTAAGACCCATTTCAAGCACGGCCTGCAAGACGTCTTCTACGCATAGTTTAGGTGCCACAAGACTAAAAATAAATGCGTTCCCAAATCCATTTACCGATTATCTACAGATTCATATATTGACTGAGTTAAGTGGCATTTTTGATCTTCAATTATTTGATATAAACGGCAGATTAGTAGAAAGGAGAAGAATCAACTTAAATCCAGGCAATAATCGATTTGAGTTTCCCACAAAAGATATTCCTTCTGGTATTTATGCCTGTAGTTTGACAGATGGATTTTCAACGGTATCTATGCGTTTAAGCAAGCAATAATCCTCACCAGGTTCCTTGAAATTCCCATTTTAAATAAGGTAATAACAAGGTAGGGTCAACTTGATCGATTCTAAGCGATAATGCCTGAGCAATGAATTGAGGTAATTTTCCCTGCCATTTTGATTTTGGAAATTGAATGGTAAGTTCACAATTCAAATCAAACGATTGTCTAATTATAGTAAGTTCATATTTCTTTGCCGCGTCCATAATTAAGGGCATTTTACTATAATCACAATAAAATATATAATAATCTGATAACTCTTTTTCAATGATACTGGCATTGTCAATGGCCGCAGCTGCAGCTAATCGATAGGCATTTATAAGACCGGAAGTGCCAAGAAGGGTACCACCGAAATATCGTGTAACTACAATAAGGACATTGGTTAATCCATTACTATCTATTTGCCCGAGAATGGGTTTACCAGCAGTACCTGAAGGCTCTCCATCGTCATTTGCTCTATATTTAAGGCCATCGAGACCTATACGCCAGGCAAAGCAATGGTGATTTGCTTTTCCGTGTAATTTACGGATTTCCTCTAAGGCGTTACCAGCGTCGTCTCCGCTTACAATGGGAAAAATATGGGCTAAAAATTTACTTCCACGATCTCGAAATTCGCCAAATCCGGGAGAATTTATCGTTTTATATTGAAAATTATTTTTCATTGTTTCAAGAAAGTGCAATAAGGAGGACCGCTGAAATGGCTAAAGCTACGCCCATTAATTTATATTTATTTGCCTTTTCTTTGAAGATAAGTAATGCACCCAACATAGAAATAGCAATAATTCCCACATTATTTATTGGAAACATCAAACTGGCATCCCAGCCTTGTCCTATAGCTTTCATTAAATAATGAATAGACATAAAATTAGGAATGCCTAATATTATACCAAATGGTATAATATGCCAGGGTATCTTCAATCCATTTTTTATTTTATGAATGATCATAAATAAAATACCCAGCGAAGCAGCAGTTCCAAAAAGTACAGCTAAAAATAAAGCAGATTGTTTAGATCCTGTGGATTTACCCAAAAGGTAAAAAGCGGAATCGATGATGGAACTTAAAAGCCAGGTTAAAAGGGGATAAAGCCATAAAATCCATTTTCTTTTCTGTTCCGGGTCTTTATTAAATGGCATATTGATGACTACAATGGCACTCATGGCAGCAATAATGCCAATGATGCGAAAAATAGTAAGATTTTCAGCATAAAATAGAACGCCAATCATTATGGGGGCTATCAGAGACATTTTTTGAGTGACTGAACTTATCATAATGCCAAAATGAGTTACTGTTTTGGACATGATGTTAAAGGTTATGATAAATAACCCACCTAAAAGAAAAGCATATCCGTTCAGTGGTTCGTCCTTCATGGATTGAAAATTCAAGGTGTCAGCATTAACTACCAAAGTTGAAATAAGGCAAGTAATATAATTTACAGTAATTATGCCCTGAATATTTAAATTTTTGTCAGAAAAATAGCGAAACATCCAAAGTAAGGTGCACGAACTCAAAATGGATAAGGTCAGATAAATCATTTATTCTTTTTAGAAACAAAGATAAGCGCAATTGTCAGTAAACAATGTCTTACCATTATCAACTAATTACCTATATTTGCAAAAATTTATAAAATTGCTTGCGTGGAAAGAACGCTTAGTCAGTACGACACTGAAATATTGGCCTGTAGGGAACTTTTTATCCAGAAAACGTTAGATTATGGAACCTCTTGGCGTGTTTTAAGGCCAACTTCCCTGACCGACCAACTTCTGATAAAAGTAAAACGCATACGCACCATTCAAATTATGGGTGCTCAAAAAATTGATGACCCCATTAAACAGGAATATCAAGCGGTGGTTAACTACAGTATTATGGCCTTAATTCAACTTGAATTGCCTGATGATTACCCATTCGATATTTCACAAGAAGAAGCTGTTTCTTTGTACAACAAACAGGTCGGCATAGCCAAACATTTAATGAGTAATAAAAACCATGATTATGGCGAGGTCTGGCGAGAAATGAGGTTAAGTTCTTTGGTAGATATTATGTTAACTAAATTGCTGAGAATCAAACAAATTGAAGATAATTTGGGTAAAACAAATGTCTCAGAAGGGGTTGACGCAAATTATCAGGATATTTTAAATTATGCTGTTTTTTCCCTGATTAAAATAACAGAACAATCAGAAGTTTAATTTTTTAAAAGTAAAAACTTATATATGACACTTACAGATATAATAATGTATATGGCCATCGCAGGTGGTCTATGGACAGCTATGGTCTATTTCTTATGGCAGAAATCAAAAAATATTTTGATAACTTTCTTGCAAAGTTTTTGTGGTGCCTTATTTATATTTTCTGGTTGGGTGAAAGCCATAGATCCACTGGGAACGGCTTATAAAATGGAACAATATTTTGCAGAGTTTAAAGTTACTTTTTCACAAACTTCCCTGAGTTCTTTGGCCGATATTTTTCCAATAATGGCAGAATATGCCATTGTTTTTGCTGTAATAATGATTGTTCTTGAAATTGTATTAGGTATTATGCTTCTTTTTGGCATTTATCAAAAAATTACAGCCTGGTCTTTTTTCTTGCTTATTTTGTTTTTTACCTTTTTAACAGGTTTTACCTACCTCACTGGTTATGTTCCCGAAGGAGTTAATTTTTTCTCATTTTCTCAATGGGGCGATTATGTTGAGACCAATATGAAGGTGACGGATTGTGGTTGTTTTGGTGATTTTATTAAGTTGAAACCAAAAGTTTCTTTTTTGAAAGATATATTTTTACTCGTTCCAGCTATTCTATTTATAGTATTTAACAAAAGTTTATTTACTCTTTTCACTCCGGTAACCCGTAATAGTATTCTTGCAATTAGTTTTGCTGGTTTCACTTTTTATTCTTTCTCCAATTTCGTATGGGATTTGCCTCACACAGATTTCAGACCGTTTAAAATAGGAAATAATATAAGAGAAATGAAAAAAAGCGAGAAGGAAGCTGCCGCCGCTGTGAAAATTGTTGCTTACAAAATGACTAATTTAAAGTCAGGAGAGATTGTTGAAGTGCCTTTTGATACCTATATGCTCGAATATAGTAAATATCCTACCTCAGAATGGAAGCTTGAACAGATGAAGTCTGAGCCAGCCATAGAAAAAACTAAAGTTAGTGATTTTGAAGTAGCCGACATTGATGGAAATGATAAAACAGAGGATATTTTAAATTATCCTGGCTTTTCATTCATGATTATCGCTTATAAGTTAAATGAATCCGTAGTGAATACTACCAGAATTCAGAGAGATTCTGTATTTGTATTGGATAGTATGTTAGTAGGAAAAACCTATCAGTATAATAATGTTTTTGACAGAATAGTAGAAAAAACGATACCCGTTAAGACCTATTCCTGGAAAGAGAATTATGTAACATCCTGGAAAAATGACCTTCTCCCTGTTTTAAATCCTTTGTTGAAGGAAAATATTAATGTTTTCGCTATTACAAAATATACCGATAAACAGATGATTACTGATTTTCAAAAATCATTGAAAGTTGATTTTCCTATTTATATGGCTGATGATATTTTGTTGAAAACGATTGTGCGTTCCAATCCTGGCGTGGTTTTATTAAAAGACGGAAAAGTGATTTCTAATTGGCATATAAATCAATTGCCTGATGCCAAAGAACTTATCACTTTGTTTGATTTAAATAAATAAGATTTTTTAAAATATTAAGTACTGTTATGCTGAGTCGAAGAAATGTTAGGGTAAAGGTGATGCAAATTTTGTATGCCTTGGGCAGAGATGTTACTCAGGATTATACCAAGGGGCTTTTAGGTTATAGAAGACAGATTAATCAATCTTTTGACCTTTATCTTTTGGTGTTATTTTATGTGATTAAAATAGCAGGTTATGCCTCCACTGACTTGAAAAATAGAAAATCAAGACATAGACCTACGGAGGAGGATAAATTTTTCAAACCAATCTTAGCGACTAACCCACATATTAAATCGCTTTCCGATAATATTGGTTTGTTTAATCTTATTGATACCCACGATATAAGAGAAAAATTAGACGAAGATTTGGTTCGATTGATGTATAACGAGTTCTTAAAATCTGATGAGTATAAGGAATTTTTAATAGCTGATTCGTTAACACCTGAAGATTTCGTTAATATTTATTTGAGTTTATTAAAGACTTGTCTTCATTCTAATCACTTCCAGGAAGTACTTGAGGATAATTATTCTCAGTGGATTGATGATGAATCTTTGGTAGTTGGTGCGGTTAAAAAGACATTAAAGCAACTTCCCGTAGCTTCTGATTTTTACAAAGAATATATTCCTTCCGATGAGGCTACGGTTGATTTTGGTGAGTTTTTACTGGAGACTGTATTTTTTAAGGACAAGGAATTACTGGATATAATTTCTCCGAATCTGCAAAATTGGGATGCTGAAAGAGTGGCTATTATTGATATGATTTTAATAAAAATGGCTATTGCAGAACTGATGAATTTCAATTCTATTCCAGGAAAAGTTACTTTAAATGAGTATGTTGAAATATCAAAAACCTATTCTACAGATAAAAGTAAAGATTTTATTAATGGTATCTTAGATAGGTTGTTTAAACAACTTACGGAAGATCAAAAAATTTTAAAAGAGGGTAGAGGTCTGCTTGATAGCTAGTAACCCACACAATGTCAATAGATTATGCAGGATTCGATATTAATTTTAGATTTTGGTTCTCAATACACTCAACTCATTGCCCGACGAGTCAGGGAAATGGAGGTTTACAGTGAAATAAAGCCATTTAACCAGGTTCCGAAAGATCTCTCTAATTTCAAAGGAGTCATTTTATCAGGTAGTCCATTTTCTGTACAAGACGAAAACGCACTTAAAGTTGATTTATCTGAGATTTTAGGCCGTTTACCAGTATTGGGTATCTGTTATGGGGCGCAATATATTGCTCAGTCGCTTGGCGGAAAAGTGGAAAAATCAGATAAAAGAGAATACGGTAAAGCTTCTCTTGAGATCGTTTCTGATCATAGTAAGTTATTTGAAGGCGTTGAAATGAATAGTCAGGTTTGGATGTCACATGCTGATACTATTACTAAAATTCCTGAAGGCTTTGAAGTTTTAGCTAAAACAAATGACATTCCTATTGCTGCTTTCGGAAGTAATAATAAATCGTTTGAGGCGGCAGTAGTTTGTTTACAATTTCACCCGGAGGTTACACACAGTGTAGAAGGCTTTAAAATATTAGAAAATTTTGTAAGAAATATGGCTGGTTGTGAGGGAAATTGGACGCCAGCGGCCTTTGTTAAATCTACTGTGGCTGATTTGAAAAGTAAAATAGGCAGTGATCATGTCATTTTAGGATTGAGTGGCGGCGTTGATTCATCAGTTGCGGCAGCTTTACTTCATAAAGCCATTGGAAACCAGTTGGTTTGTGTTTTTATTGATAATGGTTTACTCAGGAAAAATGAATATGAGGAAGTACTTCACAGCTATAAAGATATGGGGTTAAGGGTCATTGGTGTGGACGCTAAAGCTCATTTTTATACAGTATTAAAAGGTGTTTCTGACCCCGAAGCAAAAAGAAAAGCTATAGGAAAAGCTTTTATTGATATTTTTGAAGAACAGGCTAAGTTCCTCGAAAGTACCGATAATAAGATAGCTTATTTGGCTCAAGGTACCATCTATCCCGATGTCATTGAATCTGTTTCTGTCCATGGACCTTCTGTAACCATAAAATCTCATCATAACGTCGGTGGTTTACCAGAGAAGTTGAATTTAAAAATTGTGGAGCCTCTTCGAATGTTGTTCAAAGATGAAGTGAGAAGGGTAGGAAAAGAAATGGGAGTAGCCCCGGATATATTAAACAGACACCCTTTTCCAGGTCCAGGTCTTGGTATTCGTATATTGGGAGATATTACTGCTGAAAAAGTCAGATTGCTGCAAGAAGCAGATGCTATTTTTATAAATGGATTAAAAGAGGAGGGGCTTTATAATGAAGTCTGGCAGGCTGCCACCATTTTATTACCCATTTTTGCCGTTGGCGTAATGGGGGACGAACGCACTTATGAACAAGTGGTTGCGCTGAGAGCTGTAACCTCATTGGACGGTATGACTGCAGAATGGTGTCATTTACCTTATTCGTTCTTGGGTAAAATAAGTACAGACATAATTAATCAAGTTAAGGGAATAAATAGAGTTGTTTATGATATCAGTACCAAACCCCCGGCAACCATTGAGTGGGAATAATATTTTCTTGAATTTTTTAATTGGTTCCTTTTTGTTGCTGTCCGCCGCTTGTAGTTCAAGCAGGTCCGTAGCCTCTGTTACTTCTACACCTATTTCTGATTTTGCTAATCAATCTCGTATTTTAGTTGGAAAATTAGATACGCTCCCTGTTATTCCAGCCCCATCAGATGGGATGCTGCCTATTCAGTCCGATGAGGTAGCAAAGGTATTTCCAAGTGATCAAATATACATTGCAAAGGGTAGGTTAACTAAAGATGATATCTTGAAAATTGGGTTTGTCCTTCCTTTTCTTAATGATAATATTTCTTTAGGTGGTCAGGGCGATATAAATAATTCGGTAAGTAGGTGGGCTATTCATTATTATACCGGAGCAAAATTAGCCTTGGAAAAGTGGAAAAATAAGGGGGTTTCGTTTGAATCTGTCGTTTGGGACTCAGGTCCGGATACTGTTTCTCTTCAAAAACGAGTATTAGACGATATCCGATTTTTAGATGTACCCTTGATTATTGGGCCTTATCATAGAGATAATATCAAATATCTGGCTAATTATGCTAAAAATTCAGGTGTATTGTTGTTTTCTCCTTTCAGTGCAGCTCAGAATTTAACAGAGGATAATCCTTTTTTCTATCAGGTAAATCCAACTTTAGAAACGCAGATTTCAGCTATTGTCGATCACGTAAATCAATATGCACGTGCTGAAGATATTTTAATATTACAGAAAGATTCGGATGCAAAACTGAACGAATTATTTTTAGCTTCTTTTCTATCAAAAGGAAAGCAAGAGGATGGGGGGCTTCCCAAAGCCCTTTTATTATCTGCTAACGTAAGTACCTGGGCTAAGAATTTATTACCTGAATTGCAAAAAAGAGAAAAATTGGTGATTATTTTGTCTTCGTACTCAGATGAAGTTTTTTTAAATAATCTGATGCAAGAATTGAATAGAGAATCATTTGATAAAAAAGAAATCATTGTTTATGGATTATCTCCATGGTTAAATTTAGAGAAAGTTGATTTTCAACTTCTTGATATGCTAAATTTCCATGTTTCTTCCCCTTATCACATAAATACTGGAAACAGCGAGGTAAGAGAATTTCAGCAAAATTTTTATCAGGAACTTGGTGTTTTTCCTCAACCGGAAGCTTTTCAAGCATTTGATTTAGTAAATCTGCTCTTTGAAAATTGGATAAAAAAGGGAGATTTTTTTCAGGAAGATTTAGATTCTTTTGAATCTACCCAATTTTTGTCAGCTCCGTATCAGTTCAAAAAAGTGAAAACATCGACAGATGATATAGAGAAATGGCAGTTAAATAGAAATCAAAATGTAATGATTTTAAAATTCTCGGGTTTTGGTTGGCAAAAAGACTAAAAAGGTAAGCCAAGGCCAAAATTAAGATTAACATTCTTCCATTTTAGATCTTCTTTTTTTGCCCAATAACTGCCGTCTATGCCACTATAAGGATACCTAAGAGGGATTCCTAAATCAAGGCGGAACATAAAATACGTAAAATCTATTCTTACTCCAGCACCGGGACTTAAGGCTATTTGCCTGTAAAACGCATCACTTTGACCTTTCGGATTGAATGGTTCGGTATTAAGGTTCTTTTTCCATTGAAAGTTAGATCCAGGTCTTGATTCATCTTTTTTCAAGGTCCAAACATTACCGCCGTCAAGGAATAGTGCCCCTTGAACTCGCCAAAATGCTTTGAATCTCCATTCTAAGTTAAATTCTATTTTCAAGTCACCCGTTTGAAAAAATACCAAGCGGTTGCTCTCAGTGAGTGAAAAAGAATCGATATACCCGCCGGGACCTAATCCTCGGGCAGCCCAGCCTCTTATGCTATTGGGGCCTCCTACATAAAATTGTTTTATATAAGGAACCGTAGCAGTATATCCAAACGGTAAAGCCAATCCTGTATTTATTCTGGCTGCAAAAGTATTGTTGTTTGGCGAATTATAATAAAATCTGAAATCTACTTCTGATTTAACAAATTGAGAAAAAAGCGTAGAGAAAATTTTAAATGGATTTTCAGTCCCTGAAATTTCATCGACAGCTTTGTTAAGCAGCCAAAGTTCTCCCCCTGCTGTTTCAAAATTAATATTGAATTGATTTGAAATTCCTCTTATATTTTGAGCTTTTTGGTTGGTAAAATTAATATCCCTCAATAAAATACTGGCAAATAGTTGTTTAGAGAAACTATTTGCCAAAAAGGGATTGGTTTCAATTATTTTTTGACCTTGAGTAAAAAAATAAGGTCGTATATAGTCAAATGCGGCATGATTTACAGATAATCGTTTGTTTTGTCCCAGATTCAACTCCACGCCATAAGCAAGATTCGCCAGTTGATAGCGATAAAAATCTAATAATAAAACATAACCCGCACTGGCGGTTAATTTTGCTGTGGAATATTCTTCAAAACTCCTCCAGAATTCAGTATTTCCGGAACTAAAATATTTCATTAAACGCCAGGTTCCCAAATAATCACTAAATCTGGGAATAGATATAGTATTTTGAGCTCTCAGGTCTATGGTATTCCAAAATTTACTTCTTGGCTCTGGATTAAATTCTACACCAGCTGATAAATTAAACAAACTATTTTCTGCACCACGAAGTAGATTTCTGTGTCTTATAGATGGACTCATTGACAAGCCTATGAGATTACCAGCCCCGGCCGCATTACTTCTGTTGGTATAATTTAACTCCACATCAAATCCAATTTCAATTTTCGGCGCACTGGATAGTTCTATTTCAATGTCAACCATTGCTTCTCCCTGATTGATGACAGGTTTTATGCGAATAAATTTGAAAACACCTAAACTGGATAATAAGCGTAAACTTTCAGTGTAATCCTCTTCTTTATATTTTGTGCCAGGCCTGAATCTTATAGACTTTATTAACTGTTTAGGTTTTACCTGCCATTCTTCGTCATAACTGTTCAATTGAATACCGAACAAAGTGGTATCAATTACATTTTTTAATGAGTCATTTATGCCTGCATTTATATTAACCCTGCAATATCGAATGGTATATGAAATATGATTACTATCATTTAATGGAAATGATATATTTTGATAAAGTTTGGTTTTGTAGGGTATGGCTGATGTATCAACTTCTAATTCTTCAAAAACATTCTGCGAAAAATTTAAATACCCCTCATTCCTCAAATGCTTAATAATTCTCTCTTTTTCAAGGTTATACAAACCGTATTCAAAAGGCATATTTTTTCCTAACAAGGTTTTACCACTGATATTAATTAATTCCTGTTCCATTTTTTTGTCGGGACTGGTAAAAATAATCGTATCAATGTTATATCTGTTTCCTGGTTGTATGTTGTAGGTAATGTCTCCTTTCAAGTCTTTTAAAGTATCCATTTCAAAAGTAACTTTCGCATCTAAGTATCCTTTTGACTGGAGATAATTTTTAGCGTTAATCGAATTTGTCTCCATTTGATTATACTTAATAATCGCTGGTTCTTCACCCATAACCTTTCGTTGCCATTTATCGAATTTTGTAGTATCGTTTGCTTGACTGGCCCTATAGTAGAACCAAATTCTGGGGATGAATAAAAATTTTTTATTAATAGCAGGTTTTAAATTGGTTTTTAAAACATAAGTTAAATTACTTTTATCTTCGATAAATTGATTTTTTGGCCATTCAATATTATTTTTTCTAAGTAAATAGGTATTATTATTTCTATATGTTGTAGTGGAACACCCCATTAACCATAATAAAGGAATAACGTATATAACTTTAAATAATCCTTTTAACTTTGTCATATGCTTTCGAAAAATAAAATTCATCACCTAACGAGTCTGCAAAATAAAAAGTTCCGGGAACAATTTTGCGAATTCCTCATTGAAGGGGATAAGATTGTTAAAGAGTCCTTGGTTCAAAATAATTTTAGACTGTTAGAAATTCTTGCCGTTGAGCGCTGGATCGAACAAAATGCCATCCTTTTAAGCAAAAACAAACAAGTTGAGGTAACTATTATTTCTGAAAAAGAACTGGGCAGAATTTCCTCATTGAAATCACCCAACCAAGTTATAGCCAGACTCGCTTTTAGTGAGCAAGTCTTTAATCTAGCATTAGCCACTGCGGGACTAACCATTTATCTGGACGGTGTTCAGGATCCTGGAAATGCAGGTACCATAATAAGAACGGCAGAGTGGTTTGGCGTAAAACAAATCGTTTTTTCACCTGATTCAGTGGATAGATTTAATACAAAATTTCTTCAATCTGGTATGGGGTCTATTTTTCGAATAACTTTGCTTCATATTGATTATCAGGAATTTAAAAAATTAACACTCGATTTACCGTGGTGGGGCGCAAGTCTTTCAGGAAAAAGTATAGATGAATACATTCCTTCATCCCCTGGCGTCCTGGTTATGGGTAGTGAAGGTTCTGGTATCAGACCAGCAGTAGAAAAATTATTAGACGAAAAATTGAAAATACCCAAAAATAAAGATGCAGAGACAGAAAGCCTAAATGTATCTGTTGCTACAGGCATTCTTTTAAATAAATTAACCAGTCGTTAAAATAAAATTATTGTTCTTTGGCCAAGAACTCATTGTACTTTAACGTTTCATAAAATCCTCCACCAACATATTTTAACTCCGGCATTATCTGTGCTGGTTGTTTGTAGCCCGGAGAGATAGTTATCCGTTCAAGTTTTTCATTTAAATAAACAAATGAAGGATAACCTAACTGACCATCGAGTAATGCAGCCGCTAATTCATGATAACCTCTTGATCCTGATACAACAAAATTAAAGGTTTTTCCTTGAAATGTGACTGGGTTCTTTTGTTCTGCATCAAACTTAACACAATAAAAATTTTCATTCAAATAGGTAGAAACCGCTGGATCTGTGAACGTTGTGGCATCCATACGTTTACACCATCCACACCAATCAGTGTACATATCAATAAAAATTTTCTTTGGTTTCTTTTTTTGTAAGGCAACAGCCTCTTCCAGACTGTACCACTTTACGGGTGTTACAGCTTTTGTGTCAGCTGTAGAAAAATTGAAAGCAAAACTTACTGCAATAAAGGTAAGTAGCGTCGCTATAGCAATCCAACTTTTATTCATATCTCTTTTTTTTCAAAAATAATCTATTTAAGTAATACGTACAAATGTACTTTCTTATTTTAACTAAATTTAAATTATCTTGTTCGGTTAGAAATATCAATATTTTATGAAAATTATTGTAGCTATTGGAGGGTCGAGCGGGTCAATTTATGCCAAAATTTTATTAGACCGCTTAAAAGTAATTGTCAATCAGACCGAGGCAATAGGTGTCGTAATGAGTGATAATGCTATATACAACTGGGAATTAGAGATTGGTCCCTGGTCTAAAGATGAATATCCGTTTACGTTTTATAATAAAATGGATTTTATGGCTCCGTTTGCGTCAGGTTCGGCAAAATATGAGGTAATGCTTATATGTCCTTGTTCAATGGGTCTTCTCGGGCGCATTGCTGCTGGCATATCGACCGATTTAACTACCAGAGCGGCGGACGTAATTCTGAAAGAAAGGAGAAAATTAATAGTTGTTACCAGGGAAATGCCACTCAGTTTAATTCATATAAGAAACATGGAAACGGTGACCTTAGCGGGTGGAATTATTTGTCCTGCAACGCCTTCTTTTTATGGTAAGCCCTCGACCATTGAGGAGGTTGCGGGCACGGTTATCGATAGAGTGTTAGATTTATCAGGCCTTGATTGGAAAAGTTATAGGTGGGGTGAATAATATTTTATTTAAAAAAAGTGGTTTTTCTCATTAATACATTTAATTTTGCCGTCAATTTATTCACCGCTAAATTTTTCCTGCATGTATAAAAATATTTTAAGGACTGCAATAATGTCCACTATCATTTTAATAACTGCCTCATGTAAGGCGCAAAATTCTGATGCAAAAATGGATTCAGTAAGTTACAGTGTTGGTGTGCTTATGGCACAAAGCCTAAAACAACAAAATTTTGAAGATTTAAATCCAGAAATTATCGCTCAAGCAATTAGCGATGTACTGAAAGGTAAAGAGCCTAAATATTCAGTGGAAGAATGTAATAAAATGGTTCAGGATTATATGCAGAAAAGTCAATCAAGTAAATATCAGGCTAACGTATCAGAAGGTGAAAAATTCCTTGCTGAAAACGGAAAAAAACCTGGTGTAATAACCACAGTAAGTGGTTTGCAATATGAAATTTTGAAACCAGGAGATGGCGCAAAACCTACTCCTTCTAATCAGGTTACCGTTCATTACGTCGGTACTTTATTGAATGGTAAGGAATTTGATAGTTCAGTAAGAAGAGGAGAGCCAGCTACTTTTGGTGTCACCCAAGTGATTCAAGGTTGGGTAGAAGGCTTACAGCTTATGCCTTTAGGTTCAAAGTACAAATTCTATATTCCAGCTAATCTCGCTTATGGTGAAAGAGGTGCAGGAGGTGATATTCCACCTTTCGCAACCTTAATTTTTGAAGTTGAGCTAATTAAAATATTGTAAATATTGTCGTATGCTATGAATATTGATATCATAACCCTTTTACCTGGCTTGTTAGAAAGTCCTTTCAATCATTCTATCTTAAAAAGAGCCAAAGACAAAGGGTTGCTTCATATCGAAATTCATGATTTACGAGATTATGGTATTGGTAATAGTCTTCAATTAGATGATTATCAATTTGGTGGGGGTGCTGGCATGGTTTTAATGCCAGAACCCCTTTTCAATTGTATCTCCAAGTTGAAAGAAAATAAACATTTTGATGAAATCATCTTTTTGACACCAGACGGAGATAGATTATCGCAAAAAATAGTGAATACTTTTTCCCTTAAAAATAATTTACTGCTCATTTGTGGACATTATAAAGGGATTGATGAAAGGATTCGCGAAATGTTTGTTACTCGCGAAATTTCTATTGGTGATTATGTTCTATCGGGTGGAGAATTAGCAGCAGCTGTTTTGGTTGATGCCATCGGACGATTAATACCCGGTGTGCTAAACGACGAAACGTCTGCTTTAACCGATTCTTTTCAAGATGATTTACTTGCACCTCCGGTGTACACAAGACCTGCTGATTTCATGGGAATGAAAGTTCCGGAGGTTCTTTTATCTGGCCATTTTAAGAATATTGAGGATTGGAGGCAAGAACAGGCCTACCAAAGAACAAAAACCCGACGACCTGATCTTCTTTTTGATGACGATGAACTTTAATCCTGTTTTTCAGGTTATTTTTAATTAATTTCTAAACAAAGACATTAAATGATACTTCTCGCCTCCTTCATAATGCCCGATTTTTCTAATCCCGCCGTTTGGATTAGCTTGTTGACGCTTACCTTTCTCGAAATTGTTCTTGGTATTGATAATATTATTTTCATAACTATTGCCTCCAATAGATTGTCCATCGAAGAACAGCCTAAAGCCAGATTAATAGGCATGTTACTTGCTATGGTTTTTAGAATTATTCTGTTGTTTGGTATATCGACTATAATTGCTATGCAGGAACCACTATTTTCTGTTAATCTTTGGTGGTTTAATGGTGGTTTTAGTGGGCAAGCACTTATTCTGGCGTTGGGTGGTGTCTTCTTATTATACAAAGCCACAAATGAAATTCACCACAAATTAGATGGTGAAAATAGTCACGATAATCCTGAAAAAAAGCCTAAAGTAAGCACGATGCAGCAGGTTATTACCCAGATTGCTTTGATTAACGTTGTTTTTTCATTTGACTCTATTTTAACTGCCGTGGGACTTACCGATAATTTGATTATCATGATATTTTCGGTGATAACTTCCGTAGGTATTATGCTTGTCTTTGCTGGGCCAGTCAGTAAATTTGTAAATGAACATCCTTCTATTCAAATTCTGGGATTATCTTTTCTTATTTTAATTGGATTCATGTTAATGACAGAGGCCGCCCACTTAGCCCATCTTAAAGTATTTGATGCTGAAATAGGTACTATTCCTAAAGGCTATTTATATTTTGCGATTTTCTTCTCTTTAGTAGTTGAATTTCTGAACATGAGAATTAAAAAGAAGCAAAAGCCTATTCAGTTACATGGATTAGGGGAGGAGGCCAAAAAGGAAGGCTTGATTGATTAATTATAAATTTTATTTAGTATGACACAGGAAAAAAAGACTGATTTAGCCTTGCTTTTATTAAGACTTTATGTTGGTTTTGCTATGTTTTATGGCCACGGATTAAGGAAATTTAATAAATTATTCGGGGATGAAGAGATTACCTTTGCTGACCCATTCGGCTTGGGACCAGTGCCTTCCTTGGCTTTAGCTGTTTTTGCAGAGGTGTTTTGTTCTATTTTGATAATGTTGGGGTTATTTACCAGATTATCTACCATCCCTCTAATAATAACCATGCTAGTTGCCTGGTTAATGGTTCATATTTCAGATCCTTTTGGCGACCAGGAATTGCCAGTTTTTTATCTGGTTAGTTATGTAGTTTTATTCTTACAAGGTGCAGGTTGGTACTCAATAGATTCATTAATGAACAGAAAGCAGTAAAAATGTATTCATTTACAAGTAAGTATAGCTTTATATTTTATTTATCGGTTTTACTTTCGTTGACTTTCTCCTGTTCAAAGGAAATAGAAACCATCGATAAATATCAGGTAATTGAGGGTAAAACGATGGGTACGTATTATAGAGTTACCTATAAGGATTCATTGAATAGGGATTTTTTCAACGAGGTAGATTCTATTTTAATTGCCATTAATGATGACGTTTCAACGTATATTCCGTCCTCGACTATATCTCGTTTTAATCAATCAGAAAGAACTTACTCCGTACCAGTTTCCGCGACTCACTTTATTGAGAATTTCAAGTATGCACAATTGGTAGCTAATCTATCCACGCAAATGTTTGATCCTACCGTTGGTCCATTAATTAATTATTGGGGTTTTGGCTATACAGGTAGAAAACCTGTGACGAAAGTAGATAGCGCAAAAGTTGATTCCCTGTTGAAATTTGTCGGTTTAAAAAATATTGAATGGGTTGAAAAAAATGACTCTGTTCTTTTCACGAAAAAATTTCCAGGGGTAGAGCTTGATTTCGGCGGTATTGCTCAGGGATATGCTATAGATGTGCTTGCTGCTTTCCTTGATAAAAAAGGAGTCAAAAATTATTTAGTAGATTTAGGTGGAGAGTTCTCAGCAAAAAATAAAAATGCAAAGGAAGCTTTTTGGCAGGTGGGAATTAATATTCCTAAAGAAGATGCCGAAGTAAATGCTATTCAAACTATTTTTTCATTAGTAAATGAAACCATTTCAACATCAGGTAATTATCGAAATTTCCACGAGGTGAATGGGGTAAAATATAGCCATACTTTAAATCCTTACACTGGATTTCCTGAAAAGAATACGCTCTTAAGCGTTTCTGTCTTTGGTCCGAAATGTACTATGGCGGATGGACTTGCTACCGCTTGTATGGCCATGGGATTTGATAAAGCACAACTTTTATTGGAGTATTTACCAGATTATGAAGGTTACTTTATTTATAGCAAACCTGATGGCCAGATTGGTACTCATTATACCAGTGCCTTAAAGGCTGGAATAGACAAACTAAAAACAGTTAAATGACGGTTACACTAGATAAGGATTTATGTTTTTTTGATATCGAAAGTACAGGATTAAATGTATTAAGAGACAGAATTTTGCAGCTTGCCATTATAAAGTATCCTAAAAACAATAAGCCTGTCGAGGAATTATCTTTATTAATAAATCCTGGTGTGCCTATTTCAGAAGAAGCCTTTCAAGTACATGGAATATCTGCTAAAGACCTCGCAAACAAGCCTGTTTTTTCTCAGGTTGCTGACAAAATTAATAAATTTATAGGGGAGGCTGACTTAGCTGGGTATAATTCCAACAGATTTGATATTCCTATGTTAATCGAGGAATTTGCCAGAGTAGGCATCGATTTTGATATGTCCAGAAGAAGGACCATTGATGTTCAGCGGATTTTTTATAAAATGGAACCAAGGACCTTAAAGGCTGCCTTGCGTTTTTATTGCCAAATGGATCTCGTTGATGCCCACGATGCTTTATCGGATGTTCGCGCCACTATATCTGTATTTGAGGGTCAATTGGCTAAGTATGTCGGTAAGGAAGTGGAAAATGAAGACGGTGTGGTAGGCCCTTCGCCCATAACTGCAGATATTCAACAGTTGCATGATTTTACCAACGATTTACGCTTTGTTGACGCTACACAAAAACTTAGGGTAGAAAAAGATGGTACTGTTGTTTTTAACTTCGGTAAATATGAAGGTAAACCAGCTGGTGAAGTATTATATAATGATAGAAATTACTATAATTGGATCATCACGAAAGAGTTTTCATCCCAGGTAAAACAAGCTGTAAAAAGTTTATTAAAAGATTATGCTAATAAAATGGATAAGAATAATCGCTAAAGGTCAAGGGAATATCTATCTTTTTTTCTTTGTTTGCTTACTTTATCTTTCCGCTTGTAACGAAGATCAAAAAGAGGGGTGTTTAGATTATAGGTATGCTAATTTTTCTGTAAATGCGGATATAAATTGCCTTGATTGTTGTAAGTTTCCGGAGCTAAGGGTAATATTGAGACATCGTATTTCACAAGGAGATTCACTTTATCCGGTAATTTATAAAGATCAATCTTATGCTTTTGCCCAGGGTGACTCCTTTATTATTGAAAACTTATCTTTTATACTTTCTGACTTTCATTTGGTTGATTTAGAGGGCGGAGAGGTCCCTGTATTCGATTCTTTATTCGTAAGGACGGTAAATCCCCAAAGAGATTCTGTTTTTTATTCCTTTTCCAATAGTTTCCTAATAGGAAATCCTAATCTTTTTCAAAAGAAAAAAGTTGCTGCGGTTTTTCATAATGGATTAGGTGTTAAAGCCCTAAGATTTAGCCTGGGTGTCAAGCCGCCAGCTAACGTGCTTACTCCGTCTGAGTTTCCTCCAAATCACCCGCTCGTTGTTAATCAAAGTTATTTGTATCAAAAGGAAAAAGGATATATATTTGCCAATATGCAATTGAAACGAAAGGCATTTCCCTTAGAATCAAGTACTAATATCAGTTTAAGTGGAAGTGATTTCTTGAATACGATTGAAGTTCCCGTTTTTACCAAAGCAAAAGCAGGGTATCACCAGGAAATTACGCTTGAAGTTGATTATGCTAAATGGTTCAAAGGTTTAGATTTTTCAAAAGATCCCCCTGAAATTATTCGAAAAAAATGGATGGTCAATCTGGTAAATTCTTTTAAATTAGTTACTGTTTTAGAGGTCATTGATTAATCAATAAATTTTTTGTTATGAATAAATTGCTTTTTATTCTGTTATCTTTTAGTCTTTTTACTTGTAATAATGAAACGCCAATAGTTCCTACGGTGGATGTTAAATTGCGGCTAATCGGTACTTTCAACGGTTTACCATTGCAAATGTATAATCAAAATTATGAGTACACGGATGGAGTCAAAATTAAATTTCAGTTGTTCAATTTTTACTTGTCAGATTTATATTTGATAAAAGGAGTTGGAGCAGCAGAAGAAAAAGTATTGCTATCTGAAGTGGTGTTAGTAAATTTTAAGGACATACAATCTTTATCTGCAGCGGAGAGAGGGGTCGAGCTGGTATTTAAAAATATTCCTATTGGAAATTACACCGGTTTTCAAACTGCAGTCGGTGTTGCTCCACGATTAAATGCAACAGGGCCAGCTTCTTATCCGCCCCCGCACCCATTAGATGATAACTACTGGTCGTGGGCAGCGGGCTATGTATTTTCAAAAATAGAAGGAAATGCAGATGTGGATAATTCTGGAAAATTCGCTACCAAATTAACCTTTCATTCAGGGGGAGATGCATTTTATAAGCCAGTTTCCTGGAATAAGCCTATCTCAATAAGTAAAGAATCTTCAGAAATGGTTCTAACTATTGATGTTAAAGATATCATTTGGAAAGACCAGAATAATTTCCTTGATTTTAGAAAAATCACGACGGATCATAGCGTAAATAAAGACTTAGTTTCTTTTTTAATGACCAATTTGCAGCAAGGATTGAAATATCGATAAGATGTTAAAATGGCCTCTTCTCATAACATTGGTAATTTTCAGCACATGTAAAAGGAATATTTCCGTAGTCAACGACTTTCCCCCAATGGTGTGGCCAAAAGATAATCTTTATGATATGGAAAAAGTGGCCATTGGGGAAAAGTTGTTTTTCGACCCTATACTTTCCATAAATAAGAAGATAAGTTGTAGCACCTGCCATGTACCCTCTTTAGCTTTTACAGATGGAAAGAAGGTTTCTAATGGGTTATTTCCTTTATCGAGAAGTGCTCCATCTTTATTAAATATAGGTTTTCATTCTAAGGGGTTATTCTGGGATGGTCGTGCTTCAACGTCAGAAAATCAGGCGCTTATACCAGTAAGTAGCTCTCTGGAAATGGGGCTTCCGTGGACTGTAGCTGAAAAAAGAATCAATGAATCTGCTTTTTATGCTAAAGCATTCAAAAAAATATACGGTGATATTTTTATTGATTCATTAAAAATTGCTTCGGTTTTGGCTCAGTATCAAAGATCCTTATTATCAAATAATTCAAAATTTGATGCTGTAATGAGGGGAGAAATGAATTTTACACCTAATGAAAAACGTGGTTGGACTATTTTTTTTGATGCTGATCCCATGTTGCCGAGCGCTGAATGTAGCCACTGCCATGTTGATCCTTTATTTACCGATTTGTCCTTTCAAAATAATGGGATTCACACAGAGGACGAGTTAAATGGCAAATCAACCGAGAAAGGAAGAGAATCAGTAACCTTGAATCCTAATGACCGTTTTAAATTCAAAGTTCCCACCCTAAGAAATATTGCCATAACAGCTCCCTACATGCATGACGGTAGATTAAAATCATTAGAGGAGGTTATGAATCATTATAATATGGGCGGAAACCCTGGATTTAATGTAAATCCTAATGTTAGAAATCTTAATCTGACAAAACAAGATATTTCCGACGTAATTGCTTTTTTACATACCTTAACCGATGTAAAAACGGTGGAATAGGCATCAAATAAAGAAACTTTTAATCCAATTATTCGTTTTAATATTCAAATATAGGTGATTATGCATAGAATATTGATTTTTTGCTGTTTCCTTACCCTGGGACTTTCTTTAGTTTCTTGTAAAAAAGACCCCGAAATATGTGTTGATTGTTTAGAGGATCTTGCTTTTAAACAAGCTGTTCGGGATTCTACGCCTTATGTTCTAAATGTTCCTTCCTGGTTGCCTAAACCCATTATTCCTTCTGATAATGTATTGACAATGAAAGGCGTTGCCTTAGGTAGAAGATTATTTTATGACCCAATTCTTTCAAAAGATAGTACCCAATCATGTGCCAGTTGTCATTCATTAGATAAATCATTTACCGACGGCTTGCCTTTAAGTAAGGGTGAAAAAGGTTTAGTTGGTATTCGAAATAGTATGGCATTGGTTAATCTTGCATACAACACCAGAGGTTTTTTCTGGGATGGAAGAGTAAATTCATTGGAAAATCAGGTTCTACACCCCATTGAAGATCCTTTGGAGATGAACAATACCATTCAAGAGGTAGAATTGAGGTTGAGAAGAAGTAAAATGTATCCGGCTTTATTTAAGGAGGCATTTGGTATCACCGCAAAAAATGAGATTACTATTGATTTATTAGCCAGGGCCATCGCGCAATTTGAAAGAACCCTAATTAGTGGAAATTCAAGATATGATCAGATAATATGGGGTCAAAAGGGTTTTCCCGAAGAAGATGAAGCCAGAGGTATAGAGTTATTTTTTATAGAATTTGCAGGTAATATTAACCATCCAGGTTGTAGCCATTGCCATTTTAATCCGCTTTTTACAGATAACCAGTTTCGAAATAATGGCTTAGATTATGTAGCTTCTCTTCTTGATTTCAAAGATCCGGGAAGAAGAAATACTACACAAAATATTAATGATAGTGGTAGATTTAGGGTTCCAACCCTACGAAATATTGCTTTTACTGCGCCTTATATGCACGACGGTAGATTTAAAACATTGGAAGAAGTATTGCAACAGTATGAAAAAGGGGGGCATGGTGTCATTAATGAAGATCCTAATATTCTTCCTTTTAAGCTTTCTGATAGAGATAAAAAGGATTTAATTGCCTTTTTAAACATGTTATCTGATCCTTCTTTTATTAATAATAAAGATTTTTCAAATCCTTTTTAATTATTTTTTTTAGTGCAATTCACAAAAAATATTATAATTATATCTAAATCAGTGGTTTAAACAAAAATAAATCAAAAATATCTTTCACATCGTGCATAATTTGTACTTTTTTATCACTTATTATAGCCTCATATTTGTATTATCAAAAGGGAATAAATGAATTCTCCACTGATTTAAAAATAAAAAGGCTACGAAAGTAGTAAAAATATACGAGGCTTTCTTTTAAGAACCTCAAGATTTATGTTCATGGGATTATACTTTGGTCAATAAGTCGTGCTATAGTTTATAGCGCGACTTATTTTTTTTTGCCCAGTTGTAATTTGATTCGGACAACATCTATTGTTCAATCATGGTTTCTCCTTCCTTTTCAAGGAATTTTATATTTCCTTTCGTTTAATATCAAACAGTATGTATTCAGATTTTAGTCTGAAGCAGTCTGGGTTAAATTTTATCAAAATATTAAAATTCAATTAGTTATATTTTTTATATGGAGATAATGTATCGTGTATTGTTAATCAAATATTTTGCATTTTACGTATAACAAAAAATTATAAATTATTCATTTTCAAATATATATAATTATTTTATGATTAAATAAATGTGTTCTATACGGTTTAAAAACTTGACTAATAGCTTAAAATATCCTTTTTTTACAAGGTGAATAGTTCCCCCATTGCTCAAATTAGTATTTTTTATTGATTTGTAATTCTTTACATATATGATTCGTTCAGGAAAAATCAACTTTGTACTTATCCTTCTTTTACTTCCATTTTGGTTAATTAGTCAGTCGGTAAGTGTTCAATTTTCAGGTTCTCAACCCACTTGTTTTAATTTACCGACAGGTAAAATCACAGCTATTCCTGTTGGTGGAACCCTGCCTTATTCCTACAGGTGGAGTACAGGGGCTGTGGGTTCAGAATTAATTAATGTTACTGCCGGTTCGTACTCTGTTACCGTTACCGATGCATTCAATAGAACAGGAACAGGTACTTATGTTTTAACAGAACCTCCTAAATTAAGTGTAAAAATGGAAAGGATTGTTTGTGGCAATCCGACGACAGTAAAAGCGGTCGTTACAGGTGGAGTAGGTCCCTATACTTATGCATGGGACACGGGGTCAACTTTTGATACGACCATTATTAATGCGGAAAATAAATATTGCGTTTCAGTTACGGACAGTAGATTGTGTGGAAATATAACTTGTGAACCTATTATAATTACCCCTATGGTGATTGCTGTTGATACAAGGAATATTTCATGTAACAGTTTTCAGGATGGTCAGCTTACTGCCTCGGCTGGGGGAGGAACTCAGCCATACACTTACAAGTGGAGTAACGGTCAAACTACCAGAGATATTAGAAATTTAGCTGGAGGCGTATATACCGTTACTATTACAGAAAAAGGAGGTTGTTCCATTTCTGCCAGAGCAACGGTTACGGAACCAGCCAGATTAACTATTCCGTTAACTATAACTCAACCAGACTGTTCAGGGGAAGTCACCGGTAGAATTGTTGCCCAACCCGTCGGTGGTAACGCGCCTTACCGTTATTCCTGGAGTACAGGTAGTTCCTCTTCTTCATTAAATTTTTTATCATCTGGCACTTATTCACTTACCGTTGTTGATGCTAAAGGTTGTAATGCTTCTTCAACAACTAATTTGCAAAGCCAGTCTGCCATTAATCTGTTTACAACAAGTAAAGCAGAGACCTGTCTTGGTATGGGTGACGGTGAACTGAGAGTAAGTGCTATTGGTGGTGTTGGTCCTTATCGATATAAATGGAATTCGGGAGAATCTGATAGTTTAATAAAACTTAAAGTTACAGGTAATTATATAGTGACGGTAACAGATGCATTAGGATGTGTAAAATCGGCTAATGTTTTAATGACTGCCGCAGCCCCTTCACTTATAATAGATGTATCAAATAGTGGATTAGGCTGTAATGCTTCCTCCAATGGGCGATTACAATTAAATATCCGAGGTGGACAGGCTCCATTTAGGATTCAATGGAATACAGGTGCCACCACCTCAGAAATCACCAATTTAAAAGCGGGTAATTATCTGGCTACCATTACAGATGCTATCGGTTGTAAACAAGTCATTCAGGAGACTATTCGAGAATCTCCACCTATTCTTTTAGATATAAGCGGCGACGATCGGGTTTGTGGCAATGAAACTAATGCACGGCTGAGAACTACCGTTACGGGTGGGGTGATTCCTTATACCTATCAATGGTCTAACGGTAGAACGGGTCCAAATCCTGATAATATGGGTGCTGGCATGCATTATTTGACGCTTACAGATGCTAATAAATGTTCCGTCGTCGATAGTTTTTTTATTGCTAAACTTTCCGTTCCTCTTGTAACCCTGGTCGGAAATAAAATTGTTTGTAATAATGGCAGAGGATCTTTAACCGCCCAGGTGTCTGGTTCGCCCGGCCCCTACCTTTATGCATGGAGTAATGGACAGACTGGTTCTTCGGTTGGTAATTTAGGAACTGGTTTTTATTCTCTTACGGTGGAAGATGCCAATGCTTGTAGTACTATAGAGTTTTTTCAAATAGAGGTGGTAGATTCTCTTAGACCAAATCTTACCGTTCAACCTCCCCGTTGTAAAGGTGAACTAAATGGAAGTATTTTAGTAAATAATGTATCTGGTGGTGTCGCACCTTACACTTACCTTTGGAATAATGGCAGTACTTTAAATTCAAGGACAAATCTTGGTTCTGGTAATTATTCTTTAACTATTTCCGATAAGAATGGTTGCCAGTTTATAAGGAATTTTCCTCTGCTTGAAGCTGATATTCCGCTTGAAGTCAATCCCCAAATTACTGACGTTCTTTGTGGTGTTCAGGGCACAGGGGCTGTAACCCTTCAAGTTAAAGGTGGAATTTTACCTTATCAACAGCGCTGGTCCGATGGGTCATTAACTAGCAATAGGTCAAATCTAAGAAGTGGTCTTTATATTGTCACCGTTACCGATGCTTATGGTTGTCCGGTAACAAAAAATATCAGTATAAACGATCCGGGAAATCCTGTTTGTAATCTGGCAGTTACCAAAACAGTGAGTTATCCCAGTTTGAATAATGGAGAGGCTCAGGTAGCCCCAAGTGGAGGTGTTTTTCCATACACTGTGCAATGGAGTAATGGGCAGGTGGGCTATAAAGCAGTTAATCTTGAAAATAAAAATTATCAAATTACATTAACTGATGCCAAAGGTTGTGTGACTAATTGTTCAGTAAATCCTGAAATATCAAATTCTCTGGTTGGTGATTATGTTTGGTTCGATAGTAATCTTGATGGGCTTCAAACCCCTGGTGAGCAAGGTGTTCCAAATGTTGAAGTCATTATTACCAGACTCGATACCTTGGTTGAAAGATTTGCAGTAACACGAACCGACGCATCGGGAAGATATTTTTTTCCTGTGCCACCAGGTCAGTTTAAAATTACCTTTCAAGTACCTGCTGGAATGGTTTTAACCAAACCAAATGAGTTTTCTTTGAACGATTCTTTGGATAGTGACGTAGATAGGAAATCAAGAATGACCGCTCCTTTTACCGTATTAAAAGGTACAGCCAATTTTACCTTTGATGCTGGATTAATTCCGTCACCTCAAGCGCTGACTACCAATACTATTTGCTTAAATAATGCGACCCAAACCGGAAATGGTCAATTTCAGTCAACCCTTGAAATTAGAAATGAGGTTGAAGGACAGATTTGGAGAATATTGAATCCCGTGGGTGTCTATGATCAATTTAGCTTGCCTACCCCTAATTTACCTCGCTTAATTGCCAATAATACGGTGGTTCCCGAAGTTCAGCCTGGCGTGTATCAATATAAATTCAGACACATCGATGGGAAAAATTACTCAGCTTTAGTAACAAATGGCGTGGATACCTTGCTTTTTCAAGGGGGTACTTCTTATCCTGAAATACCCATTACTAATCTTCCTCTTTCCCAGTTAAGTTTGTGCGAAAATGGGGGTTCTTTTAAATTTAATCTGGATACTTCCGCTATCGGTAATTTGAATATTACTTTGAATGGGAAATTAATCACTGAGATTAATCCGGCAGAACTTGGAAATGGTTCATATAGCCTTGAAATAAATTATAATACTGGTTTACTTCAGGAGTGTATTACCATTTTAGATTTAAACGTAGTGGTACAAAAAGATAGCTGTTTGGCAAAATTAGGCGATCGGGTTTGGCACGATTTAAATCAAAATGGTATTCAAAATCTTGGGGAACCAGGTCTGGTAGGTGTTCAGGTCATCCTCTCGGTCATTGAGGGTAACAAAATTCGTGAAATGGATACTACTTATACTGATAGCACCGGTATGTATATGTTTAATGTTCCCGCAGGTAAGTACAAGTTGACATTTGCAAAACCTAATCCCGATTATGCCCCAACATCATGGTTAAGAGGATCGGATAGGAATGCAGATAGCGATATGAGTCCGTTCACTATGATGACAGAGTTTATAACAGTGGATACGGGAGTGAACAGGATGGATATTGACGCAGGTTTCTATCTTGAATGTAAAAATGTTACTTCCGGAGGTGAAATCGGATATAATCAACTCATTTGTGGTCCTGGAAATGATCCTGTTAAAATAGTAAACGTGATAAGTCCCTCTGGTGTCGTCGGAGATCTTGAATATCTGTGGATGTACACTACAGATAGAGCTCTTACCTTTGATATGAATTTATTTAGCCCAATTCCCAATTCTGATACCCGTGAATTTGATCCGGGACCACTGTATCAAACAACTTATTATGCTCGTTGCGTGAGAAAGAGGGGTTGTTATGGGTTTTTGGAATCCAATGTGGTAAAAGTGGAAGTTGGAAACAGAGCCACTGTAAAGGTGGTTAGTTCTCCAACAATGTGTATTAATGCTAATAATTTTTTAGAGGTTCAAACCAGCACCTCAGCGGCACAAATTACCTGGGAATTAGGCCCAGGTTTCCAATCCTCCCTGGCTTATGGTTCAAAACCCAATGTTCGTTTTTCAAGTGTTGGTACTTTTTCCTATAAAGTAATTGTAGTTGAAAGGGAGTGCACCGTTTCTTTTAATGGTTCTGTAACCGTAACAAATAACCCGACCTACTGCCCTTCGATAACTGGTGATGAAACGATGTCTATTGAGGCAGAAGTTATGCCTGGTTTTGATGTGAAATTGTCATGGCGTAGTAAATCATCAGCCTTTATTCCTACCTATACGATAGAAAGATCGATGGACGGTATTAATTTTAAGAGATTAACCGATAAGAAATTACCTGTTATGGAGGTTCAAAGTATGAAATATTTTGAATTTGTTGATAAGCCTGACAAAATGGGTTTACATTATTATAGGGTTAAAATGAAACAGGAAGACGGAACCATGTTGCCCTCTAATGTAGAAAAGGTAATGTTAATGGATAAGCCGGACATGAAAATGATGGTTTTTCCAAATCCTGTTACAGATATTTTACATGTAGAATATTATTTAGTAACACAGGATAACATTGAAATATCTATTTTCGATGCTAACGGACTAAAGGTTAGGGACTGGTTTTTTCCTCCCGGCCCAGCAGCCTCCAGAGCTTTAAATATCAAAGATCTGGCACCTGGCGTATATGCTATTCGTATTATTTCTGGTTATGGAAATCCTATTACTGAGCGAATTATTAAACATTAATTCTTTTTTTTCTTTTATATTATTGATAGCAAGAGATTGGTTAGCCGTCTCTTGCTATTTTTTATTAAAAAACAGGGTGATTCGTTACTTTCTAAGCTAATTGCCCTTATTTTTGCGCTCAATTAAAAAAAAACAGATGATTCAGACTGATTTACTCATTATTGGAGCTGGTCCCGTTGGCCTATTCACCGTTTTTGAAGCTGGTTTATTAAAAATGAGGTGTCATCTGATAGATGCTTTACCAATGGCGGGCGGACAATTGACGGAAATCTATCCCAAAAAACCAATCTATGATATCCCTGGTTATCCCTCTGTTTTAGCGGGTGATTTGATTGATAAATTATTGGAGCAAATCGCTCCTTTCAATCCTGGATTTACGCTAGGTGAAAGAGCAGAAAGTCTGGAAAAACAAGACGACGGCTCGTTCATATTGACTACTAATAAAGGGACTCAAATAAAAGCTCCTGTCATTGCTATCGCTGGTGGTTTAGGTTGTTTTGAACCAAGAAAACCACCATTGGAGAATCTTGAATCGTATGAAGATAAAGGGGTTGAGTATATTATTAGAGATCCTGAATTTTATAGAGATAAAAGAGTGGTTATCGCGGGTGGAGGAGATTCTGCCCTGGATTGGAGTATTTTCCTTACCGATGTAGCCAGGGAGGTTTCTTTAATTCATAGGAGAAATGATTTTAGAGGTGCGCTCGATTCTGTTGAAAAGGTTTTTCATCTTGCTCAAACGGGGAAATTAAATTTATTGACCGATGCGCAGATTGTAGGATTAAGGGGTAACGGTGCGTTAGATGCCGTTCAGATTGAAAGTAAATCAAAAGGAGTGTTTCATCAGGAAACGGATCATTTTATACCTCTCTTCGGATTGTCGCCCAAATTGGGTCCTATGGCAGACTGGGGTCTTCAGATTGACAAAAATGCGATAGAGGTAAATACTTTCGATTACTCTACCAATATTCCTGGCATCTTTGCCATTGGCGATATAAATGTTTATCCTGGTAAACTAAAGCTTATTTTATGTGGTTTTCATGAAGCTACTTTAATGTGCCAATCTGCTTTTAAAATAGTTTTTCCCGATAAAAAAATTAGCTTTAAATATACCACAGTGAATGGGGTAGAATCATTTTAATCAGTAAAATAATTAGTCTATGTTGGGTTCCGAATTTGAGGAGATTGTACAGTTGCGAAGGTCAAATAGAAGTTTTGACCCTGAGGTGGAAGTACCTGATGAGGTGATTAAAAGGAGTTTGGAAAGAGCTATTTTGTCTCCTAATTCCAGCAATATGCAATTATGGTCTTTTTTTTGGATTCGTTCTGAGGAGGAAAAAAAGAGGTTTCAACCCTTGTGTCTTGATCAATATGCAGCAAAATCAGCCAAACATTTAGTGGTTTTTGTTACAAGAAGAGATTTGTGGAAGGAAAGAGCAAAATGGAATGCAGACCAGATTAAAAGAGAGGTGGTTGGCGAATCTGATAAGTATCAGAAACGAATGATTCAATACTATGAAAAGTTGCTGCCCATTGCTTACGGCTACGATTTTCTTGGTATCTATTCCTTTTTAAGAAAGAGCATTTCTTTTTTTATGAGCATAACTAAGCCCTTCGTTAGAATGGGAGGTTCAGCACAACAGCGCATCATTGTTCAAAAATCATGCGCGCTTGCCGCCCAAACTTTTATGTTATCCATAGCTGCAGAGGGGTATCATACCTGTCCAATGGAAGGTTTCGACGAAGTCCGGGTTCGAAAAGCGCTTAATTTACCTCGAATAGCGGAAATTAATATGGTTATTGCTGTTGGAAAAGGCACTGAAAAAGGTATCTGGGGTGAGCGCAATAGAGTACCCTTTGATGAGGTTGTATTTGTAAAATAATCCTTTAGTTGGGCTTATTTCTGTTTTAAATTTCTTTGCTTTTTTGTATATTAACGTTTTTAACGTAATATATCAAAATGATAAGACGAGATTTTTTAAAAAAAAGCGGGGGAGCCCTCACCGTTGTTTCTGGATTATCCATTATTCCATCTTTTCTTTTAGGGAAAAAATGGGGTCATATTCCCCCCAGTGAGAAAATAAATTTGGCTTGTATTGGTATTGGAAATAGGGGTGCAGATATTATTAAAAAATTACATGGAACAGGCCTGGTGAATATTGTTGCCCTTTGTGACACTGACATGGGGGCACCACACACTCTGCCAATCATTAAACTTTTTCCTGATGTTCCGCAATTTCAAGATTTCAGGGTTCTATTTGATAAGATGGGAAGTAAGTTCGATGCCATAACTGCTGGTGTTCCTGATTTCTCGCATTTCCCAATCTCAATGCTGGCCATGTCAGAGGGCAAACATGTTTATGTAGAGAAACCTATGGCTCATACTTTTCAGGAAGTAGAGCTTATGATGAGGGCTGAAAAAAAATATAAGGTAGCTTGTCAAATGGGTAATCAGGGTCATTCCGATGAAAATTATTTCCAATTTAAGGCATGGACAGAGGCTGGCATCATTAAGGATGTCACTCGTATTACCGCTTTCATGAATAATGGAAGAAGATGGCACGGTATGAAAGTTTCAAATTTTTTACCTGAACAGCCTGTTCCGGAATCTCTTGATTGGGATGCATGGCTCGCTACATCTTCTTTTAAATCTTATAATAAGGGTTACATTAATGGCGATTGGAGGTCGTGGTTTGAATTTGGTAATGGCGCATTAGGCGATTGGGGCGCTCACTTGATTGATACTGCCCATGAATTTTTAAAATTAGGATTGCCTAATGAGGTAAATCCTTCCTTTATGCAAGGACATTCTCCTTTTATTTTTCCTCAGGAATCAACCTTGGTTTTCAAGTTTCCAAAAAGGAATAATTTGCCAGCGCTCGAATTAAGTTGGTATGAAGGTTTTAACAATCAGCCTACGCATCCCGATTACTACGGTGAACCTGTTAGAGCAAAAGATATTCCTCCACCCACAGCTGGAAATGTAAACACAAAAAGGTATCCAGGTAAGGTTATTTATGGTAAAGATCTAGTGTTCAAGGGTGGATCTCATAGTGCTCCTTTAGTAATTATTCCAGAAGATAAAGCTAAAGATATGGCATCGAGTCTGCCCGAAGTTCCGATAAGTCCATCTAATCATTTTTTGAATTTTGTCAGGGCGTGTAAGGGCGAAGAATCTTGCAGGTCATCTTTTAAAATAGCTGGTCCCTTGTGTCAGGTAATGGCCTTAGGGGTCGTTGCCCAAAGAGTTAATGCCAGGCTTGAATTTGACATTAACAAAAAAGTTACTACGAATCATGCTTTAGCTAACCAGTTACTCACAGGACCCCCTCCCCGGAAAAATTGGGAACAATACTATAAATTATAGTAAAACTATTAAACCTGTAAAGGGTTACTATGTAAAGAAAATTAAATATAGTAAATATGAAATGTCCAGCATGCGACGAATTACTAGTGATGTCCGATCGACTAGGGGTTGAAATTGATTATTGTCCCAAATGCCGAGGCGTTTGGTTAGATAGGGGAGAGCTTGATAAAATTATCGAAAGATCTTCCCCGACAAGTCAAAGTCAAGGAAGTAGGATATCTGACGAAAAAAGTAGGTACAGGGAGAACGAGCAGAGAGATTACAAAGACCCATATTATGGGAAGAAGAAAAAGGAAAGTTTCCTGGAAGACTTATTTGATTTTTAATAAAAAAAGCGACTGTTTGATAAAAACAGCCGCTTTTTTGTTTTGTAGCCCGTACGGGAATCGAACCCGTGTTACAGGAATGAAAATCCTGCGTCCTAACCCCTAGACGAACGGGCCGTTCGTGTTGGATTGTATTGTCTGTAGCCCGTACGGGAATCGAACCCGTGTTACAGGAATGAAAATCCTGCGTCCTAACCCCTAGACGAACGGGCCTTTGTGAAAAACTTTCTATAAAGTCTTTTTTTAAAGGAATGCAAATGTAATAAGCTATTCTTACTCTTCCAATTTTTTTGGCTATTTTTTTATAAAATAAATATTTATTAGATTATTGACTGTTTATCTTTTTCACTTTTTATGGTTAATTTTTTATAATTCATACTTATTTGGACAAAAAAATAACCTGTAAGTAGTTTTTATGTATTTTTGCAGCGATTTTCAAATTATAGTTAATGTCATTTTTACACTAAGTAAATATTTCGTAAACCTTCACAAATCAATAACATCATGGCTAAAAGAATAGCTATTAACGGCTTTGGTCGAATCGGTCGTCTAACATTTCGTAATCTCATTCAGATGGAAGGGATTGAAGTAGTTGCCATCAATGATTTAACAGATAATGCTACGTTGGCGCATTTATTAAAATATGATTCTGTACATGGTAAGTTCCCGGGAACAGTAAGTGCGGATGAACATTTTTTATACGTTAATAATAAAAAAATTCATGCTATCGCTGAGAGAGACCCTAAAGCGCTACCTTGGAAAGACATGCAGATTGATATTGTAATTGAGAGTACAGGTAGATTTACAGATCGTGAAACAGCTGGTTTGCATCTAAGTGCAGGTGCTAAAAAAGTAATTATCTCTGCCCCGGCTAAAGGTGATATTCCAACCATCGTTTTAGGCGTAAATGATGAGGTTATTCATGCAGATCATAATATTTATTCTAATGCCTCTTGTACGACTAATTGCTTAGCGCCAATGGTTAAAGTATTAGATGATGCATTTGGCGTTGAATCTGGCTTTATGACTACCATCCATGCTTATACCGCAGACCAAAGAATTCAGGATTCTCCACATGAAGATCTAAGAAGAGCCAGAGCAGCTGCTATTTCTATCGTTCCAACTTCAACGGGTGCAGCAAAAGCCGTGGGATTGGTTTTACCTCATTTAAAAGGTAAACTTAACGGAAATGCTATGCGCGTTCCTGTTCCCGATGGTTCTGTAACCGATTTTACGGCTACCTTAAAAAAACCAGCGACAGTGGCAGAAATTAACGCCGCATTCAAAGCCGCTTCTGAAACTTATCTAAAAGGTATTCTTGAATATTGTGAAGAACCTATCGTATCTTCTGATATTTTAGGTAATCCTCACTCTTGTATTTATGATGTCGATTTGACTATGGTTCAAGGTAATACCGCAAAAATTGTGGGTTGGTACGATAATGAAGCAGGTTATTCTGCAAGATTAGCTCAATTAGCAGATCGTATCTAATTTTTTGAGTTCTTATGGAAAATATAGATTTTAATAATAAAAAAGTACTGGTAAGAGTTGACTTTAATGTCCCTCTTTCCAGTACTTTCCAAATCACTGATGATAATAGAATCAAAGCTTCGCTGCCGACCCTAAATTATATTTTAGAACATGGCGGGGCTTTGATTTTATGTTCTCATTTAGGTCGTCCCCAACAAAAAAAAATGGAAAATGGGGAATTGAATGTTGCAAAGTTTACATTAAATCATTTAACGTCCTACTTATCAGCAACTTTAAACAAACCCGTTACTTTTATATCTGATTGTATAGGCTCGGAAGCAGTTAATGCTTGCAATGCGCTAAAACCAGGTGAGGTAATACTATTGGAGAATACCCGCTTTCATCCAGGTGAGGAAAAAGGTGATAAAGAAATGGCTGGTATATTAGCTTCGTTAGCTGATGTTTATATCAATGATGCCTTCGGTACTGCACATAGAGCACATGCCTCAACTACGTTGGTAGCTAATTTTTTTACTGCCGGAAATAAGGGGTTTGGTTTTCTTATGAAGGCTGAAATTGAAAATGCCCGCCATATTATTGAAAGTCCTGAAAAACCATTTACTGCCATTATTGGTGGAGCAAAGGTTTCTGATAAAATGTTGCTTCTTGATAAAATGTTGGATCAGGTGGATAACTTAATTATCGGAGGTGGTATGGCTTTTACTTTTATAAAAGCCAAAGGGGGGCAAATTGGGAATTCTCTCGTTGAATTAGATAGACTCGATCTTGCTCTTCAGTTAATGGAGAAGGCAAAATCAAAAGGTGTGAATTTACTTCTGCCTGTTGATGTTATCGCTGCTAATACATTTAGTAACGATGCTGAAAAAATAGAAGTATCTTCTGATAATATTCCAGAGGGATGGCTAGGATTAGATATTGGTCCAAAAGCAGTGGAAACTTTTGTTTCAACTATCAAATCAGCAAAAACTATTCTTTGGAATGGTCCTATGGGTGTTTTTGAAATGCCTTCTTTCGCTAAAGGTACTTTAGCCATAGCGGAGTCTGTCGCTGAAGCAACGCAAAATGGTGCCTACTCTTTAGTGGGTGGCGGAGATTCTGTTGCTGCAGTCACTCAAATTGGACTTTCTGACGCTGTCAGTTATGTTTCAACAGGTGGCGGCGCTTTGCTTGAAATGCTGGAAGGAAAAGTTTTACCAGGCGTTAAAGCCATTAGTGAATAAGTAGTTATCCAGTCTGTCCCGTAGCACTGGCAATAGCATTGACAGTTAGCAAAAGAGAAACAAGTGTTTTATTTGATTGCTGACTGTCATCGCTTTTCACAAGTATTCTCCATTCTTTTAAAAGCCTGATTTGACTTCGGTGTAAGTCCTCTATTAGGGAGTTCCTCAATAAATTAGAATAGTAGTGTCTGGGCCTTCTTTCCTCCAATGATTTATCAAGGAGAAAAGACAAATGTGCCTCCGTTAAAGAGAGTTCTTTCTCAAATAATTGAGAAAATTTACTTCTGATATTCTTGTTATCTACTAATTCTGCATATTCTTTCATAATATGAATGGAAGACCGTGCTAGACTCGTATCTACATTGGTTATAAAATATCGAATGAATGGATCATCCTTTAATGCGATTTGGAATTTTTCATAATCTTTCGGACGTTCTTCTCTCAGCTTTTCTAACGTTGATCCTATCCCATACCATGAAGTCATGTTATATCTGGCTTGTGACCAGGCAAATACCCAAGGAATGGCTCTTAAATCAGCTAAAGAGTAAGCACCGGTTCTTCTGGACGGACGGGAACCAATTCTACTTTGTTCTAATGCATCAATGGGCGTTGCCTGCCTGAAAAATTCTATGAATCCTTGTTCATTCAACAGCTGGGTATATACGTTTTGACTTTCCTGCGCCATCCATTCCAATATGTCCGCTAACGGATGGCCCGAGGGTTCTTTTAATGAGCCAAGAAGACTGTGAGAAAGTGAACTAGCTGTTAAAACTTCTAAATTATATACCGCATTTACTCTATTTGCATATTTTTGTTCAATGGTTTCTCCTTGTTCTGTTAATCGTATATCGCCATTAAACGAATGTCCCGGAAGAGCTTGTACAAAATAATGGGTCGGACCAGCACCCCGGCTGATGGTTCCTCCCTTTCCGTGAAAAAATCTAATTTTTATACCAAATTTGTTTGCAGTATTTGAAAGATTAATTTGTGCCTTATGTAAATTCCATTGACTGCATAATAGTCCGCCATCTTTGTTACTATCACTATATCCTATCATTACTTGCTGGGAAATGGTAAGTATTTCTTGTTGTTGGGCCTGATATTTCAGACTTCTTAGGGTAACAGGGTGGGATAAAAAGGCTGCTAAAATAGCTGGTCCGTTGGATAAATCTTCTATGGTTTCAAGGAGTGGCACGACAGGTAACATGCAGACCATTCCATCAGGTGTGTATCGGGTGAGTCCTGCTTCTCTTGCCAAAATATATACAACCAGTAAATCAGAAACATTTCTGGTCATGCTGACTATTAATGAGCCTATTCCTTCCGTTCCATATTGCTGAACGTGCTCAGAAATAACCGCATAAACTTCCATTACATTTCTTGCTTCATCTGCTAAATCATTCAAATTTCTAACGAAGGGCCTGCCAGAAGACAGCTCCTCCTCAATAAATGCCAGCCTATCTTCCTCCGATGCATTTACAAACCAGTCACCAGGTTTCCCTGTTGCGTTAATCAATTGGGAAATGGCCTTATCGTGAAAAGCACTGTTTTGTCTTACATCTAATTTGGCGAGGTGAAAACCAAAAGTTTCCACCATACGAATACTTTCATGAATTTCTGTTTCTGAAATGGTAACAGCTCCATAATCTTTAAGAGCAGATTGTAGCAATTCTAAATCTTTTTTTAACTCAAAGGTATATCTGTAGCTAATACTCCTTTCTTGTAATGCGGTGGCATGCCCCCTTGCGGTAGCCAAAGGTAGTTTTTCAATGATTAAACTTATAAATTGCCTAAAGGCTTCTCCTTTATTCCTGTTATAAACTTCATAGGCATTTTCACCCAGTTCCAATAATAATTCTCCTACTCTCCATTGTAAATGATCAGGTGCATCCTCGATGTTTAAAGCAAAACTTAGTTGTTTCACAAGTTGCGTCAACGTTCTTCTCAGCACAACAAAGGCATTGAGCCGCAGTTGTTTTAATGTTTCGTAGGTTACTTTTGAGGTAACCAATGGATGACCATCCCTGTCCCCACCTACCCAATTGCCAAAGGTAATCTGAGGAAAAGCCTTATTTGCAAATAAATCTTTCTTGTTATAGCCCAGGAACTCCCAGGCTTGTATCAGTCGTCTATCCAGAATAGGTAAAACTTCAGGGAAAACGTTGGTAAAATAATGGAGTACATTTCTTATTTCTGAGGGAACGTCAGGTTTCTCTAAATAAATTTCTCCTGTTTTCCATAATCTATATAAGGATGACTTGATTTTCTCCTTATTTGTCATCAACTCCTGACTGGAAAACATAGTATTTTCCCTCTCTACGAGTAAAAGGTACAATTCTCTATGATGTTCTAATACCGTGGCTCGTTTTGCTTCGGTTGGATGTGCCGTCAAAACGGGTTCAACCCTGGTGTTTTTTAAAGCCGATGCAATAGCTATTGAATCAATACCAGCTTGTTTAACTTTTTTAATTTGATAAGCCCACAATCCTCTGACTTGACTTAAATCTTGATTTTCTTCCTTTCGACGTTGTTGAACGGCACCATTAACTTCAACAATATGAACTAGCTGAAATAATATAGAGTATAGTTGAACTCCCCTGTCGTCAAGAAATGTATTAACATCTATTTTGTTTTGTAGCAACGGTATCGTACTTGCTACATCGATTTCACCATTTTCAATGAGGACATCTTTGAATGTCTGTAGTAGAAAAGATAAATCTTTATATGGTTTACCTAGTTTTTCAATGACTAGGTCAAGAATGTTTTCTGGTTGATTCCGCATAAAATTAAAATTTGCGGTTAAGGCTCCGACAAATGTAGGTCTTTTAACTTTCTTTTCTTTTATTATTGAGAAATTACATTTTTTTCAAACTGTTAATTTTTTGTTAAAATAATAAAGTTTATCTTTGTCGAAATTCTAAGAATAAATTCATGAAAGGAATATATCTGTTCATTTTTTTAATTATCGCAATATCATTGAACAGCCAGACAATTTATGAAAGTTCTGTTGATTATCCTGTTTATGACGGTGATGATTTAGGCGTTACCTGGAAGGGTAATGAGGTTAATATTAATGTTTGGGCACCTACCGCTTCTGATGTTTCTTTTCAGCTTTATAAGGCTGGAAATGGAGGTAATCCATTGAAGGTCATAGCTTTAAAAAGACAAATAAAGGGTAATTGGACACACAAGCTTGTCGGTAATTGGGCGGGATATTATTATACCTTTAAAATTAAATACAAGAATACCTGGTTAAATGAAGTACCTGATCCTTACGCGAAAGCAGTTGGGGTGAATGGCGATAGAGGAATGATTGTGAATCTGGAGAATACAAATCCAGACCTTTGGGCATTTGATAAAAGTCCTGTATTAAAATATCAGACCGATGCCGTAATTTATGAACTGCATGTGAGAGATGCCTCTATTCATCCTCAAAGTGGTATAGTAAATAAAGGAAAATTCTTAGGATTAACGGAGGTTGGAACAAAATCTCCTTTGGGATTGCCTACCGGTCTCGATTATATAAAAAATTTAGGCGTAACGCATGTTCACCTTTTGCCTTCTTTTGATTTTAAGTCTTTAGATGAATCTAAATCCACCCCTCAATATAATTGGGGATATGATCCTAAAAACTATAATGTACCTGAGGGTTCTTATGCTACTAATCCTTATGACGGAAAAGTTAGGATAAATGAGTTTAAAAAATTAATTCAATCCTTTCATAGTAATAACATAGGGGTAATCCTCGATGTTGTTTATAATCATACAGGAGATACTGAAAATTCTATTTTTAATCAGTTGGTTCCCAATTATTATTATCGACAGAATAGTGAAGGTGGTTTTTCTAACGCTTCTGCTTGTGGTAATGAAACGGCTTCGGAAAGGCCTATGTTTAGAAAATTTATGATTGAATCTTTACTCTACTGGGTAAATGAGTATCATATAGATGGTTTTCGGTTCGATTTAATGGGTATTCATGACCTAAAAACTATGGAACTTATTAGAGACACACTCATAAAAGTTAAACCAGATATTCTTTTATACGGAGAGGGATGGACTGCTGGAGGTAGCCCTTTACCTGACAATAATAGAGCTATAAAATCAAATATTAAAGGTTTAACTGGCATTGCCGCTTTTTCTGACGAAATAAGAGATGGACTGAAAGGTCACGTATTTACTCCTTCAGAGAAGGGTTTTATTAGTGGAAAGCATGATTTGGCAGAGTCCGTTCGTTTTGGTATCGTCGGGGGAGTGTTTCACCCGCAAATCAATTATGATAAGGTAAATTATACTAAAGCACCCTGGGTTGTGGAACCTAATCAAACGGTTGTTTATACGTCCTGTCACGATAATCATACCTTGTGGGATAGATTGGAAATAGCTAATCCATCGATTTCAGTCCAGGATAGAACCTCTATGCAAAAGCTAGCTATAGGAATTGTACTGACATCTCAAGGAATTTCCTTTTTGCATGCAGGTTGTGAATTTTTAAGGACGAAAAACGGAGTGGAAAATTCTTATGAATCTCCTGACGCTATTAATCAAATGGATTGGGTAAGGAAAGACTCAAATAGTGTGGTTGTAGATTATGTCCAAAAGTTAATTCAACTTAGGAAAACGCATTCAGCTTTTAGGTTGGGAAATGCAGCGGACATTCGTCAATATATTACATTTAGCAAAGAGCCGAAGGAGGGCTTAGTTGAATACAGTATCGAGAAAGCGCCGAATGAACCCTGGAAATATATCCATGTTATGATCAATGGCACAGACAAAGACCAAAATGTTAGCTTTCCTTACGCAGATTGGAAAACAGTTGTGGATGATCAAAATATTTTTCTTCAGCCAGATGGTGGTTTTAAGGGTAGGACTGCAAAAATTAAACCTTTTAGTATGCTTATCTTACAATGTGACGAATACCTTATTGAGCCAAACCTTAAAGAGTAGTTGGTTCAATACTCATCGATTTTAATTTTAATTTTTATATCCCATGAAATTTTACACAAATTTAAACCAGTTACTTTTATTTTTAATTTGCAGCGCATTTTATAGTTGTAAATCAGATGAAAGTGTTGAAAATGAATCAGAAAAAAGTCCTCCTGTCTTTCAAATGACAGATGTTGGGCCTGAAACTGTGCCTTTGATAGAGAAAGAGGTTGAGAGAATTGTGAAGGAAATGAATGATTATGAGGTCAAAGGTCCCATCACCGTAAAGCATGTCGATGGCCTCGCTGAAATGACTTTGTACAATTTAGCAGGTGTTCCTGTCGTTATTAAAACACAGAAAGCACAAACAGAACAATGGTTTTTTCTTTACAACAGAAGAGTTATTTATTTGAGGGAGTTGATTTATCAAGATGATTCATTAACTGAAAATAAATTCTATTATTCTAACACTGGTATGATTAATGCCACTCAAAAGGAGGCAGAAAATCAATCTGAATTGTCGAAAGCTACCTCCTCTAAATTTAGAAAGGGCTTTAAAAAGGATTATCGTTTGGACGTGCGTGAAGTAAATTTTTTAGTCATTGGTTTCCTATACGGAGATTTATAACCTAAGTAGTATTTACTGCTAACTTCTATTTTTTTAATGAATTCAGGTCAAAAAATTATATTTTTTTTCCTTTTGATTATACCTTTCATGGGATTTTGTCAAAATCCTGTGGAGGTTAATCAAAGGGTTGATTATTTTCCTTTACCCGAGCCAGATTGGGTGGAAGTTAAAAAATTAGATAGTTTACAGCCAGGAAATAGGGTATCAGTTCCTGTCCTTGTTGATTTGAATTTGAAAAGTAGTGGTAAATGGTCTATAGACCAAAATGGGTACAGACGTTGGAATCTTACCATTGAGGCTTCGAATTCTGCCTTGGCTTTAGCAGCTCTTTTAGATACTTTTAGTTTATCAGATGGGGCAGTTCTGTCGGTTTTTATAGAAAATAATGATTTTCCTTCTTCCAGATACATAGGGACGGAGGGAAAAATAGAGAAAAAGTTATTGGGTTTTTTTTCATCTAATAAAATAAGATTAGAACTAATCGAACCTCCTTTAGCTAAAATTAAAAGTGTTATCCACATTTTTAGGATGGATATCGGATACAAACCTGTTTTTGAAAAGATAGGGAGTAATGTTTCCAAAGGAAATAGTGAGACCTTAGGTTTTGGTGCGTCTGAAGCATGTCATACTAATATTATTTGTCCGGAAGGCGATATCATTCAAAAGGAGAAAAATGGTATTTGTAGAATCTATGTGGTTGTTAAAGAGGGTATTGGCTTTTGTACAGGAAATTTGGTGAATAACACTAAAAAGGATGGAAAACCTCTTGTCTTATCCGCCTTCCATTGCCAGGATGGTTATACCCCTATGTATGATTTTTGGAGATTCGATTTTAATTATCAATCTCAGACATGTAATCAACCAGCTGCCGAACCCGTTTTTTCCTATATTCAAGGAGCTAAATTATTGGCGGCTAGGCTCGAAAATGATTTTATCTTGTTTGAGCTGTCTGGCTCAATTCCCTCCTCTTTCAATCCTTATTTTTTAGGTTGGAATAGGTCTGCTATTGGTCCTCAGAAGAGTAAAATGGCGCATCATCCTAAAGGGGACATCAAAAAGATATCTATTTCGAATCGTCCGGCACCTGTTTTTACCAGTACCATTAAATGGGACAATAATAGAATATCGCCTGCAAATCATCATTTTTTAGTTCAATATACCTTCGGTTCTTTTGAAGTTGGTTCTTCCGGTTGCGCCTTACTCAATGAATCAAATCAACTTACGGGTCTATTACATGGTGGATCAGCAAATTGTACTGTGTCAAGTGGTTATTTTTCACGTTTCTCCTTGTCATGGGAAGGGGGAGGAACACCGTCCACTCGTTTAAAAGATTGGCTGGACCCTATTTTATCTGATTCCATACAAATCTTTGGATTAGATAACCCTATGGTAGAAAATGGAAAGGTTGCTGGCGTTATATATACAGAAACCAATACGCCAATCCCAAACACAAAAGTACTGTTGATTGGGGATAATGGTTTTTCTGTCTCTACTGTTTCTGATGCTCAAGGTAATTACTCTTTTTCTGGTCTATCAACGGGTAAAAATTATATTCTTGATTTTGCCAAATCAAGTTCAATATTAAATGGCTTGTCCACTTTTGACTTATTGCAGGTTCAGAAGCATATTCTCAATAGAGAGATATTAAAAAGTCCATTTAAAATGCTGGCAGCCGATGTAAATAATTCAGGGAGTATTTCTACCTCAGATCTTATTTTATTAAAGCGTGCACTGTTAGGATTAACCACCAGTTTTGAAAAAGTGCCAATCTGGCAATTTGTTCCATTTGAGAATGGTTTTATGAATATTGCTGCCCCTCTTTTAGGGCTCAACTTAAACGCCTTTATGGTCCAAAATCTTCAATCCCCCATTCTTGATAAAGATTTTATTGGAGTAAAAGCTGGGGATATTAATAATTCAGCCTCTGTAAATGAGTAGTGCCGGTTTTCATTTTCTTTTTTCAAAATGGAATTTTAATTTTAAAGCTGATTAAATATCACGTTTTAACCCAATGAATTATTATGATTTCAAAGGCTATTCTTCATTACCAAATAATAAGGGGAATTATTGATAATGGTTTTGCATCATCTGTTAAAACTCTTTCAGATATATTTAAAACCGATGAAGAACAAGTTATCAATGCATTACATGAACTTCAGCGTTATCACGGTGTAGTATTGCACCCAAATGAACCAAAAATTTGGGTTATACATCCATTTTCCTTAGCACCAACAAATTTTTATGTGCAATCTGATAAAGGTCAATGGTGGGGAAATTGTGCCTGGTGTTCTTTAGGAATTGCTGCATTACTTAAAGAAAATGTCAAAATAACTACGACCATTGGTGCTGAGACAAAACAAATAGAAATTAATATTATAAACGGTGAGATTCAGGAAAAAAATTACTTCATTCATTTTCCAATACCCATGAAAAATGCCTGGGATAATGTTATTTATACTTGTAGTAATATGCTTATTTTTGAAAATGTAGAACAAATTGAAAGCTGGGCTTTGCGTCATTATATTCCTCAAGGTGACATTCAGCCTGTTGAAAAAATTTGGACATTTTCAAAAAAATGGTATAGAGAGCATTTAAATCCAGCATGGTCTAAATGGACAGTTGAAGAAGCAAAACAAATTTTTATGGAGTTTGAACTAGATGGTAAGATTTGGAACCTTGATGGTTCAAAAGAAAGATTTTAAAAAATCCCTGGGGAATTTATCGGCTGAATTTGTTTGTTAACTTTTCTGCCTGGAAATCATTTCAATAAAACCATACTAACATTTGGCTTATGATTACTCCATTTTAATCCATTTTTCTATTTGAGCATATCCTTTTTCATTCTGCCATAATATGATATATAAACCAGGTACAACGTCTCTACCAAGCCTGATGTTTTCCTGACCCACAACCTTAATTTGTTCTTGTAATTGACCATTTTGATTGTAAAGAGCAATGGTTCCAGTCCTATTTTGTTCTTTTTCGTCAAATTGTACCATCGCTTCTAATTTTCCCGGGTTAGGATAAATACGAAAAGCTTTATGTTTTAAAATAGTTTGGAGGCTAGTCTGAATGGATTGTTCTACGCTAAAGTTATCAACTCCGGCTTCTACCAAATGGGCACTTGCAGCCAAATCGCCAACAATAAAATGGAAGTTGTTTTTAGTTCCAATTTTTATTCTTTTTTGAATATCATTAATGATAAGTGTTTTCCAGTTTGTGGTATTTTCATATTGTTTATGAAGTAAGATGGAATCACCTAAGCCATTAGTAGCATAAATAAATAAGGTATCATTTGGTGTTGAATTACCACCTGAATTAAAGAACCATATATCCACATTTAAATGTAGTTGTACATTAGCAGCAAAGGTCATTGCAGGTGAATGCAATTGCGTTATGCCATTGTCAATGTCCCCAACTCCCGGGTCACCGCCTATATTTCCAGTTACAAAAGCAGTGTTGCCTTCATCATTTGGACTATCATTAAATGGTGCTGAAGTCAAATTATTATACTTGGTGCCCACGGGAGTACCTCTTTCCCACTTACCAACTGTTGCTGTATTTGTTACCGTCCAGCCAAGGTCAAAATTGAAATTATCTGTATAACCATTCAACAGTTTTTCACTAATACTTTGGTTGGAAGGCAGCGTAATATTTTTAAAAATCAAAGGTTTATAACCCCATTTACCTGCTGAAAATTGATAGGATGAAGGAATGATATTTGGCAGTAAAAATGATCCGTTTTCTAATGTTTTTGTATTTATCGATAAATTACCCTCCTTGAATAGCCCTACTTCAGCATTTGAAACGGGTAAACCAGATTCATTGGAAATGATTCTTCCACCTAGGTTTGAGGTAACCATTTGTGATAAATAAATAGTATCATTTTTTAAAGAAAATGAATTTGAAAGTAGCTTTGATATCCTTTTTGTTTCAAAGCCATTTTTACTTACTACAATATTTATATTGCCTGTTTCCGGGGTTCCCGTTTTAAAGCGTCCAAAGCCGTCGGACAGAATTTCTCTATTTATTAATCCTTCTATGGAAATCTTAGCTCCATTTACGGGTGTTTTCGTGACTGAATCAAGTACCATACCCTCAAAACGAGCTGCCCGGGTGTAATTGGGTTCATAAATAAAAAGACCATTATCCATATCACTGGCAAGAATGAGACCAGACGGGAGGAATGGATAAGCGCCCCAGCAGCCGTTCCCGCCTTTTGTGGTTCTACCAATGCCTACTTCCACCATATTGGAAGGGTCAGAAACATCTGCTACAGAAACCCCTTCATCATACCAGGAGGTTACAATAAATCTACCTTTAGCATTTTTAATAAAATGAGTGTTGTGGGGTAGAGAGTTTTGGTTTAGTAAAACGGGGGGACGAAAACTATGTAATAATTTTATATCGGAAGGATTTCCTACAGAGTAAGCATCGACTTTACCCTGTGGCTTTTCGTCGGTTGTAAACAAGTATTTATGATCATCCGATAGCCAGACGTTGTGTGTGAATCGGGTAGTGGTAGGTTGAGAAGCTAATTTGATAATATTTTTTTTATCTTTTATATGATACACTGAAAAATTGCCTGCATATATTTCAGCGCTATACAAGGTATCATTACGTACATAATTGTCATGGCTGTAAATAGCGTCCGCGGCACCAACGAAGGTAGGTTCGTCAGGATTTGCATTTAAATCATATATTAAAACGCCTCCCGATTGTGGGGAACATCCTGATAAGTACATGAAGCCCTTTTCATCAATCCACAGGTTATGACAATTCCCCACATTTCCAGGATTAACAGTAGTTGGAGCGGGTAAACGGCTATATTTAAACGTTATTTTAGAGGGAGCTTCTGTCATATTAATAATAAGCAGCCCTTGGTTTCCTTGATCAGCTGTAACGTAAACATGGTTTTTAAATGACTTCATATCTCTCCAAATGGAGGTATTACCAGGTATGAAAGTATCTCTTTTTGGATTTTTTGGATCTTTTAATGAATAAATGGCTGTTCCTGTGGTAGTACCCAAAATAGCGTATTCGATACCGTCCTTTCCAACAAAACCCCAAATGTCGTTATATTGAGTATATTCATCTGTTTGGCTCAAACGTTTTAAATTGATATCAGTGGAACCATAATTATTTTGATACTTTACTACATCCTGAGATAGGAGGACAGTTGGGAAGGAAAGGATAAAAAACAACCATTTTTTCATAAAATTATTTTAAAGGAATAACGGCTAAAGTTATTCTTGATGTACAAGTTAATTGGTTTTTTGCATTACAAATGTCTATTTGCCAAACTTGGATGGTTTTACCGATCCTTATTGGTTTTACCGTCCCAACAACAGGCGGTTCGCCTTCTTTTACTGCTTTTAAATGATTTGCATTTATCTCCACGCCAACTATAGTATGGGTGCTTAAATTTTCGAGACAAAGTGTTCCGGCAAAACTACCCAGTGATTCTGCCAGGGCAACACTGGCTCCTCCATGAAGAATTCTAAAAGGTTGAACCGTTCTATGATCCACTGGCATGGTTGCCTTTATGAAATCTGGGCCAACTTCTATTACCTGAATTCCTAAAGTTTCCATTAAAGTGTTCTTACCCATTTCGTTGATGGCTATTTCATTGGTTGGCTGTTTCCATATCATAGTAAAGTGAATTAATTTGAGAATGTAAGTTATTCAATTATTTAATAGTGAATTTTAAATTTGCTAATAAACATATAAACTATTTACTTTGTTGTAAGGTAAATTTCATTATAAACAGCTTAAATTTCATTATTGGTGAACTTGTTACACAAAAATGCCACTGAATTTTTGACTCAATTTTATACAGAAACCCGCCGTATAAATCTTAATAAAAGACTTTCAGACGTATATAAAGAAATTGAGTTGTCGGGGACGTACAAACTTACCTTAGATGAATTGACCTTTGGTGCTTGTGCTGCCTGGAGAAATAGTAATCGGTGCATTGGAAGACTTTTTTGGAAATCTCTGAAAGTAGTTGATGGCAGATCAATCAGTACTTTGGAGGAAGTTAAAACGGCCGTTTTTAAACACCTGGAATTTGCTACGGGTAATGGAAAAATAAAACCATTTATAACCATTTTTCCACCGGAGACACCTAAAGGAATGGCTCCATTGAGGTTTTGGAACAGTCAATTAATAAGGTATGCTGCTTATAAAAAAAATGGGCAAATAATAGGAGATCCAGCTCAATTGGATTTTACTGATGTTTGTCTTTCTTTGGGCTGGAAAGGAAAAGGTACCGCATTTGATGTTTTACCTGTCGTTTTTCAATTTGAGGATAAAAAACCTCTTTTTTTCGAATTACCAGTTCATTTAGTTAAAGAAGTGGTCATTCAGCATCCTGAATATGAAAGTTTCAATGATTTAAACTTAAAATGGAACGCACTGCCTGTTATTTCTGATATGGTGCTCGAAATGGGTGGTATTCACTTCCCTTCAGCTCCTTTTAATGGTTGGTATATGGTGACTGAAATTGGTTCCCGAAACTTTGGGGATGAAGATAGGTTTAACCAATTACCTAAAGTAGCTGAGGCTATTGGCTTGAATATATCTGGCAAGGATATGTTTTGGAAAGACCGGGCCTTAATAGAATTGAATTATGCCGTAAAAACCTCTTTTGACAAAGAGGGTGTATCAATTTCTGATCATCATGAATCATCCGATCAGTTTATGAAGTTTATTCAGCAAGAAAAGAAGTTGGGAAGAGAAGTTATGGCTGACTGGAGCTGGATTGTCCCACCTAACGCCGGATCAACGATGAAGGTTTTTCATACTTCATTTGAAAATAAAGTAATAAGCCCAAATTTTTATTATAATATTCCTGTCTGGAAAAAAGTAAATGAAGAGTCATTGAATAAATGCCCCTTTCACATTATGTCTAAAAAATAAAAGAGGAATACACTTGAACAGTGTATTCCTCAATGAAAGGGAGATTTTCTTATTTAGATACAGCCAAAGAATAAATGACTAATCCAAATCCAATTTTGTTTACAGCATCACCAATGTTATAGATAATGTCTAATGACTCCAAAGGTAAAACACCGTCTAACCAACCACCAGGAATGGCCATGTAACCAATTGGATAGATTGCCCAACCAACTAATACGAACCAACCTAATGTTTTGAATGCACCTTGTAATGCAGGGTCATTTGAATTTCCAGCCAATTTCTTAGCTGATCCTAACCATACCTCATAAAGAATACCTACGTATCCGATAGTTGAAATGAAACCCCATAGTACAGACTGCTCACGGTAAACTGTTTCACCTAAATATCCAGCTATTAACATTAATAGTGAATAGGCAATCATTTTCCATAGCAAAGAAACAGTAGCACCGAATGCCTTTAAGATCAAATAGAACTCAACACACATTAATGGTACAGTTAAAATCCAGTCGATGTAACGGAAAGAAGTAGGAGAAGTACCATTTTCAGCCCAAAATGAGCGCATGTAGAAATAATGTACTGCTGCAATTCCCGTAATCATACCAGAAATCAATAATGAATCTTTCCATTTTCCTGATACATTGGTCATTTGAACAAAAAAGAATACGGTTGAAGCTAACATCGCCATTGAGCCAATGAAAAATGTAAAGCCTACATAATCACCTTCTTTTAAGGTTGCAAGAAACAGGTTTGAAAAGTTTTGTAATGCATCCATAGCAAAATTTATTTAAGTTGTTAAAAAATTACGTTGTTAGTGTCAAAAGTTTTTTTTTCTCCTATACGAAGATATAATAAATCCATCATTATCATGTGCGGTAAGGTTATTACTGCTATAAAACTAAACAAAAGAGCAAGCCCTTGGTTCACAGAAATGTAATCTCCTGAAAATTGAAAAGCTAAAAGAAGTCCTGACAGGGCAATCAATGAGAACGGAAATATTTCACGTACATATTTTCCTAAGTTATAATTTTCCCTGGTGGTTTTGAAAAAGTTTATCTGGTCTTCAATAGAAGGTATTGCGTGCCATAAAGTAAAATAAATCGCGAAGCCTATCCATAATGGACTAAAATAAAAAAGTCCAAATAAAAGGAAGACATTCATTATTTCATGTAATCCGTTTTTAAAATTTATTTGCGTGCTTAACATAAGGATTACCCAATGTATAATCATCAAAACTCCAACCGAAATAGCTAGTGTGTTTCCTAATTCCTCAGATATTGTAAGAAAATAAGGGTTTTTCGAGATCGTTTGTATGACGGGTAATGCTGTTTCAATATGAGCAAAAATAGGGGTTAATAAAACAAAACTCCCGGACAAGAAAATGGAAATTAACTTAACAAATTTTGATTCAATGGGGGATATATACAAATTTGATTGGCCAAAGTGATAAATGGATATCAAAATGAATAATCCAAGTGAAAAAGTCGGAAATAAATACCAACAACCGACATATAATAAAATTAATCCTATGTATGATGCGAAAAATAAAGTACTCTTATTGTTCGCATCATCCATCCTTTTATTGATTAAGTTGAAAAAAAGTAAATGATCGTTTGCCCCATGAGGAATGCCTATCAACACAATTAATAGTAAAGCTATTACAAGAGAACTTGAAACAAGCCATTCATTTTTACTGAAGCTCACCATGATTATAATCAAGGTAATTAATTGAACCATTAATTGAATGACTGGATTTCGCATGATTACCTTATGGTTTGATAAATAGGAGAATACGATTTATCCTTAATCCTTAGCGGCCAGTAGATTTCAATCAATGCACCAATAAATACCTTTATAGGTAAGGTTGAGAATATTTTTATTTCACCAAAAATGCCCGTCTTTTCCGATAAAAAAGTAAGTATGGATCCAATGTTGTTACCCTTAAATAAAGAAATGAAAATAGCTGACTTATTAATTTCCTTTTTTTGAAGCAAATGAAGCAAAATGGTATCGTAAAAAGAAAACCTGTTTTGAATCTTATATTTATATAAAGCTAGATTATCTGAAAGTATGGATTTGATTATCTGGTTCACTTGTTTTTGGATAAGGGAAAATGCAAATCCAGTACTTGGTTTTAAAGCGCCACCCACAATTCCTATCGGAATTATATTAGTATGGGTAGTATCTAGGTGGATAAATTCCATTGGAATAATACCCTTTTCCTTTTCTATAATGGTGAAATTTTCAATCTGTAATGTTTCCTGAATATACTTTTCAATTTGTTCGTCATAGGCTTTATCAGCCAATAATTGCTTTGAAAAAATAGTATATTCAATGAGCGCCTCATTTTCAGAATAGGGTAAAACATAAAAGAATCTCACTTCCTGATGCTGCTCAGTTCTGAAATCCATGAATGTAGCCGTATTTTTTTCGAATACAGGTTTTTCAGTTTTTACTAACCATCCCTGAAAATGTTGTTTTAAAGCAGAATAGGAGGAATGACTTTTGGAATGACCAGGACTTATTGAGGTTGAGTTAAACAAATAATGGCAATGAAATTTTTGTGTTTTTGTCTCTAAACAAGCACCTTTGTCAAGCCCATATATTCGTTCAATATTTTCTTCGACTATGTCTATATTTTTCGCTTTTTTTAACACTTCGTAACTGTATTTGTAAAAATCACCAGATTTTACACAGACGTAATTAAAAGGAAGAATTTTTTCCTTCTTTTCATAATTATCTGAATAAAAGGAAAGATTTTGCCAAACAGTGGTAGGAAACGGTAAAGCTAAGGAATTGGGTAGATCCCAAAAGCACCAGGTTTTATCCTGATTCGTATGTATATTATTGTCTATCAATAAGATAGAGTGTTTAGTATTTGCTTTCGCTAACGATGTCGCCAGACTTAACCCAGAACATCCCGCACCCGCTATGACGAAATCGTAAAATTTCATTTCGAAAATGTTTTAGGGTTAGACAAAAATTTCCTTCTATTGTTCAATATTAACTAAAAAAAATTGAAAATTTTAATTTTGTAGAATAAAATTAAGTAAATAAAAAATTGTTCAGAATAAAATCGTGTTTGCATCCTCCCATTTTGTCCAATTTTCTGCATTATTAAACCAGGTTAATTGTCTCTTTGCATATTGTCTGGTATGCTGTTTTATTTTCAAAATGGCTTCTTTAATTTCATACTCATTGGTAAAATATTTGAAAATTTCCGTGTAACCTACGGTTTGTAAAGCTTTTAATTCCTTGTATTCTTGAAGAGAACGAACTTCGTCTATCAATCCGTCTTGAACCATTTTATCTACTCTATCATTTATTCTTTCATAGAGTGTGGCTCTCGGGGGAGATAAATAAAAGCAATGAGATTCAAAAAACCTGTCCACTTTTTTTCCTGTCCTGAAGGATGAAAATGGTAATCCTGTTTCTCGAAAAATACTGATAGCTCTGATAAGGCGTACCGGATTATGTTGATCTACTACCTGGAAATAATTTGGGTCAACTTGTTGCAGTTGCCTTTTTAAATAATCTATACCTTTTTCAAGATATTCTTTTTGTAGCTGAACAATTATGTCAGGACTTACAGGGGGAAATGTATCGATACCCTCAAGCATGGCCTTGAAATACAAGCCACTTCCTCCTACGGCAATTAAAATGTCGTGATGTTTAAATCTGTCCTCCAGTAAAGTCATACTTTCTTTTTCAAACAAGCCAATATCATAAGGATCTTGTATGGAAATATGATTAATAAAATGGTGAGGAACCCTGTCTTGTTCCTCTTGGGTGGGTTTGGCCGTCCCGATGTTCATCTCCATATAAAATTGCCTGCTATCCACAGAAAGAATTTCTGTATGATATTTTTCAGCAAGTTGTATTGCCAGGGCCGTTTTACCCGAAGCAGTAGGACCTCCAATACAAATCAGTTTTTTATTTTCTGCCATAAAAATTTAAAAGTACCTTTATATATGATTAATGAAGGTAAACAATCTTAATAACAGGCTGAATTTTATGCTCTACTTTTTTCTAAAACCTTTGGTTCAATTGGCTATCAAAGTTTATTTCCGGAATATTTTTTTATCCGGATTAAAAAATTTGCCACATAATAAGCCCTATCTCATAGCAATGAACCATCCAACGGCTTTTCTGGAACCCGTAATTATGGCGGCAAATATCAATAAGCCGATACATTTCCTGGCTAGAGGCGATCATTTTAATAAGGCATTCTATCGCTTTCTTTTGAATCAGGCTAAGATGATTCCTGTTTTTAGGCAAAAGGAGTCGGGTTTTGGCTCTCTAAAGAACAATTATGATACTTTTTTTCGCTGTTATGAATACATTTCAAAGAATGAATTAGTGGCTTTATTTCCTGAAGGAAGAACGGAGCACGAGAAAAGATTAAGGCCTTTACAAAGGGGAGTGGCAAGAATAGCTTTCGGCACTTTAACTCATTTTCCCCATTTAGACGATTTATATATTGTTCCTGTTGGCGTAAGTTATGCCGATGCATTATCTTTTCGAACCACTGCAGTTCTTCACATTGGTGAGCCTCTGTCGGTTAGGAATTATTTTGGTGATGGGAAATCTCCAGATCACCTAAGATTACTTTTAGATGTAGAAAGTCGATTAAAAGAATATATGGTTATCATCGATAAAGTGGAGGATGATGAACTGATTGAAACCTGTCTGACTATGGCACGAAATACCCGTAATTATTCATTTTTTAAGGTGTATCAATTTGATACATCGCTATTAAAGATGGAAAGGAAAGTGGCTCAATTTTGGAATGAGGAAGCAAGCCAAAGCTTAAAAGATAACACAAAACTTAAAGTTAGGGCTTATCTTGATTTATTAGAAAAATATAATCTTAGCGATAAAGTTATTTCTCTCGATATCAGATCTTCCTGGGTTAGCTTTTTCCCCATTTTTCATCTGACCTCTTTTATTGGAGCTATTTTTGTTTTTCCAATGACTTATTTTGCAGATTGGATAGTCAAAAATAAAATAAAACACTTGTCGTTCAAATCTCCTGTTCGATTTGGTGCAGCTTTTGGTGTGTCTTTACTATACCTGATTATTACTTTTATTCTTTCAGTTTATACGTCTGTTTTGGTCATACCCATAGCCCTCTCTCTAGGATTAATGGCTTATTTTTCTCTTTACTTTCGAGAAAAACAAGCCATCAAAACAGGACATAATCGATTTTTAAAGCTTGGGGAAGATCAAAAAGAGAAACTATTAGTTTTAAAGAACGATATTTTAGACACGTTTAGGATCAAACTATCTGAATAAGGTCAAATCTCCTTTTTTAATGAACTCCTTACCGTCAGGAAATTTAATGATTATGTAGTAAACATAAATATCACTAGGTGCATCAGTGCCATTAAACTTGCCATCCCAGCCAGTAGTTGGCGTTTCGTTCTTATACACGGTCTGTCCCCATCGGTTAAATACGTTAAACTTAGTAATTTCTATTTTCCCTCTGAACACTACATTAAAGAAATCGTTTACTCCGTCGCCGTCTGGTGTGAATGCATTAGGGATATCAAATACAGGAGCTAAAACGGGTATCGGGGGTGAACTAAACGTTAATTCACAACCCGTGGCATTTTTAATAATGAGCGTGTAAGTAGTAGGATTTTCCGTAGGAACATGTTCTAATAATGGGGTGGAACCTGGAATATCTTTACCATTTGCCTTCCATGTATAGGTTATACCTGGAAGATTTAATGGCGTTAGATTGGCAAGTATGGTAACCTTTTCGCCCAATGGGACGCCGGAAGTGTTCGCTTCAACGGGTTCAATTTTAAAATTTGAAAGTCTTGGTAGGGCAGCTACAGTAACCGTGACAGATTTTCTATCCGACCCACAATTTGGACCATAGGTATAATCCATTGTAAATGTAGTGGTAGTAGTGAGTCCTTGCAAAGAAAGTTTAGGTCCTAAAACGGTTTGATTGTTATATGACCACTTATATTGTTGATCTACACCAAGTACTGCATTACCCGTCGCTTCCAGATTTACAGGAAGCCCGGGACAAATGGTCAGATTCGCCGGGATACTTACTGTAGATGGTTGAATGACGGTAATTGTTATAGATGCTGACGTTGGGGTACATCTTCCCGGTTGTGCCTTTACAGTGTAAATAGTATTTACGGCAGGTTTTACTTTAATCAATGGATTTACTGAGGTGAATGTTGGATCAGTGGAGGAACTCCAGGTATAGGTTACCAATGGGTCATTAGACACCAAAAGCTGTATCTCTTCACCTCTACAAATGGTTGTTTTAGTATTAAAACCAATGGATGGAGCTGGTATGACATTAATTTTTGCCGTTATGGTTGTCGGACAGTCCTTTTCTTTTACTGTCGCCTTAACTTCTTTCGATTGTGTTAAAAATAGCGTAGGATTTTTACATCCCTTACATGATACAACGTCTTCAGGTTCCCATGTTATCTCGCCGAGACCTTCAAAAGATAAATTCAAAGTAACTTTTTCGCCAATACAAATGGTGGTATCTTTTGGCGTAAGAGTAAGATTTTTTGGTTTTATCACTGGTACAATAGCTGGTTGGGTATCTCTGCAGGCATGATTTGAGGTAGCCCTAAATATAATAATACTATCAATGGTTGTAATTACTAAGTTGTAAAGGGAATCAGGTGATTCAAACCCTTTATAGGGAAACCATTTATGTTTGATATCCGGGTATTCTGCTGGATTATAGACAGGTGAAGTTAATTTCACTATGGTTCCCTGGCAGTATTGCTCCTTATTTTCGTCTTTGGAGATAATTAATTTTGAGGGTAGTGAATCTACCCTGATTCTTACTGAATCTTTCACTGTGCAACCGTCCTGGATAAAGGTAGCTATGTAGGTGGTCGAAACTATCGGATCTACTTTTACGGTACCCCCTTTGGCATTATCAATAAACTTGTCATTAGGTAGCCAGCTAACACTACTTGTTACGCCTGTATTTGTTCCTGCTTTTAAAGTTAGTTTAGTTCCTTTACAAATTTCTATGGTGTCTTTTTCAGAGATTATATTTACCCGCGTTTCTTTTACCGAATAATTGAAGGTAACTTCAGAAGTACATTTGCCAATTTGTTGGCTTACTATGGCAATGCCTGATGTATTAGGATAGATAATTGCGCTTCCGTTGGCCAAAAGATCGGTCCTCATATCATTATCCCACGAAATTCCCTGGTTTCCCGCATTAGATTGAATGGGCAATAAAAGAGGCATTCCAGCACAAATGGGAGCGACGTTGAAAGTTCCTTTAGTTAAAATGGGTTTAACGATAGATAAATATGTGGAATCTTTTAATACTGTTCCATTTACTAAGGCAGTTAAATATACCCATCCAGATTGTACTGGACGGACTATTGGGTTCGCCGCTGTGGCATCATTAAATAAGTTGGATGGAGACCATTTGTAGTAAACGGCGGGGATGGACTGTAAATTTACCTGAAGATCAGTATCACATACAAAAATAGTGTCCGCTCCCTTAATTAAGGGTATATTTTGGTTTCCAACGTTGGATTGTCCATTTATATTTGCCATGTAGCTACAAAGCAATCCAATAAAAAACCATTTAATGGCAAATTTAATTTTCATAGTAGTATGTTTTCCGATCTAACATCAGATTATTTATCAAAAATAACGAGTAAATCTGTAATTCAATATAATTTTTTGAACATTACTCAATAGTACAACTGTCCAATGCTTCTTTTACTTGAGCTAAGGTAACAAACGGCATGTCATTACCCCACGATGAATGAATATAATTCATAATATTAGCTATTTCAAAATCTGATAAAACAGTAATGGCTGCCATCTCTTGAGTGTATTGATTCCCATTTACCATTATGGTGTCTTTTAGCCCATATCGAATGATGCAGGCAGTCTTTAAAGGATTTTCAAGCAGGTAATCAGCTTTGACTAAGGTTGGAATAAGTGATTTTAATCCTTTACCATCTGGCATGTGACAACTCACACAGAAATTTTCATAAAGAATTTTACCTTGAGGATATTGTGTGTTTCCGCAAGAAGTGAATATAACCAAGAAAATAAAAAGGGTAAATTTTTCCAAATCAATACGTTTTAGTCATTTTTTCTGGAACAACCAGAATGAAATCTGCTTTATTAAAATTTTCGGGATCTAAAACATCAATTTTGTCTTGTTCCACCGTACTTATGGTTAAAATTTTCAGATTAGGTTTATATTTATTCAGGTACCATAGAATACCTTCCTTTTCGTCAGAATGATATGCTCCATTAAAATGAATAAATAGGTGATTTGGTTTTAAGGAGGTAGAAATGGAGTAACCCATGGTGGCATCCTTGATGGCCTGCGCTTTCACCATATTATCAGACGTATTACCACCATGATTACCCATCATAGTTATCATTTTTTTATAGGTTGGTAATGTTAAATCCAGTGGAATAGGCAGTGGAGGTAAAAATTGAGCTTTTGCTAATTCACTAAGTTCATTAAGTCCTTCTAAGCCAGTTCTGAAAACCAGATTAGCATATCGTCGGGGCACATTGGTCGCCTTAAAAGATATTTTTTTTGTTTTGGCAAATTCTACCAATGGTTTGTAATCCGTGCTGTAGTTATCCCAGAGTTTAGCTTCCTCTTCAAAATTTTTAACATTAATCTT